>CAYRWN010000087.1:0-1587 GCA_964428045.1 uncultured Hydrogenophaga sp. | reverse complement strand
ACCAGGCCACGCAGCAGAACGCGGCCCTGGTGGAGCAAAGCGCAGCGGCGGCGGCGGGCCTCAAGCAGCAGGCCCAGCAGATGGTGCAGGTCGTATCCGCCTTCAGACTCTGCGGCGCAGACGCGCGCTGAAAGGTCGCGCACCGGTCCCACCCAGTGGGCCCTCCATGAACCTCTTCGCCCGCCTCCAGCCGGGCCAGCGCCCGGCAGGTGTCCATGCAGCCGGTGCATGCTGCAGCGTTGCCCATGCGCGCCGCAGCCCGGGCCACGGCTGTGCCTTGCGCCTGGCCGGCGGCGCTTGGGGATGCCCCTTCGGGCATGCCCCATTTCCTCTGACCCTCTGAGCAGTCCCCACGCGCAGGGTCGCCCCGGGCTGCGAAAGGAAACAAGGCCGGAGCAAGGGTGGAAAGCCCCCATTTTTCCGGACTACAGAGTCTGGCCGTTGCGCCGATAGTTGTTTCGATGATCGCAGTTGTCCGCGCGCCCATGGGGCGCTGTGCGCTGATCGCCACACCCCGGGGCGGGCGTCCCTGTGGGTGGGGTGGCCCGTGACGCCCATCGCTATGGAAGACCTATGAAGACCAACAAACCGGTTTTTGGCATCGCACGTCGCTTGTACGCGCTGAGCATCGCCGTATCGCTGGCGCTGACAGCGCTGGCCATGTTCGCCTATGCGAGTCTGGACGACGTGAGCGCCAAGGCAGAACAAACCGAAAAGGTTCGCGTGCCGCAGCTGGGCGCCATCTCCGACCTGGAACTGGCCATCACCCGGTCATCTCTGCAGCTGCGTCATGCCATGCTGGCACGCACACCGCAAGAGCGGGATGCCGCCCTGGCCGACATCGGGACCAAGCAACAGCTGATCGGCGACCTGATGAAGCGGTACGAGGCGGAGCTTCAAACCGACAAGGGCAAGGCCCAGTTCGCCCAGCTGCCACCGCTGATGAATGCCTTCTGGAGAACCGCCGAGAAGAACGTGGCGCTGGTTGTCGCCGGCGACAATCCGGCCGCCATCGCCTATCTGGTGGACGAGACCATTCCCGCCCGCAACCGGTTGCTGCAGGTGCTGGACGAGGGTGTCACCTACCAGCAACAGGCGCTGGCGGCCGACATCCAGAGCATCCAGAGCACCATCGATGCCACCTCCACCGCCCTGATGGCGCTGGTGGCCGTGATCGTCAGCAGCTTGCTGGCTTCCTCGGTCTGGGTGGGGAGCCCGTTGCGCCACCGCGTGGCGCTGGCACAGGACGCCGCCGAGCGGGTGCGCGACGGCGACCTCAGCACCGACCTGCGCGATGACCGCCGCGACGAGTTCTCGCCCTTGCTGGCGGCGCTGTGGGACATGCAGGTCTCCCTCGCGCGCGTGGTGGCGGACGTGCGCCAGAGCGCACAGACCGTAGCCACCACCAGCACCGAAATTGCCCATGGCAACGAAGACCTCTCCGGCCGCACCGAACGGCAGGCCGCAGCCCTGGAAGCGACCAAAACCATCGCGGTGACGCTGGGCCACACCGCCCGGCAGAACGCCGAAAGCGCGCGCGCCGCCAGCGAGCTGGCGGCCAGCGCCAGCAGTGTGGCGGTGCAGGGC
>CAYRWN010000086.1:0-4037 GCA_964428045.1 uncultured Hydrogenophaga sp. | reverse complement strand
CCTTTGGCACGCCGGGTCACTCGATTTGGCTACTTGTTCAGCGTAGCCCTAAAGCCGCACGGGGCTGAAGAAGCACCGACGTTTGCCGATATAACCGACACAGGAACACCGGTTTCTTGTTTTGAAGGATACTGAAACCATGCACATGCTCTACGACTCCGACGCCTTTGCGGTGGTCCACATCCTGGCCAACGCGCCTGCCGACGGCGAGGCGGCGACCGACCAAGGCCCGCAGATGCCGCGCCACGGCTTCGAGATCGTGGACAAGCGCTCCGGCAAAGAGGTTTACCTGGACGGGTCGTGGGCCGAAATGTTCCAGATCCAGATATCGGCCTGGCAACAAAACACCCCTTCGCAGGAGGAGGTGGAAGACACCCTGGAAGGTTATGCCTCGCTGGCCCAGATGCCTGTCGTGATGCATTGAATGGGTCCCCCCGCGCCGCGCCTGCGGCGCGTCACACTCCGGGGACGCTGGCGGCCCCCGGCAGAGCCGGTTACGCCGCACCCTTGACAGCTCCCCCTCCTTCCAACAGCCCGGCTCTGGCCGGGCTTCGTCATCTCCGGGCTGCAGCGCTTCGGGCCACCCACCAGCGGAACAGGGGCTCGGCCAGGACCAGCACCGCCACCAGGCGGCAGACCTGGAAGGCGGTCACGATGGGCACGCCCAGCTGCAGCACCTTGGCGGTGATGGCCATTTCGGCGATGCCCCCGGGCGAGGTACCCAGCACCAGAGTGGCCGGGTGCAGACCGGTCAGGCTGGCCAGCAGCCAGCCGAAACCCGCGCAGGCCACCATCATGACCACCGTGGCCAGCGCCACCGACACCAGCCAGCGCGGCGCCGTGTGGACGAAAGCGGGCGTGAAGCGCACCCCCAGGCTCACGCCAATCACCAGCTGCGCGCTCTCGGTGAGCCAGCCGGGCAAGGCCGACAGGGTGTTGCCGGTGAGCGTGATGGCCATGGTGACCAGCAGGGAACCCATGAACCAGGGGTTGGCCCGTCCCAGCCAGCGCATGAGCACCCCCCCGGCCAGGCACAGCGCACCGAGCAAGGCCAGCGACGGCAGATGCACCTCGCGCGACGCGGACAGGCTGGCGTCCAGACCGCTGACGCCCCAGGCGAGCATGGCGAACGGAACGGTCACGGTGACCAGCAACAGCCGAAGACTGTGTGCGGCCGCGACCAGGTCGGTGCGTGCGCCGTGGCGCTCGGCGATCAGCGTCATTTCGGACGCACCCCCGATGGCACCGGAAAAATAGGTGGTGGTGCGCAGCTGATGCGCGGAAACCCCGGCCAGACGCCCGGTGTGCATATGGCGCAACCATGCGCCGAAACCCAGCCCGAGGCCCAGCGCCCAGACGATGGCCAATGCAATGGCCCACCACAGCCCCACCACCAGGGCACCCACCGCAGGGGTGAAGTACAGCCCCAGCGCGCAGCCGATGACCCATTGACCGGCGTTGCGCAACAGGACCGGGCTCGCCGTCGGTGCTCCCAGCAGGGACGCGGCCGACGTGGCCCACAGCGGCCCGATCATCCAGGGAATCGGTGTGTCCAGCCAGACACACAGACGGGCGGCGCCGTAGGCCAGCAACAAGGTCATGCAGACCTGGACCGCAACAGGCAGGCCCCGGGGGCGTGGGTCAGCAGGCGGGATCACAGCGGGGCGGGCACAAGGGCTTTGTCGGGGCAGGTAGTATCCGCCCATGAACCGTCGACGGGTTGTCGTGAGGCTGACCTGGGTCGCCCTGCTGCTGTCGGGCTGCGCAGCACCGGCGCCGGGGCCGGACCTGGAAGGCCTGCTGCCTACGCCCTTGCTGCTGCTGGGCGAACAGCACGACGCCCCCGACCACCAGCGCCTGCAGCGCCAGACCGCGCGCGCGCTGCTGGCCAGGGGCCAGCTGGCGGCGGTGGTGATCGAAATGGCCGAGCGCGGTCAGCAGACCACCGGCCTGCCCTCCGATGTCGGCGAGGCCCGCGTGCGTGCGACGCTGGACTGGACCGGAGAACGCAACGGCGGCGGCTGGGCCTGGGCCGTGTACGGCCCGCTGGTGATGGACGCCGTGCGGGCCGGTGTGCCGGTGCTGGGGGGCAACCTGCCGCGCACCCAGATGCGCAGCGCCATGGCCGACACCCGGCTGGACGCCAGCCTGCCGGCCGATGCCTTGCAGCAGCAGCGCGAAAACATCCGCACCGGGCACTGCGGCCTGCTGCCCGAGTCGCAGATTGCCCCCATGACGCGCATCCAGCTGGCGCGCGACCGCACCCTGGCGCAGACCGCGCAGGAGGCCTTGCAGCCCGGTCAGACGGTGCTGCTGGTGGCGGGCAACGAACATGTACGGCACGATCTGGGGGTGCCGCAACACCTGCCGGCGGGACAAGCCTTGCGGGTGGTGGTGTCGCTGGCCGGATCGGCGGGCGAGACCGCGGCCGGATCGCGTGCAGCCGACCGGGTCTGGCGCACAGCCCCGGCACCCGCCCGCGACCATTGCGCCGAGTTCCTTCAACAGATGCGCAAAACCCCGTGACGGCTCAGGCGTGGCGCCTGATCGCGTCGGCCAGCACGCCGACCATGGTCTCGATCTGGGCCTTCTCCACGATGTAGGGCGGCGCGAACACCAGGTTCTCGCCCGCGTTGCGCACCAGCACGCCGCGGTGGTAGCAGTCCAGGAAGATGTCGTAGGCGCGCTTGCCCGGCAAGCCGGGCACAGAGGCCAATTCCACCGCCGCCGCCAGCCCCAGGCTGCGGATGCTGACCACGTTGGGCAGGCCCTTGAGCGCGCTGTGCATGGCGTCGCCCAGCACCGGCCCCATCTGGCCGGCACGTTCGAACAGCTGTTCTTCGCGGAACAGGTCCAGCGTGGCGATGGCCGCCGCGCAGGCCACCGGGTGGCCCGAATAGGTGTAGCCGTGGAAGAACTCGATGGCGTGTTCCGGCGCGCTGCCGTGGGCACCCATCATGGCGTCGTAGATGCGGTCGCTGCAGACCACGCCGCCCATGGGGATCACGCCGTTGGTGACCGCCTTGGCGAAGTTCAGCATGTCGGGCACCACGCCGTAGAAGTCGGCGCCGAACGGCGTGCCCAGGCGGCCGAAACCGGTGATGACCTCGTCGAAGATCAGCAGGATGCCGTGCCTGTCGCAGATCTCGCGCAACCGCTTGAGGTAACCCTGGGGCGGGATGTACCAGCCCGCGCTGCCGGCCACCGGCTCAACGATCACGGCCGCGACGTTGCTCGGGTCGTGCAGCGGCAGGATGCGGTTTTCCAGCTCCAGCAGGATGTCCTCGTTCCACACCGGTTCCCGGTTGTGGATGTAGGCGTGGTTCACCGGGTCGTGGATGAAGCGCAGGTGGTCCACGCGCGGCAGCAGCGCGCTGCCGTAGACCTTGCGGTTGGCCGGAATGCCACCCACGCTCATGCCGCCGAAGTTGACGCCGTGGTAGCCGCGCTCGCGGCCGATGAAGAGGTTGCGGTGGCCTTCGCCGCGCGCGCGGTGGTAGGCCAGCGCGACCTTCAGCGAGGTGTCGGCCGCTTCCGAGCCGGAGTTGCAGAACAGCACCTTGTTCAGGTCACCGGGCGCCAGGGTCGCGATCATCTCGGCCGCGCGGAAGGCCTTGTCGTTGCTGACGCTGAAAGCGGTCGCGTAGTCCAGCGTGTCCAGCTGGGTCTTGATCGCCTCGTTGATGGCCTTGCGGTTGTGCCCTGCGCCCACGCACCACAGGCTGGAGATGCCGTCGATGACCTGGCGGCCGTCGTGCGTGGTGAAGTGCATGCCGTCGGCGCCGACGAAGACCCGCGGATCTTTCTGGAAGGCGCGGTTGGGCGTGAAGGGCAACCACTGGTTGTCCATGCGGAAGTCGTTGTAGGCCATGGGAGCTCCGTAAGCGCGACGGCGGCGCGGGGTCAAGTGGCCGGATTCTGGCACCGTTGCGGCGGCATTCACAGGTCCACTGCGCCCACCGCGACGCGGCCCACCCGGGCCGTGCGAGCCTGTCCGGAATTTTGTGTGCGAGGCATAGCATGATCAGAAGGAGCAT
>CAYRWN010000085.1:0-4633 GCA_964428045.1 uncultured Hydrogenophaga sp. | reverse complement strand
CAGATCGGGTGACTGCGCATCCAGGACGCACTTCAGAGATGCCAAGGCACCAGATTGCAATCGATCATCAGAGTCCAGGAACCAGACATGAGACCCCCTGGCTTGAAGCAACAGACTGTTGCGCGCCGCCGACAGGCCGCGGTTGCGTTCGTGCTGAAGGAGCTGGAGTCGATCACCGAAGCGATGCAGAGCGACCTCGGCTTGGGCAAGCGTGTCGTCGGTGGATGCGTCGTCCAGCAACAATACTTCCACACCGGGCTTCCACTGCGACATCACGGATTCGATGCATTCGGGCAGATACGCACCCACGTTGTACATCGGTATGAGAACACTCAGCCATGGCTCGTTGTTGGGGTTCACCTTTTCCTCTCTGCCTGTCTTCAGTTGCCTGGGAGCCGACTTTACCGTATGGTGCAGTCGTATCGGTGCCCGCCGGCTCAGGTCAGCCAGCCGACGCGCGCGTATCGTTTGCGAAGGCGTGTCACCGAATGGCGCTAGCTCCAGCCTCGGGCCTGTTCAAGGGCCTGAGCGACCCCTTGAGGAAACAGGTCGCCCAAAATCGCCGGCATGTCCACCAATAAAGGCTGGTCACAACCCGCTTCGTGCTGCCAGGCAGCAACCGTTCCGATGTAGTGCAGACTGAACCGATTGAAGGCGCGATGCAAAGCTCCCTGGGTTTGGTAGCCAGGCCACTTCACCACCCCTGCATGAAGTTCGTGCACGGATCGGATCAGATCCGTCTGCATCGATGCCGTTTTTGTCTTGACCAGGCTGTTTGCCCGGATGCGGTACCCGACCCAGGCTTCGGGCAGGTGTATCCAGCGATTGCAGGCATCGACCAGCGAGGGTATCACCGCCATGTCCTCAATCGTTCGACCTTCTGGAAACGGTGCCTTTGCCCATGCCTCCCGACGAGCGACTTTGGACCAGGCATGAAACTGTTCCGCGCGGATCAGATGCAGTATCAGCGACTCGCGGTCGGTTTCCACGCGGCGGCTCGGGCCTGTGAATGTCGTCACCCGGCGCCGGTCTTTGAGGCGCCGCGTGAGCGAGCCACCCTGGCGAAACTGGCGATAGTCGCACAGCACCAGATCGGGCCGGTTTGATTCGATGCAGGTGCGCAGCGAAGGTATGGCGTCGGGCATCAACAGATCGTCCGAGTCCAGAAACCACACGTACGCACCGCGCGCGTGCTCAAGCAGGGTGTTGCGTGCGGCTGAGATGCCCCGGTTGTGCCCGTGTCGCACCATCCGCAGCCGGCCTTCGTGGCGCAGGCAGGCGGCACGTGCCACGGTCAGCGTGTCGTCGGTGGACGCATCGTCGAGCAGCACCACCTCGATGCCGGGCTCCCATTGAGCCATGACGGAGTCGATACAGGCGCTCAGGTAATCCCGGACGTTGTACATCGGAATCAGGACACTGAGCCAGGGAGTCGTGCTCATTGGACAACTCTGCGTGCTGCGCACTGCGGGTCCTGTGCATAGGCGGTCAGCAGTTGCTGCCAGTCGGCATCGTCCCAGTGCAGGGCGGTCTGCTTGTCCTTCTCCTTGCGCAAGGACCTGAGCAGGCGTTGCAGGTTGGCCTGTTTCCAGTCTTCGCCTGGACGCAGCTCGCACTTGTCGAAGTCCACGATCCATGCCTTTCCGGCATCGTCCAGCAGCACGTTGTGGGCATTGAGGTCGGCGTGGAACACTTGGTGGTCGTGCAGGCGGCGAATGGCCTGGCCGAACGCTATCCAGGAAGTCGGCGCCAAGGGCCCGCAGGCCAGGCATTGCACCAGATTGAGGGCCCTCGGGATGGTCTGGACCATGATGTCGGCACGGTAGGTCCAGCCGACCGAGACACAGCGTGCCGCCACAGGGACCGGCACCGGCAGTCCCCAAGAACGCATCAGGCGCAGCAGCAGGAACTCGCGCATGGCACGGCTGCGCCAAAGGTCGCTTCCGAAAAAGCGGTCCCGGCTGAGTCGGGCCATGAGGCCGCCGCGCCGGTAGTGGCGCAGCACCACGGACGTGTCACCGAGTCCGATCACGTGCACCTGCCCCCGGCCGCTGCCGGTCGCCATCGGTTGTCCGCGTGAAGCATTCCTCGCTGGGTCGAAGTCTGCGCTCTGCAGCCCAGGTGCAAGAACCGGGTCGAACCAGATGTGAACACCGCCAGTTGCTGTCTCGCGGATCGGGCCCAGGGCGTCCGGCACATGGCCTGCCTGCAGAGGCGCCATGGCATCCAGCGTTCTCCGGGTGGCACCTTGGTGCTGCCGCACCAGGGCTTGGCCATGGCAGCCCATGTTGAGGAAAGGGGCGGCATCGCGGCAGGCCCGGCGGACCTGATCGGTCAGTGCACCGGCATCGGGCACGCGCACGCCTGCGCCGGATGCCGCGATGGTTTCATAGAGCGGCTCGAAGTTCTGCGTGTGAGGGCCGAACAGCACCGGCTTGCCGAAGGCCATGGCTTCCAGCGGGTTGTGGCCACCTATCGGCGCCAGGCTGCCACCGATGAAACACAGGTCGGCCTGGCGGTACCAGTTCAGCAGCTCGCCCATGGTGTCGCCCAGCCACACGGCCGTCTCGCTGGTGGCTTGCTGTCCGAGGCTGCGGCGCACAAAAGGCAGGCCGCTGCGTTCCAACTGCCGGGCCACGTCGTCAAAGCGCTGCGGGTGTCGCGGCACCAGCACCAGCAGCAGGCTTGGACATGCTTGCCACAAGGACGGCCAGATGGCCATCAGGGCCTCTTCATCCGCTGCATGGGTGCTGCCCGCCACCACCACCTGTCGCCCGGCCAGGCTGACCTCACGGTCTCCGGCAAGTGTGTCGGTATCGAGGGCCAGATCGAACTTCAGGTTGCCCAGGTTGAGGCAGCGCTCCGCAGGCACGCCCAGCCCGGCGTAACGGGCGGCGCTGTCGGCGTCTGCGGCCAGCACCAGCGACAGTCGGGGCCAGACCGGCCCGAACAGCCGGTGCCATCGCCGGTAGCTGCGTGCCGAGCGCTCGCTCAGGCGTGCATTGACCACCACCACCGGTATGCAGCGCAGCGTGCATTGCCACAGCAGCTCGGGCCAGATTTCCCGCTCCATCAGCACCAGCAGTCTCGGGCGCAGCCGGTCCAGAAAGCGGGCCGTGGCGCCTGCGGTGTCCAGCGGCACGTAGGTATGGCGGACTCCCGACCCAAACCGATCACGCAAGGTCTGCATGCCTGTGGGCGTGACCGTGCTGACGGTCAGACTGTGGGTCGGCCAGTCTTGTCGCAAGGCGGCGATCAGAGGTCGCGCGGCCTGAACCTCGCCGACCGAGGCGGCATGGATCAGGATGCCGCTGACGGCCTCGGCCGGAGCGTCGCAGTACCCCAGCCGCTCGCGCAGGTTCTGGGCATACAGCGGCTCCCGCCGACCGCGCCACCACAGCCAGGCCATCGCCAACGGCCACAGCAAGCTCGCCAGCAGCCGGTAGACGCGGTGGGCCGGCGTCAGCGCCAGTGTTCTGCGACCCATGCGGTGGGCAGCACGCGCCGGTACCACTTGCCGCTGACCCCGGCAATGGCGTCGGGCGGGTTGGGTTTGCCGTGGAACGCAATCACGCGGGCGCCCGGCGGGATGACCGGCGGCGCAAACCAGCTCATCAGGCCGCGGCGCATGCAGTGGCGCTTGAAGCTGCGGCACCATTCGTCGGGCCAGTAGCTCACCTTGCCCTGGCGCCCCAGATAGCCGGTGATGAACTCCTGCTCGTTGCGCACCTCTTCGATGGACTGGGGGTAGCCGTTCTTCAGGTGATCGAGCGCATCGGCATGGGCGCCGATGGTGAACAGATAGACCGAGGTGTTGCCGGTCCCGTCGCTCTTGTCCCATTCCTTGATCACCACGAATTCGCCGGTCTGATCGAAGAAGGGGTCCAGGCTGTCGACGATGACGATGTCCAGATCGAGGAACAGTGTCCTGCCCTGCAGGTCGTGCAGCGGGTTGGCAAAGCTGGTCAGCTTGAGCCAGCCGTGGGCGAAGGTCCAGGGCTTGCGCTGGTCGAACTCGTCAAACCCCACCGGGGGAATCGGCTTGACCTCGATGCCGGCGTCGATACCTTGCGGATCGTCGGTCAGACAGACGAAGCGGAACGGCCGGTGCAGGTGCCGGCGCACCATGTTGTGCAAGCGGTTGACATAGTCGGGGCCGTATTTTTTGCCCCACTTGATGCACAAGACATTGACCGGTTGCATGAGACCTCTGGACGACGCAGGTGGTGCACCGGTTGCTCGAATGCCCCGATGCAAGGAGGAGCAGTTTAGCGCACCCTCACCGGGGTGCGTGCGGGCGCCTGCGGTCAGTCCGGACGTCTGTCTCTCCATCCGGACCAGGCCATGCCCAGCAATTCCCGCCAGCCGTATTTGATCGGGTGGTAGAGCGTGTAGGGCCTGAGGCCCGGCACGAGCCGGTTGGGCCGAAAGCGCATCGAACTGCGCTTGAGCTGTCCCGTCCTGTCCCGTCGTTGTTTCGTGTACCAACGGTTGCTGCCCGTGTAGACGGGGTGGGTGATCTCGTTGAGGTCCCGGATGCGCAAGCCGCAGGCGGCCAGCACGGAAGGCAGCATGGTCTCATAGTGCCCCCGTGCACCCTGAAGGTAGGCCTCGTGAGCCGCTCGGACACCCG
>CAYRWN010000084.1:0-4633 GCA_964428045.1 uncultured Hydrogenophaga sp. | reverse complement strand
ACATGCTCCTTCTGATCATGCTATGCCTCGCACACAAAATTCCGGA
The DNA here is from genome assembly GCA_964428045.1 of uncultured Hydrogenophaga sp. Classification (GTDB taxonomy): domain Bacteria; phylum Pseudomonadota; class Gammaproteobacteria; order Burkholderiales; family Burkholderiaceae_C; genus Hydrogenophaga. The sequence continues at coordinate 4,587 of CAYRWN010000084.1, read as the reverse complement.
CAGGCTCGAGTGACCCGAACGCGGCATACGCTGACCGGTTTTTCGACCGGAGCCAGCGATGCCCACACCCAGGGTCACCATGAGCAAACTACGACACACACTGCAACTGCTGCACGGCGGGTCCTTGAGCACCCGCCAAATCGGTGCGGCGCTTGGCATCTCCAAATCCACGGTCAGCGAAATCGCCAGCTACGCGCGCGTGGCGGGCGTGGACTGGGCGCTGGCCCAGACCTTGAGCGACGACGAACTCCAAGCCCGGTTGTACCGGCCCCCTGTGGCGCGCGAGTCCCGCCACCTGGAGCCAGACTGCGCCCACATCCACCGCGAGCTGCGCCGCCCCGGCGTGACCCTGCAACTGTTGTGGGAGGAGTACCAGCAACAGCACGAAGGTCAGGCGTACAAGTACAGCGCCTTCTGCGAGAAGTACAAGGCCTGGGCCCGGCGCCTGCAGCGCTCCATGCGCCAGACCCACGAGGCCGGTGACAAGCTCTTCGTGGACTACGCCGGCCAGACGGTCCCCGTCGTGGATGCCAGCACGGGCGAGATACGCCAGGCCCAGGTCTTCGTGGCGGTGCTGGGCGCATCGAACTACACCTACGCCTGTGCCACGGCCAGCCAGAAGGCCGCCGACTGGACGGCCAGCATCATCGCCACGCTGGAGTTCATCGGCGGCGTGCCCCGCCTGCTGGTGCCCGACCAGCCGCGCGCCCTCATGGCCCGACCCGACCGCTACGAGCCCACCGCGCACCGCCTGCTCGAAGAACTCTCGGCGCACTACAGCCTGGCCGTCATGCCGGCTCGCCCGGCCAAGCCACGCGACAAACCCAAGGTGGAGGTAGGCGTACAGGTGGTCGAGCGCTGGATTCTGGCGAGGCTGCGCCACCAGAGCTTCTTCAGCCTGGGCGAGCTCAACCGTTCAATGGCCGCCTTGCTGGTGGACTTGAACCAGCGCGCGTTCAAGAAGCTCCCCGGCAACCGCGCCAGCGCCTTTGCCGAACTCGACCGGCCAGCCCTGCGCGCCCTGCCGGCCACGCGCATGCCCATCGCCCGCTTCAAACCCGCCCGCGTCAACATCGACTACCACGTCGAACTCGATGGCCACTACTACTCGGTGCCCCACGCCCTGGTCGGCCAGATGGTGGAGCTGCGCATCACCGCCACCACGGTGGAAGTGCTGCACGCCAGCAAGCGGGTGGCCGCGCACACCCTGAATCACCGCAAAGGCGCTCACACCACAACCCCAGAGCACATGCCGGCAGCGCACCGGGCACACCTGCAGTGGACACCGGCCAAGCTCATCGCCTGGGGCGAGCGGGTAGGTGCGGCCACCGCCGCCGTGGTGCGCTGGCAGATGGAGCACCGTGCCCACCCCGAGCAGGGTTACCGCTCCTGCCTGGGGCTCATGCGTCTGGGGCGTGAGTACGGCGTTGAGCGACTGGAGGCGGCCTGTGCCCGGGCGCAGTCGATTCGCTCGCCGTCCTACAAAAGTGTCGCCTCCATCCTGAGCTGCGGGCTGGACCAGCGACCGCTGGACGGACCCATGCCCGTGCAGGCCAGCCTGCCGCTGCACGAGAACGTGCGCGGGCCAGGCTATTACCACTGAGACACCAGAACACCGAAGCGAAACAAAGAAAGTACAACCATGCTCAACGAACACACCCTCAACCAACTGCGCGCCCTGCGCCTGGACGGCATGGTGGCTGCCTTGAACGACGCCGCCATCCACATTGCCGCCAGCGAGCTCACCTTCGAACAACGCCTGGCGCTGCTGGTGCAGCGTGAGGTGGACTGGCGCGACAGCAAGCGCCTGCAGCGCCTGCTCAAGACCGCTCGCCTGAAGGTCTCCAGTGCGTGCCTGGAGGACATCGACTGGCGCGCCAGCCGGGGCCTGAGCCGCGAAGTCATCACCAGCCTGGCCGGCGGGGACTGGCTGCGCCATGGCCACAACGTGCTGCTCACCGGGGCCACCGGTTGCGGCAAGACCTGGCTGGCGTGTGCGCTGGGGCAGCAGGCCGCACGTCTGGGGTTCTCTGTGCTTTACGCCCGTGCACCACGGCTGCTGGAGGAACTGCATGTGGCCCATGGCGATGGCAGCTTTGGCAAGCGCCTGGCGCAGCTGGCCCGACTGGACCTGCTCATCCTGGATGACTTCGGCATCGCGCCGATTGCCGCCCATGAGCGCAACGACTTGCTGGAGTTGCTCGATGACCGGGTGGGCACCCGCTCGACGCTCATCACCAGCCAGTTGCCGGTGACGGCCTGGCACGCCTGGCTGGGCGAACCCACGCTGGCCGACGCCATCCTGGACCGCATAGTGCACGGCTCGCACAAGGTGGCTCTCAAGGGCGAGTCGATGAGAAAGCTCGCCAAGGCCGCCTGAACATACATGCCGACCGCCGTTCCACGCTGATGGCGGACACTTCGGCTACGATTCACCCCGTCACTCAGGACACCACCGCAACGTGTCCGACATCGCATGGAACGCTGTCCGCGATGGGAATGGAATCACTGTCCGCCATCAGTGGAATGCGCATGCAGCGTTTCGCGGCCATTGGCCAGCAGCAGCACGCGCTGTTCGTCGGTGATGAGTGCGTTCATGGTGAACTCCAGAAGGAATACCGGGCGGGATTGCCCGCAGCCTCTGGGTCACGCCGCAGCGCAGCGGTCAAGGTTCGTAGACGGCCGCCCAGGCCGCCAGCGCATCACCGATGCGCGCCGACCTTGACGGCGAGAACGGCGTGGCACGCTGGGTGCAACAGCAAGCCAGCCCCACACACTGCCCAGATGCTCCGATGGGGCGGAGCGCGTTTAGTAAACCTGCGATTCCCGACGACGGAACGACTCCGGCGCCACACACAGGCCGCAAGCATCCTCAACCATGTCGTCATCTGATTTCGTCGCGAGCGCCCCCACTTTTACGGCTATGCGCGACTCCAGAGACTCTCGGGGAGCTACCACCAGAATGACGGAGCCTTCGCAAACCAATTCGTGGTCGTCGGATGCCTGAATGCAGAACCTCGCGCTTCGCTGCCCCAGGCGTTCAACCCATCCTCGTAGCTTCAGGGTCGATCCGGGCGGGATCGGCCCCTTGTGCTCCAGCTCGATCGTCCGGCCCACCACGACCTCCGAGATGGCATCCACGTGCCGTTGCATCTCGCGGATGCAGATGGATTCGACCACGGCGACCAGATACCCGGTCGCCAGGCATTCGATCAGCCTCTGCGCATAGTCGCTCCCATGAGGGAGCCGAGAAAACAGCGCCCGGGCTGTCTGTTCGGGCGGCACGCTGTAGGTTTCTTCAAAGGAAATTTCACTGATGCCTTGGTGATTCATGGAACTGGGAAATGGGTTGACGACGTGCGCTCGCTCTCCGAAACCCGCGTCAAAGCGGGGTGACGGGAACAGCGTTCGATCCTCGTTCGGATGCATCGCGTCATCAACCCAGCCAAGCGTTCTCCAGCGTAGCTGGCTCGATGCGGATGTTCGTCCGAGGCAAACGGGGAGCACCGTCTCCGGCCTCGAAGCCATGAAGTGCTCGTGCCACTGTGCGGTGGCACGCTGTTGGGCAGGAAACGAAAACCGGGAGCCGGTGTGGCCCCCGGTTGCGCGGGTTCAGATCAGCCCACGCTCTGCAAAGGACAGGATCGTCGGCCCGGACACGATCAGGTGATCGATGACCCGCACGTCCACCAGCGACAGCGCGCTCTTGAGGGTCTGGGTCAGATGCTCATCGGCCCGCGAGGGCTCGGCCACGCCCGACGGATGGTTGTGGACCAGGACGATGGCCGCCGTGTTGTGTGTCATGGCTTCTTTGACCACCTCACGCGGATAGACCGACGTCTGGGTCACGGTGCCGCGGAACATCTCAACGTACTCGATGACCCGGTGTTGGGCGTCCAGGTGGATCACCGCGAACACCTCGTGCTCCAGCGTGCCCAGCTTGATGCGCAGGAAGTCGCGCACGGCTTGGGGCGACGACAGCATCTCGGTGCCGCGCAACTGACCTGCGAGCACCCGCAGCGCGGCCTGCAGCACCTCAGCCGGCTCGGCAGGCCGGTAGCTGCCCGCGACATCTCGAACGAGCAGAAAGGAATCGATGGAAGACGAGAACGACAGGGAAGACAGCTGCGACATGATCGGCTCCGGTTCGGAATCGGGCGGGATTGCCCGGAACCGGCCACCCACGCCGCAGCGCAAGCAGTCAGGGGTCGAAGGCGCAGCCAGAGACGGCCGCCAGGTCGCCAGCGTGCAAGGCACGCGCAGCCCTTGACGGCGAGAACGGCGTGGTAGGTTGAAAGGGCACAGCAAGACCGCCACCCCCGCACACCACAACAGCCACGGCAAGCGGAGCGCGCAGCGGCAACGCCGCGGAGACGTCAGGGATCAAAGCCGGATGGCCGGGATTCGGCACGAAGCCCGGGGCGCAGCCCGCGATCCCGGCGGCGGGACGCCGAGACGCATGAGCCGATATTTACTGTGCAGTAAATATCTACGTACCAATGAAGAAGACCACGTACTTCTGGAGCTGCACTGTAAGCGGCCGGCGAACCCATCTTGAATGACCTGCTGTGGTTGAGCACGATCGTG
>CAYRWN010000083.1:0-4644 GCA_964428045.1 uncultured Hydrogenophaga sp. | reverse complement strand
TGCCTCGATCATGCATGCCTCGCGTCACTTCTGGACTTGTTCAGCGTAGCCTTAGTTTGTCTATATAAGCATGCATGATACGCACAAAGTCCGACCGTGCCCACGGGTTTTTGGCGCCTTTGCGACCGCAACGCCCCACAAAAAAGGCCCGGAGCACCGCCACGACGCTCCGGGCCCTGCACCAGAACCGGCGGCTCAGGCCTGCAGGTCCTTGATCTGCTGCAGCGCGGCGGGGTCGTCCATGGTGGTCAGGTCACCCGGGTCGCGGCCCTCGCACACCGCCTGGATGGCCCGGCGCAGCAGCTTGCCCGAACGCGTCTTGGGCAGCACGTTGACGAACCGAACCCGCGCCGGGCGCGCCACCGCCCCCAGCTGCTCGTCCACCAGCTTCATCACCTCGCCTTCGAGCTTGAGCACGGCATCGGCATCACCCAGCAGCGAAGCGTCCTTGAGCACGGCAAACGCCGTCGCGACCTGACCCTTGAGCTGATCGGCCACGCCGACCACCGCCACTTCGGCGACCTTGGGGTGGCTGGCGATGCTTTCTTCGATCTCGCGGGTGCCCAGGCGGTGCCCGGCGACGTTGATCACGTCGTCGGTGCGGCCCAGGATGAAGTAGTAGCCGTCTTCATCGCGGATGCCCCAGTCGAAGGTGCTGTAGACCACCTTGCCGGGCACGCTGGACCAGTAGGTCTTGACGAAACGGGCGTCGTCCCCCCAGATGGTCTGCATGCAGCCGGGCGGCAGCGGGCCCTCCACCGCGACCACGCCCTTCTGGTTCCCGCCCTGCAGCTCGGCGCCGGTCTGGTCGTCGAGCAGCTTGACGTTGTAGCCGTACACCGCCTTGCCGGGCGAGCCGAACTTGCTCGGCGCCGGCTCCACCCCATTGCAGATGGCCAGGATCGGCCAGCCGGTTTCGGTCTGCCAGTAGTTGTCGACGATGGGCTTGCCCAGCTCGCCGGCAATCCATTGAGCGGTCGGTTCGTCCAGCGGCTCACCAGCCAGGAACAGCGCCTTGAGGCTGGACAGGTCGTACTTCTTGATGAACGACGGGTCGTACTTCTTGAGCACGCGCACCGCCGTGGGCGCACTGAACATGACGGTGACCTTGTACCTCTCGACCAGGCTCCACCAGATGCCGGCATCGGGGCGGATGGGCAGGCCTTCGTACATGATGGTCGCCATGCCGTTGATCAGCGGACCGTAGACGATGTAGCTGTGACCCACCACCCAGCCGATGTCGCTGGTGGAGAAATAGGTCTCGCCCGGATTGCCCATGTAGATGTGCTTCATGGACGCCGCCAGCGCGACGGTGTAGCCCCCGGTGTCGCGCTGCACGCCCTTGGGTTTGCCGGTGGTGCCGCTGGTGTAGAGCGTGTAGCTGGGGTGGGTGGCCTCGACCCATTCGCAGGGCACGACGGTGTCCATCACCTTGGCACGGGCCAGGGCATAGTCCACATCGCGCCCCTCTACAGCCGTGAACCAGGCCAGGCCGCGGTTGACCATCACCACCTTGGCGGGCTTGTGCGACGACAGCTTGATGGCTTCGTCCAGCAGCGGTTTGTATTCGACCACTTTGCCACCGCGCGAGCCCGCGTCGGCGCTGACGATGGCCACCGGCGATGCGTCTTCGATGCGGCTGGCCAGCGCGTGGCTGGCAAAACCGCCGAACACCACCGAGTGGATGGCGCCGATGCGCACGCAGGCCAGCATGGCAAACGCCGCCTCGGGAATCATGGGCATGTAGATCAGGACGCGGTCGCCCTTCTTGACGCCCTGCGCCCGCAGAATGGCGGCCATGCGCTGCACCTCGACGTGCAGTTCGCGGTAGCTGTAGGTTCTTTCGGTGTCGGTTTCGGTCGACACGAAGATCAGCGCGTTCTGTTCGGCGCGGTCCTTCAGATGGCGGTCCACCGCGTTGTGGCACAGGTTGGTCAGACCACCCTCGAACCAGCGCGCAAAGGGCGGGTTGTCGTAATTGCAGACGCGATCGAACGGCTTGTGCCAGTCCACCAGGGCGGCCTGTTCGGCCCAGAAAGCGTCGCGGTCCTCGATGGAGCGGCGGTGGAAATCGGCGTAATGCTGAGCGTGGCCCATGTGAGTCTCCTGCTGATGTTGGCTGAACCGGGAAAGCACAAGCGCCCCGACGGACCAGTGGCCGAGGGACGACTTTGAAACTGAATTCATAATTATGAGCGTCTGACTTTCGACAGACTGACGTGGCCGCGCCCGGAAGGCCGCCCCCCGAAAAACGCCCGACCTCCGCCCCGCCTATTTGATCAGGGCCTGCACTTCGCGGAACAACGGGTGTTCGGCGCTGCGCAGCCACTCAAACGCCACCATCTCCGTGGTCACCAGTTCGGCGCCGGCCCCGGCCAGGCGGTCGAAGGCGGCATCGCGGTTGCGCTCGGAGCGCGAGCCGCAGGCGTCCGTCACCACCCACACATCCATTTCTTGCTCGATCAGTTCCAGCGCGGTCTGCAACAGGCACACGTGGGCTTCGCAACCGGCGATGACCACCGTGCCCCGCTCCGGGGCGGCCGGTGCCGCCGGTTTCTGCAGGTGGCGCGGCAGGCTGCGCGCATTGCCCGCCGAGGCCCGCACCGGCGGGCGCAGGCAGTCCAGCAGACCGGCCTCCACAGCACTGAAGGCCATCTTGGACACGGTTTTGCGGCACAGCTCGCGCAGCACAGGGTCGTTCGACCCCAGTTTGTCGGGGTTCTGCTCCGTTCCCCAGGCCGGCACCTGCAGCAGGCGGGCCATGCGCGCCAGGCGAACCGCGTTCGCCAGCACCTGGCTGCCTTCATGGATCGCGGGCATCAGGCGGCTCTGGCAGTCCACCAGCACCAGTTGGGAATCGTTCGAGTCCAGCAGCATGGCCATGTCTTTCGTGTCAACGGACGGAACGCCGATTGTGACAAACCGGTACGCCGGTGCGGTGCGTTCTGGCCAGTCGGGGATCTCACGGCCGGCGCTGGCGCCGCTCCAGGGGGTGCAGCGCCAGCCCGAATCCACGGCGGTCGAAATGTCGCAAGCCCGTACAAACACCATTTCTCAAGCAAAATCAAATATCTGCGTCAAGTTTCTCACTTGACTTCCAGCCACGCAATCGGTAAGGTCGCGCGATGAAGTCTTTGGCCTGTGCCCTGATGTTGAGCTGTGCAGCGGCACTTGCGCACGCAGCCCCCAACGAACCCGGCAACAGCGACATGGAGGCCTTGCTGGTGCACAAAGGCCTTCTGTCCCAGATCGGTGTCCAGATTCAGCAGGCTCGCGAAAGCGCGGGCGAACGGGCGTCACAGCTGGTCATGAACGCCATGGGTTTCCTGGGTGTACCGTACAAGTTCGGGGGCAACGGCGTCGAATCCGGGGGTTTTGACTGCAGCGGCTTCGTCCGCGCCGTCTACGAACAGTCCATCGGCAAGGTCCTTCCCCGCCGCGCCAGCGAACAGGCCGTCGCCACACAGACCATTGATCGCAGCGAACTCAAGCCCGGTGATCTGGTGTTCTTCAACACCATGAAGCGCGCCTTCAGCCACGTCGGCATCTACGTGGGTGACGGCAAATTCATCCACTCACCACGGGCCGGTGCCTCGGTCAGGGTCGAAGACATGCGGCTGGCGTACTGGCAGACGCGCTTCAACGGCGCACGCCGTGTGGCACCCCTGAGCGATGGGGCCCCATCGGTCATTCAGAACCTGCCTGCCGTGGCCAACTGAATGCAGCGTGCCACCCTCTGAAGGCGCGCCCTTTGACCCGTTGGGCCATCGGGCGGGGTTTGCGAAGAGAGAAGGCCCCGGACGGTTTCCCGTCCGGGGCCTTCTCTCTTTTGGGCAGTCGGCCAAGCGGCTTACTTCTTCGCCGGCGGCAAGTCCGTACACGACCCGTGCGCCACCTCCGCCGCCATGCCGATGCTCTCGCCCAGCGTGGGGTGCGGGTGGATGGTCTTGCCGATGTCCACCGCGTCCGCGCCCATCTCGATGGCCAGCGCGATCTCGCCGATCATGTCGCCCGCATGGGTACCCACGATGCCGCCACCCAGGATCTTGCCGTGGCCGTGGGCCTCGGGCGAGTCGTCGAACAGCAGCTTGGTGAAGCCTTCGTCGCGCCCGTTGGCGATGGCGCGGCCCGAAGCCGTCCAGGGGAACAGGCCCTTCTTGACCTTGATGCCCTGGGCCTTGGCCTGGTCTTCGGTCAGACCCACCCAGGCCACCTCGGGGTCGGTGTAGGCCACGCTGGGAATCACGCGGGCGTTGAAGGCGGCGGCGGCCAGCTCCTGGTTGCCCTGCAGTTCACCGGCGATGACTTCGGCCGCCACGTGCGCCTCGTGCACCGCCTTGTGCGCCAGCATGGGCTGGCCCACGATGTCGCCGATAGCGAAGATGTGCGGCACGTTGGTGCGCATCTGGATGTCGACGTTGATGAAGCCGCGGTCGGTCACCGCCACACCGGCCTTGTCGGCGGCGATCTTCTTGCCGTTGGGCGTGCGACCCACCGCCTGCAGCACCAGGTCGTAGGTGCCCTCGCTCTTGGTGCCGTCCAGACCCTCGAACTGCACCTGGATGCCTTCGGGCGTGGCCGTGGCGCCCACGGTCTTGGTCTTCAACATGATGTTGTCGAAGCGGCCCTTGTTCATCTTTTCCC
>CAYRWN010000082.1:0-5634 GCA_964428045.1 uncultured Hydrogenophaga sp. | reverse complement strand
GCCTCGATCATGCATGCCTCGCGTCACTTCTGGACTTGTTCAGCGTAGCCCTAAAGCGCTTTCGGCGGCCTTGCGTGCGGTGATGTCCACCAGCGTGCTGTTGGTGCGCAGAAAGGCGCCGTGCTCGTCGGTCACCGCCGTGCTGCTGAGCAGGGCCACAAATTCCGAGCCGTCGCGGCGGCGCATGGGCACCTCGGCCGCGTCCAGCTTTTCGCCAGCGACCAGACGCCGCAAACGCTCCACCACCAGGGGCACGTGCCCGGCCTGCACAAAGTCGTGGAAGTGCTTGTGGCCCACCAATTCACCGTGGGTGTGGCCCAGCCAGTCCAGCTCGGTCTGGTTGATCCGCACAAACGTGCCTTGGGCATCGACCGAGTGGTAACCGCAGGGCGCCTGGTTGTAGAGATCCTGGGCGTCGTCCAGGGCCAGGCGCAGCCGGTCGTTGGCTTCGGCGAGCGCCTCGGTGCGCTCCTGCACCCGGCCTTCGAGCGCACTGTTGAGCTGGCGGATATGGTCCTGCTGCGCCTGCTGCTCCGTGATGTCGCGCGAGACCGCCAGCAGCATGACCGGCTGGTCCCGTTCGTCGCGGATGGGGACTATCACCGTGTCCCACCATTTCGGATGGCCCTTGAAGGTGTCCCCCTGGGCCACGAAACGGGCGCTCTTGCCGCTTCGCGCGTCGGCCAAGGCTTGCCGCGCCAGCGCCACCGCGTCCTCTTTCCACCACTGGGTCCAGTCGGTACCCCGGACCACTTCGAAGTCGTCCACCTCCACCAGGCGGCAGCCTTGTACCGTCATTTGCAGCACGTGTCCTTGCAGGTCCAGCACCTTGGTGCAATCGGGGCTGCTGGCAATGATCTGGCGGTTGAGCTCTTCATGGATGCGCGCGTCGGCCTGCAGCGCACGCAGGGAGCTGATGTCCTGCACAAAGCCCATGTGCCCGAGCAGCCGGCCGTCCGGATCCAGATGCGGCTCGTTGCGCACCAGCAGGTGGGCCAGGCCACCGTCGGGTCGGGAAAGGCGGAATTCGATGTCCACCCGCTCGCTGCCGGTCACGTGCTCATGCCAGGCGCGTTCGACCCGCTCGCGGTCCTGCGGGTGGACCCGGTGCAGCCAGCCCATGTGGGCAAACGCCTCGGCGTTCAGCCCGAAGATCCGCTGAAGGGCTTCGTCGACGTGTGTCAGCAGGCCGGCATGGTCGACCCGGAACACGCCGATGGGGAATACGCGGGCCAGCGCGCCCAGCAAGGCTTCGTAGTGCAGCTGTGCGGGTGCACCCGCGTCGGTCGCGACCAAGGACCAGTCGAGTGACTCCGGCAGCGATTGCCCGGGTGGGGTCGCACCACCACCCAGGCGCTGTGCGAGTTGCCGGCGCAGATGGGCGTTTTCTTCCCGCAGGGCCGCCAGTTCACGCTCGACCGCTTGCTCCCGTGTCAGGCCTGGCTGCCCGTCCGCAGCGGTGTGCGCACGGGCAGGCCATGGAATGGGGAGGGCACTCATGTCACGCAATGTACCCCAGGCCCTCCCGGCCCGACTGTGAAATATGACAGTCAGAAACGGGGCAGTTCGGGGAATGACAGCTGGCCGCCCCGCACCAGCATCTTCCCGTATTCGGCGCAACGGTGCGATGTGGGGATCACCTTGCCGGGGTTCAGTAGCGCTTTGGTATCAAAGGCGTGCTTGACACCGAACATCAGCGCGTTTTCCTGGGCGCTGAACTGCACGCACATGCTGTTGAGTTTTTCCACGCCCACGCCGTGCTCACCGGTGACGGTGCCGCCCATGGCCACGCTGGTCTCCAGGATGTCGGCGCCGAACAGCTCGCAGCGGTGCAGCTGGTCGGGGTCGTTGGCGTCGAACAGGATCAGCGGGTGCAGGTTGCCGTCGCCGGCGTGGAACACGTTGGCGCAGCGCAGGCCGTACTTTTTCTCCATCTCGGCGATGGCCAGCAGGATGTCGGCCAGGCGCTTGCGCGGGATCGTGCTGTCCATGCACATGTAGTCGGGGCTGATGCGGCCGCTGGCCGGGAAGGCGTTCTTGCGCCCGCTCCAGAAGCGCAGGCGCTCGGCCTCGTCCTTGCTGACCGCGATGGCGGTGGCGCCGCAGCCGCGCAGCACGGCGCTCATGCGGCCGATCTCTTCTTCCACCTCTTCGGGCGTGCCGTCGCTCTCGCACAGCAGGATGGCGGCGGCGTTCAGGTCGTAACCGGCCTTCACGAAATCTTCCACGGCGGCGGTCATGGGCTTGTCCATCATCTCCAGCCCGGCCGGGATGATGCCGGCCGCGATGACCGCAGCCACCGCGTCGCCGGCCTTCTGGATGTCGTCGAAGCTGGCCATGATGCAGCGCGCCAGCTGGGGCTTGGGCACCAGCTTGACGGTCACCTCGGTGGTCACGGCCAGCATGCCCTCGCTGCCGATCACCAGCGACAGCAGGTCCAGCCCCGGCGTGTCCAGCGCGGTGCCGCCGAAGGTGACGGGCTCGCCTTCGACCGTGAAGCCGCGCACCTGCAGCACGTTGTGCACCGTCAGGCCGTATTTCAGGCAGTGCACGCCGCCGGAGTTTTCGGCCACGTTGCCGCCGATGGTGCAGGCGATCTGGCTGCTCGGGTCGGGCGCGTAGTACAGGCCGTGGGGCGCGGCGGCTTCGCTGATCGCCAGGTTGCGCACACCGGCCTGCACAACTGCGGTGCGCGAGCGCGCATCCACCGACAGGATCCGGTTGAACCTGGCCAGCGACAGCGTCACGCCCAGGGCGTGGGGCATGGCGCCACCCGACAGGCCGGTGCCGGCGCCGCGCGCCACCACCGGCACGCCCAGCGCGTGGCAGACCTTGAGCGCGGCCGCCACCTGGGCCTCGGTTTCCGGCAGGGCCACCACCAGCGGCCGCTCACGGTAAGCGGTCAGGCCATCGCATTCGTAGGGCACGGTGTCCTCGGGCTGCCAGAGCAGGGCGTGGAGCGGCAGCACGCCCTGCAGGGCGCGTACCACCTCGGCCTGGCGGGCGGCGCGTTCGGCGCGGGTGACTTCGGCGGGGGCGGTGGGGGCGTTCATGCGCGGCAGTGTACGGCGGGCCGCCGGCTTGCGCATTGAAGAAACTTGCAGCCGACCGTGAGCGCGTTTGATGTGGGTCAAAGTGGCCGGTGCTTGAAATGCGCGGTCCCGGATCTATCTGGTCTGTGTGGGGCCAATAGGGTTGGCCCCAGGTCTGCCACCACTTTCAGGAGTCACACCATGAACCATCTGATCACCCGTTCCGGTCTGTTCGACGACTTCTTCAAGGACGTCGCGCCCGGTTTCTACGTCCGCCCGCTGCACGGCGACAACCTGCCTTCGCCGTCGCAGATCAAGATCGACGTCAAGGAAACGCCGTCGGCCTATACCGTGGTGGCCGAAGTGCCCGGTGTGCCCAAGGAAGACATCCATGTCACCGTCGAAGGCGGTGTGGTGACGCTGCGCGCCGAGATCAAGCAGCAGGACAGCCAGACCCAGGACGAGAAAGTGCTGCGCACCGAACGCTATTACGGCGCCGTGGCCCGCAGTTTCCAGCTCGCGACCGACATCGACAACGAAAGATCGAAGGCCAAGTACGAGAACGGGGTGCTGACGCTGACGTTGCCCAAGAAGGTCGCCCTCGCGGGGCAGCGCCTGAACATTGAATAACCCCCCGCGCCGCCTTCGGCGTCACCCCCCGGGGGGCGATGCGAGTGGCCCGGCAAAGCCGGTCCACCGCATCCTTGTAATCAGCTCAGGCTGTTCCTGAGCCACTCGGCGAAGGCGGCGCACTCCCAGCGGTCCATGGTGCCGGTGCGCCAGCACAGGTAGTGCGCGTGCGGGCTGGGTACGTGGCGCGGGTACAGCGGCACCAGGGTGCCGTTCTCCAGCCAGGGTGCGGCCAGTTTGAGCCGCACCAGGGCCACGCCCATGCCGGCTGCAGCGGCGTCGCACATCAGGCCGATGTCGTTGAACTGCGAGCCTTCCACCGGTTCGGGCCAATCCAGGGTGTGCGCCGCGAACCAGGTGCGCCAGGGCTCCAGCGGGCTGCGCAGCAGCGGCTCGCCTTCGAGATCCTGCGGCGTCTCGAACGGACCGTGTTCGCGCACGAAGACCGGTGAGGCCAGTGGCGTGACTTCGTCCTTCATCAGGCAGACGTGCTCCACGTCGGCGTAGCGGCCGGTGCCAAAGCGCACCATCAGGTCGGCGTCCTCGGCCACCACGTCCAGCAGCGGAATGCTGACCTGCAGCGTCAGGTCGATCTCCGGATAGGTCTCGCTGAACTGTTTGAGGCGCGGCAGCAGGATGGACCGCGCGAACGTGGGCGTGACCGCCAGCCGCAGCTTGCGGCGGCCGGGCGTGGCGCTGTGGCTGGGGAATTTTTCCAGCGAGGCCAAGCCTTCGCGCACATGCGCCAGGTACGCGCTGCCTTCGGTCGTGAGGGAAAAATCGGCCCGGCCGAACAGTTTGGTGCCCAGGATCTGCTCCAGCTGCTTGATGCGGTGGCTCACCGCGCTGGGCGTCACGCACAGCTCGTCCGCCGTCTGCGTCACGCTGCGCAGGCGTGCCAGCGCTTCGAACGTCAGCAGGCACTGGATGGGCGGAATCCGGATCGTCATGCATGCACCTCACACGCAGCGGCAGAAGGGACGCGGTGCGCCACCCCGGTGGCGGGCGGCCGCCTGCAAGGCTGCTTCGGGGGGCGTGCTGTTCACTTGAAGACAACAGTTTTATGGCCGTTGAGCAGCACGCGGTGTTCGCTGTGCCACTTCACCGCCCGCGCCAGCACCTGGCTCTCGGTGTCGCGGCCGGCGGCGGTCAGGTCTTCCACCGTGTCGGTGTGGTCCACACGGGCCACGTCCTGTTCGATGATCGGGCCCTCGTCCAGGTCGGCGGTCACATAGTGGGCGGTGGCACCGATCAGTTTCACGCCGCGGTCGTGCGCCTGGTAGTAGGGCTTGGCGCCCTTGAAACTGGGCAGGAAGCTGTGGTGGATGTTGATCGCCCGGCCCGAGAGTTCGCGGCACAGGTTGTCGCTCAGGATCTGCATGTAGCGCGCCAGCACCACCAGTTCGGCGCCTTCGCTGCGGATCACCTCCAGCTGCCGGGCTTCCGCCTGGGACTTGGTGGCGGCGGTCAGCGGGATGTGGTGGAAGGGCACGTTGTAGCTCGCGGCCAGCTGGTAGAAGTCGCGGTGGTTGCTGACGATGGCGCGGATGTCCAGCCGCAGCAGGCCGCTCTTCCAGCGGAACAGCAGGTCGTTCAGACAATGTCCGTCCTTGCTGACAAAGATGACGGTCTTCATCGGTTCGGCCAGCGGGTGCAGGCCCCACGACATGCCGAAGGGCTGGGCGAACAGCTGGAGCTGCAGGCGCAGGTCGTCCTGCGTCAGCTGGCTGCAGGTGAACTGCACCCGCATGAAGAACAGGCCGGTGCCGTGATCGTTGTACTGGGCGGCTTCCTCGATGTTGCCGCCACGCTCGAGCAGAAAACCCGAGACGGCGTGCACGATGCCGGGGCGGTCCTGGCAGGAGAGGGTGAGGACGTAGGTGTGGTTCATGGTTGGGGCCATTGTCGCAGCACGGCCGGGAGTGTCCGGATTTCTGTGTGTGAGGCGGTTTGCTGAATTGATCGCTTGTTG
>CAYRWN010000081.1:0-5874 GCA_964428045.1 uncultured Hydrogenophaga sp. | reverse complement strand
GCCCTTTGGCACGCCGGGTCACTCGATTTGGCTACTTGTTCAGCGTAGCCCTAACGCAGGTCATCCGGCGTCACCGGGGCACGATCGACAAGTACATGGGCGACTGCGTCATGGCGTTCTGGGGCGCACCGCTGGAGGCGGTCGACCACGCCAGCCAGGCCGTCAACGCCGCGCTGGAGATGGTGCGCGAGGTCGAACGCATCAACCGCGAACACGCCGAGAAGGGCCTGCCCCCCATCGGCGTGGGCATCGGCCTGAGCACCGGCCCCATGTGCGTGGGCGACATGGGGTCTGACGTGCGGCGCAGCTACACCGTGGTCGGTGATGCGGTGAACCTGGGCGCGCGGCTGGAAGGCCTGTCGCGCCTGTATGGGGTGGACGTGGTGGCCAGCGACGCCACCCGGGCGGCCGCCCCCCAGCACGTGTGGCAGGAACTCGACCGCGTTCGCGTCAAAGGCAAGGCCAGCGCCGTGACCGTTTTCACGCCCGTCGGCCGCGTCGGCACCGTGTCGGCCGAACTGGCGGCCGAGCTCGCCGTTTGGAAACAGTGTCTGCACAGCTGGCGCAGTCAGGACTGGGACGCCTGCGACGTGCATCTTCTGAACCTGCAGCGCCAGAATGCCAAAAATGTCCTTTACCGCCTGTATGCGCAGCGGGTAGCCTCCATGAGGCAGTCTCCGCCCGATCCGGCGTGGGACGGAACGACCGCTTTCGACACCAAGTGAGCCGCCCCCGGCGGCCCGCCTCCAACCGCTGATACCGCCAAAACGATGAAGGTCCGCGTACTGGGCTGCTCCGGCGCCATTGCCCATGGTTGCCGCACCACCTCCTTCCTGCTCGACGACGACGTGCTCATCGACGCCGGCACCGGCGTGGGCGACCTGCTGCTGGACGAGATGGCGCGCATCAACCACGTGCTGCTCACCCACTCGCACCTGGACCACGTGGCCAGCCTGCCGCTCATGCTCGACGCCGTGGCCTCTCAGCGGCTGGCGCGCGGCCTGGGGCCGGTCACCGTGCACGCCCTGCCCGAAACCATCGCCGCCCTGCGGGCGCATGTGTTCAACGACGTCATCTGGCCGAACTTCACCGCCATCCCCAGCGCCGAACAGCCGCTCATGCGCTTCGTGCCCATCGCCGTGGGCGAGGTGCTGCAGGTCGGCGGCAAAGCCATCGAAGTGCTGCCGGCCGTGCACACCGTGCCGGCCGTCGGCTACGCGGCCGCCTCGCCCTCGGGGCACTGGGTCTTCAGCGGCGACACCGGCCGCAACCCCGCCTTCTGGCAACGCGTCAACCAGCTGCCGGTGGCCCTGCTGGTGATCGAGACCGCCTTCAGCGACCGCGAAAAAGACCTGGCCCAGCGCAGCCTGCACCTGGCGCCCAGCAGCCTGGCCACCGAACTCGACCAGATCGCCGCCAGCCGGCACTACCCGATCTACATCACCCACACCAAGCCCGCCGAAACGGGGCTGATCATGCAAGAGATCCAGCGCTTCGACCAGACGCCGAACCGGCCCGACGACGTGCGCCACGACATCCGCTGGCTCAGCGCCGGCATGTGCTTCGAGCTGTGACAAAAAGCGGTATGGACCGGAGCGGCTGACAAAAATTGTCAGTACCCGGCGGGAGGTGGTCGACACAAATCGTCACCCTGCGGCTTGATGTGTGAAAAAGACCGCAAAAAACCGGGTATTTCGAGCTGGCACGCGATCTGCTCAACAGGTTGGGTCAGTCAACCCCCTCACCCCCAAGGAGTTTTCAATGAAGCGTTCCCTGCAAAAAGGTTTCACCCTGATCGAACTGATGATCGTGGTGGCCATCATCGGTATTCTGGCCGCTGTCGCCCTGCCGGCTTACCAGGACTACAGCATTCGCGCCAAAGTCAGCGAAGGCGTGATCGCCGCCTCGTCGGTCAAAGGGGTGCTGTCCGAAGCTTTCCAGACCGGCGGCATCGGTGCCATGTCGGCATCGGCCACAGCGTTGAATGCGACTCCGGTGGCTGAAAAGGCGTCCAAGTACGTCACCAACTACTGTGTTGGCGATGGGGCGCTGGCCGTGACAGGCGCTCTTTGCGCGGCCACCGATGCCACATTGGCCAACTGGAACATCACGGTCGCCATCGCGGCCACCGCAGCCAACGGCATTCCGACCGGCCTGAACAACCAGACCCTGGTGTTCTCGCCCAACGTGCAAGGTGTCACCCCGGTGGCCACCTCGACCGGCGCGATCGACTGGGCCTGCGCTTCGCTGACCAACCAGACCGCCACCGCACGGGGCCTCGCCAACCGGCCGACGGGCACGCTGCTGGCCAAGTACGCGCCTGCCGAGTGCCGCTGAGTCCCACTGGGGTCAGGTCGTCGGCCTGGCCTGACGGGTTCGCTTGAAGCAAGAAGGGCGCCGCAAGGCGCCCTTCTTGCGGGTGCCCTCACCGAAGTGCCGCGTCTGGAGCAATCTATGCCATCTTTGCGTCAAAAGGGATTCACCCTGATTGAGCTGATGATCGTTGTTGCGATCATTGGCATACTGGCTGCGGTGGCCCTGCCGGCTTACCAGGACTTCGCGGTCCGAGCCAAGATCAGCGAGGCGCTTCTGGCCTCCGCACCCGCCAAGAACCTGCTCTCCGAGGGGTACACCCAGGATCGGGTGACGGGTTTGAACGGCGCGGCGACCGCCATCAACACCACGGCCGTTGCGGAAAAGCGGAGCAAATACGTGGGGAACGTGTGCGTGGGCGCGGCGGCCCTGACTGGGGCAGCCTGCGCGCCGTATGTGCCGGACGCAAGCTGGACCATCCATGTGACCATTGCGGCGACCGCAGACAATGGCATTCCCACGGGGCTGCACAACCTCACCTTCACGCTGGCGCCCAATGTCAATGGCGCAGCACCCCAGGCTTCTTCGACGGATGCCATCGACTGGGCCTGTGCTGGCGTCACCTCTCAAACTGCGACTGCGCGAGGAATGGGCAACGTCACCTTGGGCACCCTTCCAGCGAAGTACCTTCCAGCCGAATGTCGTTGACCGAGGCCGTCCGATGACCCTGCGTGCCCGCCTGAGGGCAGCCCGTAGGGCTGCCCTAGTTCATTTTCTGGTGTCGGTGCTGGTCGCCGCGTTGGCGGCCGTACTGGTGTTTCTGGTCTGGTACCCACCGCCGTACGACCAATTGTCGGGAGGGCTCAAGCTCTTTCTGGTTCTGGTGGCGGTTGATGTGGTTTGCGGTCCGCTGCTGACGCTGGTGCTGTTCAGTCCAGCGAAGTCCCGGCGTGAGTTGACCATCGACATGCTTTTGGTGATCTCGATCCAGCTGGCCGCACTGGGATACGGATTGCACACGGCTTATCAGGCCCGTCCCTTGTTTCTGGTGCATGAAGTGGACAGGTTTCGAGTCATCACCGCCCTGGACTACGGGGATGCCGACGTGAGCAAGGCCATGGATGCTTTGAAGCCGGCGTTGAGACCCCACTGGCTCAAGTCACCCGTGCCTGTCGGGATCCGCGATCCCCGTACGCCCCAAGAGCGTCAGGAGGTGATGCTGGAGTCTGCGTTCGGGGGTCGGGATTATTCCCAGCGGCCCGAGTTTTACATTCCATACGATGAAAGTTACCTGCCAAAGGCCATGGCGCGCGCCAAACCCTTGAAGGCTTTCGCAGACCACTATCCCTGGCGTTCGGGTGATGTATCCGCTCTTTTGCACAAGAACGGGTTGTCGATGCACGATGTGGTTTTCTTGCCGGTGCTGCACAAACAGGACTGGATCGCCGTGCTCGATCAATCGGCGAGGATCGTTGGCTTCATTGAGGGCGATGGCTTTAATGTGCCATGACGGTCGCTGCTGCCTTGCTTCAGACAAGGTTTGCAGGGTAGCGCCACGAAACGCCCACTCTTTCCCGCCCCGCTCCTCCGCCAGCCACCCACCGCCGATGTTCACGCGACTGGCTGTCGGTGCACCAGGTATTCGTCCCACAGATGCCGGACGATCCGAGCTTGCAGTGCGTCTTTTGGCCGTTTGAGCGGGTCGCGCGA
This sequence comes from uncultured Hydrogenophaga sp., assembly GCA_964428045.1. Classification (GTDB taxonomy): domain Bacteria; phylum Pseudomonadota; class Gammaproteobacteria; order Burkholderiales; family Burkholderiaceae_C; genus Hydrogenophaga. The sequence continues at coordinate 1,851 of CAYRWN010000081.1, read as the reverse complement.
AGGCGATTCGGACAGGGCGGCCTTGACCCTGACGAAGTCCAGCGGGTGTACGGTGCCGGCGCGCGTCAAGGTAGTTGTCGCCTCGTTCATGCAGCCAGTGGCTGTTTATCGTGATGTAAAGCAGCAGCTTGGACGACGGCATCGCGCTCGGGGTTGAGCGTGACGGCGCCGATGGGCTGCCAGTTGCGCGTGTGCCGACGCCAGCGCGCCGGATGTCTCTGGCGGGCTTGCTCGTAGACCTGGTGCCTGGCCGCGAGGATGTCGCGGTCACGGCCTTCATGTCGCGCGGCCGGGCTGACGTAGCGGATGCCGCTGTGCAGGTGCTCGTGGTTGTACCAGTGCACGAAGTCCGCCGCCCACTCTCTAGCCTGCGCCAGATCGCCGAAGCCGCGCACCGGGAATTCCGGGCGGTACTTGGCCGTGCGAAACAGCGACTCGACGAAGGCGTTGTCATCGCTCACGCGGGGCCGCGAGTACGAGGGCTTGACACCGAGCCAGTTGAGCATCGACAGCACCGTGGTGGCCTTGAGCGTGGAGCCGTTGTCGCCATGCAGCACGGGCTTGTCGGCCAGGGTGGCAATGCCTTCGGCCAGCGCAGTGCGGTAGACCAGATGCGTGGCATGGTTGGAGTCGTCGTCTTCATGGACTTCCCAGCCCACGATCTTGCGGCTGTAGAGGTCCAGGATCAGGTAGAGGTAGTACCAACGTCCGGCGACCTGGGTCGGCAGGTAGGTCGGTCCGTGTCAGAACGCGGCCGCTTCGCTTCCGGTAGAGAAACGGAACTGCTTTTCAAACGGCTGGCCGTTGTTCGTGCCAGTCAGCCGTACCTCGTACTCGCTGTTGATGTCCAAGGGGACATCGGGGATCACATAGCCTGCGTGGCGACCAAATCTAGCAAACAGACCGTTGGGGTCGTTCGAGGCAGTGATCGCGGGACGCAGAGGGATGTTGGCACCCGTCTCACTGTTCACCATTGTGGCCGAGTCGATGGACAGGATGTTCCCGAAGCGAACCATGATGGTGACTGCGTGCCCAAGAGGATCGCGGGTCAGGTTTCTGTTGGGTACGGGATTTGGTAACTCCTGGCCCATCTTGTAGTCCACGCCCGTGGTTCCGTCACAAGGGTACGTCACCACATCATTGCTCGCGATCAGCTGGAACGAGGTCGAGGCAGCGATGTTGGCAATGGTGACTGGCAAGAGTGTGTTCCGTCCAAGATCGAGAGGAGATCGGACACTCAGGCCAATGTCGCGGGCGGGCATCAAGGCGCCGTACCCATGGTACGGAGTCGCCAGCAGTTCGCGCAGGCCGCGAACACCACGACCAGTCGTGCTCGGCGTGGTCCCGAACCCGATGATCTCCGTTCCGCCAATCGGCGTGTAGCCAGCGGCTACGATGCGATCGTACGGTGTGATGCCCGTGAAGAACTGAGGCCTATCCTGGGTCTCGTAGTGGCTGAATATGCTGTAGGTCAGCATCCAATCCGCGTGAGAGCGGGCAGCGCGGTCGAGTGCCGCATTCTGCCTGAGTGTGCCAAAACCACAGCGCAGCCGCTCCGCGTTGATAAATTCGTAGGCCAATGCCTCCTCCGAACCAGAGGTATAGGCAGACGCCTGGACGATGGTTTCAACGGAGGGCTCCACTACAACAGGAGTTGTTGGGGCGCTGAGGGATGTGGAGCCCGATGCCTCACCATCGCCACCACCACCGCAGGCGGCGAGCAGGGCGAGAGCAGAAGCGGCGGCGACAGCAGAGAGGGTGCGTTTCGTCATGGTTTCTTCCTTAAAAAAGTTGGCTGGAGCCTGTCCGGAATTTTGTGTGCGAGGCATAGCATGATCAGAAGGAGCATGT
>CAYRWN010000080.1:0-6113 GCA_964428045.1 uncultured Hydrogenophaga sp. | reverse complement strand
CCTAAGTTACGCATTCTGTACACTGCCATCCCCATGGACGAGACCGACGCCTTCTTCACACACACCATCGTGGGCCCCCCGCTTTCGGTGTTGCTGGGTCGGCGCCAGAGCCCGTCCGGTCGATCCGCCGCGGGCTTGCAGGTGGACCCCCGGTCCGGCCAGACGCGGCTGAGCCGACACTGGCAGGACTGGGTGGTGCTCAGCCACGCCTGCGACCCGGTCGGCCAACCGCGGCTGCGTCCCGGGCGCCTGCGACGTGTGCTTGAGCGCCACGCTCTCTGGGTCGCCGTGATGGGCCTGCTGTCCCTGGTCGCCACCGCAGCCTTCTGGAGCGTTTGGCTATGGAGTTGAAGACCCCCCAGGACACCCTCACGCTGGATCCAATCGCCATGAATGTGGTCAACCGCGTGGCGGCGGGTACGGTGCTTGACGGCGACCTGCAGTTCGACGGCGGCCTGCTGGTGCAGGGTGAACTCTCCGGGCATGTACGGGTGAACGGACGCCTGATCGTCTGGACCGGCGGCGTGGTTCGTGGCCGCATCCGGGTCGCGGGTGATCTGTACCTGTTTGGCCAGCTCGGCGCCGCGGGTGGCAATCCGCACGACACCAGCGTGGAATGCCAAGGCATGGCCTACGTGTCCAAGACCGGCGTGTCCACCGGCACGCTCATGGCGCGGCGCCTGCAGCTCTACGAGGGCGCCGATCTGCAGGGCCCTTTCAAGACGCTCAAACCCGGCGACCACCTGCCGGTGCTGCACGACGTGCAGTCCGGGCCGAGCTGACGAACAGAACCGCCCGACGCGCCATGAAAGCCCACCGTTACCTCCACCCGGACCGCCACCTCGAACAAGACCTGGAAGACCCCGACATGAACGACCCCACCCCATCCGACAACGGATTCAGCGACGAGCCGGTCAGCCCCAGCACCCTGGAGGTGGACGTGGGCCGCTCGATGCCTCCCAGCCAGGGAGTCGGACTGCCCACGCTGCACACCGAGATCCATGCCTTGGCCGCCACCGGCGGGCCAGAGGGGGGCCGGCCCGCAGCATGGTGGCCGAAGGCATGCATTTCGTGGGCGATGCGCTGCTGCGGGGTCCGTGCAGCGTCGCCGGCATGGTGGAAGGCAACCTGACCCAGGCCGATGGCGTGGTGGTGTCGGTGGTGGTCACCGAAACCGGTCACGTCAAAGGCGACATCACTGCCCAGAAGATCTCGGTGATGGGACGCACCGAAGGCATCCTCGATTCGGGCCAGGGCGAGGTCGCCCTGCACGACACCGCCAGCGTGCACGGCCTGGTGCGTTACGGACGCATCCAGGTCAACGGCGCCGACCTCAACGCCACGCTCGAACGGGTGGCCGGCCCGAAGACCGGGGCCTGACGTCCGTCCATGCTGTGGCGCCGGTCTGCTCCACCCTTGACGATCCCGGTTGCGGCACCCGTGCCGGACGCCGAGGCGCTGCGCCGCGCCGCCTTGCAGGCCAGCTGGCAGCGCGGCCGCTGGGTGGCCCGCCGCCGTGTGGCCTGGCGCTGGCTGGTGTGGGCCACCACCCGCTTCTTCCTGCCGGCCTTGCTGGCTTTCGCACTGGCTGCCGGTCTGTGGCTGAGCTGGTCTGCGCAGGGGGACCATCTCTGGCAGACCTTCCAGCGTTGGTCCGGCCAGGTGCAGCACCCGGCCGAGGCACCGGCCGGTCCGGTCGCTGTGATACCCACCGCACCGGCGCTGGCCAACCCGCCAGCGAACCTGCCCGTGGCCACGCCGGAACCTGTCGCGTTCAGTCCGGAAGGCGAGGAACTGCCCCTTCCGCTGCCCTTGAAATTCGAATCCCGCTGGGCCGCTGGAGCCCGGCCGACGCAGGGCCCGGCCCCGGCCGGCCCAGGTGCGAACCCTCAGTCCGAACCCAACCCCACTCTGACTTCTGAAAACTGGTTGCACAGCAAGGAGTCCTGACCATGAACAACCCCGCTTCCACACGCCTCGTCCCGGCCGAACGCCTGTCGGCCATCACCAGCCTGATCGCCGAAGGCGCGGTGTTCGACGGCAACTTCCACACCACACGCGACCAGGGCATCAAGGTGGACGGCCAGCTCAAGGGGAACATCACCTTCGAGAACGGCGGCACCCTGCACGTGGGTGCCACGGGCGTGATCGAGAACACCCGCCTGGAAGCCGACTACGTGTTCATCGAAGGCAAGGTCATTGGCACCGTGATCGCGCGCAAGGCGCTGGAGATCACCGGATCGGCCACCCTGCTCGGCGATGCCAGCTACGACGAACTCATCGACGTGCATCCGCGCGCCCGGGTGCGCGGCAAGATCGAATACCGCGGCGACATCGACGCCAACCCGTCGTGATCCAACCGCCTCTGGCATGAAAAAAGCCTGCCGGTTTTGACCGGGCAGGCTTCTTCAATGAGCAAACGGAGCGCCCGCCGGCGCCAGGGCCGGCCTCAAGCGCCGGTCTTTTCCTTGGCGTAGGCCGCCATGCCGTCGGTGATTTCCTTGTGGGCGGCCTCCTGGCCTTCCCAGCCCAGGATCTTGACCCACTTGCCGGGGTCCAGGTCCTTGTAGTGCGCGAAGAAGTGCTCGATCGCCTTCAGGCGCACCGGGTTGAGGTCTTCCAGCTTCTTCCACTGCGAGTACAAGGGAAGGATTTTCTCGGTCGGCACGGCCAGCACCTTGCCATCGACGCCACCCTCGTCCTCCATTTTCAGGATGCCCAGCGCACGGCAGGGAACCACCACGCCCGGCGGCAGCGGCACCGGCGTGATCACCAGCACATCCACCGGGTCGCCATCGCCCGAGATGGTCTTGGGCACGTAACCGTAGTTGGTCGGGTAGTGCATGGCGGTGTTCATGAAGCGGTCCACAAAGATGCAGCCGGAGGCCTTGTCCACTTCGTACTTGATGGGGTCGCCGTTCATCGAAATCTCGATGATGACGTTGAACGCTTCGGGCGCCTTGCTGCCCGGGGTGACGTGGTCGAGAGACATGGGGGTTCTTGTGTAGGTTGAAGGAAAGTGGGAATCGGGGGGTCCCGGGCGGCGTTGCGTCCCGCACCAAACGGCCAGGGCGCCACCACGAGCAGGCGCATGCCCTAGTGATTAACCCTGATTTTACTGATCTGAGCCTTACTCACGGCCGCCAGACCGTTCGCAACCGAATCGTTTCCCGCTACATTCGGCGCGTTGGCCAATCGCCCTGCCCCACCCGAACGGTTGTGCGGAAGACGCGAGGAAGCAACGCAGCGGGGGCCTCCCTGACAGCGTTGCCCCCTCCAAGTCAAACGTTACGGAGCAGGAGAAACTTCTATGGTTGGACAATCTGCGCTGATCTTTGCGCTGGTCTGTGGGCTGGTGGCCGTGGTCTACGGCTTCTGGTCGCGCAGCTGGATTCTTTCCCAGGACGCGGGCAACGCCCGCATGCAGGAAATCGCCGGAGCCATTCAGACCGGCGCTGCCGCCTACCTCGCCCGGCAGTACAAGACCATCGGCGTCGTCGGCGTGGTGCTGGCGGTGCTGATCGGCGTCTTCCTCGACGGCCTGTCGGCCGTCGGCTTCGTGCTGGGGGCGGTGCTCTCGGGTGCGTGCGGTTTCATCGGCATGAACATTTCGGTGCGCGCCAACGTGCGCACCGCGCAGGCGGCCACCAAAGGCATCGGCCCAGCGCTGGACGTGGCGTTCCGCGGCGGCGCCATCACCGGCATGCTGGTCGTGGGCCTGGGCCTGCTGGGGGTGGCTGGTTTCTTCTGGTTCCTGGTGGGCAACGGCAACCTCACGCCCGACAAGAACCTGGCCAAGCTGCTCAACCCGCTGATCGGCTTTGCCTTCGGCTCCTCGCTGATTTCGATCTTTGCGCGCCTGGGGGGCGGCATCTTCACCAAGGGCGCCGACGTGGGCGCCGACCTGGTGGGCAAAGTCGAGGCCGGCATTCCGGAAGACGACCCGCGCAACCCGGCGGTGATCGCCGACAACGTGGGCGACAACGTGGGCGACTGCGCCGGCATGGCGGCCGACCTGTTCGAGACCTATGCGGTGACGCTGATCGCCACCATGGTGCTGGGCGCCCTGATGGTGGCCGCCGCGCCCATGCAGGCCGTGCTCTACCCCATGGTGCTCGGCGGCGTGTCCATCATCGCCTCCATCATCGGCTGCTTTTTCGTCAAGGCCAGCCCGGGCATGAAGAACGTGATGCCCGCGCTCTACAAGGGCTTGGCCATCGCGGGTGTGCTGTCGCTGGTGGCCTTCTATTTCGTGACCGCCGCCGTCATTCCCGACAACGCCATCACCGAAACCGGCAGCCAGCTGCGCCTGTGGGGCGCCTGCGCCGTGGGTCTGATCCTGACCGCCGCCCTGGTGTGGATCACCGAGTTCTACACCGGCACCCAGTATTCACCGGTGCGCCACATCGCCGCCGCATCCACCACCGGCCACGGCACCAACATCATTGCCGGCCTGGGTGTGTCCATGCGCTCGACCGCCTGGCCGGTGCTGTTCGTCTGCGCGGGCATCATCGCGTCGTATGCGCTGGGGGGTCTGTACGGCATTGCCGTGGCCGCCACATCCATGCTGAGCATGGCCGGCATCGTGGTGGCGCTGGACGCCTACGGCCCCATCACCGACAACGCGGGCGGCATTGCCGAAATGGCCGAACTGCCCAGCAGCGTGCGCGACATCACCGACCCGCTGGACGCGGTGGGCAACACCACCAAGGCGGTGACCAAGGGCTATGCCATCGGCTCGGCCGGTCTGGCTGCGCTGGTGCTGTTCGCGGACTACACCCACAAGCTGGAAACCTACGGTCACAGCGTGAGCTTCGACCTGAGTGACCCGATGGTCATCATCGGCCTGTTCATCGGCGGCATGATCCCCTACCTGTTCGGCGCCATGGCCATGGAAGCGGTGGGCCGCGCGGCGGGTGCGGTGGTGGTCGAGGTGCGCCGCCAGTTCAAGGAGATCCCCGGCATCATGGACGGCAGCGCCAAGCCCGAATACGGCCGCGCCGTGGACATGCTGACCACGGCGGCCATCAAGGAGATGGTCATCCCCTCGCTGCTGCCGGTGGTGGTGCCGATCCTGGTCGGCGTGTTCCTGGGGCCCAAAGCGCTGGGCGGCCTGCTCATGGGCACCATCGTGACCGGCCTGTTTGTCGCCATCTCGATGTGCACCGGCGGCGGTGCCTGGGACAACGCCAAGAAGTACATCGAAGACGGGCACCACGGCGGCAAGGGCAGCGAAGCCCACAAGGCCGCCGTGACCGGTGACACCGTGGGCGATCCCTACAAGGACACCGCCGGCCCGGCCGTCAACCCGCTGATCAAGATCATCAACATCGTCGCGCTGCTGATCGTGCCGCTGCTGCCTTTGGCGGCCTGAACGGTTCAACCCAATGAAAAGGCCCGCTCCGGCGGGCCTTTTCTCTTGGTGAGCCTCAGCGTTGGTCGGGAACGCGCGCCAGCGCACGCACGATCTCGCTCGCCGGCAGGGTCAGGCGGGTCAGCAAGGCTTCTTCACCCCGCTCGATGGCCAGCAGCACCAGCTCGTTGATGCCGCCCACAGCGGCCATGGCCATCGTGGCCGAGAGCTCGGGAAGGCCCTCCCGCCCCGCGTCGGGCTGGTTGACCGTCTGCAGCAGAAAGTCCGCCAGATGCTGCATCACCTCGCGGCGCACGGCAGCGCCTTCCGCACCCAGGTGGTGCACCTCCACAAACAGCGTGCGCAGCAGGCGTGGGCCTTGCGACAGATGGCGGAAATAGGCGTCCAGGGCGGTTTCGATCTGGAGGTGCCACGGCTTTTGCGGGTCCAGGTTTTCCCGCAGCGTGCGCAGCGCCGAAGCGCTGACGGCCCGGTACAGCGCCAGAAAGCACGCCTGCTTGCTGGCAAAGTGTTCGTAGAAGGTGCGCTTGGACACACCCGCTTCGCGCACGATGTCGGCGATGGTTGTCGACGCATAGCCACGGTCGGCAGCGCTGCCGCCCATGGCCTCCAGCAAGCGGTAGCGGTGCTCAGGCACCGGTTCGCGTGACTTGATCGATGGCAGGTTGAGCATGGTGAGCCGCATGTTAGGGCTACGCTGAACAAGTAGCCAAATCGAGTGACCCGGCGTGCCAAAGGG
>CAYRWN010000079.1:0-6173 GCA_964428045.1 uncultured Hydrogenophaga sp. | reverse complement strand
TGGGGGCGGCCCGGCGCCTGGCCCCGTGACCCCCACGCTCCGCCGCTGGCGCGGGCGACGGCCATGAAAAAGGCCACCCGGAGGTGGCCTTGCTGACGGATCGCGGCGTCGGTCAGTCGGCAAACTGGCCCGCAGCGTCGATCACGGCCTTGAGCTTGGTGATTTCGCCAGCCACGAAGGCCTTGTGACCGGCGGGCGTGAGGCGCTTGTCCGTCACCACCAGCGCGCCCAGTTCTTCCTGGCGCTTGATGAATTCGGGGTCCTTCAAGGCCACCTTGAGGGCGTCGTTGAGCTTCTGGTTCACATCGGCCGGCGTGCCTTTGGGGGCATAGAGACCGTGCCAGATGGTCAGGTTGAAGCCTTTGAGACCCATGTCCTGCAGCGAGGGGTAGTCCTTGAGCAGCTTGTGGTTGCTCAGCGGCTTGGCCGTGGTCACGGCGAAGGCCTTGACGCGACCTCCTTCGATCTGTGGGACGGTGTTGGTGGTCTGGTCGCACATGACGTCCACCTGGCCGCCGATCAGGTCGTTCATGGCCGGACCCGTGCCGCGGTAGGCGATGGTGGTCATGGACTTGTCCAGCTTCACGGCCGACTGCCACATCAGACCACACAGGTGGGAAGCGGAACCCAGACCGGCGTGGGCCAGGTTGAGCTTGCCACCGTTGGCGCGGATGTAGTTCTCGAAGTCGCGGTAGGTGTTGGCGGGCAGCTTCGGCGCGCCCAGCAGGGTCATGGGCACATCGTTGATCATGCCCAGGTATTCAAAGTCCTCCAGCGGCTTGTAGGGCAGCTTGCGGTACAGGCCGGCGGTGGCGGCCATGCCGATGTGCCAGACCAGCAGGGTGTGGCCGTCCGGCGCGGCGCGGGCCACCTTGTTGGCGCCGATGGTGCCACCGGCCCCCGCAGCGTTTTCCACCACGATGGTGGCGCCACCCAGGGGCTTGCGCAGCGCTTCGGCCAGCTGGCGGGCCACCAGGTCGGTGGGGCCGCCGGCGGCGAAGGGCACCACCAGGGTGATGGTCTTGCTGGGGAAAGCCTGGGCGAAGGCGCCCGAGACAGCGGCCGCGGTCAGGGCCAGGGTGAGGATTTTCTTCATGACAACTCCGGATGGTTGGGGATGACGACCCTGTCATGGTAGTGTGCGGCGCCCGGTGGCCCATCGCGGAAAACACGTACCGTCCCCCCCGGGGAAACCCCTTGGCGGCTCCGGCCAGGGCCGAGCTCACTGGTAGCTGCGCGCGTCCTCGATCACCTTGCCGTCGTTGGGCAGGCTGCCGGGGCGCACCACCTGCACCTGTCCGCGCAGCTTGGTCACTTCCCGCATGGCGTCTTCCAGCTTTTCACGCAGGCCATCGCCCACCTCGGTCGCTTCGACCTGCAGGCACATCTGGTCGTTGGCCATTTCGCCGCTGACCACCAGGCGCGCCTTTTTCACTTCCGGGAAGCGTCGCGCGATCTCGTCCACCTGGGATGCGTGCACGAACATGCCCTTGATCTTGGTGGTCTGGTCGGCGCGGCCCATCCACCCCTTGATGCGCGGCGCGGTGCGCCCGGTGGGGCATTGGCCGGGCAGGATGGCCGAGAGGTCACCGGTGCCGAAACGGATCAGCGGGTAGGCGGTGTTCAGCGTCGTCACCACCAGTTCGCCCACTTCACCGTCGGCGACAGGGGTGCCGGTGCCGGGGCGCACGATCTCCACGATCACGCCCTCGTCGAGCACCAGGCCTTCGCGGGCGGCGGTCTCGTACGCCACGAGGCCCAGGTCGGCGGTGGCGTAAGTCTGGTACACGTCCACACCGCGCTCCTTGAACCACGCCGTCAGGCTGGGCGGGCAGGCCTCACCGCCGACCGACGCCTTGGACAGGCAGCGGATGTCGGTGCCCGTCTCGGCGGCTTTCTCCAGCAGGATGCGCAGGAAGCTCGGCGTGCCGGTGTAGGCATCCGGGCGGAGGTGCACCATGGCCTCCAGCTGCTGCTCGGTCTGGCCGACGCCGCCCGGGAATACGGTGCAGCCCACGGCGTGGGCGCCCGATTCGAGGATGAAGGCGCCGGGTGTCATGTGGTAGCTGAAACTGTTGTGCACCAGATCGCCGGCCCGAAAGCCCGCGGCGAACAGGGCACGGCCCGCCCGCCAGTAGTCCCTGGTCGCACCCTCGGGTTCGTAGATCGGACCCGGGCTGGCGAAGATGCGCGACATGGCCGGGCCGCGCAACAGGGCGGAAAAGCCGCCGAAGGCGTCGTGCTGACGCTTGACCTTCTGGCGCTCCAGCAGCTCGCTCTTGCGGGTGACCGGCAGGCGCGTGAGCGCGGCCCGGCTGGCGATGCCGCTGACGTCGATGTCGCGCAGGATGTCGGCAAACGCCGCGCTGTTTCGTTTGGCGTGCGCCAGTTGGCCCGGCAGCGCGGCCATCTGCGCCGCTTCACGGTCGGCCGGTGATCGGGTTTCCAGGGCGTCGAAGTGTTCGGTCATGGCAGCAGCGACAAATGGTGGAGAGAAGTGTCTGGTTCGAGAACACCGCAGAACCGGCTTTGCCGGGCCGCAGGTGTTGCCCCTGGGGGGTGACGCCGCAGGCGGCGCGCGGGCGGGGTAAGTTCAGCGGCTCGGGGGAGAGTCCTTACGCCAGCCAGCGCTTGCGTCGCTTGTAGCTCTTGACGTCCTTGAAGCTCTTGCGCTCGCCGCCCCCCATCCCGAGGTAGAACTCCTTGACGTCTTCGTTGTTGCGCAGGTCGGCGGCGGCGCCGTCCATCACGATGCGGCCGCTCTCCATGATGTAGCCGTAGTCGGCGTACTTCAGTGCCATGTTGGTGTTCTGCTCGGCCAGCAGGAAGGTGACCTTCTCCTTCTGGTTGAGGTCCTTCACGATCTCGAACACCTCTTCCACGATCTGCGGCGCCAGCCCCATCGACGGCTCGTCGAGCAGCATCACGCTGGGGTTGGTCATCAGCGCCCGGCCGATGGCGCACATCTGCTGCTCGCCGCCCGAGGTGTAGGCCGCCTGCGAGGTGCGGCGCGTTTTCAGGCGCGGGAAATAGTTGTAGACCTTCTCCAGATTGCGCGCGATTTCGGCCTTGTCCTTGCGGGTGTAGGAGCCGGTCAGCAGGTTTTCTTCGATGGTCAGGTGCGCGAAGCAGTGACGCCCCTCCATCACCTGCACCACACCGCGGTTCACCAGATCGGCCGGAGTGAGGTTTTCGATGCGTTCGCCACGCAGTTCAACGCTGCCTTTGGTCACCTCGCCCCGCTCGGCCTTGAGCAGGTTGGAGATGGCGCGCAGCGTGGTCGTCTTGCCCGCGCCGTTGCCGCCCAGCACGGCCGCGATCCTGCCTTCGGGCACGTTGAGCGAAACGCCCTTGAGCACCAGGATCACGTGGTTGTAGATGACCTCGATGCCGTTGACGTTGAGAACGATGTTGGGAGTGGTGCTCATGGTGTTTCCTCGTGAACCATTCACAAGACACGGCAAGCCGGTCTTGTGAATGGCGGCTGAAGTCAGCCGCCGAGAACCGCCGCGAAAGAGGCAGCCCCGTCAAGGGACACCGCGGAACCGGCTTGGTCGGGCCGCAGGTGTCGCCCCCTTGAGGGGGTCGCGCGAAGCGCGGCGGGGGTGTTCAGATCAAGACTGGCAGTCGGCCGCTGCGCGACGGGTCAGCTTCTTCTCGGCCGCGTATTTCTCGGCCGACGCCTTGACCAGCGGACGGATGATCTGCTCGTCGGCCTGCAGCCAGTCGGAGGCCCAGACGAACTTGCTGCCGTCCCAGGTGTGCACGCGGGTCCAGGCGGAGCCCATGTGGTCCTGGCAGCTGGTCGAGATCGGACGCATCACGCCCTTGAAGCCCAGTGCGTCCAGCTTGGCCTGGGTCAGGTTCAGGTTCTCGTAGCCCCAGCGAGCCTGTTCACCCGTCATGACCTTGCCCTTGCCAAAGCGCTCCTGGGCGGCTCGCACGCCTTCGGTGGCCAGCATGGCGCCGACCACGCCACGCATGTACAGCACCGAGCCCACTTCGTCCTTCGGACCGGTGCCCTGACCCTTGCCATGCACCTTCTGCAGGATCTCCTTGACCACCGCCGACTCGTATTCCGCACCGTGCTGAATCATCACCGCGCTGTAGCCCTTGGCCGCAGCACCCACGTCTTTCAGATCGGGTTCGGCACCCGACCACCAGGTGCCGAACATCTTCTCGCGCGGGTAGCCGGTCGCGACCGCTTCCTTGATGGCGGTGGCCGTCATCACGCCCCAGGTCTGCATCACGACGAAGTCGGGCCTCTGCTGGCGCACCTGCAGCCAGATGGCTTTTTGCTCCACGCCCGGTGCCGGCACGGGCAGCAGCTGCAGCGTGAAGCCGTGCATGGCAGCCCGTTCCTGCATGATGGGCAGCAGTTCCTTGCCGAACGGGCTGTCGTGGTAGACGACGCCGATCTTCTTGTCCTTGAGGTTGGCCCAGCCGCCCTGGGTCTTGGCGATGTGCTGCAGCACCGTGTCGCCTGCCACCCAGTAGTGGCCGATCAGCGGGAAGTTCCACTTGAAGATGCCGCCATCGGCCGAGTCGCTGCGGCCGTAGCCGGAGGTGATCATCGGGATCTTGTCGTTCGGTACCTTCTCGGTCAGCGCGAAGGTGATGCCGGTGGACAGCGGCTGGAACACCGTGGCACCGCCGTGCTTGCCCTTGAGGCGCTCATAACATTCCACGCCACGGTCGGTGGCGTAGGCGGTTTCACACTCTTCCACCAGCGTCTTCACGCCGTTGATGCCGCCACGCTCGTTGACCAGTTTCATGTAGTCGTTGTGACCGTTGGCCCACGGCGTGGCATTGGGCGCCACCGGGCCGGTGCGACCGGAGAGGACAGGGAAGAACTGGACTTTGTCCTGCGCCATCGCAGCGGTCGAGACAACCGCACCCGAGAGGCCGGCACAAGCCAGCGAAACAGAGAGAACCAGGTTACGCACTTTCATCATTTGTCTCCTAAAGGAACGGTCTGACACACACAAAAAAACAGAAGGGTCAGTGGGGGAAGGGCCACAGACGGAGTTTTTGCTTCCCAATGCTCCAGAGCTTCGCCAGGCCGTGGGGTTCCACGATCAGGAACCAGACGATCAGGGCGCCGAAGATCATGAATTCGGTGTGCGAGACGGCGGCGGTGGAAATCTCCACGCCCACCAGGGCACCCACAGCTGGCATGAACTGGTTCAGGAAGATGGGCAGCACCACGATGAAGGCGGCGCCGAAGAAGCTGCCCATGATGGAGCCCATGCCACCGATGATGACCATGAACAGCAGCTGGAACGAGCGGTCGATGGAGAAGGCGGCCGGCTCCCAGGAGCCCAGGTGGACGAAGCCCCACAGGCCGCCGGCTACGCCGATGATGAACGAGCTGACCGCGAAGGCCGACAGCTTGGCGTACATCGGTCGGATGCCGATGACGGCAGCGGCCACGTCCATGTCGCGGATCGCCATCCATTCGCGCCCGATGGCCGAGCGCACCAGGTTCTTGGCCAGCAGGGCGAACACCACCAGGAAGCCCAGGCAGAACAGGTACTTCTCCGCCGGGGTGTTGATGGTCCAGCCCATCACTTCCAGGCCGGAGACGGCCACGGAGCCGGAAGTGCTGTTGTTGGTGAACCAGCTGATGCGGCTGAAGGCCCAGTCGCAGAAGAACTGCGCAGCCAAGGTCGCCACAGCCAGGTACAGGCCCTTCACCCGCAGACTCGGGATGCCGAAGAACATCCCCACCAGGGTGGCGAAGAAGCCGCCCGCGAGCAGGGCGACGATCAGCGGCATGCCGTCGATGCGGATGTAGCTGTTGTAGGCCATGTAGGCGCCGACGGCCATGAAGGCGCCCGAGCCCAGCGAGATCTGGCCGCAGTAACCCACCAGGATGTTCACGCCCAGCGCAGCCAGCGCCAGGATCAGGAACGGAATCAGGATGGCGCGGAACAGGTATTCGTCGGCCAGCATGGGCACGCCGATGAAGGCGAAGGCAATCAGTGCCAGGATGGCCCAGCGGTCCTGTGCGATCGGGAAGATCTGCTGGTCGGCGCGGTAGGAGGTCTTGAATTGACCGTTTTCACGATAGAACATTTGTAGTCCTCAAACAATCTTTTGGCTGCGACACGCTTCGCTTAACTTTGCTGCGCAAAGTTAGTCTTCGCTGAAAGATCATTGATGTGGGTGTT
>CAYRWN010000078.1:0-6192 GCA_964428045.1 uncultured Hydrogenophaga sp. | reverse complement strand
GACTGCCTCGATCATGCATGCCTCGCGTCACTTCTGGACTTGTTCAGCGTAGCCATAGAACACCCGTCCCTGCGGATCGGCCATGCTGACGATGTCGGAGGTGGCCTCCAGCACCGACACCAGGCGGTCGCGGTCGCGCTGCGTCTCCACCAGCTCGGTCTCGTCCAGCACCATGCCGATGGAGCGCACCGGCTGGTCCTGCACGTACTGCGTCTCGCCCCGCACGTGCAGGTAACGGGTGCGGCCGCTGCGCGTGACGATGCGGTACCGCGTCTCGTACGGGGTGTGCTGCTCGACCGAACGCTGGTAGGTGTCGGCCACGCGCACCCGATCATCCGGGTGGATGAGCCCCAGGAACATCTCGAAACTCGCCGGTTCGGTGGCCGGGTCCACCTCCTGGATACGGTAGGTCTCCTCCGACCAGGTGACCACGCCGGTGCGCATGTCGTAGTCCCAGCTGCCCATGTGGCCGATGCGTTGCGCCTCTTCCAGCTGTTCCTGGATGCGGCGCAGCACTTCGTCGGCCGCCTTGCGTTCGGTGATGTCGTGCACGATGCCGATGACCGCAGGCCGCCCGTCTTCCGTCTGGAAACGCACGAGCCCGACCTGCGCATCGAACACGCTGCCGTCGCGTCGCCGGTGCCGCCACTCGAAGCGCTGGGGCGGGCCGTCCATGGCCATCGCGATGAAGTCCGCCGCCGCCTCGCTGCTGGGCCGTCCGTCCGGCTGCACCGGGGGTGACATCTCCGCCGGCGAGCGCCCCAGAAAGTCGGCCTTGCTAGGGTACCCGAACAGCCGCACGGCCGCCGCATTGCAATCCTCGAAGTGGCCGTCCACGGTGAGGATCAGGGCGTCGCTGGCATTGTCCGCCATCGCCCCCAGGCGGCGCAGGTTGGCCTCGGCCTGCAGGCGCTCGGTCACATCCTGCACGGTGGCATAGAGCTGGCGTACCCGACCGTCCGCCTCGCGCAAGGCCTTGACGTCGATCTCGGCGTGCACGATGCCACCGTCCTTGCGCAGGAAGCGCTTGGTCATGCGGTAACCGTCGCGCGCCCCGGCGAGCAGTTCGTCGAACAGCTCCACGTTGCGCTCCAGATCGCCCGGCGGTGTCATCTCGGACCAGCTCATGCGCAGCAGCTCTTCGCGCGCGTAGCCCAGGATCTGGCACAGGCGATCGTTGACCTGCAGCCAGCGCTTGTCGGTCGGCGACGAGATCGCCATGCCCAGGAAAGGCAGTTCGTAGAACATGCGCAGCAGATCGGCCTGCTCGCGCTGGGCCTGCTCGGCCTCGCGCTGGGCGCTCACGTCCAGCAGCACGCCGCAGATGTTCACCACCTGCCCGGTGCCATCTCGCCCCAAGGCGGTGCGGTCGTCCACCCAGGCCCAGCGCCCGTCGGCACAGCGGATGCGGTAACTCTGACGGTATTCGTCGGGCCCGTGCGCAAAGTAGTTCGCCACCTCCTCGTGGATGCGCTGGCTGTCCTCGGGGTGGATCAGGTCGCCGTAGTGCAGACGGCCCTGCAGCAGCTGTTCCTGCCCATAGCCCCACTGGCGCACCGATTCGCTGACCTGCACCACCGGCCAGCCCGGCTGGTTGAGCCATTCGATCACCACCGCCGGCGAGCGGTTGATCAGATCGTTCATGTGGCGCAGGCGTTCCTGTTCGCGGCGCAGCTGCTCGGCCATGCGGTCAGCGACGGCAGCGATGTCGGCCAGTTCGTCGCGCCCCCGCAGGCCGGTGCGCGTGCTCAGGTCGCCCGCGCCCATGGCCTCCAGCGCGCGCGAGAGGCGCTGCGCGCGGCGGAACCACAGCAGATGCAACAGCAGCGCAAGCCCCGCCACGGCCACCAGCACCAGCACCGCTTCGCGCAGCAGTTCATTCTGCACCGCGGCGCGGCGCACGGCAATCGCACGGGTGTTGTCCACCCACACCAGCAGGCGGTGTGCGCCCTGCAGGGGCATGTCGCCGCTCAGGGCCAGACCATCGGCCTGCACGCTCACCACGATGGCGCGCGGTGCGGGCGCCGTCTGCAAGTCCGTCAGCGCCATGGGCACGCCCTCACGCGCGAGCACGTCGGCCACGGGCTGGTCCAGGTCCAGGCGGGACAGCGAGGCCCGCACCCGGCCCAGCGGGTCGATCAGGTACGCCCGCTCCAGACCCTGGTGCAGCGCCAATGCCCCGACCAGGCGGCGCAGCACCAGCGTGCCGTCCAGACCCATGCGACGGTCCAGCTGATTCTGGTCGATGCTCAGGCGCTCGCGCAGGCGCGAAGACTCCTGCTGCACCACATCGGCCACGATGGTGCCCATGTGGTGCTGGTAGCGCAGCGAGATGGTCAGCAGCGCGAACACGAACAGCAGCAGCGGCAAGAGGTGCCGCCCCGCCAGGCTCAGCAACCAGGGGTGCGAAGTCATGCCGGAGCCCCCTGCGCCAGCAACAGGCTGGCGGTCGGTTCGGGGTCGAGCAGGCGCCCCCAGTCGGGCGATTCGCGGATCAGCCCCATCGCCTGCAGCGTGATCGCCAGGCCCTCGGCGGCCTGCCCCAGGGCCTTGGGCTGGCCCGAGAGCCAGGCCAGGGACTGCTGGGCGTCGTAAAAATCCAGCCCCTTGAACGCGGCCAGGTACTGCGCGGGCGTGAGGTCGGCGCCGGGAGCCAGCAGGGCTGCGCTGGCGTGGGGATCCTGCCGCACCGCAGCCAGCCCGCGGTGCCATCCCGCCACCAGCGCCTGCACCTGTTCGGGCCGCGACTGCAGGACATCGGCGTGCACCAGCAGCACATCCACGATGTCGCCCGGCATTTGCCGACTGTCGAAGATGGTCACCAGCCCTGCTTCGCGCAGGGCACCCGCCAGCGGCTCGTACGACACCGACACCTGGGCCTTGCCGCCGCGCAGCAGCGCCAGGTGCTGCGTGGCTTCCACGTTCAACACCGTCACGTCACCTGGCTGCAGGCGCGCGGCCTGCAACAGGCGCTGGAGCATCAGCGCCCCCACCGTGGTCGTTTCGACCGCGACGGTACGCCCCCGCAGGCCGGCCAGGTCGCGCACCTCGGGCAAGGCCATCACCAGATCGGCTCCGGCGGAGACACTGAGCACCGCCACCACCCGCGGGTCAAACCCCTCGTCGGCCAGACGCAAAGCCTCATCGAGCGTCAGCGCAGCCGCGTCCAGCAGGCGGTTGCGGAAATGACGCAGGGTTTCGGAGCTGGAGGACAGCTCGATCACCTTCACCGCCCCCCTGTCGATGAGGCCCCGTTCGCGGGCCAGCACCAACGGGTCGTAGCCGACCCAGGCGTTCAGCCCCAGCGCCAGCGGGGCGGCGGGCACCGGCTGGCAAGCCACCAGCAGTGGCGCCCCCAAGCTGCCCAGCAGGAGCCGTCCACTGGCGTGGAGCCAATGGCGGCGCGTGCAAGGCGTCGCTGGGCATTCAGGTGAGACCGCTCCCCGTTCCGCGCGTCCCTGCCAGGTGAGGTTTCGCATTCAGATACACCTGTTGGCGATGATGTCGTTGTTTCATTCTGTCACCAACAGCCGCCCGCGCAGCCAACCGTCATCGCATATTTGTCGTGTCCCGACCGCAGGAAAACCCGCACGGCGGACACCGCCTGAATACCAAAGGGTTAAGCCGTTCATTCAACGGTCACGGACTTCGCCAGATTCCGGGGTTTGTCCACGTCGGTGCCCTTGGCCAGGGCGGTGTGGTACGCCAGCAACTGCAGCGGTACGACGTGCAGGATGGGCGAGAGGGCGCCGTAATGTTCGGGCATGCGGATCACGTGGATGCCGTCGCCGCTGCCGATGCGGGTGTCGGCATCGGCCAGCACGTAGAGCACGCCACCGCGCGCGCGCACTTCCTGCATGTTGCTCTTGAGCTTCTCCAGCAACGCGTCGTTGGGCGCAACGGTGACCACCGGCATGGCGCTGGTCACCAGGGCCAGCGGGCCGTGCTTGAGCTCGCCGGCCGGGTAGGCCTCGGCGTGTATGTAGCTGATTTCCTTGAGCTTCAAGGCGCCTTCGAGCGCGATCGGGTAATGCAGACCACGGCCCAGGAACAGGGCGTTGTCCATGCGCGCGAAGTCTTCGGCCCAGCTGATGATCTGGGGTTCCAGCGCCAGCACGGCCTGCAGCGCCACCGGCAGGTGACGCATGGCCTTGAGGTGCTGGGCTTCCTGTTCATCGGACAGGCGCCCGCGCACCTGGGCCAGCGCCAGCGTGAGCAGGAACAGGCCGGCCAGCTGGGTGGTGAAGGCCTTGGTGGAGGCCACGCCGATTTCCACGCCCGCGCGGGTGATGTAGGCCAGCCGGCACTCGCGCACCATGGCGCTGGTGCTGACATTGCAGATCGTCAGCGTGTGCGGCATGCCCAGGCCCTGCGCGTGGCGCAGCGCGGCCAGGGTGTCGGCGGTCTCGCCGCTCTGGCTGATCGTGACGATGAGCGTCTTCGGATCGGGCACGCTGGTGCGGTAGCGGTATTCGCTGGCCACTTCCACCTGGGTCGGGATGCCGGCGATGTCTTCCAGCCAGTACTTCGCTGCGCAGCCGCTGTAGTAGCTGGTGCCGCAGGCCAGGATGAGCACGCGGTCGATCTGCCTGAAGATGCCATAGGCACCGTCGCCGAACAGCTCGGGCGTGATGCCCTCGACCCCTTCGAGCGTGTCGCCGATGGCGCGCGGCTGCTCGAAGATTTCCTTCTGCATGTAGTGGCGGTAGGGGCCCAGTTCGGCCGCACCGCTGTGGGCGTGCACGGTTTTCACCGGGCGCTGCGCCGGTTCGTAGGCACGACCCTGGCCGTCGGCCACCCAGTAGCGGCCCAGCTGCAGGTCCACCAGATCGCCCTCTTCCAGGTACACGATCTGGTCGGTCACACCCGCCAGTGCCATGGCGTCGCTGGCCAGGAAATGCTCCTGACCACCCACGCCCACACCCAGCACCAGCGGCGAGCCGGCACGGGCGCCGACCACGCGGTGCGGTTCGTCCTTGTGGAACACGGCCAGCGCATAGGCGCCGTGCAGTTGCGCCACCGCGGCCTGCAGGGCGGCAAAGATGTCACCCTCGTACAGCGAATCGACCAGGTGGGCGATGACTTCGGTATCGGTCTGGCTTTCAAAGATGTAGCCCTTGGCCTGCAACGCGGCCCGCAGCTCGTCGTGGTTTTCAATGATGCCGTTGTGCACCAGCGCCACCCGACCAGGCATGCCGTTGGCAGAGCTGTTGGTCGGGCCATGGCTGAAGTGCGGGTGGGCGTTGTGCACCGCCGGCGCGCCGTGCGTGGCCCAGCGGGTGTGGGCGATGCCGGTGCCGCTGGCGATCTGCTCGGCCTTCACCTGCTCCGCCAGCTCGGCCACCCGGGCCGTGCTGCGTGCGCGCTGGAGCCCGCCCTGGTGCACCGCCACCCCGCACGAGTCGTAGCCGCGGTATTCCAGCCGCTGCAGCCCTTGCACCAGAACCGGCACGATGTCGCGCCCAGATACCCCTGCCACGATGCCACACATACCTGCCCTTTTCGCTGGTTGGAAAACGCGATGCTACCCACCCATGATTGAAATAAAAAGTCGAAAATGAGTTCAAAATGATCGAATCGATCATCCAAGGTTTTATGTGAATTAATATGTCATCATGAGTAAATATTTGGAATTCTTGGACATCGACGAAGCCGATGTCCGTCTGCTCGGGTTGCTGCAAGACGATGCATCCCAAAGCAACCAGCGTCTGGCCGAACGGGCCCACGTCTCGGCGCCGACCAGCCTGCGCCGCATCAAGCGCCTGCGGGCCCTGGGCCTGATCGAGCGGGAAGTGGCCCTGCTCAACCCCGACCGGCTGGCGCAACTGACCGGCCACGGCCTGACCGCGCTGCTGGAAATCACCCTGGAACGGCAGTCGGCGGAGCACCTGGACGCCTTCGAAGCCCGCGCTGTGGCCGAAAGCGCTGTCCAGCAGTGCTACCGGGTCAGCCCGGGCCCCGACTTCATGCTGGTGGTGCACACGCGAGACATGCCTGCCTACCGGGATCTGGCCCAGCGCCTGTTCACCAGCGACGCCAATGTGCGCAACGTGAAGGCATTCTTCAGCGTCAAGCGTGCGAAATTCGACCCCAGGCTGCCGCTCCCTCGTCCGAGGGATGCCAATTCACCGCAAAACCCTTAAGAGCACTTCTATAAATCCACGAAACCCATCTTCAGCGAGAGCCGCACAC
>CAYRWN010000077.1:0-6201 GCA_964428045.1 uncultured Hydrogenophaga sp. | reverse complement strand
CAACAAGCGATCAATTCAGCAAACCGCCTCACACACAGAAATCCGGACACTCCCTCTTGGGTGGGAGCGGAACGCTTTACTGCGCGATCACCACTTCCACGCGGCGGGCTTCGGCGTTGCTGCCTTCACCGGTGGTCTGCTCGGGCTTCTTCAGCTCCAGGGCTGCTTCGTCCACGCCCGCGCCTTTGAGCGCGTCACGCACCGCAAAAGCCCGCTGCTTGGCCAGCTCGGCGTTCATGGCCGGGTCGCCCGTGGCGTCGTGAAAGCCCGAAATCACCAGCTTCTTGCCCGCTTTGGCGGCGGCAATGGCTTCGTTCAGGGCCTCCACGGCACCGGTGGCCAGGTCGGCCTTGCCCGAGGCGAAGTAGAACTTGACCACCCCGTTTTCCACCACCACGCTGGCGTCGTCGCCGCTGTGCGCAACCGCCGGCGACGGGGCCGGAGCCACCGCGGCGGGTGCCGCCTTGGGCTCGCCAGCGCCACCACGGGCCTTGTGGATGCCGATCCCCAGAGCCACTCCGACGGCCAGCAGGATGGCGGAAATCAGCACCGCGGCGACGACGCGGATGTCCTGATCGTTGTCTTGGGAAGACATGGGCAATACTCCTTGAAAATCGTGATGAAAGAGAACAGACCGCCCCGCACCGCATCTGCGGGAACTGGCGCGAAACGAATGCAAAAGACCGACAAAAACAACGCCGGATTGTAATGGCCGCCCCTTCACCGCTCTTGCTGCCCCGCTCACCCCGCCCCAGCACCTGGCTGCCCGCCGAACGCGACGGCGCGCGCATGATGGAACAGACCCTGCAACAGTGGCGCAGCCTCGGCCCGGAGGCCGACCTCTGGGTCTTCGGCTACGCCTCCCTGGTCTGGCGGCCGGAGTTTGAAGCGGCCGAACAGCGCATCGCCCGCGTCCACGGCTACCACCGCTGCCTGCACATGGCCAGCCGCGTCAACCGCGGCACGCCGGAACGGCCCGGCCTGGTCTTTGCCCTCATGCGCGGCGGCAGTTGCACCGGCATGGCCCTGCGACTGCCCCACCACCGGGTGGAAGCCACCATGCCCACCCTGTGGGCGCGCGAAATGCCCAACCCGGTGTACGACCCCAAGTGGCTGCGCGCCGAGACCGCGCAAGGCCCCGTGCCCGCCCTGGCCTTTACCCTGCACCCCAACAGCCCCAACCACACCGGCCCCCTCAGCGACGCGCAGTACCGCGAGATCTTTGCCCACGCCCGCGGCCGTTACGGCAGCACGCTGGACTACGCACGCCAGACCCTGCACGGCCTGCGCGCCCACGGCATCGAAGACCGTGCTCTGGCCCGGTTGCTGAAAATCGCCGACGATCTGCCCTGATCACGACCCCAAAACCGCCATGAACATCGCCGACCTGCGCAAGAGCTACGAAAAAGCCGAACTCAGCGAAACCGCGTCGCACGCCGACCCGCTGCAGCAGTTCGACCAATGGCTCAACGAAGCCATCCAGGGCGAAGTGCCCGAACCCAACGCCATGACCGTGGCCACCGTGGGCGCCGACCTGCGGCCCAGCACCCGCGTCGTGCTGATCAAGGGCTACGACGCCCGCGGCATCGTCTGGTACACCAACTACAACAGCCAGAAAGGCCGCGAACTCGCGGGCAACCCCTACGCGGCGCTGCAATTCCACTGGGTCGAGATGGAACGCGTGGTGCGCATCGAAGGCATCGTGGAAAAAATCAGCGACCAAGAGAGCGACGACTACTTCCACAGCCGCCCGCTGGACAGCCGCATCGGCGCCTGGGCCAGCCCGCAGAGCGAGGTGATCGACAGCCGCACCGTGCTGGTGACCAACGCCGCCAGGTACGGCGCCCAGTTCCTGCTCAACCCGCCGCGCCCGCCGCACTGGGGCGGCTACCGCTTGAGGCCCGACAACTGGCAGTTCTGGCAAGGCCGCAAGAGCCGCCTGCACGACCGGCTGCGCTACACCTTGCAGGCCGATGGCGGGTGGCGGCGGGAGCGGCTGGCACCCTGAACGCTCTGGGTGGGGGAACCGTCAGCCACGCGTCCAGCATCCACCGACACCTTGACCGGTTGGCGAGAACGTCGGCGCTCGGGCTCCGCAGAACACGACGGCTTGTCTACGGCTTGGCCGGCTGAACCCTGGGTACGACCACCATGCCGGCCATGCACAGGGCCATCAGCGCTTCGATCAGGTGTTTCAGGTATCTGCCCAGTGTCTGCATGGTTCAGGCTCCGCTGTGGAGGGCGTGCGCGGCCAGCGCCTGGGCCAGCAGCGCGTCCGGCGCGTGGGCGGCGTCCAGCCGCAGCACGCCGGCCTCGCCCACGGGCGATTCCAGCGTGGCGAACTGGCTGCCCACCAGCGCGGTGTTGAAGAAGTGCCCCGGGCGGGCAGCGACGCGCTGGCGCGCCTGCTCGGGCGTGATGTCCAGGAACACGAACCGCAGACCGGGGGAGGCCGCGCGCAGCTGGTCGCGGTAGGCGCGGCGCAAGGCCGAACAGGTCAGCACCATGCCGCCCGGGCGACGGGCCAGAAGCCATCCCAGGCCCACCAGCCAGCCCGCGCGGTCGTCGTCGGTCAGCGGTGTGCCCTGCTGCATCTTCAGGCGGTTGCCGGCGCTGTGGTGGTCATCGCCTTCGATCAGCTCGAAACCCAGACGCTGCGCCAGCCCCACGCCCAGGCTGGACTTGCCGCAACCGGCCACGCCCATGACCACCAGCGAGGTGTTCGGATCGGTTGACATGTGTGAGATAGCGCTATCTTTTGAATCCGGAAAAAAAGCGGCCCGAAGCCGGACCGCCACCCACCGCCGCCCCTTGAGGATGCGGGTAAACCGGGGTAGCCCCCGGTTTGAGATAGCGCTATCTTACGGGCATCGAACGCCCACACCACCCGTACAAACCCTGATGCCCCCGCACCCTGTCCCCTCCGCGTCACCGCAACGCCCGCGCGCCACCGGCCGCGTCACCCTGGCCGATGTGGCCGCCCGCGCCGGCGTGAGCCCGATCACCGTCTCGCGCGTGCTGCGCGGCGAGCCCTCGGTCGATCCGGTGCTGGCCGAGCGGGTGAAAACCGCCGCAGCCGAGCTGCGCTACATGCCCGACCCGGCCGCACGGGCGCTGGCCTCGCGCCACAGCTCGCACGTGGCGGTGCTCATTCCCATGCTGTCCAACGCCCTCTTCGTCGACCTGCTCGAAGCGGTGCAGCGCACGCTGCGCCCGGCGGGCTACCAGACGCTGATCGGCATCACCCACTACAGCCCCGACGAAGAAGAGCAGCTGCTGCGCGAGCAGCTGCTGCACCGCCCGGCGGGCCTGCTGGTCACCGGCACCGACCAGAATGCGCGCACCCGCGAACTCATGGCCGCCAGCGGCGTGCCCTGCGTGCATCTGATGGCACTCTCGCCCGACCCGCAGGTGTATTGCGTGGGCTTTTCGCAGACCGATGCGGGCGCGGCCATCACGCAGCACCTGCTGGACCGCGGCCGGCGGCGCATCGCCTTCGTCGCCGCGCAGCTGGACCCGCGCACCCTGCAGCGCGCCGACGGCTACCGGCGTGCGCTGCAGGCGGCCGGCCGGCACGACCCGGCGCTGGAGTGGCTGGACCCGCGCCCCTCGTCCATGGCCCTGGGCGGTGCACTGCTGGAGGAGCTGCTTCGCGAGCAGCCCGGCTGCGACGCCGTCTTCTTCTGCAACGACGACCTGGCCCAGGGCGGGCTGCTGGCCGCGCTGCGCCTGGGCGTGGCGGTGCCGCAGCGGCTGGCGGTGGCCGGCTTCAACGACCTTTCGGGCAGCGACCAGATGCTGCCGCCGCTGACCACCGTGGCCACGCCGCGCGGCGCCATCGGCGAGGCCAGCGCCCGGAGGCTGCTGGCCCTCATGCGCGGCGACACGCCGCCGGACCACGCGGTGGACCTGGGCTTTGAACTGCGGCTGCGGGCCAGCAGTTGAGGCTGATCAAACATACTCATTGGCAGACGACTAGGGTAAATACTGATCTTTTTGCGCAATGAAGTACCAGCAACGGGATTTTGCGTACAAACCGCGCAAGACGGCGTCTGCAGAATTCGCTCCACGGTTTCAGACGCCGTAGAACCTCGAATGACTGCCCTTCCCTCCAGGAGACATCCCGTGAAATTCCGCCTTGCCACCGTGTTCGCCGCCGGCCTGCTGGCCGCTGCGGGCGCCAACGCCTCCACCGAACTCGTGATCGCGACCGTGAACAACGGCCACATGATCGAGATGCAGAAGCTGTCGAAGAACTTCGAAGCCGCCAACCCCGACATCAAGCTCAAGTGGGTCACGCTGGAAGAAGGCGTGCTGCGCCAGCGCGTGACCACCGACATCGCCACCAAGGGCGGCCAGTTCGACATCATGACCATCGGCATGTACGAAGCGCCGATCTGGGGCAAGCGCGGCTGGCTGCAGGAACTCAAGACCGACGCCGCCTACGACGCCGCCGACCTGCTGCCCGCCATCCGCAGCGCGCTGACGGTGGACGGCAAGCTGTTCGCCGCCCCGTTCTACGGCGAATCGTCCATGCTGATGTACCGCAAGGACCTGGCCGACAAGGCGGGCGTGCAGGTGCCCGAGCGCCCGACCTGGCCGCAGATCGCCGACCTGGCCAAGAAGATCCACAACCCGCCCAACACCTACGGCATCTGCCTGCGCGGCAAGCCGGGCTGGGGCGACAACATGGCCTTCCTGACCACCCTGGTCAACACCCACGGCGGCCAGTGGTTCGACATGAATTGGAAACCCCAGCTCGACACCAAGCCCTGGAAAGACGCGATCACCTTCTACGTCGACCTGCTGAAAAACTACGGCCCGCCCGGTTCCTCGGCCAACAGCTTCAACGAGATCCTGGCCCTGACCAACTCGGGCAAGTGCGGCATGTGGATCGATGCCACCATCGCCGCTTCCTTCGTGAGCGACCCCAAGCAGTCCAAGGTCGCCGACCAGATGGCCTTCGCCCAGGCCCCCACGGCCGTGACACCCAAGGGCGCGAACTGGCTGTGGTCCTGGAACCTGGCCATCCCGGCCGGTTCGAAGAAGGTGGACGCCGCGCAGAAGTTCATCACCTGGGCCACCAGCAAGGACTATGTGCAGCTGGTCGCCAAGACCAACGGCTGGGCCAACGTGCCCACCGGCACCCGCAAGAGCACCTACGCATCGCCGGAATTCCAGAAGGCCGCCCGCTTCGCCGCGGCTGAGCTCAAGGCCATCGAATCGGCCAACCCGACCGACTCGACCCTGCCCAAGAGCCCGTACGTGGGCGTGCAGTTCGCCGCGATTCCGGAGTTCCAGGCCATCGGCATCGCGGTGGGCCAGCAGATGAGCGCGGCCCTGGCCGGCAAGACCACGGTGGACGCGGCGCTCAAGGCTTCGCAGACCGCGGCCGACCGCGAAATGAAGAAGGCCGGCTACTACAAGTAAGCCGCCACAGGCCCCGCCTGAACGCCCCCTCTCCCGCCCGCGGGAGGGGGGTTTCCCCTCTCTCGTCCGCTGCCATGAACCGCCCCACTTCGCGCGCCCTGCCGCGCCTGCTGCTGACGCCTGCGGTGGCCACGCTCTTCCTGTGGATGATCGTGCCGCTGGTGATGACGATCTACTTCTCGCTCATCCGCTACAACCTGATGCAGCCGGACGTGACCGGCTTTGCCGGGCTGGAGAACTTCGAATACTTCGTGACCGATCCGTCGTTCACGACCTCGGTGATCAACACCCTCCTGCTGCTGGGCAGCGTGATCGCCATCACGGTGCTGCTGGGGGTGGCCATCGCCCTGCTGATCAACGAGCCCTTCGCCGGCCGCGGCCTGGTGCGCGTGCTGCTGATCTCCCCCTTCTTCGTCATGCCCACGGTCAACGCGCTGATGTGGAAGAACATGATGATGAATCCCATCTACGGCGTGCTGGCCCAGGTCTGGGTCTTCTTCGGCGCCGAACCCATCGACTGGCTGACCGACCTGCCGCTGCTGTCGGTGATCATCATGGTCAGCTGGCAGTGGCTGCCCTTCGCCACGCTGATCTTCATGACCGCGCTGCAGAGCATGGACCGTGAGCAGCTGGAAGCCGCGCGCATGGACGGCGCCACCTACGGCCAGCAGCTGCGCTACCTCTACCTCCCGCACCTGGGCCGTTCGGTGGCCGTGGTCGTGATGATCGAGCTGATCTTCCTGCTCTCCATCTTTGCCGAGATCTACACCA
>CAYRWN010000076.1:0-6641 GCA_964428045.1 uncultured Hydrogenophaga sp. | reverse complement strand
CCGCGTAATCGTCGGGCTAAGAGCTACACGAAACGAGGGCAAGGTCAGACATCCTCGAGTCGCCGGTGTACGCCAAGTTCAACCGCATCAGCGGCGAGCTGGAGAAGTCGCTGACGGAGAAGCTGGTGAGTGAGACGCGCCCCACCTTCGAGCCCAAGGTGAAGGCTCTGCAAGCGCGCATCGGCAGGCGGCTGCATGCTGCAGCGGACACGCCAGCGGCGGGTGGGGCGGGCCAATCGGCGCCCAAGACCACCCCGTGAGCGCTTTCAGGGTGGTGGGGTTGCGTCAGCGCTGGCGCCGAAGCGCGCTGCCAGCGGCTGCAGGCCCAGCTCGTCCAGAATGGCCTGCAGGCGTTCGCGTGCACGGGCCTGCAGCCTGGCCTGCGGCTGCGCCCGCCGCCGCGCGATGATCAGCTCGTTCTTCATCGAGTGCTCCCAGCCCACCAGCTCGGTCACGGTGACCTCGTAGCCGTGCGCTTCCAGCTGCAGGCAGCGCAGCACGTTGGTGATCTGGCTACCGAACTCGCGCGTGTGCAGCGGATGGCGCCAGAGTTCGGCCAGCGGTGTGCGCGACAGGTTCAGCGCCTTGCGCTCGCGCATCACGCCCGCCACCTCGGCCTGGCAGCACGGCACCAGCACCATGAACCGCACACGCTTGGCCAGACCGAAAGCGATGGCGTCGTCGGTGGCGGTGTCGCAGGCGTGCAGCGCAGTCACCACGTCGATCTGGGGCGGCAGGTCCTCGTGCGTCAGCGCCTGCTGCACCGTCGTGGCCAGGAACCGCATGCGTCCGAAGCCCAGACGCTCGGCCAGCGCGGCCGATTTCGCGACCAGCTCGGCACGCGCTTCCACGCCATACACCCAGCCCACCGGCCTGGACTTGAAGAACAGGTCGTACAGGATGAAACCCAGGTAGGACTTGCCGGCACCGTGGTCGGCCAGGGTGACGTCTCCGCGTTCCCGCAGCACTTCGTCCAGCAGTGGTTCGATGAACTGCACCAGGTGGTAGACCTGCTTGAGCTTGCGTCGCGTGTCCTGGTTGAGCTTGCCCTCACGGGTGAGGATGTGCAGCTCCTTGAGCAACTCCACCGACTGGCCGGCACGCAGTTCGGGCAACTGTTCCTGCAAGGTGGTGGCAGAGCGGGTTCGGGCGGCGGCGTTGGGCATGGGTGGATTGTCGCAGCCAGCGACAATCCACCGCATGGACTTGCCCGCTGCCGACACCACGCGACACCCTTACGCCCGCCTGACCCCGGACCGGGTGCAGGACGCACTCGCCAGCATCGGCCTGTGGGGCGACGGTCGGCTGTCGGCGCTCAACAGCTTCGAGAACCGCGTTTACCAGGCGCATCTCGAGAGTCCCTACGATGGCCACGGCCAGGTGGTGACCAAGTTCTACCGGCCCGGACGCTGGAGCGATGCGCAGATCGCCGAAGAACACGCCTTCGCGAGCGACCTGGTGGACGCCGAAGTGCCTGCCGTGCCGCCGCTGGTCGTGAACGGTCGGACGCTGCATCACTTCGATGGTTTTGCGTTTGCGGTCAGTCCGCGCCGCGGCGGGCGCCGTCCCGAACTGGACGACTTCGACGTGCTCGAAGGGATCGGCCGCTTCCTGGCCCGGCTGCACAACGTGGGTGCGACGCGCCCCTTCGAGGCCCGTCCGGCGCTGGACGTCGCGACCTTTGCCCACGAACCGCGCGACGGGTTGCTGACGCACCGCATGATCGCGCCCGAGGTGCAGACCGCCTGGTCCGACGCGCTGGCCGAGGCGCTCGCGCTGATCGAGGCGCATCCGGTGCTGCGCCCCGGCTGGACGGCAGATCCGGACGGTATCCAGCGCCTGCGTCTGCACGGCGACTGCCACCCCGGCAACATCCTCTGGACACCCGAAGGCCAGCCCGGCGCAGGCCCGCACTTTGTGGACCTGGACGACGCGCGCATGGGGCCTGCGGTGCAGGACCTGTGGATGCTGCTGTCGGGTGACCGGCTCCAGCAGACGCTGCAGCTGAGTGCCTTGCTCGACGGCTACGAGCAGGCACGTCCTTTCGACCGGCGCGAACTGGCGCTGATCGAACCCCTGCGCACGCTGCGCCTGATCCACTACAGCGCCTGGATCGCACGGCGCTGGGACGACCCGGCCTTCCCCATCAATTTCCCCTGGTTCGGCAGCCGCGACTACTGGCAGAGCCAGGCGGACATGCTGGTCGAGCAGATCGAGGCGATGCAGAACCCACCCTTGATTGTTTGACCCCCCCGCGCCCGGCTGCGCCGGTCACCCCCCAGGGGGCAACGCGTTTGGCCTGGCGGAGCCAGTTCCATCGCGTTCTGGAACATGCTTCGCACTCTGCACAGACCACACATTCTTAACGGTTTTTGTCTATTTAATTGCACACAATTCAATTGACGGCTACAGTTCAGCCCATGATCACCCGAAACACCCCCTCCACACTGCCCGAACAGGTCCTGCTGCTGGACAACCAGCTGTGCTTTGCGCTGTATTCGGCCTCGCTGGCCATGACCAAGCTGTACAAGCCGCTGCTCGACGATCTGGGCCTGACCTACCCGCAGTACCTGGCCTTGCTGGTGTTGTGGGAGCGCGACGGGGTGACCGTGTCCGAGCTGGGCGAACGCCTGAGTCTGGATTCGGGTACGTTGACGCCGCTGCTCAAGCGCATGGAGGCCGCTGGCCTGGTCGCGCGGCTGCGCGACCAGGCCGACGAGCGTCGGGTGCTGATCCGACTGACCGCCGCCGGCCGCCGACTCAAGTCACGTGCCCAGCGCATCCCCGGCTGTGTTCTGCAGGCCGCGCAATGCAACGTGGCCGATGCCATGACGCTGACCCGTCAGGTGCAGGCCCTGCGCAACCGGCTGACCGCCTGATCTGCATTGTTTCACCCCGCTTCGCTGAAGCCCACTTCCCAAGGAACCCACCATGGCCGCCCTCGACAAAGTTCTCTACACCGCCCGCACACACACCACGGGTGGCCGCGACGGTGCCTCCCGGTCCGACGATGGTCGCCTGGCCGTGACGCACACGCCGCCCGGCGCTCCCGGCAATGGCACCAACCCCGAACAGCTGTTCGCTGCGGGTTACTCGGCCTGCTTCATCGGTGCCATCAAGGCCGTGGCCGGCAAGATGAAACTGGCCGTTCCCGCCGATGTGGCGGTGGACGCCGAGGTCGACCTGGGACCGGTCGGCCAGGCCTACGGCATCGCGGCGCGCCTGACGGTGCACCTGCCCGGCATGGACCGCGCCCAGGCCCAGGCGCTGGTGGACACGGCCCACCAAGTCTGCCCCTATTCCAACGCCACACGCGGCAATATCGACGTGACCGTCACGCTGGCCTGAACGGCCGGACGCCGGTTCAGAGGCCGGGAGATGGGGTGCGCCCGAATGGGCACCCCGATCCCTTTGATCTTTTCAGGGGGCCGCCGGCCGGAAACGCTCCATCACGGCGGCCAGCCAGTCGCCGCTGAGCACGACCGCGGCCACGGGGCGGACGCACCAGCCGTCGGGCTGCGTGCTCAGCTGGGCCGCCCCGCCCTGCCACAACAACCAGGACAGCCATGCGCACTGGGCGTGTGTCACGGCGGCGCCGGCCGGGGCGGTCAGCAGCGCGGTGAACGGCGCCGTCTCGCGACCCCAAACCGCGCCATCGCGCAGTTCGCCACCCACCACCTTGGCCAGCACGGACAGGGCGGCTTCACCGTCCGCGCGGGGGCCCAGGTCCTGCAGCCAGTGGCGCAGGTGCATGGCGATGGCGGCGCCGCGCTGGGCTTCGGCCTGCAACAGGTCGGCGTGTTCCCAGCGGTGCCAGTCCACCTCGGGGTCGGTCGGGCGGCACAGCAGCGCCGCCTGCGCGAACTGGTAGACCGCGGGCTCGTGGGCCTTGGAATCGGCCAGCAGCGCTGCGCCCAGCATGAGCAAGGTGCCCAGCCGGTTGGCCAGCAGCTGGCTTTGCTGCGCGAGCAGCTTGTCGCGCAGCAACTCGTTGCGTTCGTTGCGCAGCTCGGCCAGTTCCAGCGCCTGCCGGAGGTCGGCTCGCAGGGTCTCCAGCTCCCAGGGCTTGTTGATGTAGCGGAAAATCTCGCCGCTGTTGATGGCCTCGATCGCTTCACCGAGTTCGGAGTAAGCCGTGGTGAGCATCCGCACGATGTGCGGGTGGTGCTCGCGCGCATGCTTGAGCAGCTCGTTGCCGCGTTCACCGGGCATGCGCTGGTCGCTCACCAGCACCGCGATCTCGGCGCCGCGCTCGCGCAGGATCGCCTTGCCTTCTTCCACCGAAGGCGCGGTGATCACGGGCGCCAGGGGACTGACCAGTCGCTCGAAGTACTTGAGCGCCATGACCTCGTCGTCCACAAACAGAATCTTGTCGGGCTTCATGGGCCTCTCCTTGTCATGTATTGAGCGGGTCGGACCCGGAACCTCAAGCCTCTTCCCGCGGGAAATGCAGGCACACCGTCGCCCCTTGGCCGGGCGGGGACTGCACGACCAGCGCGCCCCCGAGCGAACTCATCACCCGGTGGCCAAACAGCAGCCCCATGCCACTGCCACCGGTCGCGGCGCGCGTGGTCACCGGCTCCCGGGTCAGACGGGCCAGCACTTCGGGTGCGATGCCCGGACCGTTGTCGATGACGGCGATGGTGGGCTGCCTCGGCAGTCCGGGCAACGCGGCTTGCCGATCGAGCACGATGCGCACACGGGGCGCTGCCGGCGGCTGCTGGCGCAAGGCCAGCAGCGCGTTCTTGACCAGGGTGCACAGCACGAGGTAGAGCAGGTCGCGCCGGCCGGGCAGGCTGAAGTCGTCGCCCAGCTCGCAGTGCAGCCACCGGTCTTCGTCGCCGTCGAAGGGGTACTCATCACGCAGGGTGGCCACCAGCTCGCTGGCACGCAGACGCACCGAGGCGTCGGGCTGCCAGGCGTCGCGCGCCGACTGCACGAACGTGGCCACCAGCGACTGCGCGTAGTCGGCACGGCGTTGCGCCGCCTCGATCAGGTGCAGCACCTCACCCGGGCGGCGTTGCGCCAGGTACGCCACCGCGTCTTCGTCCGGCGGTGCGGCGCCGTGGCGTTCGCGCATGGCCGTGAGGTAGCCCCGCACCGTGGCCAGTGGCGTGCTCACCTCGTGCGCCAGAAAGCCCAGGGTCTCGCGCAGGGCCGCGGCGCGGCGCTCGAGCAGCAGGCGGTCGCGCGCAGCGCGCAGGCTCTCGGACAAGGCATCGCGCAACGCGGCGCGGGTCACGGTTTCGTCCAGGGGTTTCTCCAGAATCTGCTGCACCTGGCCCAGATTGACGGCGGCCAGGGCCATGTCCTTGTCGGCGTACGCGGTCACCAGCAGGCGCACGATGTGCGGGTGACGCTCCCGCACCTGGGTGAGCAGGCGCACACCGTCGTCGCCGGGCATGCGGTGGTCGCTCAACAGCACCGCCACCTCGCTGGCGCGCTCTTGCAGCAAGGCCAGGGCCTGGCGTGCGTCGCCCGCCACCAGCACCACGAACTCATCGCCGTAGGTGCGGACGAACCACTTGAGGGCCTGGGGCTCGTCGTCCACCAGCAGCACGGCACGCGCAGCACCGGGCGCGGCAGCCGCCGTGCTGTCGGAAGGGGTATCGGGCTTCATGCGGGCCTCGGCAGGTCGAACGTGAACTCGGTCCACGCCCCGGGTTCGCTTTCCACCGTCAGCACGCCGCCGTGGCGCTGCACGATGCCGTAGCTCACGCTCAGCCCCAGCCCCAGGCCGGCGCCGACGTCGCGCGTGGTGAAGAAGGGTTCGAACACACGCCCGATGTGTTCGGGCAGGATGCCCTGGCCATTGTCGCGAACCGCCACGCGCAGGCGGTCGCCGGCTTCCCACACCCGCACATCGATGCGCGGCTGCTCGCGCCCGGCCCGCTGCAGGGCCAGCGCGGCGTTGCTGAACAGGTTGATGAGCACGCCAATGATGGCGGGCTCGTCGCCCAGTGCATGGGTGTCCTGCGGCTGGTCCACCGTCACCTGCACACCCTTGAGCTCGTGACCCGCCAGGCGCTGCGCGGAGCGGATGGCCTGTTCCAGCAGGAAGGGGCGCAGGCTGTTGTCGCCGGGCTTCTGGTAAGCGAAAGTCTTGAGGTCGGTGACGATGGCCTGCACGCGCGACATGCCTTCTTTGGCGTCGGCCAGGCTTTCGCCGAGCAGGCCGTCGCTCTTGGCCGCCGGCAGCTGCTGCGCCATGTTGATGGCCATGAGGCTGTAGTTCACCGGGTTGTTCAGTTCGTGCAGCAGCCCCGCCGCGAGCGTGCCCAGCGCGGCCATCTTCTCACGCTGCAGCAGCTGGCCCTTGATCTCCGCCAGCGCCGTGTTCTGGGCCAGCAGCTCGTCCTTCTGGCGCTGCACCTCGGTCTGCAGGGTGTAGGTCTGGCGCCGCTGGCGCTCGCCGTACACCGACACCGTGAATGCAATGACAGAAAAGAAAAGAATGAACAGAGTCTGGCCAATGAGCACCGCCCACTGCGCCACACCTTCTGGCCTGAGCACACAGGCCAGCACGTAAGCCGCCATGGTGAACAGGCTGAACGCCAGCGCCTCGCGCAGGGTGAGCGGCAGAAAAATGCTAAGGCTACGCTGAACAAGTCCAGAAGTGACGCGAGGCATGCATGATCGAG
>CAYRWN010000075.1:5927-7079 GCA_964428045.1 uncultured Hydrogenophaga sp. | reverse complement strand
GCCCTTTGGCACGCCGGGTCACTCGATTTGGCTACTTGTTCAGCGTAGCCCTAATTTGTTTCGTTGAGTGTATCTTTCGCGCCTCTTCGAACGTCTGGAGAATCCCGAATTCATCCATCCAGTTACACCGCCACTCCCCGCCGCCCCATCATCTCCTCTCCCATCGCCCGCAGCGCCTCCCCCCGGATGAGCGTTCGTGCCGCCGGGTAGACCACGCCGTTCTCGTCCAGCAGATGCCGCCGGTACAGCGCGCCGTAGGCGTCGAAACCCTGCAGATCGTCGGCGGAAAAGCCGGTCCAGTCCTCACCGGCCTCGACCAGCCCCGACAGCGCCGCACGCACCCGCGCCCACATCACCGCCATCTCGCGGTGGTCCTGCCTGAGGCGTATGACCACCGCCAGCACGGCCGGGTCGCGCTGCGCGAGCAGGGGCGGAAAGACGTGGCGCTCCTCGTCTTCGTGGTGGTGCGGGCCGGCCTGGTCGAAGTAGCGCATCACGTCGCGCGCGGCGTCGCGGGCCTGGGTGTCGGCACCGTGCGTCCGCACGTGTTCGCGGATCTTGCCCAGCAGGCGCAGCATGCGCTCGACGCGTTCGTGGCAGGCGTCAAGCATGTCGAACGGCTGCTCAAAGCCCACGCCGGGCGCGCTGTGACCGGGCAGCCCGATGGGGATCTGGGCGCTGTTCACGCGGGATCTCCTGCACCCAGTGCACTGACGTAATCGGCCACGGCCGGGCGTACCCGCAAGCTGCCGTGCGACAGCGCGGTGCCGATGTTGACGAAACACACGGCCTGCTCGCTCGCGCGCAGACCGAAGAAGCGGTGCAGCACGGCCGAGCGCACGGATTGCCCGGCGGTGAGCGCCGAGCCGTAGCCCAGCGCGGTGGCCATCAGCAGGACGTTCTGCGCTGCGGCCCCTGCGGACACCAGGCGCTCGGCCAGGCCGATGTCAGCGTCGCCCTTGTCGGCGTCCACCACCAGCAACGCGAGGAAGGGCGAACGGAAGCCCTTTTCACGCGCCTTGGCCACCTCGTGCGGGGCGGCCTGCGGATCTCGCTCGAGCAGGGCCTGGGCGAACACCCCGGCCAGCGCCTCGCGCCGATCGGCCAGCACGGTGATGAAGCGCCAGGGCTGCAGGCCGCGGTGGTCGGGCG
>CAYRWN010000075.1:0-5827 GCA_964428045.1 uncultured Hydrogenophaga sp. | reverse complement strand
GTCGGGCGACGCGGCGGGATCAGCCACAGCCGCCCAGGTGGCCGCAGGAAGTGCAGTAGTCGCAGCCGTCCTTGCGGATCATGGCGTGCGCGCCGCACTCGGGGCATTTCTTGCCGGCCATCACGTTGCTCGGCGCGGCCATGCCGGGCAGCTCCGGGGCGGCGGGCAGGTGCGGCGTGCTCACGGCGGCGGTGTCGCTGGCCTGGTTGCGGCGGGCGATGATGTTCTGCAGCGCGAAGGCGATGGCCGCCACTTCCGAGTCGTGCCACATGGGGACGTGGGTGCCGTCGGCCTTCTGGTACGTGCCCAGGCGCACCGGGCCGCGGTCCCAGGCGACCTTGCGCATGTCGGACAGGGCCCGGCCGAGAAAGCCGCCGCGCGCGGCCAGCGACAGCATGCGCATGGTGGAGGTGATCCACTGCTGCGACTCGCCGTTCTGGCCCACGGGCATGAAGAACTCGATCGCGCGCTCCACCGTGCCCAGGCCATCGGCCGCGGGCACCGGCAGGAAGGAGACCACGATGTAGAGCGTCTTGTGACCTTCCTGCGTCCAGTACTCGATCTTGTCGGCGACGGCCGACAGCGCCCCCTTGGGCCGGCTCTCGATCACGGTGCGCATCGGGTCCACCGGGGCGGCGGCCACGGGCGCGGCGGGCTTGGGGTCGGTGGCGGCGGGCGTACCGGTGTCCAGCACCGAGCCCAGGATGTTGTTGGGCCGGTAGGTGGCCATGCCCTTGAGGCTGGCACGCCAGGCCTGCAGGTACAGGTTCTTGAAGTCGTCGAACGGGTAGTCGGCCGCGACGTTCACGGTCTTGGAAATGGCGGTGTCCACGAAGGGCTGCACCGCTTCCATCATGGCGATGTGCTCGCCCGCCGTCATGGCCAGCGCGTTGACGAAGTAGTCGGGCAACTGGTTCACGTCACCGCCGAGTTCGCGGTACAGGCGCCAGGCGTGGTCTTCCACCGCGTACTCGCTGGTGGAGCCGTCGGACTCGCGCTTCTTGCGTCGGTAGGTCCAGGAGAACGGCGGCTCGATGCCGTTGGACGCGTTGTCGGCAAAGGCCAGGCTGACGGTGCCGGTGGGCGCGATGGACAGCAGGTGGCTGTTGCGGATGCCGTGCTGGCGGATGGCTTGCTGGATCTCGGCCGGCAGACGGCTGGCGAAGGTGCCGGGTGCCAGGTAACCGTCGGCATCGAACTTGGGGAAGCGCCCCTTTTCCTTGGCCAGCTCGATGGAGGCGAGGTAAGCCGCGTTGCGCATGCGTTCGGCGATGCGGGCAGCGGCCACACGGCCTTCCTCGCGGTCGTAGCGCACGCAGAGCATGGCCAGGGTGTTGCCCATGCCGGTGAAGCCCACGCCGATGCGGCGCTTGGCGGCGCTCTCGGCGCGTTGCTGCTCCAGCGGCCAGAAGGTCACGTCGAGCACGTTGTCCAGCGCGCGCACCTGGGTGGTGACGGCGGCCTCGAAGGCTTCGTGGTCGAAGCTGGGCGTGCCGCCGAAACCGAAGGGGTTGCGCACGAAGCGGGTGAGGATGATGGGGCCGAGATCGCAGCAGCCGTAGGGCGGCAGCGGCTGTTCGCCACAGGGATTGGTGGCGGAGATGGTCTCGCAGTAATGCAGGTTGTTGTCGGTGCCGATCTTGTCGAGGAACAGGATGCCCGGCTCGGCGAAGTCGTAGGCCGACTTCATGATGGTGTCCCACAGTTCGCGTGCGTCCAGGGTCTGGTAGACCCACAGGCCGTCGGCCCGCTGGTAGGCGCCCTTGTCCATGAGCTTCTTGCCCGGGCGGGCCTTGTGCAACAGCTCCCAGGGCTGGTCGGTGGCCACCGCGTCCATGAAGGCATCGCTCACGCCCACCGACACGTTGAAGTTGTTCCAGCGGCCCGGGGTGCGCTTGGCGGTGATGAACTCCATCACGTCCGGGTGGTCGATGCGCAGCACGCCCATCTGGGCACCGCGGCGCGCGCCGGCGCTCTCCACGGTGGAGCAGCTCTGGTCGAACACGTTGATGTAGCTGCAGGGGCCCGATGCCATGGAGTGCGTGCCCTTGACTTCGGCGCCCTTGGGGCGGATGCGCGAGAAGTCGTAGCCCACGCCACCGCCGCGGCGCATGGTTTCGGCGGCTTCGCGCAGCGCTTCGTAGATGCCGGGATAGCCGTCGGCGTCCACGCCCTGGATGCAGTCGCCCACCGGCTGCACGAAGCAGTTGATCAGCGTGGCCTGGATCTCGGTGCCGGCCGCGCTCATGATGCGGCCCGCACCGATGGCGCCCGCGTGCAGGTTATCGAGGAACTTCTGCTCCCACTCGGCACGCAGGTCGGGCTTTTCAACGGAAGCGAGCGCGCGCGCCACACGGCGGTACAGGTCTTCGAGGCCGGTCTCGCCCGGTTTCAGGTACTTCTCGGCCAGCACGTCCTGGCTGATGGGCTGGGTGGCGGTGAGGTCTTGCGCGCGCAGGCTGGGGTCTCTTTTCATGGAAATTTGCGAAGTTGGGTTGCGGCCGACCACCGATGATGGCGCCAAAAACAGCCGTGAGGCTACCGGTCGTCCGGACGCCGCGCCTTGTTGTGGGTCAAGGCGCGGACATCCGGCCCTGCGGCGGTTCAGGCCGTGCGAGGGCCTGCGATCATCGTCAACAGAACAGAGGGCTCAAATGGAAGCGAGCACGCGCTCACAATCCATGCAATCCGCCGCGATGTCGAGCGACCGCAAACGGAGGGCAGGATCGTACACGTCGCTGACCAGCATGAACTCGTCGGCCTGGGTCGCGTCGGCCAGCTGCTGCAGGCCCGCGCGCACCGTGTCCGGGCTGCCGATCACCGCACAGGCCAGGAAGTCGGCAATGGCCGCGCGCGCCTGGCCATCGAGCTGGTCCATGAAGCCGGCCACCGGTGGCGGCAGCTGGCCGCGTTTGCCCGTCAGGATGCCCAGCACGCGCTGGTAGGTGCTGCTGGCCAGGACCTCGGCCTCTTCGTCGGTGGGGGCGGCGATCAGCGGCACACCGACGATGGCATAGGGCTTGTCCAGCACCTTCGAGGGCTTGAAGTTCTGGCGGTACAGGTGCAGGGCCTGCAGCAGGTAGCGCGGCGCAAAGTGCGAGGCAAAGGCGTAGGGCAGGCCGCGCTCGGCCGCCAGCTGGGCCGAAAACAGGCTGGAGCCGAGCAGCCAGATCGGCACTTTCGTGCTGGCGCCGGGCATGGCGATCAGGCGCTGGCCGGGCTGCGGATCGTCCAGCAGGCGCTGCAGCTCGGCCACGTCGCGCGGAAAGTCCTGCTCGGTTTCCGGCCGGTCGCGGCGCAGCGCGCGCATGGTCAGCGGGTCGGTGCCGGGCGCGCGGCCCAGGCCCAGGTCGATGCGTCCCGGGTACAGCGTGGCCAGGGTGCCGAACGCCTCGGCCACCACCAGCGGCGCGTGGTTGGGCAGCATCACGCCGCCCGAGCCAACCCGGATGGTGTGCGTGCCGCCCGCGATGTGGCCCACCAGCACCGCCGTGGCGGAACTCGCAATGCCGCTCATGTTGTGGTGCTCGGCCAGCCAGTAGCGGGTGAAGCCCAGCGCCTCGGCGTGGCGCGCGGTGCGCAGCGCGATGGCCAGCGCGTCGGCCACCGTGCCGCCTTCGCGCACGGCCACCAGGTCGAGCAGGGACAGACGGATCGAGGACAGGGCTTTCATGCGCCCGATTGTGGGCCGCCGTGCGCTCACGCGCTGCCGACCTCATCAAACCCTGACGCAACGCAAGCCCTGTCCACCATGGGATGGCAATACCTTGCCGGTCGGGGTAGGCTGTGCACGACGTTCCAACCGCGCCTCACCATGACCACCCTCTTCGACCCCGTCACCGCCGGTGACCTGCACCTGGCCAACCGCATCGTCATGGCACCGCTGACGCGCAACCGCGCGCCCGATGCCATCCCCACGCCGCTGATGGCCACCTACTACGCCCAGCGCGCCAGTGCCGGCCTGCTGATCACCGAGGCCACCGCCATCTGCCCCGAAGGCCAGGGCTATGCCGATGTGCCCGGCCTGTACGGTACCGAGCAGCTCGACGGCTGGAAGCGCGTGACGCAGGCGGTGCACGCCGCAGGCGGCAAGATCGTGTGCCAGCTCTGGCACGTGGGCCGCGTCTCGCACGTGGCACTGCAGCCGCACTACCAGAAGCCGGTCGCACCCTCGGCCATCACCGCCAAGACCAAGACCGTGCTGCTCAGGGACGGCGCGGCCGTCTTCGTCGACACCTCGGAGCCGCGCGCGCTGGAAGCCGGGGAGATCCCGGGCATCGTGCAGGCCTACCGCCACGCCGCCATGAACGCGATCAGCGCCGGGTTTGACGGCGTCGAGATCCACGCAGCCAACGGCTACCTGATCGACCAGTTCCTCAAGACCGGCAGCAACCAACGCACCGACGACTACGGCGGCAGCATCGGCAACCGCGCGCGCCTGCTGCTCGAAGTGGTGGCGGCGGTGACCGAGGCCATCGGCGGCGGTCGCACCGGCATCCGGCTCTCGCCCGTGACCCCCGCCAACGACGTGGTGGACGCCGACCCGCAGCCCTTGTTCGACCATGTCGCCCGCGCACTGGGCCGGTATGGGCTGGCTTACGTCCACGTGATCGAAGGCGCCACCGGCGGCCCGCGCGAACTGCCCGACCGCCCCTTCGACTACGCCGCCCTCAAGGCCGCCTACCGTGCCGCGGGCGGCAAAGGGGCCTGGATGGTCAACAACGGCTACGACCTGCCCCTGGCGCAGCAGGCACTGGCCGACGGCGCCGACCTGGTGGCCTTCGGCCGTCCCTTCATCGCCAACCCCGACCTGGTGGCGCGCCTGCGCGCGGGCGGCCCCTTCAACACGCCGGACCGGGCCACCTTCTACGGCGGCCACGAAAAGGGCTACACCGACTACCCCACCCTGACGGGCTGAGCGTGCACCGCGGGGGCGCACCGGCGGAGCCTATGATCGGCCCACCATGCCCTCGCCCGAACTGATCGCCGCGCTCTACCCGACCCTGCGGTCCCTGCACATCACCCTGGTGGCGCTGAACCTGTCGCTGTTCGCGCTGCGCGGGCTGGGCGTGCTGGCCGATGCGGCCTGGCCCATGGCCGGCTGGGCACGCGGCCTGGCGCCGGTGATCGATTCGCTGCTGCTGCTGACCGGCGGCACGCTCTGGTGGCTGCTGCAGTTCAACCCCTGGCAGCAGCACTGGCTGGGCGTCAAGCTCGTGCTGCTGGTGGTCTACATCGGCCTGGGCACGCTGGCACTCAAGCGGGCGCCCAACCGGCCG
The DNA here is from genome assembly GCA_964428045.1 of uncultured Hydrogenophaga sp. Taxonomy (GTDB): domain Bacteria; phylum Pseudomonadota; class Gammaproteobacteria; order Burkholderiales; family Burkholderiaceae_C; genus Hydrogenophaga. The sequence goes on along the minus strand of CAYRWN010000075.1, from coordinate 548 downwards.
GCCAAGGCCCTCAGCTTCGTCGCGGCACTGGCCGTGGCGGGTTTCATGGTCAGCGTGGCCATCGGCCACCACCCGCTGGGCGTGTTCGCGCCGTGAAGCCCGACGTCACCGAAGCCTTCCAGCGCTCGCGTTTCGTGCGCGGCCTGCTGTGGTTGGCCGGCTCGGTGTCGCTGCTGCTGGGGCTGATCGGCGTGGCGCTGCCGGGCCTGCCCACCACGCCCTTCGTGCTGCTGGCCGCGGCCTGCTACGCCAAAGCCTCGCCGCGGCTGCACGCCTGGTTGCTCAACCACCGGCTCACCGGCCCCCTGCTGCGCGACTGGGAAGCCCACCGCAGCCTCACGCGCCGCACCAAGACCATCGCCGTGGTCTCGATGCTGGTGATGGTGAGTTTCTCGATCTGGAGCTTCCGCCACCGCTGGATCGCCCAGGCGGTGCTGGTGCTGCTGGGCGCGATCGGCGCGTGGGTGGTCTTGCGCATCCCGACGCGGCGGGGATGACCGCGCCTTGCGGCGCATGACCTCGATGCTGCGCATCTTGATGATGGTCGG
>CAYRWN010000074.1:0-7284 GCA_964428045.1 uncultured Hydrogenophaga sp. | reverse complement strand
CCAAGCTGGAGGCCGGATCCAAAATTTCAAGTATGCAAGGGCCGGATCAATAAGAACACCATGCCGATCCCGTTCGACCGCATTTCGCGTCTGCCCTTCTTCTTCGGCGCCCGCTGGTTCAGCAGTGCCTGAAATGGCCCACCCTTGCGGCGCTGCGCGCCATCCCCTCAAGGGGACGACACCAGCCGTCCGGCAGAGCCGGCCGGGCGGTGTCCCCGGTCAAGCCAACTTCACCTCTCTCGAAAGAACCCCATGGATTTCGCCCTCAACGACGAACAGAAAATGATGATCGACACCATCCGTCGATTCATCGCCGAAGAACTGCACCCGCTGGAAGACGCGCTGGAAAACACCGGCGCGCTGCCCCAGGCAGATGCCCGCCGCATCCACGCCAAGGCCAAGGAACTGGGCCTGTACGCGCTCAACATGCCGGCCGAACTCGGCGGTGGCGGCCTGTCGAACCTGGACCGCATCATTTGTGAAGAACAGTTCGGCCACACCAGCGACATGCTGATCCGCCGCGCCTTCGGCAACGTCTACGAACCGCTGCTGCACTGCAAGGGCGAGCAGATCGAGCGCTGGCTCAAACCGGCGGTGGAAGGCACCCGCACCTGCGCCATCACCATCACCGAATCGGGCGCAGGGTCGGACGCCGCGAGCATCAAGACCCACGCCAAGCGCAATGAGCAAGGCCAGTGGGTGCTCAACGGCGGCAAGCACTTCATCAGCGACGGCCTCTGGTCCGACTTCTTCCTCGTCTCGGCCAAGACGGGCGAGAAAGAGATCAGCATGTTCATGGTCGACAAGGGCCTGCCCGGCTTCACCGTCGGCAAGGACCAGGCCATGATGGGCCTGCGCGGCACGCCGCACCTGGAACTGTTCTTCGACAACGTGGTGCTGGACGACGTCGCCCTTCTGGGCGAGCAGGGTCAGGGCTTCAAACTGGCCATGGGCGCACTCAACGTGGTGCGCCTGGCGCAGGTGGGCGCGCGCGCCGTGGGCAAGGCCACGCACGTGTGCGAGCTGATGCTGAGTTACGCGAACGACCGCCAGCAGTTCAACACCCGCATTGGCGACTTCCAGATGGTGCAACAGATGCTGGCCGACAGCGTGATCGAGATCAATGCCGCGCGCTGGATGGTCTACCACGCCGCCTGGATGCTGGACCAGGGCCTGGATGCGCGCGAACAGATCGCCATGGTGAAGGTGTACGCGGCCGAGACGCTGGGCCGTGTGGTGGACCGCGCGGTGCAGGTGTTCGGTGGTATGGGCTTCTGCAAGGAACTGCCGATCGAGCGCTACTACCGCGACGCCCGCATCTACCGCATCTTCGACGGCACCAGCGAAATCCACCGCGGCGTGATCGCCAAGTCGGCGCTCAAGAAGGGTGCTGTGCTGTTTGACGTGCACCGCTGAACTTTGTTGGCGTTGGCGTGGCATCTGAGCGGCGGCCGGTACGGCGCCCTCCTCATGCTGGGGTACCAGAAATCGTCGGTCACCGTACCGACCACCGCTCAGTGGGTGTGCCGACGGGAAGGCACGCAACGCCAGTGGATCTGCGGTCTCAGCCTGCCCGGGTCCACCGATGGATGCCTGTGGCGGCCGACGATTTCTGGTACTCCAGCATGAGGAGGCCGCCACAGGCATTCGTCGGTGCGATCGCAGTGACTTCAACGAAAACGACATGAACAAGTGAGACAGACATGAGCAAATTCATGACCGCTGCAGAAGCAGCAAACCGGATCAAGGACGGCGACACCGTGGGCCTGATGGGCGGTGGTGGCGGCCTGATGGAAGCCACGCACGTGTTCGAAGCGGTGCAGGCGCGTTACCTCGCCACGCAACAACCGCGCAACCTCACGGTGATGCACGCCCTGGGCATTGGCGACAAGAAGACCAAGGGCATGAACTGCTTCGCGCACGAAGGCCTGGTCAAAAAGGTCATTGGCGGCCACTGGGTCTGGTCACCGGCCATGCAGCAGCTGGCGCTGAGCAACAAGATCGAGGCTTATATCCTCCCCGGCGGTGTGAGCAGCCAGCTCATGCGCGAGATCGGCGCCGGCCGGCCCGGCCTCATCAGCCACGTGGGCCTGGGCACGGTCTGCGACCCGCGCTTTGGCGGCGGCCGCATGAACGACGCGGCCACCGAAAACCTGGCCGAGGTCATCCGCATCGACGGCCGAGAATGGCTGCGCTACAAGCCCTTCCCCATCCACGTTGCCATCGTGCGCGCCAGCGCGGCCGACGAAGACGGCAACATCAGCTTCGAGCACGAGGCCGCCAACCTCGACGCGCAGTCGCTCGCGCTGGCCGCCCGCAACAGCGGCGGCACGGTGATCGTGCAGGTGAAAGAACGCCTGCCCAAAGGAGCGCTCAAGGCGCGCGAGGTGCGCATTCCCTCGGCTTGGGTCGACGCTATCGTGGTCGATCCCAACCAGCAGACCAGCTACGCCATTCCGTTCGACCCGGCCTTCAGCGGCGAACTCACCGGCGAGGCCCGTGCCTCCAGCGAAGCCGAGGACCATGCGCGCGAAGTTGCGGCCTCGCAGGAAGCCTTCAGCGAACGCCAGGCCGTGGCGCGCCGCGCGCACGTGGAGCTGTTCAACACCGGCAAGGCGCGACCGGTCATCAACTACGGCGTGGGTGTGCCCGACGCGGTGGCCAAGCTGATCGCAGCGCGCAACGAACAGCACCGCATCTACCAGACCATCGAACACGGCACCTACGGCGGCACGCTGATGGACGGCGTGCTGTTCGGCTACGCGCGCAACGCCACCGCCATGCTCGACGCGGCGACACAATTCGACTTCTACGGTGGCGGCGGGCTGGATGTGGCCTGTCTGGGCTTTGGCGAATTCGACGCCGAAGGCAGCGTCAACGTCTCGCGCCTGGGCGGTGTCACCGTCGGCCCTGGCGGCTTCATCGACATCGCGCAGAACGCCAAGAAGGTCGTTTTCTGTGGCACGTTCGCGGCCAAGGGCGTGAAACTTCAGACCGGCGACGGCCAGATGCGCGTGTTGCAGCAGGGCATGGTGAAAAAGCTGGTGAAGCAGGTCGACCAGATCACCTTCAGTGGCCCCCAAGGATTGGTGCGCGGGCAGGAGGTGCTGTACCTCACCGAGCGCGGCAGCTTCCGTCTCACGCCCCAGGGCATCGAGCTGTTCGAGATCGCGCCAGGCATTCACCTGCAGCGCGACATCCTCGACCAGATGGACTTTGTGCCGCAGGTAGTGACCGATCTGAAGGTGATGAACAAGGCACATTTCAGCGCTGGCTGACCATCGCTCCGGGGTGCCCAGCCTATACTTTGAATATGAACGAACCAGTACATCTCCGGAATCGAGCGGTCCGCGTCAAGGCGCCGGAAGCCAGGCCGACCAGCCGCACCAACGATCCCGAGCGCACCATGGCCAACATCCTGGAGGTGGCCATGAACGAGTTCGCCGAGAAGGGCCTGGCCGGCGCGCGCATCGACGAGATCGCCGACGCGACGCACACCTCCAAGCGCATGATCTACTACTACTTCCAGAGCAAGGAGGGCCTGTACCTGGCCGCGCTGGAAGAGGCCTACCGCCGGGTGCGCACGACCGAGGCCGAACTCAAGCTGGACGATCTGGACCCCGAAGCCGCGCTGCGCCGGCTGGTGGAATTCACCTTCGATCACCATGCCGGCAACGAGCCCTACATCCGCATGGTGGTCTCGGAGAACATCAACCGCGGCCAGTTCCTGGCGCAGAGCAAGAGCATCCAGACGCTCAACCTCAAGGCCATTTCAGCCATCGACAAGCTCTACACCCGCGGCGTCGATCATGGCATTTTCCGCCCTGGCCTGGACCCGATCGACATCCACGCCTCGATCTCGGCGCTGTCGTTCTTCAACGTCTCCAACCGCCACACCTTCGGCCTGATCTTCAAACGCGACTTCACCGCCCCGGCGGTGGCCACCTTGCGCCGTGCGTCCATCGTCGAGATGGTCGTGCGTTTCGTCAAGCAGTAGCCGTTCCCTGCGCCCTTCGCGGCTTGCCACCCGGACAGGTCTCGCCAGCAGCCCGGCCAACCGAACCTGCGGCACCGTCCGACAAGGGTTTTCACCGATCCACAAAAACTAACCAGTTCGTACATTACGGGCTGAAACTTCGCAGGAGTCCGAAACTTGGTCCGGAAAATCATCGACGGTTACTGCCGGCTGCTGGCCATGCTCATGGTGGTGGCGCTCGCCGCCATGGTGGTCATGGTGTTCGGCAATGTGGTGCTGCGCTATGGGTTCAACTCGGGCATCACCCTGTCCGAAGAACTCTCGCGCTGGCTGTTCGTGTGGATGACCTTCATGGGCGCGGTGGTCGCGATCAACGAACGCGGCCACCTGGGCACCGACACGCTGATCGCGCGGCTGCCTGTGACCGGGCAGAAACTCTGCTTCGGCTTGTCGCTGTTGCTGATGCTGTTCATCTGCTGGCTGATCTTCAAGGGCTCGCTGGACCAGACCAAGATCAACTGGGACGCCACCAGCGCGGTGATGGAAACCTCCATGGGTTACTTCTACGCCAGTGGTGTGGTGTTCGCCCTTCTGGCCGCCCCGGTGCTGCTGTTGAACCTGTTTCGCCTGCTCACGGGGCAGATGGCCGACAAAGAGCTGGTCGCCATCCGCGAATCGGACGACATGCCGCACGGCAACCCGCAGCCCTGAGTCCGCGAGACGACCATGACCATCGCCATCTTCCTGGGCTCGCTCATCGCCGCGATGATGATCGGCGTTCCCATCGCGTTCTCGCTGCTGCTGTGCGGTGCCGCCCTGATGTGGCACCTGAACATGTTCGACGCCCAGATCCTGGCGCAAAACCTGATCGAAGGCGCCAACAGTTTCCCGCTGCTGGCCGTGCCCTTCTTCATGCTGGCCGGCGAGATCATGAACGCGGGCGGACTGTCCAAGCGCATCGTGGCCTTTGCCATGGCGCTGGTGGGCCATGTGCGCGGCGGCCTGGGCTATGTGGCCATCATGGCCGCGGTGATCATGGCCTCCCTTTCAGGCTCGGCCGTGGCCGACGCGGCCGCGCTGGCCGCCCTGCTCTTGCCCATGATGCACAGCGCCGGCCACGACAAGGCCCGTTCGGCCGGCCTGCTCTCGGCCGCATCGATCATCGCCCCGATCATCCCGCCCTCGATCGGTTTCGTGATCTTCGGCGTCGCCGCCAACGTATCCATCTCCAAGCTGTTCATGGCCGGCATCGTGCCGGGCCTGCTGCTGGGCCTGACCCTGTGCCTGACCTGGTGGTGGGTGGCGCGCAAAGAGAACGTCACGCCACCGCCCCGCAAGAGCCGGGCCGAAGTGGTTAGTGCCTTGCGCGATGCGCTCTACGCCCTGGGCCTGCCCGTGATCGTCATCGTCGGCCTGAAGTTCGGTGTCTTCACACCCACCGAAGCGGCTGTGGTGGCCGCCGTCTATGCGCTGCTGATTTCGCTGGTGGTCTACCGGGAACTCAAGATCAGCCAGCTCTACGGCCTGTTTCTGGCCGCCGCCAAGACCACCTCCGTGATCATGTTCCTGGTGGCGGGCGCGATGGTGTCGGCCTGGCTCATCACGGTGGCGCAACTGCCGGCCCAGCTGGTGGACCTGCTGCAGCCGCTGCTGGACAACCCCACCCTGCTGATGTTCGCCATCATGGTGCTCGTGATCGTGGTCGGCACCGCCATGGACATGACGCCCACCATCCTGATCCTGACGCCGGTGCTCATGCCCATCGTCAAAGCCGCCGGCATCGACCCCGTCTACTTCGGTGTGCTGTTCATCATGAACAACGCCATCGGCCTGATCACGCCACCGGTGGGCACCGTGCTCAACACCGTGGCCGGCGTCGGCAAGATCAGCATGGACGAGGTGACCCGGGGCGTCTGGCCCTTCATGCTGGCGCAGTTCGCCCTCATGTTCCTGCTGGTGCTGTTCCCCCAGATCGTTCTGGTCCCGCTGGGCTGGTTCTACGGTTGACCGTTCCCTGTTTCACGTCCCTTGCCCTGAACCGGGCACGCCAAGGCAAGGGCATCCCATCCACCGCGTCCCAATCCCGATCGCTGGAGACAAGCTCATGAAACGCACCTTCCTCAAGACCCTCGTCGCCGTCGCGGCCCTGTCCGCCGCCGGCATCGCCGCCGCGCAGGACAAGGTCATCAAGTTCGCCAACCAGAACGCAGCCGGTCACCCCATCGTGCAGGGCATGGAGAAGTTCGCCGAAATCGTCGCCGCCAAGTCGGGTGGCAAGATCAAGGTCAACGTGTTCCCTGGCGGCCAGCTGGGCAGCGACCAGGCCAACGTCTCGGCCCTGCAGGGCGGCACGCTGGAAATGGCCTCCATGAACTCGGGCATCTTCGCCAGCCAGGTCAAGGACTTCGCCGTGTTCGACCTGCCCTTCATGTTCGCCAACGGTCGCGAAGCCGACGCGGTGGTCGACGGCCCCTTCGGCAAGAAGCTGCACGGCATGCTGGAAGACAAGGGCATCGTCGGCCTGGGCTTCTACGAACTGGGCTTCCGCAACATCACCAACAGCAAGCGCCCCATCACCAAGGTGGAAGACATAGCCGGCCTGAAACTGCGCGTGATCCCCAACCCGATCAACGTGGACTGGGTCAAGGCCCTGGACGCCAACCCCACGCCCCTGCCGTTCCCCGAGCTGTACGCCGCGCTGGAGCAGAAGGCCGTCGACGGGCAGGAGAACCCGGTGGCCACGATCTGGGGCGCCAAGCTGCACGAAGTGCAGAAGTTCATGACGCTGACCAACCACCAGTACAACCCGCAGTCGGTGGTCATCAGCAAGAAGTTCTGGGACACGCTGTCGGCCGACGAGAAAAAGATCATCAGCGACGCCGTGGCCGAATCGTCGAAGTTCCAGCGCACCCAGGCGCGCAGCTCGGTGAACGCCACGCTGGACAACCTGAAGAAGGCCGGCATGACCGTGTCCGAACTGCCGCCGGCCGAACTGACCAAGCTGGTGGACAAGATGAAGCCGGTCATCACCAAACACGCCGCCAACGTGGGCGAAGCCACGGTGTCCGACCTGCTGGCCGAGCTGGCCAAGGCCAGGAGGTAAGGCCACCCCTGCGCCGCGCCTTCGGGCGCGTCACCCCCTCAAGGGGGCATCACGAGCGGCCCGGCGAAGCCGGTTCCGCCGTGATCGCTGGAGGCTGGCGCCGCTCGCTGGTCACCAGCTCATGGCAACTGGTTTGGGCGGGATTACCCTTAATACGCGCGATTGGCGAACAACCTCGATCGTTCAACAAACACTGCTGCTTCCG
>CAYRWN010000073.1:0-7827 GCA_964428045.1 uncultured Hydrogenophaga sp. | reverse complement strand
CCCTTTGGCACGCCGGGTCACTCGATTTGGCTACTTGTTCAGCGTAGCCCTAGAATGCGGGCTCACCCGAAGGAAGCACCGTGCTGTTATTGATCGTTCTGTTGCCTCTGCTGCTCGGGACCGTGGCCACCGCCTGGCTCGGTTCAAGGTCCCGTCTGCTCACCGCTGTGGCCGCAGGCGTGGTCACTGCCGCTTCCCTGGCCCTGTTGCTGTCGCACGCGCCCGCCGTCATGGGCGGAGCCACGGTCATGAACGCCTGGCCCTGGGTGCCCGAGATCGGTCTGAACCTGTCTTTCCGACTCGATGGCCTGTCGCTGATGTTCGCCGGGCTGATCCTGTTCATCGGCCTGCTGATCGTGCTGTACGCGGCCTACTACCTCGCGCCCGAGGATTCGGCCGGCAAATTCTTCAGCTTCATGATGCTGTTCATGGCCGCCATGCTGGGCGTGGTGCTGTCGGACAACCTGTTGCTGCTGGTGGTGTTCTGGGAGCTCACCAGCATCTCCTCCTTTCTGCTGATCGGCTTCTGGAGCCACCGCCCCGATGCGCGGGCCGGTGCCCGGCAGGCGCTGGCCGTGACCGGCGGCGGCGGCCTGGCCATGCTGGGCGGTTTCGTCCTGCTGGGGCAGATCGCCGGCACCTACGAACTCAGCGCCATGGCCGCGAACGTGGCGGCCATCCAGGCCGACCCGCGCTTCGTGCCCGCGCTGCTGCTGATCCTGCTGGGTGCTTTCACGAAAAGTGCCCAGTTTCCGTTCCACTTCTGGCTGCCTGACGCGATGGCCGCGCCCACGCCGGTCTCGGCCTACCTGCATTCGGCCACCATGGTGAAGGCGGGCGTGTTCCTGCTCATGCGCATGTACCCGGTGCTGGCCGGTACCGGACACTTCGAGGTCATCGTCAGCGCGGCCGGCCTGGCCACCGTGCTGTTCGCGGCCTTCATCGCGATCTTCAAGCACGACCTCAAGGGCCTGCTGGCCTATTCGACGGTGAGCCACCTGGGTCTGGTCGTGTTCCTGGTCGGGCTGGGTTCGCCGCTGGCTGCCGTGGCCGCCGTGTTCCACGTGCTCAACCACGCGGCGTTCAAGGCCTCGCTGTTCATGATCGCCGGCATCGTGGACCACGAGACGCATTCGCGCGACATGCGGCAGCTCGGTGGCCTGTACAAGCTCATGCCCTGGACGGCCACACTGTCCATGGTGGCGGCCGCATCCATGGCCGGTGTGCCGCTGACCAACGGCTTCCTGTCCAAGGAAATGTTCTTCACCGAAGCCGTCGTGGGCACCTCGGGTGTCTACGCCTGGCTGGTGCCCGCGCTGGTGACACTGGCCGGCGTGTTCAGCGTGGCCTATTCGCTGCGCTTCGTGCACGACACCTACTTCAACGGTGAGCTGGGCGATGTGCCCAACAAGCACCCCCACGAGCCACCGCTGGGCATGAAGCTGCCCGCCATGCTGCTGGTGGTCATGTGCATCGTGGTCGGCCTGCTGCCCGCCGTCACCTTCGGGCCGCTGGTGCACGTGGCCGCCACCGCCCTGGTGGGCCAGCCTCTGCCCGACTATTACCTGGCGATCTGGCACGGCTTCAACCTGCCCCTGCTGATGAGCGCCATCGCGCTGGCGGTGGGTGTGGGTCTGTACCTGTGGCTGGCCAAGGGCCAGCGGCTGCACCGCATCCGCTCCGAGGACTGGTTCGGCGCCGCCACCGGCCGCGCCATCTTCGAGTGGCTGATCGACCACCTGTTCGGTCTGGCCGGCCGCATCACGGCGCGGCTGGAGACGGGTTCGCTCCAGCGCTACGTGGGCTGGCTGCTGCTGGCCGCCCTGGTGCTGGGCGCCATGCCGCTGCTGGGCAGCGGGATAGGCACCGGCTCCCGTCCGCAGATGCCCGCCACGCCGCTGGCCTGGGCGATGTGGCTGCTGCTGCTGGTCACTTGCGGGGCCATCGTGCGCTCGCACCGCCAGCGTTTTGTGGCGGTGGTGCTGGTGGGTGTGGTCGGTGTGGCGGCTTCGCTGACCTTCCTGGGCTTTTCAGCGCCCGATCTGGCGCTGACCCAGCTGTCGGTGGACATCGTCTCCACCGTGCTGCTGCTCATGGGCCTGGCGCTGCTGCCGCAAACCTCGCCGCGCGAGACGCCCGCCCTGCGCAAGGGCCTGCACGCTCTGCTCGCGCTGGGCGGCGGCGCGGCCATGTCGGTCATCACCTGGCTGGTGCTCACGCGCGACCAGGAATCGATCTCGTGGTACTTCCTGGAGCAGTCGCTGCCCAAGGGCGGCGGCTCCAACGTGGTGAATGTGATCCTGGTGGACTTCCGGGGCTACGACACCATGGGCGAGATCACGGTGCTGGGCATCGCGGCCATCGGCGTGCTGGCGCTCATGGATGGCATGCGCACCCGCAAGCCGGGCACGGACCCCGAAGGCCGGTTGTGGACCTTCGCGCAGCAGCCGCTGCTGTTGCGGGTGGCCGCGTCGGTGGTGCTGCCGCTGGCGCTGGTGTTCAGCCTCTACATCTTCATGCGCGGCCACAACCTGCCGGGCGGCGGTTTCATCGCCGGCCTGATCACCGCGGTGGCGCTGGTGCTGCAGTTCATGTCGCTGGGGCAGGCGCGGGCCGAGCAACTGCTGCACGCCGGGGGCGGTCGCCGCTTTGTGCGCTGGATCGGTGCCGGCCTGGGCATTGCGGGCCTGACCGGCGTGGGTGCCTTCGCGCTGGATCGCCCCTTCCTGACCAGCGCCTTCGGCCACCCGCACGTACCGGTGTTGGGTGAACTGCCGCTGGCCACGGCCGCCATCTTCGATTTGGGGGTCTATCTCACCGTGGTCGGCAGTACCTTGCTGACGATCTCGGTACTGGGTCAGGCCTCGCGCGAGGCACCGTCTGCTACCCCAACACGGAGTGCTGCATGAGCATGGAGTTCCTTGTCGCCTCGGGCGTGGGCATGGTCACCGCCACCGGCATTTACCTCATGCTGCGAGGGCGCAGCTTCCCGGTGGTGCTCGGGCTGTCGCTGTTCGGTTACGCGGTCAACGTGTTCATCTTCCTGATGGGCCGGCTGTGGACCAACGCCGCCCCGGTGCTGGTGGGCGATGGACCGGTGGCCGACCCGCTGCCCCAGGCCCTGGTGCTCACCGCCATCGTGATCGGCTTTGCCACCACCGGCTTCGTGGTGGAGCTGGCCCTGCGCAGCCGCCATGAAAGCGGCAGCGACCACGTGGATGGCCACGAACCCGGAGGGCCTCGCGCATGACGGTCTCGCTGTTCGATTTCTGGCTGCAGCACGCGCCCGTGCTGTCGGTGGTGCTGCCTATGCTGACGGCGGTGTTGCTGCTGCTGATCGGTGATGCCGGTGGCATGGCCCGACAGGGCGGGGCGCACGACGACGTGCCGCTGCGCTGGCGGCGACGCATCGCACTGCTGTCCACGGCCCTGGGCCTGCTCATGGCGGTTGGCCTGGTGCAGCACGCGGCCGGCGGGGAACTGCTGGTTTACCGACTGGGTGAGTGGCCAGCACCGTTCGGCATCGTCATGGTGGTGGACCGCCTCTCGGCGCTCATGGTGCTGCTGACCTACCTGGTGGCGCTGCCGGTGCTCTGGTACGCGGCCGGTGGCTGGGATGGGCATGGCCGCTACTTCCACGCCATCTTCCAGTTCCAGCTGATGGGGCTGTCGGGCGCTTTCCTCACCGGCGACCTGTTCAACCTGTTCGTGTTTTTCGAGGTGCTGCTGATCGCGTCCTATGTGCTGCTGGTGCACGGCCAGGGTCGCGAGCGTTTCCGCATGGGCGTGCACTACGTCGTGCTCAACCTGGTGGCGTCGGGCCTGTTCCTCATTGGCCTGTCGCTGGTCTATGCGGCCACCGGCACGCTGAACATGGCCGACGCGGGGCAGCGCCTGGCGCATCTGCAGGGCGACCCGCTGGTGTTTGCCCGGGTGGCGGCGCTGGTGTTGCTGGTGGTGTTCGGCCTCAAGGCGGCGATGCTGCCGCTGTACTTCTGGCTGCCCGGCACCTACGCCGCCGCCAGCGCGCCGGTGGCAGCGCTGTTCGCCATCATGACCAAAGTGGGGGTGTACAGCATCGTGCGCGTGCACTGGCAGCTGTTTGGCGCCGAGGCCGGCCCGGCCGCGCTGGCGGTGGCCGACTGGCTGTTGCCGCTGGCCCTGACCACCAGCGCGCTGGGGGTGCTGGGCGCGCTGGCCGCGCACACCCTCGGGCGGCTGGTGGCCTACCTCACGGTGTCGTCGGTGGGCACCATCCTGGCCGGTGTGGGACTGTTCACGCCCGGAACGCTGTCGGCCGCGCTGTACTACACGCTGCACAGCACCATCGTGATCGCCGGCCTTTTTCTGCTGGTGGAGCTGATGGCCGCGCAGCGCGGTGACCTGCACGACAGACTGCAGCCCGCGCATGCGGTGCGCGAGCCGGTGTTGCTGGGTGTGATGATGCTGTTCGGCGCTGCGTCGGCCGCCGGCTTGCCGCCGCTGCCGGGCTTTCTCGGCAAACTGATGGTGCTGGAAGCCAGTTCGGGTCTGCCGGCCCACGCCTGGGTCTGGACCGTGGTGCTGGTGGTCGGGTTCCTGACCATCGTGGGCCTGGCGCGCGCCGGGGTCATTGTCTTCTGGCATGTGCAACCGGCCACCGACACCGGTGCCTCGGGCTCCAGCCCGCGCTTGCTGGCACCGGTCTGGGCATTCATGGCATTGACGCTGGGCTTGGCTGTGCTGGCCTCGCCGGTCAAGCGGTACACCGATGCGGCGGCGGCCCAGCTGTCGGCCCCGGCCGCCTACGTGCGAGCGGTGCTTGGCGCCGATGCGCCCGGCCGATCGACGACGCGACCCTACGACGGCCAGCGCGCCGCGCCCACGCAGGAGAAACAACCATGACATCCGAATCCGTGAGCCGCCGCGGGGGCTGGTTCGACCACCCGGTGCTGTCGCTGCTGCTGGCAGCCAGCTGGCTGGCGCTCTCGCGCAGCCTGGAGCCGGTGCACCTGATCTCGGCCGCGCTGCTGGGCCTGGGCGTTCCGCGCCTGCTGCGGGGCCTGCTGCCGGTGGGGCAGACCATCCGCTGGTCTGCCGCGATGCGCCTCACCTGGGTGGTGCTGTGGGACATCGTCATGTCCAACATCACGGTGGCCAAGCTGGTCCTTGGCTCCATGAGCCGTCCGCAGCCCGCCTGGCTGCGCGTGCCGCTGGCCAGCCACCACCACCGGGTGAACGCGCTGTTTGCCAGCATCATCACCATGACACCGGGCACGGTGTCGGCCGTGGTGGACGAGGACGCGCACTGCATCTGGGTGCATGCGCTCGATTGCAGCGATGCAGACGGCATGGTCGGCGACATGAAGGCACGCTACGAAGCGGCGTTGCTGTCGGTCTTCCGCCTGGACGGGGAGGACCTGAAGTGAACATTCTGGACCTGGCCCTGACCATCGGCATTGGCGCCGTGACCCTGACCTTGCTGCTGTGCGGGTGGCGGCTGTTGCGCGGCCCCACCATCGCCGATCGTGTGCTGGCGCTCGACACCCTGTACCTGAGCCTGGTGGCCCTGGTGGTGATGCTCGGCCTGCGCTGGCAGACGCCGCTGCTGTTCGAGGCCGCCCTGATGGTGGCCCTGCTGGGCTTTGTGGGCACCGTGGCGCTGGCGCGTTACCTCAGCCGTGGCGATGTCGTGGAGTGAATGGCACCATGGACACTTTGAACCCCATCGTCGAATGGACCGCCGCCGCACTGATCCTGGTCGGGGCCTTCTTCCTGCTCGTGGGCGCCATCGGCATGGTGCGTCTGCCCGACTTCTACATGCGCCTGCATGCGCCCACCAAATCGTCCACCCTGGGCGTGGGCGGCGTGCTGCTGGCTTCCCTGCTGTTGGGCTGGTCACAAGGGCGGTTCGGCATGGCCGAGCTGCTGATCACGCTGTTCGTGTTCGTGACCGCGCCGGTGTCGGCCAACCTGCTGGCGCAAGCGGCCTTGCACCTGCGCCTGCCCTCCCGGGCCAAGGAGCCGCCCGCGTTGCCCCCACACGCCGGGCCGCGGGACTGAGCCGCCCGCCTGCGCTCAGCGGCTCAAACTGCGGGCAGGCCGTAGAACCGCATGATGTGGTCCCAGGCCGTCTGGGGATCGTCGACGGAGACGAACAGCTCCACGTCTTCGGGCGAAATCATGCCTTCTTCCACCAGCACGTCGAAGTGGATCAGCCGCTTCCAGTAGTCGGTGCCGAACAGCACGATGGGCACCGGCTTGGCCTTCTTGCACTGCACCAGGGTGATCACCTCGAACAGTTCGTCCAGCGTGCCGAAGCCACCGGGGAACGCGACCAGGGCCTTGGCGCGCATCATGAAGTGCATCTTGCGCAGCGCGAAGTAATGGAACTTGAAGCTCAGCTCGGGTGAGATGAAGCGGTTGCCCGCCTGCTCGTGCGGCAGCGCGATGTTCAGGCCCACATTGAGCGCCGACTCGTCGTGCGCGCCGCGGTTGGCCGCTTCCATGATGCCCGGGCCGCCGCCGGTGCAGATGAAGAGCTGGTCTTCCTTGGGGCAGCGTGCGCTGTAGCGGGCCACGATGCCGGCGAACTCGCGCGCCCGATCGTAATAGTGGGCGTTGCGCATCAGCGCGCGGGCCCGCGCCAGCGCCCTTGTATCGCCACCGGCCTCGGCCAGCTGAAGCTGCGCCTGTGCTTCGGCGGGTTCGCGCACGCGCGCGCTGCCAAAGACCACGATGGTGTTCTCGATGCCCAGCTCGGTCTGCGCCAGGTCCGGCTTGAGCAACTCCAGCTGGAAGCGGATGCCGCGGGTTTCGCGGCGCAGCAGAAACTCGGGATCGGCGAACGCCAGGCGGTAGGCGTCGGCCTGCAGGGTGTTGCCGCTGGTGGCGTGGGCCTGCAGGTCGGCCCAGGCGTCGGCGATGCGGCGTTCGGTGATGTCCTGGTTCTGTTCCATGGTTGTCCTCGATGGTGGATCGCGATTGTGGCCTCACAGGCCCATGGCCAGTGCCAGCGGCACGAAAACCACGGCCAGCGCGTTGCCCAGCATGATCATCGCAGCCACCTTGTCGGGCTCCTGCCGGTAACGCTCGGCCAGCATGAACTGCATCACGGCCGGGGGCAGGGCGGCGAACAGCAGCAGCTGGCCGCGCGCCGCGCCTTCCAGCCCGAGGGCCCAGGCCAGCGGGATGCCGACAGCCAGACCGATCAACGGGCGGGCCAGGGCGCCGAGCAGACCCAGCGCCAGACCGTTGCGGGTGAGCGAGGTCAGGCGCACGCCCAGCGCGAACAGCATCATGGGGAGCAGGGCGTCGCCCAGCAGCTTCAGGCCCGAAAGCAGCGCATCGGGCGGGCGAACATCGGTGAGTGCGCTGGCAAATCCAAGCGCGGTGCCGACCATCAGCGGGCTGGTCAGCAGGTCGCGGGTACGCGCCGACGCACTGGTGATGCGGGCGCCGCTGGAGAAGTGGAGCAGGTTGCTCACCGAGAACAGCGCCACCGCCGCGCCAAAGTTCGCGGGTCCGAACGCCAGCAGGGCCAGCGGCAGCCCCATGTTGCCGCAGTTGTTGAACATCACCACCGGTACCAGGGTGCGCGGCTGGGCACCGAAGAGCCGTGCCACTGGCCAGGCCAACAATCCCCCGCCCAGGATGAGCGGCTCAATGCCGAATTGCATGGAACTTGACCCTCAGCAACGGTGCGTGGTGCGGCCTGCGAAGCGTGGTGCGGCGTGCTCGAACGGATTGACCGGCAGGTGCTTGAGCTTGGACAGGCGCAGGTACGCAATGGCGAGAGCCTGTCCGGAATTTTGTGTGCGAGGCATAGCATGATCAGAAGGAGCATGT
>CAYRWN010000072.1:0-8169 GCA_964428045.1 uncultured Hydrogenophaga sp. | reverse complement strand
GCCTCGATCATGCATGCCTCGCGTCACTTCTGGACTTGTTCAGCGTAGCCCTAAAATCGGCTTTCAACGGCTCAACCTGCGTTGAGCCGCTTCACTTTATCGGTCCGCCTTTCCAACGCTGGAGTCCTGCATGAGCGCCGCTGCCCCCGTCGTCCCGTCCTCGCCGCATGTGATGAACACCTATGGGCGCCTGCCCATCGCCCTGACGCACGGCAAGGGTTGCCGCGTCTGGGACGCCAATGGCAAGGAATATCTGGATGCGCTGGCCGGCATCGCGGTGAACACCCTGGGGCACGGCCACCCCAAACTGGTGAAAGCGCTGCAGCAGCAGGTGGCGGACATGATCCACTGCTGCAACTACTACCACGTGCCCGGCCAGGAAGAACTGGCGCAACTGCTGGTGGAACGCTCGGGCCTGACCAACGCGTTCTTCTGCTCCACCGGACTGGAAGCCAACGAAGCGGCGCTGAAGCTGGCGCGCAAGTACGGCCACGACAAGGGCATCGAGCGCCCCGAGATCGTGGTCTATGAAAAGGCCTTCCACGGCCGCTCGATTGCCACGCTCAGCGCCACCGGCAACCCCAAGGTGCAGGCCGGTTTCGGTCCGCTGGTCGAAGGTTTCATCCGCGTGCCAGCCAACGACCTGGAGGCGCTGAAAAAGGCCACCCAGGGCAATCCGAATGTGGTCGCCGTGTTCTTCGAAACCATCCAGGGCGAAGGCGGCATCAACCCGATGCGCGCCGAGTACCTGCAGGGCGTGCGCGCCCTGTGCGACGCCAACGACTGGCTGATGATGATCGACGAGGTGCAGTGCGGCATGGGACGCACCGGCAAGTGGTTCGCCCACCAGTGGGCGGGCATCCAGCCCGACGTCATGCCGCTGGCCAAGGGCCTGGGTTCGGGCGTGCCCATCGGTGCCGTCGTCGCCGGCCCCAAGGCCGCCAACATCTTCGGCCCCGGCAACCACGGCACCACCTTCGGCGGCAACCCGCTGTCCATGCGCGCGGGCATCGAGACCATCCGCATCATGGAGGAGGACCACCTGCTGGAGAACGCCGCCAGGATGGGTACGCTGATCCAGACCAAACTGGTGACGGCCCTGATGGGCAAGAAAGGCGTGAAGGAAGTGCGCGGCCAGGGCCTGATGATCGGCATCGAGCTGGACAAGCCCTGCGGCGCGATCACCCAGCGCGCGGCCGACGCCGGCCTGCTGCTGTCGGTGACGGCCGACAGCGTGATCCGCCTGGTGCCGCCGCTGATCATCAGCGGCGCCGAAGCCGACGAGATCGTGGCCCGCCTGCTGCCCATCATCGAGACCTTCCTCGCCGAGAACCCCTGAGAAAGCTGCGCATGTCCATCCGCCACTACCTGCAGTTCAAGGACTTCAGCGCCGACGAGTACGGCTACCTGCTGCGCCGCGCCGCCTTCATCAAGGCCAAGTTCAAGGCGGTCGAGAAGTACCAGCCCTTCGCCGACCCGGACCGTACCCTGGCGATGATCTTCGAGAAGGCCAGCACGCGCACCCGCGTGAGCTTCGAGGCCGGCATGTACCAGATGGGCGGCTCGGTGGTGCACCTGACCACCGGCGACAGCCAGCTCGGCCGCGCCGAACCCATCGAGGACAGCGCGCGCGTGATCAGCCGCATGGTCGACATCGTGATGATCCGCACCTTTGGCCAGGACAAGATCGAGAAGTTCGCGCAGTACTCGCGCGTGCCGGTCATCAACGGCCTGACCAACGAGTTCCACCCCTGCCAGATCCTGGCCGACCTGTTCACCCTGACCGAATACCGCCCCGCCCCCAGCGGCGACCCGCTGGACGCCATCCGCGGCAAGGTGGTGGCCTGGGTGGGCGACGGCAACAACATGGCCAACACCTGGCTGCAGGCGGCCGAGCTGCTGGGCTTCACGGTCCATGTGAGCACGCCCAGTGGTTACGAGGTCAATGCCCAGCTGGCCGGCATTTCCAATCCGGCCTGCTACAAGGTGTTCAGCGACCCGAAGGAAGCGTGCAGAGGCGCCGATCTGGTGACCACCGACGTGTGGACCAGCATGGGCTACGAGGCCGAAAACGAAGTGCGCCGCGCCGCCTTCAAGCAGTGGTGCGTGGACGAGGCCATGATGGCCGTGGCCCAGCCCGATGCGCTGTTCATGCACTGCCTGCCCGCCCACCGCGGCGAGGAAGTGACCGCCGAAGTGATCGACGGCCCGCAGAGCGTGGTGTGGGACGAGGCCGAGAACCGCATGCACGTGCAGAAGGCGCTGATGGAGTACCTGCTGCTGGGCCAGCTGGCCTGACCAGCCTCCGTGAGCGCTTGCACCAGCTGCGGCGCCTGCTGCGCCAGTTTCCGCGTGGACTTCTCGGTGGTCGAGACCGAGTCCGAGGGCGGCAGCGTGCCCGACGGCCTGTGGGTGCCGGTCACCGACCACACGGCCCGCATGCGCGGCACCGATCACGGCCGTCCGCGCTGTGCGGCCCTGGTCGGCCCGGTCGGCGAGAAGGCCACCTGCGGCATCTACGAATGGCGTCCCAGCCCCTGCCGCGAGTTTGAAGAAGGCAGCGACGCCTGTGCCCAGGCACGGCGCCGCCACGGACTGGAACCGCTGCCCCATGCCTGAAACCGTGTCCGCGTGCACCACCTGCGGCGCCTGCTGCCACAGCTACCGCGTCGAGTTTTCGGTCTACGAACTCGACAGCCTGGGCGGCTCGGTGCCCGAGGCGATGACCGAGGTCGTCAACGGCGCCACCTGCCGCATGCGGGGCACGGGCGAGGTGCCGATCCGCTGCGTCGCACTGGAAGGCCAGCTCGGTGAACTTGCCCTGTGCCGCATTTACGAACACCGCCCCCGCCCCTGCGCCGAACTGGAAGAAGGCAGCTACGGCTGCAACAAGGCGCGGGTGCGTCACGGCCTGCTGCCCATTGGCGAATGGCTCGGAAACTGACATGCAAGCCCTGCTCGACGCGATCGCCCACGCCACACCCGGCCCCGACGCCCAGCGCCTGTTCCACGGCCGCGGCGGCCTGCACCCCGGCTGCGAAGACTGGGCACTCGACTGGTACCCGCCCGTGTGGGTGTTCACCAAGTTCGGCGAAGCGACCGACGGCGAAACACAGGCCATCGGCGCCGCGCTGGCCGCCCGGCAGGCACAGGTCGCGCCCGACCAGCCACTGAACTGGGTGTTCCAGCGCCGCCAGCCCGACGGGCCGGTCAGCCGCCCCGTCACCGACCTGATGGCCGGCCGCGTGCCGGACCCGCATGTGGTCAGCGAAGACGGCGCGCGCTACCGCGTGCAGGTGCAGCGCGGCCAGAACCACGGCCTGTTCCTGGACATGGCCGAGGGCCGGCGCTGGGTGCGCGCGCATGCGCAGGGCGCGAAGGTGCTCAACCTGTTCGCCTACACCTGCGCCTTCTCGGTGGCCGCGCTGCAGGGCGGCGCGAAGGAAGTCATCAACCTCGACATGGCGCAGGGCGCACTGACCACCGGGCAGCAGAACCACCAGCTCAATGGCTTCAACAGCCGCGCCAAGTTCCTGGCGCACGACCTGTTCAGCTCCTGGGGCAAGATCACGCGCATGGGACCGTACGACCTGGTGATCGCCGACCCGCCGAGCTACCAGAAAGGCAGTTTCGTCGCCAACAAGGACTGGCCGCGCCTGCTGCGCCGCCTGCCCGATCTGCTCAAGCCCGGCGGCCGCGCCCTGCTCTGCCTGAACGCGCCGGAGATCCCCGAGGCCTTTCTGCGCGAACAGCTGGCCGCCGAAGCGCCGGACATGGTGGTCGAACAGCGTCTGCCGAATCCGGCGGCGTTCGCGGATGTGTCGCCGGACCGGGCGCTGAAGGTGTTGGTGGCCCGACTGCCCGCGCTCGCCTGAGCGCCGTTCTGCGCCGTTTGCTTTAGACCTGAAGTATTTTTTCAGGTCGTTGGAAATAACCGACACCACAGCTTTTTGGCCGGTGCTACCTTCACCGGACCATGAAAAACACCCCCCCACGCTCCGCCACTGCGCGGGTCGCCGCCCCCGAAGGGGGCACTCTTGATCTTGGGGCGGCCCGGCGATGAAGAAGCTCTGGGACATTTCCCCGCCGGTGCACGCCGGATCGCCGGTGTTTCCCGGTGACACAGCCTATGCCCAGCAATGGGTCGCGAGCATCGGCCCCGGTTGCCCGGTGAACGTGAGCGCGGTCACGCTCTCGCCCCATGTGGGCGCTCACGCCGACGCACCGCTGCACTACGACCCCGAAGGCTCGGCCATCGGTGCGGTGGATCTGCAGGCCTTCATCGGCCCTTGCCGCGTGATCCACGCCATCGGCTGCGGGCCACTGGTGATGCCGGACCACCTGGCGCACGCCATGGACGACCTACCGCCACGGGTGTTGGTCAGGGTCTATGAACGCATGCCGCAAGACCGCTTTGACAACGACCTGCCCGCCTTCGCGCCCGAGACCGTGGCGCTGCTGGCCGACTGCGGCGTGGTGCTGATCGGCATCGACAGCGCCAGCGTGGACCCGGCCGATAGCAAGACCCTGGACAGCCACCAGGTGCTGCGCCGGCGCGGCCTGCGCGTGCTGGAAAACCTGCTGCTGGACGACGTACCCGAGGGCGACTACGAGCTGATCGCCCTGCCCCTGAAACTGACCACCGCAGACGCATCGCCCGTGCGCGCGGTCCTCAGAGAACTGTGAACCGAAGGCAACCAGAATGACCACCGAACAAGACTGCATCCACCTCGACGCACAAGACCCGCTGCGCGACCTGCGCGACGCGTTCAACATCCCCGACGGCACCATCTACCTCGACGGCAATTCGCTGGGCGTGATGCCGCGCAGCGCGCCCGCCCGCGTGGCCCAGGTGGTGACGCAGGAATGGGGCACCGACCTCATTCAAAGCTGGAACAAGCACGGCTGGTTCCAGATGCCCGGCCAAGTGGGCGACAAGATCGCGCGCCTGATCGGCGCCGGCCCGGGCGAAGTGGTGGCCACCGACAGCACCTCGGTCAACCTGTTCAAGGTGCTGAGCGCGGCCATGAACATCACGGCCGCCGACGCGCCGCAGCGCAAGCGCATCGTGAGCGAGCGCAGCAACTTCCCGACCGACCTCTACATCGCCGAAGCGCTGTGCAAACAGCACGGCATGGAGCTGGTGCTGGTGGAGCCCGAGGAGATCGCCGCGTCGCTGACCGCCGGGGTTGCGATCCTGATGCTCACCCACGTCAACTACCGGACCGGCGCCATGCACGACATGGCGGCGGTGACCGCCGCGGCGCACACCGAAGGCATCCTGACCGTGTGGGACCTGGCGCACAGCGCGGGCGCGGTGCCCGTGGACCTCAAGGGCGCCAAGGCCGACTTCTCGGTCGGCTGCGGCTACAAGTACCTCAACGGCGGCCCGGGCGCGCCGGCTTTCGTCTGGGTCAACCCGCTGCACGCCGACCGTTTCTGGCAACCGCTGGCCGGCTGGTGGGGCCACGCGGCGCCCTTCGCCTTCACGCCCGACTACCAGCCCGCCCCGGGCATCACGCGCTACCAGTGCGGCACGCAGCCCATGATCAGCCTGGCCGCGCTCGAATGCGGCGTGGACACCGTGCTGGGCGCCGAGCCCTTCGGCGGCATGGCCGCGCTGCGCGCCAAGTCGCTGGCGCTGACCGACCTGTTCATCCAGCTGGTGGAAGAGCGCTGCGCGGGCCACGGCCTGGGCCTGGCAACGCCGCAGGAGCACGCCCAGCGCGGCTCCCAGGTCTGCCTGACCCGCGACGAAGGGGCGTATGCCATCGTGCAGGCGCTGATCGCGCGCGGCGTGATCGGCGACTTCCGCGCCGGCGACGGCGGACGCCACCAGGACATCCTGCGCTTCGGTTTCACGCCGCTGTACATCGGCTTCGCCGACGTGTGGAACGCGGTCGAACACCTCAAGCAGGTGCTCGAATCGGGCGAGTGGCAGCGCCCCGAGTTCAGCCGCAAACACGCCGTCACTTGAAACACCCCCTGCGCCGCTTCGCGTCTTCCCCCTCCAAGGGGACCACGCTGGCGGCCCGGCGAAGCCGGTTCCGCGGCGTGTGCTGGACCGCGCCCCTCACCATCGACAAGGATTTGCCATGACCTGCCCCTACCACGACCAGCTCGCCACCTCGGCCACCGAAGCCATCGTGCGCGACGAGAAGGCGCAGCTGGATTTCAGCCACGACATGAGCTACGGCGACTACCTGCAGCTCGACGCCATCCTCAGCGCGCAGAAGCCGCTCTCGCCCGCGCACGACGAGCTGCTGTTCATCGTGCAGCACCAGACCAGCGAGCTGTGGATGAAGCTGATGCTGCACGAGCTGACCGCCGTCGTGCGCAACATCGCCAGCGACGAACTCAACGCCGCCTTCAAGCAGATGGCGCGCGTCAGCAAGATCATGGAGCAGCTGGTGCACGCCTGGGACGTGCTGGCGACCATGACGCCGCCGGAGTACAGCGCGATCCGCCCCTACCTGGGCCATTCCAGCGGCTTCCAGAGCTTCCAGTACCGCTGCATCGAGTTCGCGATGGGCAACAAGAACGCGGCCATGCTCAAGCCGCACGCCCACCACCCGGAGCGGGCGGCCATGGTGCAGGCCGCGTACGAGGCGCCCTCTCTGTACGACGAGGCCCTTCGCCTGCTGGCGCGACGTGGCATCGGCGTGCCGGCCTCGCACACCGAGCGCGACTGGACGAAGCCCTACGAGGCCAGCGAGGTGGTCGAACAGGCCTGGCTGCAGGTCTACCGCGACCCGAAGCAACACTGGGAGCTCTACCAGCTCGGCGAAGAACTGACCGACCTGGAAGACGCCTTCCGCCTCTGGCGCTTCCGCCACGTGACCACGGTGGAGCGCGTGATCGGCTTCAAGCGCGGCACCGGCGGCACGGGCGGCGTGAGCTACCTGCGCAAGATGCTGGACGTGGTGCTGTTCCCCGAGATCTGGACGCTCAGAACCGCGCTCTGAAGCGCCGCCGTCCGGCATGATGGCGCATGGCCGCCATCACCCTCGCCCACCTGCGCCGCCACGCCGTGGCGCGCAGCCTGTTCACGCCGACCACCCTGCCCCAGGCCATCGCGCGGCTGGGCTTCGTGCAGGCCGACCCGATCCGCGCACCGGCCCGCGCGCAGGACCTGACGCTGCGCCACCGCGTGAAGGGCTACCGGGTCGGTGACCTGGAACGGCGCTACCCGAAGCTCCAGGTCGAAGAAGACTTCTTCGTCAACTACGGCTTCGTCACACCCGAGCTGCACGCGCTGATGCACCCGCGCAGCGCGTTGCGCGAATGGCCGGCCGAGCGCTGGGCGCAAGCCGAGGCGGTATGGCATTTCGTGCAGGCGCGCGGCGAGGCGCACCCGCGCGAGGTGGACGACCACTTCGCCCACGGCCACACCACCAACGGTTTCGGCGGACGCTCCAAAGCCAGCACCCAGCTGCTGGACGCCATGCACTACCGCGGCCTGCTGCGGGTGGCGCGGCGCGACAACGGCATCCGCCTCTACGCGGCGCACCGGCCGCAGACGGCGCCGGACGATGTGCCGGCCGCGCTGGACCAACTGGTGGACGTGCTGGTGATGAAGTACGCGCCCTTGCCCCAGCCCGGCCTGCGCCAGCTGGTGGCGATGCTGCGGCACGCCGTGCCGCAGTGGCAGGGCCAGCTGCGGGCCGCACGGCTGCGCGCCACTCAGCGCCTGCCGAACGCCGACGTGGCCGGTGTGCGCTGGTACTGGCCGGACGGCGAAGACCCCACATCCCGCCGCTGGAAAGTGGACGACAAGGTGCGCCTGCTGGCGCCCTTCGACCCCGTCGTCTGGGACCGCGCCCGATTCGAACGGCTGTGGGGCTGGGCCTACCGTTTCGAGGCCTACACCCCGCCAGCCAAACGCGTGCGCGGCTACTACGCCATGCCGCTGCTCTGGCGCGACCAGGTCATCGGCTGGGGCAACCTGTCGGTGTCGGGCGACCGCCTGCATGCCCACCTGGGCTACGTGGGGGGAAGGCCGCCCGAAGACAGGGCGTTTGGCCAGGCGCTGGACAGCGAGTTGCATGACCTCGCCCTCGGACTGAAGCTCGGTCACCGCTGACCACACGCCAACCCGGCGCGGCACACTCGCCGCCTAGGGCTACGCTGAACAAGTCCAGAAGTGACGCGAGGCATGCATGATCGAGG
>CAYRWN010000071.1:0-10362 GCA_964428045.1 uncultured Hydrogenophaga sp. | reverse complement strand
AGCGCCCTTTGGCACGCCGGGTCACTCGATTTGGCTACTTGTTCAGCGTAGCCTTTGTTCATGGAGTGGTCCTTTCTTTCAAGTTGGCGTTTGAGAACGCCCGGTTCCGAGGCTGACCGGGCAACGTGTGGACATCAGCGGTAGTACCAACCCGCCGGGCCCCAGACCCAGAAGTAAGGGTAGCCGGTGGCCCACCAGCCGGACCAGGTCTTGCGGTGGGCTTCGCGCCAGCGGTAAGCGGCTTGCCCGTCCTGTTTGGCCTTGCGCGCTTCGGGCAGGAGCTTGGCCGATTCCTGGTCACCCCGGTCGGCGGCCATGGACAGCCAGCGCTCGGCCTCGGCCGGGTCCGGGCCCATTTCCTGCAGGCCCGCCAGGTAGAAGCGACCCAGCGCAGCCTGGGCGGGCAGCACGCCGCGTTCACCGGCCTCTCGCATCCACCTGATGGCCAGGTGGCTGTCCTGTTTCACGCCGTCGCCACGGAAGTGGCGCAAACCCAGATCGTAGGCGGCGCGCGGGTCCTTGCGGGCGATGTCCTCCAGCTCTGCGACCCGTCGGGTCTGCTCGGGGTTGCTGTCGTGTGTGGGGTCGAAGGTCGCGCTGCTGCGTGGGCGCTCGGAGCAGCCGCGGTCGTCGCAGATGCGGATCGTCCTTTCGCTCGCCTGTGCCGTGGCGGCTCCTGTCACCACACAGACCAAGACCAACAGCTGGCGCATCATGTCCGTTCCTCCTTGGGGTCATTTGTTGGACGTTCTGCGCAAGTATGCCATTGCACCGTCATTCCGCTGGTCCCGGCGGTCCCCACGAGCGCGCTGCGCCAGCGCTTTCATCCGCCGCTCGGGGGACACCTCCCCAGCGGTCGGCGCCACACGGGCTCAGAGCGCGAAGATCTTGCCCGGGTTGAGGATGTTGTGCGGGTCCAGCGCCTGCTTGATGGTGCGCATCATGTCGATGGCGCCGTCGCCCGCCTCGGTGCGCAGGAAGTCCATCTTGTGCAGGCCCACGCCGTGTTCGCCGGTGCAGGTGCCGCCGAGCTGCAGCGCCCGCGCCACCAGCGTGTGGTTCAGCGCCTCGGCCACGCGGTGTTCCTCGGGCTTGGCCGGGTCGATCAGGTAGCCGAAGTGGAAGTTGCCGTCGCCCACGTGGCCGACCAGGAAGTAGGGAATGCCGGAGGCGTCGGCCTCGGCCACCGAATCGAGCAGGCAGTCGGCCAGCTTGCTGATGGGCACGCAGGTGTCGGTGCTGATGGCGCGGCAGCCCGGCTTGCTCTGGATGGCCGCGAAGTAGGCGTTGTGCCGCGCGGTCCACAGGCGGGTGCGCTCCTCGGGCGTGGTCGCCCATTCGAAATCGTTGCCGCCGAACTCCCTGGCGATGTCCTGCACCGTCACGGCCTGCTCCTGCACGCTGGCCGGCGAGCCGTGGAACTCCATCAGCAGCATGTGTTCCTCGCGCAGGCCCAGCTTGCTGTGGGCGTTGACCATGCGCACGGTGTTGGCGTCGATCAGTTCGCAGCGCGCGATGGGCACCCCCAGCTGGATGGTCTGGATCACGGTGCGCACCGCGGCCTCGATGGTCGGGAAGGAACAGATGGCCGCTGAAATGGCCTCGGGCAGCGGGTAGAGCTTGAGCGTGACCTCGGTGATGATGCCCAGCGTGCCCTCGCTGCCCACCATCAGGCGCGTGAGGTCGTAGCCGGCGCTGCTTTTCTTGGCGCGCGTGCCGGTGCGGATCACCTGGCCCTGCGCGGTCACCACCTCAAGGGCCAGCACGTTCTCGCGCATGGTGCCGTAGCGCACGGCGTTGGTGCCGCTGGCGCGGGTGGCGGTCATGCCGCCGATGGACGCGTCCGCGCCCGGGTCGATGGGGAAGAACAGGCCCTCGCTCTTGACCGCCGCGTTCACGCCCATGCGGGTGATGCCGGGTTGCACCGTCACCGTCAGGTCCTCTGCGTTCACCGACAGCACCCGGTTCATGCGGCTGACGTCGATGCTGATGCCGCCCTGCACGGCCAGCAGGTGGCCTTCGAGCGAGGAGCCGACGCCGAAGGGAATGACCGGCACCCGGTGCTGCGCCGCGAGCTTGACCGCGTCGGCCACGTCCTGCGTCGACTCGGCGAACACCACGGCCGAGGGCGGCGGCACGCTGAAGATGGATTCGTCGCGCCCGTGCTGCTCGCGCACCGCCAGCGCGGTGGAGCACTGCGCACCAAAGCGCTGCTGCAGCGCCTCGATCAGCGCGGCGGGCACCTCGCGCAGGTGCAGTTCGGGGGCCAGGTGGGTGTGGTCGGTGGGGGCGTTCATGGCAGTCTCCGTGCCCGCGCGGGAGGCACGCGGATAATGGGATTCATTATCGACCGAGCGTCGGGATTCCCCCATTTTCAGGAGACATTGCCATGGGCAACCGACTCACACAGATCGCCACCCGCACCGGCGACGCCGGCACCACCGGCCTGGGCGACAACGCCCGCGTGTCCAAGAACAGCCTGCGCGTGCACGCCATGGGCGACGTGGACGAACTCAATTCCCACATCGGCCTGCTGCTGTGCGAAGACATGCCGGCCGACGTGCGCACGCTGCTGGTGGAAATCCAGCACCAGCTGTTCAATCTGGGCGGCGAACTGTCCATTCCCGGCTACGAGCTGCTCAAGCCCGAGGCCGTGCTGGCGCTGGATGAGGCCCTGGCCACCTACAACGCGCAGCTGCCGCGCCTGCAGGAATTCATCCTGCCCGCCGGCAACCGCGCCGCCGCGCAGGCCCATGTCTGCCGCACCGTGGCGCGCCGGGCCGAACGGCACCTGGTGGCCCTGGGCAACGAAGAGGCCATCAAAGACGCGCCGCGCCAGTACCTCAACCGCCTGTCGGACCTGATGTTCGTGCTGGCGCGCGTGCTCAACCGCATGAACGGCGGGGACGACGTGTACTGGAAGAGCGAGCGCCTGGCGACGCAGGCCCCGGACTGACCATGCCCTCCCGCGCCACGTGGGCGTTGGCCATGTCGGTGTTCGCGCTGCCCGCCGTGGCGGCGCCACCGCCAGCGACCGCAACCCATGTCGATCTCGTGTGCGAAGCGGTGTACCTGCCCGCGCGCAGCAGCTGGGTGCGCAGCGTGCGCGTGCATCACGACGAGCGCCGCGTGCGCCGGGTCGAGGTGGACGGTCTGCCGGTCTACGCCTTCAACGTGCAGGGCACCACCATCCTCACCGCGCTGGACAACGAACGCATCCAGATCGACCTGACCCGGCAGACCTGGACCAGCGACTTCCGCGGCCAGGCCACGGCACAGGGGCGGTGCGAGCGCGTCGCTGACTGACCAGATCCGCTGCGCCGCTCACGCCACCCGCAGCCCGCTGGAGTTCGGCCGCTGGCCGTGGTGCAGGCGGATGCGCAGCGACAGGTCGGTGCGCGAGTCGGCGTTCTCCACCGCCTGTTCGGCGGTCAGCTCACCGGCTTCGTAGAGCGCGTACAGGCTCTGGTCGAAGGTGCTCATGCCCAGTTCGGTGCTCTTGGCCATGGCTTCCTTGATGTCGTCGGTCTGGCCCTTCTGGATCAGTTCGCTGATGTAGGGCGAGAGCAGCATCACCTCGGTGGCCGGCACCAGCTTGCTCTGCGCGCCGCGGATCAGGCGCTGCCCGACCACCCCCTTGAGGTTGAGCGACAGGTCCATCCGCACCTGCCTGTGCGCCGTCTCGGGGAAGAAGTTCAGGATGCGCTGGATCGCCTGGTTGGCGTTGTTGGCGTGCAGGGTCGACACGCACAGGTGGCCCGTCTCGGCGTAGGCCATGGCGTGCTGCATGGTGTCGCGGTCGCGGATCTCGCCAATCATGATCACGTCCGGTGCCTCGCGCATGGCGTGGCGCAGGGCCTCGTGGAAGCTCAGGGTGTCCAGACCCACCTCGCGCTGATCGACGATGCAGGTGCCGTGCGCGTGTTCGAACTCCATCGGGTCTTCCACCGTCAGGATGTGGCCGGCCGAGTTGTGGTTGCGGTGGTCCAGCAGGGCCGCCAGCGTGGTCGACTTGCCCGAGCCGGCCGCGCCCACCACCAGCACCAGCCCGCGCTTGAGCAGGGCCAGCTTTTTCAGCACCGGCGGCAGCTTCAGCTGGTCCAGCGACGGGATCTTGGCGTTGATGTGCCGCACCACCACCGCCACATCGCCGCGCTGGCGGTACACGTTCACCCGGAAGCGCCCCAGCCCGGGCAGCGCGATCGCCAGGTCGCATTCCAGCGTGGACTCGAACTCGCGGATCTGCGACTCGCGCATCACCGAGTAGGCCAGCCGCTGCGCGCGCGAGGCGTCCAGCGCCGTCTCGGGCAGCCGCCGCACCACGCCCTGCACCTTCAGCGCCGCTGCCGCGCCGCTGGAGAGGAACAGGTCCGACGCGCCATGCGCCACCATCAGCTGCAGGTAGTGGCCGAGGTCGTCGTCGGGGGTGTGGGGCAGGGTGGTGTCCATGGCGCGGCTTGGAAACAGAGAACGGGGTCTGTCTGTTTATCGGCCACCAACAGCCTGCCTTGAGCTGCCCCCGTTTTACGGTGCCTTGGGTTTCCCGAACACCTTGAGAAAAGCGGTGTGCTGGACTTTTTGCCACGACGCAGGCAGATCGCTGTTCGCCTCCAGCGCGTCGTAAATCTCACGGACCAGATCGTTGTCGATCAGCTTGGCAGACAGCATCTTTTTGAGCAGTTCATGACCATGCCATACATCGCCAATCTCCGTCAGTTCAGCCAGTTCGTGCATCGCCAGATCGTCTGTAACGACCACCGCGGGACGGATCTGTCCAAAAGCCAGCACACGGCAGTCGGTATAAGACGGTGGGGAGCGGTGGTGTTTCATGAACCGCCCGGGGTCCATTTGCACCACCCCATGCAGAGCACTTGCCGCAGCGTCCAATGTGGCCTTCTCGTCCTTGCCGAGGCGAAGGGTGTTGCTCAACCGCTCCTGCGCGAGCAATTCGTCGGCATCAAACCAGGGATAGAGGAACTGCAGCCGAGGCTGGCGCAACACCTCGTTCTGCACGTCCTTGAGGATGGTCAGGACGTAGTCCTTCCGCCCCAACTTTTTGCCCAACAGTGGCCTCACCCGCTTTGCCAAACGCAGGTAGGCGTTCGTATCGAGCAGGACCAGCGTGGTCAACGGGTGGGTGCCCCCACCAGGGCAGCACGCATCGCCGTGGCGTCCTGCAGTCCGATGTCCAGAACCTGTTGAAGGTAGCCAGCACCCGTGCCGTGCTCGTTGAGCAATTGGCGCATGGCCACGAAGAAGTCGGACCTGAACACGTTGCTGCTGGCCTTGATCAACTCCGCAGCATCGGGCGGGGCTGGCGCAAACAATGCCTTGCTGACCAGGCCATCGCGCACGCTGTTGCGCACGGCATGGATCTGTCGGTCTTCCAATGGCAATGGCTTCAGTCCCTTGGCCTTTGCGTAGGCCTGGACCTGAAGGTACACGGTGTTCAAAGAAATGGTGTGCTCGTGCGCGGCTTCCAGCAGCGCCGCCAACATGGCTGTTGCACCACGTGACTGCGTGGCCTTGGCGTAGGCCAATTCGGCACAGGCCTGCGGGAAGAGCAAAGCCCCTGCAAATGCATCGGCAAAGTCCTCGCCCCTATCCGTACCTGCCAGTTCGGGGGTGTACACGTGGGCCAGTTCGTGGGCCATCCAGAACTTGAAGTCTTCCAGGTGCGTGTCGAGGTTCAGGTAAACAAAGGTGACCTGGTCCGCTGGCAGCAAGATGTGCAGCGCGTTTTTGTGGTTCTGCTTCTCGCCCCAAAGCACGGGCACCAGCAGGGCGTCGTTGTCTCGAAACTCGTCGATCAGACGCTCGTAACGCAAGACCGACACCGGCCCGATGCCCAGCTTCTGGCGGACTTGGGACACGGCGTGTTGCAGCGGCGCGTAGTCGGTGCTGGGGTTGGGCAAAGACGTGTGCAGCGCACGGCGTTCAGGGAGGTAGGCCACCAAGGGCTTGAGCAGCGCTGCCATGGCCATGGCCTTGACGATGTGCTCGTCCGTGGTCTTGGCGCCGCCCTTCTTGCGAAAAGCGATCACCGGTTGGTCCGCCTCGGGCATCACCAGCTGGTCAAAACCCAACTGGAGGGTGGTGGCCAGTTTCAGCAGTTTGGCAGGACGGGGGAAATTCTTGCCCTGCAGCCAGTTCGACACCACTTGCGCCGATTCACCCACCGCCTCGGCCAGTTGATCCTGGGTCCATCCGCGTGCGGCGAGCGCCGCTTTGATGGATGCGCTGTGGATAACTTTGTGCATAGGCGGTGGATTGTGGCGCCTGGGCCGGAAAAATCAAGTTTTATCAAGTTTTCTTGACTGGTCTGAGTGGCCTTTCGGTCCGCCCAGACCGTCGGCACCCGGTCAAACCAGCTGGCCGCCGTCAATGGCATTGAGCTTCGCCAAGATGTCTTCCTTGGTGCGGTAGCGGCCAAACAGCTTCATGTCCTGTTCGCGCACGATGGGGAAGCCGTCCAGGATGTAGGCCGCGTCCTTGGCGTTGATGCCGTAGAGGTGGAAAAACAGCGCGTCCAGACTGGCCATGCGGGCGCGGCGGTCTTCTTCGTCCCACACAAACGGTGGCAACACCTCGCCATGGGCGTCCACATGGCCCATGTCGCGCGCGAACGGTGCCATGTCGTGGGCGGTGTAGCTGAGGGCCAGCACCTGCTGGCGGATGAAGGTGGCGAGGTGCTGGCCGCCAACAGAGGCCTGGAAGCACTCGGGAGCGACGACAGGCAGCTGTTCGACCACAAACCAGTTCAGGTGCTGGCCTTGCACCTTCTGGCGTGCCACGAAGTCAAAAGCAAAGGCGTTGAGGTTGGCCAGCAACAGCGGGGCGTATTGAACGTAGAGCGATGCATCGCTACTGTCCGCCGGGCGCAAAAACGGCAGGGTGTTGCCCATGCCGGCCAGTGGCAGCAGGGCGGCAATCATGGTGCGCACGTTGGTGGGGGCCGTCACGTCTTTGAAGGCCAGCGACCACTGGGGTTCAGTGGTCGGGACGTCATTGCGTGCGACGAAGTACTGAGGCTTGGGAAGGCGCGCCGGGCTGGCCTTCTCCACCTGGGAGATCGACTCCTGTTGAGCGGCCCGTTTCAGGTTCGCTTCGTTCACCACCACGTCTGCGGCCCGGTGGTCGTACATCTGCACCATCTTGCCCTCATACAGCGGCACCGCCACCGCGTCCCCTTTGACCCAGCGGTTCAATGTGCCGGGCGTCCAGCCCTCTTTCTTCAGCTCGGCCGGCTTCTTGAACAGCTTGGAGTCGTTGGTCATGTCAAACATGCGCACGTACTTCACCGGCCAGACGCGCTGGTCGGGCAATGGCCCCAGGCTCTCGCTCACCCCGCCGTGGCGCACCAGCACGGGGTGGCGCGCATACAGCCCCAGCGTGATGTCGGCGTCGCGGCGGCTGCGGAAGATGGGCGCGGCGCCGGTGTTGGGGTTCACGCGCACAAAGTCGTCGGCGTCCAGCACCAGCGTGCGTTTCCCATCGTCCAGTTCCGACATGCGGTGCAGGTAAAACGCGCAGCGGCTTTGGGCGAACCGGCGCTGGGCACCACCAAACACCAGGGTGCAGAACTTGAAGCGCGAGTCCACGTCAGGGAAGAAGCCCTTTCGGTTCTCAAAGTCGAACAGCGCGCCCAGGCGGCCGGTGCTGCTGATGGAGCGGAAGAAGGCGGACGCGCCTTTGTCGGCAGCGATGCCGCTGGGCGTGAGCAGGGCCACCACGCCCTTGGGGGCGCACAGGGCTTGCGAACGTTCGACGAACAGGCTGTACAGGTTGGCGTCGCCGCCACCCAGCAAGGGGTAGTCGCCGCTGCCGAGCTTGCCGTTGCCCAGCACGCGGGCGTTGGCTTCGGCGCGCTCGGTGGCTTGGGCGTACTGCACCCACAGGGGAGCCTTCTTTTGCTGCAGCTCGGCCACCATGCGTTTGCGGTCGGCGGCGCGGGGCTGGGCGGCAATGGCGGGCATGCGTTCGGCAAACCATTCCACCTCCTGCAGCTTGATGCGGTCCCACGGCGGGTTGCCGATCAGCGCGTCAAAGCCTGCGGCACCACCGCCGAACACGGTGGGGAAGCTGGTCCACCAGTGGAAGAAGGTTTCGCGCCGGGCCAGCGCACGGGCGCGGGCCATGAGTGTGTTGGCGGCGGCCGTGGCGGCGTCGGTGCCATCCAGGTGGCCAGCGGCCAGGACCGACACCAGGTTGTGGTTGGGGTCCAGCAGGCGCATGAGGCCGGCGTATTCGGGGTGCAGGCCCGTTGCCACTTCGGCAGTGGCTTGTTCCTTGTCGGTGGGCAGCTTGAGCAGGCGCGGCAATTGGCTGAGCTTGTCCACCGGCCAGCCGGGCACCAGCCAGCGCAGGGCGCGCCAGAAATCGAGCACCGTGTGCAGCGGGGCCAGTTGTGTTTGCGCCTCGTGGGCGAGCTGTTTGGAGAGTTCGGCTTCACCGATGTCCACGTCGGTGAGGTCGGCCACTTGGGCCATGGCCTTGGCGGCGAGCGCGAGGCGGTCGAACTCGGTTTGCAGCAGCAGGGCGCCCAGCTGTTGCAGCCCGCGCTGCACGGTGGACAGTTGTTCGCCGTGCAGGCTGTCGCCAATTTTCAGGTGGTGGTCCAGAAAGCTCAGCGGCGCACCCACGGTGAAGGTGTGCAGCCAGAGGGCGGTCTTGGCCAGCTCCACGGCCATGGGGTTCTTGTCCACACCGAAGATGCACTTTTTCAGGATCATGCGGCGGACGATGTGGCGGTCGTCCAGCTGCGCGTCGGTCACGGCCCAGCCGTGGTGGTGGGCGGTTTTCTTGATGCTGTGCCGGATGGCGGAGATGCGCTGAAGCACCGGGCTTTGCCAGGGGCGCCCCGCTTCGGCCAGGTGAGCGGCCCAAGGCTGTTCGTTCACCCGCAGCGTGGCGGTGGTGATGGCTTCCAGAATGCGGTCGGCCAAATCGTCCACCAGTGCCACCAAAAAGTGCCCACTGCCCATGGCCGGATCGCAGATTTTCAGTTCCAGCATTCGGCTGGCCGGGTCGCTGGCGTCCAGCGCATCCCAGTCGCCCGGGTTCATGGCGGTCTTCTTGGCCAGCTTCTTGATCTGCGTCTCGAAGTCAGCCGTCTTTTCGCCCGCCAGCAGACCCACCGATTCGCGCAGGATCAGCCGCACCAGATCGTCGTGGGTGTAGTAGCTGCCCGACACCTTGCGCGCAAAACTGGCGGGCTGGGCGGTGATGCGGTTGATCTCGGGCTTGTCTTTGTAGTCGTCACGCGCCTGGACTTCGTGCACCAGGCTGTATTCGAGCAAACGTTCGTAGATGCCACCCAGGTGGGACACCGACAAGTCGCGGTAGTTGATCCAGCCGCGGATCACGTCTTCGGTTCGCCGGGAAAGCGCATCGATGATGGGCGCCATCACCGCGTCGGGGACGCGGGTGCGCTCCAGCAGGGGTGAGCGTGCCCGGTCGAACAGGCCGCCGTTGTAGGCCGGCATGCCGACGGCGTCGTCGCCCTCGTCGATGAGCAGAAAAGCACCTTTGAGGTCGCGCCAGATGTTGTCCAGTTTGGTGGAAAACACTTTGGCGGCGTCGATGTCGTCTCGCACCTGCTGGCGCAGACGTCGCACGCTGTAGGGCGCATAGCGAGGGTCGCGCACGGGTAGCAGGTTGCGGTCTTCGGCGTAGAAGAGGAACAACAAGCGGTAGAGCAGCACCAGCGCGCCTTCGCGCACCTCGTCCAGGTATTCGGTGGTGAATTGAGGGCGCTTGAACTGCCCGTAGCCCAATTCGTGCGTTTGGGCGTGCAGGTCGCCGCGCGCCAAGGCATCGGCCAGGCGAGGGAAAACGTCGCCAAAAACGCGGGCCCCCAGGTCTTGCGACACCTTCTCTTCGTACAGGCGCGCCTCGTTGAGTGCATAGGCATGGAAGCTGCGCCCAGCGTCATCCCAGCTCTGGAAGAGGAATGCCCCGCGGTGGAAGAACAGGAAAAACAGCTTGAGCGCGTGGCCCGGGTCGATCTCGTCCAGCTCGTGCTGAATGCCAGGCAGTCCCAACGCGGCCGACAGATCGACCTCAAAGAACTCCTCGGCACGGGATCTGGCGTCTTGCCAGTAGAGGCGCCACACCGCTCCGTTGGTCAGCATGCCCCATTTCACCGCCCGATCAGACACCACATCGGCACGGCTGAGGTAGCGCAGCATTTGGGATGACGGCGCGTCCGGATCATGGGCGTCGCTGGCGTCGCCACGGTCCAGAGGTCGCAGCCAGCGCTTGGCTTCCAGAATGGCGAGGCCGTGGCGATACCGCTGATCGTCCTTTAATGGCAGGGCTGTCGCTTTGGCCGTGGCATCGGCAAAAAGCAGCACGTCCGGC
>CAYRWN010000070.1:0-10592 GCA_964428045.1 uncultured Hydrogenophaga sp. | reverse complement strand
CTCACCACGCACCGTTGCTGAGGGTCAAGTTCCATGCAATTCGGCATTGAGCCGGATGAGCACCGTACCGCCGATCAGCAGCGGCACATGGTCGGCCAGGTGGAAGTCCTTGGCGGCCAGCGCCGAATACACCAGCACCGGCGCCAGCACATCCAGCGCGATGCGGTTGAACACCGTCAGGTCGGGCGGCGAGCGGCGTGCGTAGCCGTAGCCGATGGCCACGATCAGGAAGACCGGGATGATGACGTCGGCGATGCGGGTGATGAGGTCCATGGAGAGAGGGTAGCAACAACAAAAAAGGCTCCCTTGCGGGAGCCTTTTTTTTGGGGACTGTTCGTTCAGACCCGCTTGCGGTATTCGCCGGTGCGGGTGTCAATCTCGATCTTGTCACCCTGTTCCACGAACAGCGGCACCGAGATCTCGAAGCCGGTGGCGATCTTGGCGGGCTTGAGCACCTTGCCGGAGGTGTCGCCCTTGACGGCGGGCTCGGTCCAGGTGATTTCACGCACGATGCTGGTGGGCAGTTCCACCGAGATGGCCTTGCCTTCGTAGAACACCACTTCCACGGCCATGCCGTCTTCGAGGTAGTTCAGGGCGTCGCCCATGTTTTCGGCTTCGACTTCGTACTGGTTGTACTCGGCGTCCATGCAGACGTACATCGGGTCGGCGAAGTAGGAGTAGGTGCACTCCTTCTTGTCCAGGATGATCTGGTCCATCTTGTCGTCGGCCTTGAAGACGACTTCGGTACCGATGTTGCCCAGCAGGCCCTTGAGCTTCATGCGGACGGTGGCCGCGCCGCGGCCACCACGTGCGTATTCGGTGCGCAGCACGATCATGGGGTCCTTGCCGTGCATGATGACGTTGCCGGCGCGGATTTCTTGAGCGATTTTCATAAGGGTTCCAACGGTTGGGCCGCAGGTTCCGCACAGGGCCAAGGGCCTGGGGAACGGTGCTGGAAAGGCCGCGATCTGTGCGGCGAGACAGATGGCTGGCGGGGCGGGCATTGGAGCAGCGCGCCGCCCGAATTTCCGCAAAGCCTTGAATTTTATCGCTTTTTGGTGACGAACTGCAGCAACTGAGTCGTCAAGTCGTTCTGGGCCAGCAGGTGCTGGCGCGCATCCTGGGTACAGGCTTTCCATTCGGCCAGGGTCGCGTCGTCGGGCCAGACAGTGGCGTCGGGGGCCAACAGGCCGTTCCAGGCGTGGTGGAAGCGGCGCAGCGAGCGCGGGGCCTGCAGCCAGTCAAGGAACGCATCCAGCTTGGCGTGGTGAGCGTCATCGTGTTGCGGATAGATGTGCCAGACAAACGGTTTTCCCGCCCACAGAGCGCGCACCAGGGAGTCTTCGCCTCGCACGAAGTTCAGGTCACAGGACCACAGCAGGTGGTCGTAGTCGTGCTGGGTCAGACGCGGTACGTTGTGCAGCCGAGCCTGGCCGGTATGCAGACGTTTCCGGCACTCTGTGGCGACGGCTTCGGCGGCGCGTCCGGTGGTGACCAGCCAATCGCTTCTGGCCTGCGCACCGGCTTGCTCAAGCACGGTGCGCAGGCCGGGTGGTTCGTAGCAGAACAGACTGACTCGAGGGTGGTTGCCGGCAGGAAGCGCCAGCGAGGCCAGCCAGGCCGTCGGGTTGAAGGCCGACTGCCGTGAAAGCAGGTCTTCCTCCCGCAGCAGGCCGCCGGTTCCTTGTGTGAAGCCCGGGTAGAAGAACCACTTGGTCAGACCCAGCAGCGGTCCGGCCAGGATGGGCGAGGGCAGGCGGTGGCAGCGCTCCACCCAGGGCTCGGCGCTCAGGTACTCCAGGTTGATCCAGATCGGCGCCGGTTCGCCGCGGCCGATGCGTTCGGCCAGAGCCAGGACCATCTCCTCCGCCGGATCGCAGCCGAAGGCCTCGATCCAGACATCGGCCGGCGGCAACGACGCGACCAGACCCGCGGGAAGCGGGTCGGTCCAGCGAATTGCCTGCACGCCGGGCCAGCCGCCCTCCAGCACGCCGGGTGCCATCCAGGCCAGCGCGTCGGGCTGGTCGATCCACAGGCGCACCTGTTCGCCGCGGCCCGCAAGGTCGGCGCACAGCCGCCAGCAGACGCCGATATCGCCCAGGTTGTCGATCACACGGCAAAAAATGTCCCAACGCATGGCCTGCGATTGTCCACGCCGGGCAGCGACACAATACGGCCCATGTCCGACACCCATTCCGAATCCTTGCTGGCCGAGGTGGCTGCACTGCCGGGCCTGCCCGGCGTCTACCGCTACTTCGATGCACAGGGCCAGGTGCTCTACGTCGGCAAGGCGCGCAACCTGAAAAAGCGCGTCAGCAGCTACTTCCAGAAGGACCACGGCGGCACCCGCATCGGCCACATGGTGGGCAAGATCGCGCGCATGGAGACCACGGTGGTGCGCTCCGAGGCCGAGGCCCTGCTGCTGGAGAACAACCTGATCAAGACGTTGAACCCCAAGTTCAACATCCTGTTCCGCGACGACAAGAGCTACCCCTACCTCAAGATCACCGGCACCCGCGAGACCTTTCGCACCGCCGGCGCCATGCCGGTGCCCATGCTGGCCTTTCCGCGCATGGCCTACTACCGTGGGGTGATCGACAAGCGCCACAGCTACTACGGCCCCTACCCCAGCGCCTGGGCGGTCAAGGAGTCCATCACACTGCTGCAGAAGGTTTTCCGCCTGCGCACCTGCGAGGACACGGTGTTCGCCAACCGCACCCGGCCCTGCCTGCTCTACCAGATCAAGCGCTGCAGCGGCCCCTGCGTGGACCTGATCGACATGGCGGCCTACGGGCGTGACGTGGCGGCGGCCGAACGCTTCCTGCGCGGCGAGACCCAGGCTGTCCTGGACGAACTGGAGCAGCGCATGCTGGCGCACGCCGAGAAGCTCGAGTTCGAGCAGGCGGCGGAGATCCGCAACCAGATGAGTGCGCTCTCGCGCGTGCTGCATCAGCAGTCCATGGAGAACGTCAGCGACCGGGACGTGGACATCCTGGCGGTGAAGGTGCAAGGCGGCAAGGCCTGCGTGAACCTGGCCATGGTGCGTGGCGGTCGCCACCTGGGTGACCGGCCGTATTTCCCGGCCCATGTGGACGACGCGACCCAGATCGACGAAGGGCTGGAGGCGGAGGCAGGCACACGCGAGGGCGATGCGCTGGAGCGGGTGCATGTGCGCGTGCTCGAAGCCTTCATCGCACAGCACTACCTGGGCGCGGCCCTGCCGCACACCCTGGTGACCAGCCACGCCGTGGGCAAAGACTTGCTGGACGCGCTGACCGAACAGAACGGCGCCAGGGTGCACGCGGTGCACCAGCCGCGCGAACACCGCCGTGCCTGGCTGGACATGGCGCAGAAGAACGCCGAGATCGCGCTCGCGCGCCTGCTGGCGGAAGAGGGCTCGCAGCAGGCGCGCACGCGCGCACTGGCCGAGGCCCTGGGTCTGCCCGACGACGACCTGGACGAGCTGCGCATCGAGTGCTTCGACATCTCGCACACCGCGGGCGAATCGACCCAGGCGTCCTGCGTGGTGTTCGAGGGCCACAAGATGCAGCACGCGCAGTACCGGCGCTACAACATCGACGGCATCACGCCGGGCGACGACTACGCCGCCATGCGCCAGGTGCTGCTGCGCCGCTACGGCAAGATCGCTGAAGCCCTGTGGGCCGAACGTGAGGGTGCAGCGGTGCAGGCCGATGCGGCGCCTGTGGAAGACGCTGCCGCTGAGCCCGCCAAAGACACTGGAACTGAGGCGCCGAAAGGCCCGCGCATGCCCGACCTGGTGCTGGTCGACGGTGGCAAGGGCCAGGTCAGCATGGCGCGCGAGGTGTTCCAGCAACTCGGGCTGGAACTGTCGCTGATCGTCGGTGTGGAAAAAGGCGAGGGCCGCAAGGTGGGGCTGGAGGAACTGGTGTTCGCCGACGGCCGCCAGAAGGTCTACCTGGGCCACGACTCCGCCGCGCTGATGCTGGTGGCCCAGATCCGCGACGAAGCGCACCGCTTTGCCATCACTGGCATGCGCGCGGCGCGTGCCAAGGTGCGCACCGGCGGCAGCAAGCTCGAAGACATCCCCGGCGTGGGGTCCAAGAAGCGGGCGCGACTGCTGCAGCGTTTCGGCGGCGTGCGCGGTGTGGCATCGGCCAGCGTGGACGACCTGGCGACGGTCGAAGGCATATCGGCCGAACTGGCTGACGCCATCTACCGTGCCTTGCACTGACCTGCCGCCATAATCGCGCCATGTTCTTCAACCTTCCCACCCTGCTGACCTGGGCGCGCATCGTCGCCATCCCGCTGATCATCGGCGTGTTCTACCTGGAAGGTCTGAGCGCCAAAGAACAGAATCTGATCGCCACCGTGCTGTTTGTGGTGTTCGCCGCCACCGACTGGGCCGACGGCTACCTGGCGCGCAAGCTCAACCAGACCTCGGCCTTCGGCGCATTCCTCGACCCGGTGGCCGACAAGTTCCTCGTATGCGCCAGCCTGCTCGTGCTGGTGCACCTGGAACGCGCCGACGTCTTCGTGGCACTCATCATCATCGGTCGCGAAATCGCGATCTCCTCGCTGCGCGAGTGGATGGCCATCATCGGTGCCACCAAGAGCGTGGCGGTGCACATGGTGGGCAAGCTCAAGACCGCGGTGCAGATGACGGCCATCCCCTTCCTGCTTTTCAATGGCACGGTGCTCGGTGTGATCGACACCCACCGCTGGGGCACCTGGCTGATCTGGTTGTCGGCGGTGCTGACCATCTGGTCCATGGTGTATTACCTGCAGAAGGCGCTGCCCGATATTCGCGCCCGCTCGCGCTGATGGCACCAGCGGTCCAGGACAACGCGTGGCTGCGCGCCATGCCCTGGGTGTTCGTGCTCATCTGGAGCACCGGTTTCATCGTGGCACGTTACGGCATGCCGCACGCGCCGCCCATGTCCTTCCTGGCGGTGCGATACGCCCTGTCCATTCTCTGTTTCCTGCCCTGGATCTTGATCGCTGGCGTGAAATGGCCGGTCAGCCGGACCCAGGCACTGCACCTGGCCGTCACCGGCGTGCTGATGCATGCCGGTTACCTCGGGGGCGTCTGGGCGGCCGTCAAGGCGGGTATGGGCTCGGGGCTTTCATCGCTCATCGTCGGCATCCAGCCGGTGCTCACCGCCATCTGGCTCACCAGCGTGGGCGGGCAGCATGTGTCGCGCCGCCAGTGGCTGGGCCTGTTGCTGGGCTTCGCCGGTCTGGTGCTGGTGGTCTCGCGCAAGTTCGGGGCCGGTGGTCCGGGCGATTCGGCCAACTGGCACAACCTGTCGTTCGCCATGATGGCCCTGTTGGCCATCACGGTTGGCACGCTTTACCAGAAGCGCTTTGTGCAGCCCTGCGACGTGCGCAGCGCCAACACCGTTCAGCTCATGGCCGCTTTGCTGGTCACCTTGCCGCTGGCGCTGCTGGAAACCGAAGCCATGCAGTGGACGTTGCCCGGCGGCGGCATGAACAACGAGCTCGTCGGCGCCATGGCCTGGTCGGTGCTGGGCCTCACGCTCGGCGGCAGCTCGCTGCTGTACCTGTTGATCCAGCGCGGTGCAGCAGCGTCGGTCACCAGCCTCATGTACCTGGTGCCGCCGTGCACGGCGCTGATCGCCTGGCTGCTGTTTGCCGAGCCCATCACCGTCACCACGCTGGCGGGCACCGCGCTCACCGCTTTTGGCGTGAGCCTCGTGGTGCGGGCGCCGAAACCGGCCTGAGTTTCCAGGGCTCGGCCTTGAAGGCGTTGGCCAGGTGGTCCATGAGCAGACGGATGCGGCGCGGCACCTGGGCGCGGTAGGGCGCCAGCCAGTGGATGTCGGCATCGGGCATGGACCAGTCCGGCAGCACCCGCACCAGTTCACCCGATGACAGCTGAGGTGCGATGTCCCACAGGCTGCGCAGCATGATGCCGTGGCCCGCCAGGCACCAGTCGCGCACCATCTCGCCCGAATTGCTGCTCACTGGCCCGCTCACCTGCACGTGCAGCGGTGCCGCGTCACCGGCCGGGTGCAGCCGCCAGTGGTCAAAGCGGCGCTCTTGGGGGCCGCCGTTTTCGCGCACCACCAGGCAAGCG
Source organism: uncultured Hydrogenophaga sp. (assembly GCA_964428045.1). Lineage (GTDB taxonomy): Bacteria > Pseudomonadota > Gammaproteobacteria > Burkholderiales > Burkholderiaceae_C > Hydrogenophaga. The sequence goes on along the minus strand of CAYRWN010000070.1, from coordinate 4,513 downwards.
TGTTGCGCGAGGTCCTGGGGACTTCGGGGCTCGCCGCGTTGCCGGAGGTAAGCGGGCGCGGCGACCAGCACCCGCTGGTTCTGCGCCAGCCGGCGTGACACCCATTCGCAGGCACGCTGCGCCGGCGGATGCCACAGCCAGATGGCACCGTCATAGCCCTCGACCGCCAGGTCGGGTAGCTGCTCGGTCAGCTGCAGCTGCACGCTGACCGCCGGGTAGCGCTGTTGAAAGGTGGCCAGCGCAGGCCCCACCCAGTGACGGCCAAAGCCGAAGGTGGCGGCCAGGCGGATCGGGCCGGACGGCTCGGCGCGGCGCTCGCGCAGCTCGGCTTCCAGTGCTTCAAAGCCGCGCAGCAGCTCGGCGGCACGTTCGCACACCGTTTCGCCTTCGGCGGTGGGGCTGACGCGCCGCGTGGTGCGCTGGAACAGCCGCAGGCCCAAACCCGCTTCGATCGCGGCCAGCCGCTTGGTGGCGGCGGGTGCGGCGATGCCGAGGGCGCGGGCCGCTGCCGCCAGCGACCCCTGCTGCCGGATGGCCTGCACCAGCTCCAGGTCGGGACGGTCCAATTGTTTCTTTCTGGGAAGTAATGGGTTGCCAGATTATCAATCCACGGCGGTTTAAGCTGGCACCACTTTCACCACCGCATCGCACCAGGAGCACCCATGAGCCAGACACCCCACCGCATCGCCGTCATCGCCGGTGACGGCATCGGCACCGAAGTCATGCCCGAAGGCATCCGCGTGCTCGAAGCCGCCGCGTCGAAGTTCAACATCCCGCTGCAGTTCGACCACTTCGACTTCTCCAGCTGCGACTATTGCGAGCGCCACGGCAAGATGTTGCCGGACGACTGGAAGGCGCAGATCGGTGGGCACGATGCCATCTACTTTGGCGCCGTCGGCTGGCCCGACAAAGTGCCCGACCACATTTCGCTCTGGGGATCGCTGCTGATGTTCCGCCGCGAGTTCGACCAATACGTGAACGTGCGGCCTGCCAAACTGATGCCCGGTGTGACCGCGCCCGTGGTGCGGCGCGATGGCAGCCCGCGCCAGCCGGGCGAGATCGACATGGTCATCGTGCGCGAGAACACCGAAGGCGAGTACAGCAGCATCGGTGGCCGCATGTTCCCGGGCACCGAGCGCGAGATCGTGGTGCAGGAAACGGTGATGTCGCGCCACGGCGTGGACCGCGTGCTGCGCCATGCCTTCGAGCTGGCGCGTTCGCGGCCCAAGAAGCACCTGACCAGCGCCACCAAGAGCAATGGCATCGCCATCACCATGCCCTACTGGGACGAGCGTGTGGAAGCGATGGCCAAGGAATACCCGGATGTGAAGGTCGACAAGTTCCACATCGACATCCTCACAGCGCACTTCGTGCAGCGTCCGGACTTCTTCGATGTGGTGGTCGGCAGCAACCTGTTCGGTGACATCCTGTCCGACCTGGGGCCGGCGTGCACCGGCACCATCGGCATCGCCCCCAGCGCCAACCTCAACCCCACGCGCCAGCACCCCTCGCTGTTCGAGCCGGTGCACGGCTCGGCACCCGATATCGCCGGCAAAGGCATCGCCAACCCCATCGGGCAGATCTGGTGCGGCGCCATGATGCTCGACCATCTGGGCCACCGCGACGCACACGATGCGGTGATGCGTGCGATCGAATCGGCCCTGCAGCCGGGCAGCGGCGCGCCGCGCACCCGGGACCTTGGCGGCACGGCCGGCACAAGCGACGTCGGACGCGCCATCGCGGCGGCGGTGAGGGCCTGAGCTTGCATCTGACCGGTGTGCAAGGCGCGTCAAACTTCACGGATCGATCCGGTTGCTGTGGCCGATGCGTCTAGAATCGACCGTCCGGCGCGCTTCGGCGTGTGTGGTGGTGTTGCATGTATTGACAGGGGCTTGGCCCCGTGGGTTTAATCAGAAGGCATTCGTTCCGCGTGTTGTTGTGGGGCTTTGCGAACACCAGCGACCGCGGCAACGGCTTGTCCGATCAAGGCAGAGGAAGAGTTGCATGCCGTGGGTCCGAAGAGACTCAACAGATCATTTCAAGAGGGGCTATTTGTGAACAAAACAGAACTCGTCGAACACATCGCCAAGCACGCCGACATTTCCAAGGCGGCGGCCACGCGAGCGCTCGATTCCACCATCACCGCCATACGCACCACGTTGAAGAAAGGCGGCACCGTGTCGCTGGTGGGTTTCGGCTCCTTTGCCGTCACCAAACGCCCCGCTCGCAAGGGCCGCAACCCCCGCACCGGCGCTGAGATTAAAATCAAGTCCGCCAAGGTGCCGAAGTTCCGTCCGGGCAAGGCCCTGAAGGATGCGCTGAACTGAGGTCGTTCGTTCGAATGACTCCGGTGGGGTGCTTAGCTCAGTCGGTAGAGCGGCGCCCTTACAAGGCGTAGGTCGGCGGTTCGACCCCGTCAGCACCCACCACCACCAAGAAGGCGAACACGGGTTCGCCTTTTTTGTTGCCGGCGCAGGCCCCGTGTTTCTTTGTTGTTGCAGGATTTCAAGGCATGTTCGATACCATTCGCCATCACAAGAAGTACCTCATGGGCTTCTTGCTGATCCTGATCATTCCGGGCTTCGTGCTGTTCGGCGTGCAAGGATTCACCGACTTCCAGAACAAGTCGGAACCTGTCGCCACGGTGGATGGTCATGACATCACCAAGGCCGACTGGGACGAGGCCCACAAGGAGGAGGCCAAGCGGCTGCGTGAAGCCATGCCGAACATCGACGCCAAGTTGCTCGACAGCGATGTCGCGCGGTACGCCACGCTGGAGCGCCTGGTGCGTGAGCGGGTACTGGCGGTGGCGGCTCAGAAGTTCAACCTGTACACCAGCGACCAGCGCCTCGCCCAGGATCTGCAGAAGAACGAAACCATCGCGTCGCTGCGTCGCCCGGATGGCTCGCTCGACGTCGAAGCCTACCGCCAACTCCTGGGGCGCCAGGGTATGACGCCGGAGATGTTCGAATCGCAGGTGCGGGCCGACATCTCGAGGCGGCAAGTCACCCAGGGCGTCACCGGCTCGGGCCTGACCCCCCCTGCCGTGGCCGGTGTGTCGCTGAACGCATTCTTTGAGCGGCGCGAGGTGCGTGTGCAGCCTTTCATGGCGAGCGACTTCGTCGCCAGGGTGCAACCCAGCGACGCCGACATCGAGACCTTCTACAACGCCAACCCGGCCTTGTTCCAGGCGCCGGAGCAGGTGGACATCGAGTACGTGGTGCTGGACGCCGCAGCACTGGCCCAGGGTGTGACCCTCAACGAGGCCGACTTGCGCGCCTCCTACGACCAGAACGCGGCACGTCTGTCGGGCAACGAAGAGCGGCGCGCGCGCCACATCCTGTTGACGGTGCCGGCCGGTGCACCGGCCGCCGACAAAGAAAAGATCCGCCAGCGCGGTGAAGAACTGCTGGCACAGGCGCGCAAGAATCCGGCGGCGTTCGGCGAACTGGCCAAGGCGAATTCGCAGGACCCGGGCTCGGCAGCCAACGGCGGTGATCTGGACTTTTTCTCGCGCGGCGCCATGGTCAAACCCTTCGAGGACGCGGTCTTTGCCTTGCAGAAGGGCGCGGTGTCCGATCTGGTCGAAAGCGAATTCGGCTTCCACATCATCCAGCTCACCGACATCAAGGCACCGCCGGTGCGCAGCTTTGAATCCATGCGGCCGGAGATCGAGGCGGACCTGAAGAAGCAGCAGGCCCAGAAGCTGTTTGCCGAGAGCGCCGACGTGTTCAGCAACACGGTGTACGAACAGGCCGACAGTCTGAAACCGGCTGCCGACCGGCTCAAGTTGCAGGTGCAGACGGCCAAGGGCCTGACCCGGCAGCCCAGGCCCGACGCGGGCGTGCTGGGCAACGAGAAGTTGCTGGCGGCGGTGTTTGCGCCAGACTCGGTGGAGAAAAAGCGCAACACCGAAGCCATCGAGACCGGTGCAAGCCAGCTGGTGTCGGCCCGTGTGCTGCAGTACCAGGCCGCCCGTACGCAGCCGCTGGCCGAGGTGCGTGAACAGGTGCGTCAGCGCCTGGTCGCGCAGCGTTCGGCCGAACTGGCGCGCGAGGAAGGGGCCAAGCAGCTGGCCGCCTGGAAGGCGGGGTCCGATGCCGGCGCCCTGGGAGCGGCCGTCACCATTGCCCGCGACAACCCCCAGGGGTTGCCCCAGCCTGTCCTGGCCGCTGCGATGAGCGCACCGGCCAAGACGCTGCCCGCCTGGGTCGGCGTGAGCCTGGGTGAGCAAGGCTACGCCGTGGTACGTGTCGACAAGGTGTTGCCGCGCACACCCCGCGATGGGCTGGGTCAGGCGCAGGAAATCCAGCAATACGGCCAGTGGTGGGCTTCTGCCGAAGGTCAGGCGTACTACGACACACTCAAAGAGCGCTTCAAAGTCAGACTCCTGGTGCCCGAGCCCAAACGCTGAGTGCCAGAGCCTGCCTTCGCGCTATAATGCAGGGCTTGCGGTGGCTGTAGCTCAGTTGGTAGAGTCCAGGATTGTGATTCCTGTTGTCGTGGGTTCGAG
>CAYRWN010000069.1:0-10911 GCA_964428045.1 uncultured Hydrogenophaga sp. | reverse complement strand
GCAGCGTGCAGCGACAACCCGAACGCATCCGAAGGTACTTCGAGCACGAGCCGGTTCGCTATGCGGCTTGATGCAAGTTCACAAGGGCCGGATCAATAACCATCGACCCTTGGAAGACGAAAAACGGCAGGCAGCTCATCCCGACCTGCCCGGCTAAAATCGCCGCCTCTCAAGGAGCGTTGCAGCGCCCGGCGAAACTTTGCGGTTTTGGCCACGGGCGTCAGGCTTGAGGTTCCGGGCGTCCCGCACGCCCTGCCGGCCCAGCCGGCTCCAACGGCGCTCACCAGTTTTCGAACACAACACCTGGTGAGCCCCATGTCCGACGCCGTTGCTTCCCCCGCCACTGTTGCCGTCCCCCCCATGCTGCTGTCCGGCCTGGAGCCGCTGCGCATCGGTGTCGACAGCCTGTTCGTCAACGTCGGCGAGCGCACCAACGTCACGGGCTCTAAGGTCTTCGCCCGCATGATCCTGGAGGGGCGCTACGAGGACGCGCTGGCCGTGGCCCGCCAGCAGGTGGAGAACGGCGCGCAGATCATCGACATCAACATGGACGAGGCCATGCTGGACAGCCAGGCCGCCATGGTGCGCTTCCTGAACCTGATCGCGGGCGAGCCCGACATCGCGCGCGTGCCGATCATGATCGACTCGTCCAAGTGGGAGGTGATCGAGGCCGGCCTGCAGTGCATCCAGGGCAAGGGGGTGGTCAACTCCATCTCCATGAAGGAGGGTGTGGATGAGTTCAAGCGCCAGGCCAAACTGATCAAGCGCTACGGCGCCGCCGCGGTGGTGATGGCCTTCGACGAGCAGGGTCAGGCCGACACCTACGCACGCAAGATCGAGATCTGCGAGCGGGCCTACCGCATCCTGGTCGACGAGGTGGGCTTTCCGCCCGAGGACATCATCTTCGACCCCAACATCTTCGCCATCGCCACCGGCATCGCCGAGCACGACAACTACGCGGTGGACTTCATCGAGGCCACGCGCTGGATCAAGCAGCACCTGCCGGGTGCCAAGGTCAGCGGCGGTGTGTCCAACGTGTCCTTCAGCTTCCGCGGCAACGACCCGGTGCGCGAGGCCATCCACACCGTGTTCCTGTACCACGCCATTCAGGCGGGCATGGACATGGGCATTGTCAACGCCGGCATGGTGGGCGTGTACGACGAGCTGGAGCCCACGCTGCGCGAGCGGGTGGAAGACGTGGTGCTCAACCGTCGCCCGGACGCCGGCGAGCGCCTGGTGGAAGTGGCCGAGAGCGCCAAGGGCGCGGCCAAGGACGACAGCAAGAAGAACGAGTGGCGTGCGCTGCCGATCCGCGAGCGGCTGACGCACGCGCTGGTGCGCGGCATGAACGAGTTCATCACCGAAGACACCGAAGCGATGTGGCAGGCGATCAAGGCCGACGGCGGCCGCCCGCTGCACGTGATCGAGGGCCCGCTGATGGACGGCATGAACGTGGTCGGTGACCTGTTCGGCGCCGGCAAGATGTTTCTGCCCCAGGTGGTGAAAAGCGCGCGCGTGATGAAGCAGGCCGTGGCCCACCTGCTGCCCTACATCGAGGAAGAGAAGCGCGCGCTCGAAGCGGCCGGTGGCGACGTGAAGTCCAAGGGCAAGATCGTGATCGCGACCGTCAAGGGCGACGTGCACGACATCGGCAAGAACATCGTCACCGTCGTGCTCCAGTGCAACAACTTCGAGGTGGTGAACATGGGCGTGATGGTCCCGTGCCACGAGATCCTGGCCAAGGCCAAGGAAGAGGGCGCCGACATCGTGGGCCTGTCGGGGCTGATCACGCCCAGCCTGGAAGAGATGCAGTACGTGGCCGGCGAGATGCAGAAGGACGCGCACTTCCGCGAGCAGGGCATCCCGCTGCTGATCGGCGGCGCCACCACCAGCCGCGTGCACACGGCGGTGAAGATCGCGCCGCATTACGAAGGCCCGGTGGTCTACGTGCCCGACGCCTCGCGCAGCGTGAGCGTGGCGCAGAGCCTGATCGGCGACGGCCGCCAGCAGACGATTGCCGAGCTCAACGCCGACTACGAACGCGTGCGCCAGCAGCACGCCAACAAGAAGCCCGTGCCGCTGTGGCCGCTGGCCCAGGCGCGCGCCAACGCCACGCCGGTGGACTTTGCGAAGCACCCGCCGGTGGCGCCCAAGTTCATCGGCCGCCGCGTCTTCAAGAACTTCGACCTGGCCGAGCTGGAGCGCTACATCGACTGGGGACCGTTCTTCCAGACCTGGGACCTGGCCGGCCCCTACCCCGCCATCCTGAACGACGAGGTGGTGGGCGAGCAGGCGCGCAAGGTGTTCGCCGACGCGCAGGCCATGCTCAAGAAGATGATCGAAGGCCGCTGGCTGACGGCCAACGCGGTGATCGGCCTGTACCCGGCCAACCGCGTGGGCGCGGACGACATCGCGCTCTACGCCGACGATACGCGCCAGCAGCCCGTGCTGACCTGGCACGGCCTGCGCCAGCAGACCGAGAAGGAAACCATCGACGGCGTGACGCGGCCGAGCCGGTGTCTCGCCGACTTCGTGGCGCCCGCCGGCACGGCCGACTACGTGGGCCTGTTCGCGGTGACGGCCGGCGTGGGCGTGGAGAAGAAGGAGCAGCAGTTCCTGGCCGCGCACGACGACTACAACGCCATCCTGTTCAAGGCCCTGGCCGACCGTCTGGCCGAGGCGCTGGCCGAATGCATGCACGCCCGCGTGCGCACCGACCTGTGGGGCTACGCGGCCGGTGAGGCGCTGAGCAACGAAGACCTCATCAAGGAAAAGTACCAGGGCATCCGCCCGGCGCCGGGCTACCCGGCCTGCCCGGACCACTCGGTCAAGCGCCCGATGTTCGAGCTGCTGCAGGCCGGCGAGATCGGCATGGCGCTCACCGAGAGTCTGGCCATGACGCCGGCCGCCAGCGTCAGCGGCTTCTACCTGGCCCACCCGGACAGCCAGTACTTCAACGTCGGCAAGATCGGCGAAGACCAGGTGGCCGACCTGGCCGCGCGCAGCGGCGTGCCGGTGGGCGAACTCAAGCGCTGGCTGGGACCGAACCTCTGAGGGTGGCGACCGGTCCGTGGCGGGGCGGTCACGGGCCGTGACGGAAGCCACGCTGCCCGCCGCAGGGCTGGCGGGCCGGGGCTGTCGGCGCTAAGCTGGCCATTGGGCGGTTCGTGCACAGACACGTTGTGAACCGACCCTTTCATGCCCATTCAGGAGATTGCATGCGCTCTTCGTTCATCGGCACCTTGCTGGCCGGTCACGCCCTGCTGGCCGCCGCGACCACCACCACCGCTGTCACCACCCCCGCGCCCACGCCGACCGCCACCAAGCGTGCGGCGGCAAGTGCCACCCCCACCGTGAGTGCCAAGGCGCTGAAGAAGATCTGCGCGACCTGCGGCATCGTTGAAAGCGTGAAGACGACCCAACGCAAGGGCGAAGGCGGCGCGGCCGGCATCGTCGGCGGCGCCGTGGTGGGTGGCCTGCTGGGCAACCAGGTGGGGGGCGGCTCGGGCAACACCATCGCCACGGTCGGTGGTGCTGTCGGCGGTGCGGTGCTGGGCAACGAAATCCAGAAGCGGGTGACGCGCAAGACGGTCTGGATCACCTCGGTGCGCCTGAAGGACGGCAGCAGTCAGCAGTTCGAGCAGGAGTCGGAGCCGACGTGGAAGGCGGGCCAGGTGCTCAACGTGCAGGACGGAAAACCGACGGCACTGCCCTGACAGGCCGTTCGCCGCTCATCTCGGGCAAGCTTCCGCTGAGCCTTTTGCCCGGTCGCCGCGGTGTGCCGGGGTGCTAGAAACCGGTTCGACGCGATTGAACAGGTGAGGCATGGCGGTTTGTGCGGCTTGTGGGACGGAGAACAGGGACAAGGCCCGGTATTGCCGGGGCTGCGCCTGTGCGCTGCCTGTTCAGGGCGCCGTGGCGGAAGAGGCGGCACCGGCCGCGACCCCCTCGCGCCAGCGGCGCCAGCGATCTGCGGGAGAGTCGCCCGAGGCGCGAACCCCGGCCGCCGCAGGACGTTCTCGTCGCGCCTTGGGGGCTGCGATGGCGGTGGTGGCGCTCGGTCTGGGCGCCGCGTGGTGGGCCACGACACAGAGTGCGCCCGCATCGGCCCCGCCCGTGGCCGTCGTGGCCACCGCCGACCAGACAGCGCAGGTGGTGCGGCCCGTGCCGCCCACCCAGGCAACAACGCCGGCTCCCGCAGCGCTCTCATCCGAGATGCTGAGCACCGCCACGCCCACGCAAGCGGTGGCGGCGCCCACGACGGGGGTTGTCGAACGCGAGCCGCGCCCGGCGGCTGAGCGCGCACGCACCCAGAGCCCGGCAGCGCGTACCGCTGCGCCGGCACCGGTCGCCGAACCGTCGGTCGGTCAGACCGAACCGGTTGCGGCCGCACCCGTCGAGGTGGCCCAGGCCCCTGCGCCCCCGGCGCCTGCGCCAGCCCAGACGGTGGACCAGATGTGCGCCGGCAGCAGCAACTTCCTCACCCGGGATCTCTGCCGCGCGCGGATCTGCCGCAACGGGGGCTTCTCCGGCGACCCGGTCTGTGTGCGTTTCCGCGAAATGGAAGAAGAAAGCCGTCGGCGCTCGCAGTAGTTCCTACACCGACAGCTGGACGGCCAGCCGGTGTTCTGCACCTGGTGGCAGGGTGATCGCATCGTCGGCCGCGTTGGCGGTCTCCACACACAAGAAACGCCGGTATTCGTCGTCGGCCAGATCGGCCATGCCCGCTGCGAGCGTGGCCCAGGGGTTCCACACCACGGCGGTGCGGCAGCCCTCGGACCGGATCCGGATCGTGCGCGACAGCGTGGGGTCCACGATGCACAGTTCGGCTGGTACTCCGGTGTAAATCCGGTCCACTTCGGCGTTCACCACCAGATCTCCGGTCTGGCGCTGGCGCACGCCGCCGGCCCCCGTGGCCTTGTCGATGTAGGCGCAGCCATCGAGCCCCGTCACCGCGGTGCGCGCGATGTCGCCCACCGCGAAGTAGCTGTGCAGCGCCTGGGTGATCTCAAACGGCGCACCGCCCGTGTTGCGGGTGGTCAGCGCCAGCCCGAGCGAGGCGCCGACGGTGACCGTCAGCGACAGCTCGAACGCATGCGGCCAGCGTGCGCGCGTTTCGGCGCTGTCGCGCAGGACCAGATCCACCTGGGTCCGTCCATCGGGCAAATCCACCGCGTGCCGCCATTGCCACAGGCGGTTGCGCGCGAAGCCGTGTGACGGTCGGCCCAGGCCCTTCGGGTCCGGGCCAAACCAGGGCCAGCACACCGGCACGCCGCCCCTAATGGCTTTGCCGTGCTGGTGCGTGGCCTGCGTGCTCACGAACAGCAGGTCCTGCGCCACGCCCGAGGGCCGGAACGCCAGCACCTGCCCGCCATGGACCGAGATGCAAGCCGTGGCGTGGGCGTTGGCCACCTGGATGAACGGCAAGCCACCCGGCCCTTCGGCTGGCTTCAGGGTGGGTGGCAGCTCGTGTGGGGTGGCGGTGTCTGCCGGCATCTGCGGGTGGCTCGGGCTGGGTGGCGTGTGGCTGAAGTATCTGCGGTCCGCGCTTGACCCGGCGGCGCTCAGTGCCCCGTGCGCAACACGCGCCGGTACTGCACCGCTTCGGCCACATGGCCCACGCCCACGGCGTCGCTGCCGGCCAGGTCGGCGATGGTGCGGGCCACGCGCAGTGCGCGGTGGGTGCTGCGCGCGCTCCAGCCCAGGCGCGCGGCCGCGGTGTTGAGGAACTTCAGCGCGGCCGGCTCGGCGCCCACGTGTTCGTCCAGCGCCTGCCCGGCCAGCGCCTGGTTGGCGCAGCCCTGGCGGGTCTGGGCGCGGTCGCGCGCGGCCACCACGCGCTCGCGCACGGCGGCGCTGCTTTCGCCGGCCTGGCCGTGCAGCAGGTCGTCGGGTGCCAGGGCCGGTACCTCCACGTGCAGGTCGATGCGGTCGAGCAGCGGGCCGCTGAGCTTGCCCTGGTAACGCGCGATCTGGTCGGGCGTGTCGCGGCAGGCGCGCGTGGGGTGGCCCAGGTAGCCGCAGGGGCAGGGGTTCATGGCGGCGATGAGCTGGAAGCGGGCCGGAAACTCGCTCTGCACCGCCGCGCGCGAGATGCGGATGTGGCCCGTCTCCAGCGGCTCGCGCAGGGCTTCCAGGGCGGCCCGGGGGAATTCCGGAAGTTCGTCCAGAAAGAGCACCCCGTGGTGCGCGAGCGAGATTTCTCCCGGCCGTGGCGGTGATCCGCCGCCGACCAGGGCCACGGCGCTGGCGCTGTGGTGGGGCGCGCAGGTCGGACGCTGACCCCAGCGTTCGAGCTGGAAGCGCCCGGCCAGCGACGCGACGGCGGCCGATTCCAGGGCTTCATGGGTGTCCATGGCGGGCAGCAGACCGGCAAAGCGCTGCGCCAGCATGCTCTTGCCCGAGCCGGGCGGGCCGACCATGAGCAAGATGATGACGTGAAGACCAAAATCAAATCATAGCACCGCGTTTAAGCGTCGGGGAACCTAACGCTCTTACTCCGTTCAGGGTGACTCTATGAAGGCTGCGAGTACCTACTTGGAGGACTTCAGCTTTTACCGTTACAGGCTGGCCATTGTTCAGTTGCCAATGCAGGCGTCTACTTCGTTCCTAGCGGCTTCCGGGCATTGATAGCCCGGAGACTGGCTACATCGCCCGTCCGTAGTCCGTCCGAATGTGTCCATTCTAGGGTGACTCTAAATAAGTCCTTATGGATCAACAGCTTACGCGAGTCTTGCGTTGGAACTGCAAGCTGCCTTCTGTACGTCTTGCCGGGGCTGGGTACCCCTCACCCTGCGGTATGCGCTTTGGGTGCCTTTAGGGCCGTTCTGGGGGCTTTGAAGGGGGGTATGGGGGGGCGAAGGAGAACTGGCCGGGTGAGAGGGGCTTACGCATGAGCGCAGCAGATTTGAGTGCTAATGCAGATGAGCAACTAGGCAAGGGGACAGACTGGACTGCGCGAAGCTCAAGCCTCCCGTAGTCAGACACGATCCCGGTATGCTCTAACGGAAGAGATTGCACAGACTAAAAGGGATTGAGCATGAAGCTTTATAAAAAGTTCGATTGGGGGCAATGGAATGTCCATGCATTTGAAGAAGATGGCTCGCAAGACTCCTTCATTACCTCCGACATGCTGCCCATTACTGAGGCGGAGGCAGATGCTATTCGGTTGACGCCGCCTTCCGATGAATACAAAGAACGCATGCAGCAACAACTTGACGCACTTGGCCGAATCAAGAGTTGGCCGCCGCGTGAATTCAAAGAGGCGCTAGGCCAGTTATGCGTGAGTTCTGCCAGCTTAGAGTCAACTATGCGTACTCTAATTTGGGCTTCCGCAGGACTGGGCTCCGACACCGGCATGGTGTTTACTGGGGGCAAAAAATCCGGAACTGAACTTTCGGAAATGCTCAAGCTGCTGATAAAGCAAAGAGCCCCAGATTTGATGCAGCCAGTCGATGGCCTGTTGGCGGAAATTGCTAAGGCGTTTTCTCAACGGGGTATTTACGTCCACAGTGTTTGGACTGTTGGAGAAAACGGCGCTCCATTTATTGGAAAATTCTTTAGTGAGAAAACTCCAAAAGAAGGAAGACCAGTGATTTTGGATGACCTAGAAAAACTTGCGATCAGTTTTAGTGAATTGGAGGGGAGGCTTGCAGCGCTAATTTTGCACCGCTTCGCTGCCTGATTGCAGCAAGAGCGGGTAATGCAAAAGAAACAGATGCTCCAAGCGCAAACCGCTACCTTCTTTGCAGATCGATTCGGCGCGAGTACAGGGCGTCCATGAATGCCTGTTTTTGCTGTGAGAGAACCCCGAAACGCTTTAACTCGGCATTGAGCTTGCTTAACTCATAGTCAACATCCTCAAGCGTTTTGATGTGGGAAGCTTCTCTGTGGGCTTCTTTGATTACAGCCTCTTTGGCATAGTGCTTCAAGTACCAGACTATGCCGCCGCCAGCAGCAAGTAAAAAAATTACTGTGATTCCCATTTTTACTCGCAGGTGAAAACAACGGTTGCTTTAGGGTAGTTCCCCATGATGTACGGCCCGGAGTTTTCCGTCTGCGAAATGAGCCTCATTGCTTTGCCAGTGTTTGCGCACTTCGCCTGAGCCTCACCAAGGGCCTCGACTAGCAAGGGCTCCCGGCCACTGGGGAAAGCTCCGGCCTGACGTGACACCACGAAAGTTCCGTTGCCAGCCGACACGGGGCCGGTGCTTTCGGTTGCACATGCAGCAAGCATGAGGGGGAGAACAAGGGCAAGCGCGAGTTTCAAGCTAACGACTCCATTGGCTACTAAGAGTGACAATGATAGAGCAAAAAGCCATCGATTGTCACTTATAGGGCGTGGCCTTAAAGAGGTCGCGTCCATAGCATTTTCCTGTTTGGAAAACTGCCGTGGACGCGCAAAAACAATTTGGAAAAAGACTTGCCGCGCTCCGGAAAGCGAGGGGATGGAGTCAAGAGGCTTTGGCTCTTGAGTCCGGGATTGCTCGCAGTTATCTCGGCGGCGTAGAGCGAGGGCAAAGAAACATTGCCCTCGTGAACATTTGCCGCCTTGCTGAGGCGCTGAACCTCAAGCCCTCCGTGTTGCTCGACTTTGAAGACACGGCGCCCGTACCGCCTAAGTCTTGAACGGGGGGGCCTCCAGCACGGATGGCAACGGGGCAACGGGCGGCGAGATTGCTGGCTGCGTTAGTGGCCGTACGGTATTAGTTCCATCCTCGGCGAAATGCACCGGGGTAATGTAAGAACTGTGTTGCCACTGGAATGCAAGTGTTTCAGATTCCCATGAAATCAATACTCCGCTGAACAATTGCCGGAGGACTGCATTCGCTTTTGCTTTGTCAATTTCTGCTTCTGTCAAAGAATCGTGCAGCGAGCGAATACGAAGTGCTAGGGCATTTTTCTCAAGCGTTTGCTCGCGAAGGATGTATTCCTGCTGCATTTGTAGCGTTTTGGCCTTCTCCCTCTCCAACTCTGTCAAGCGCTCAAGTAACGTTGCTGGCGCTGTTCGTTGATCTGAGGTTTCGATGGCCTGCATGATGCTGGCTATGGTCTGATTGATCCATTCCAAGTGATCCGCTAAAGTTCGCAGGCTTTGCCGCACGCCTTTCGCCTGCTCTGACGCATCGGGCACAGTCTCCAACAGGGCGGGCCAGATAGACAGAAAGCAATCTTCGATACGTTGATAGCGCAGAGTCTTGTAAGTACAGCCTGCTCCCGTCTTTGCCCGGGCACAGACAAAATACTTGTTTCCATCACCCTTGTTCGTCATGGTCATGGAACCTCCGCAGGCCGCGCATCGAGCAATACCGCCAAAGATGTTGTTAAGGGGCTTGGCGGCGTGCCTTCCCCTGCGGGGTTGAACTGACCCAGAACGCATAGCCTGTAGGCGTTCTAAGGTGTCTGCGTCGATGATCGCCGGGTAATAGTTTGGCACTGGCTCAAGGGCCACCCGAACGAGCTTGCCGCTACTCTGGTCTTGCACATGCGGAACGAACACGCCGCGCACGGCGGGGTTATCCAAAATCTTGGCTATGTATGTGCGGTGCCAGTACAGGCCACGGCCAAAAACCGGCACCCCTTCCCGGTTTAAGGTCTGTGCAATGACGCCTTGCCCGACCCCCTGCAACGTCATGTCAAAGATACGGCGCACAATCTGCACACGCTCCGGCACCTCATGGAAGACGCCTGTTCTCCGGTCAAGGTCAAGCCATGCCGGGCAAACGCTGGTCATTGGCTTACGTGCCTTGCTGGCCTGAGTACGCTTTTCAGCCCAGGCCGCCTTTAGTCGGCTAGCTTTCATGGCGCTCTCTTCGTGAGCACGCATGAAAGTCAGAATGCTCAGCAGCAGCGCGACGGGGTCTTCGTCTAGGTTGTCTTTGTCGTACTTCCTGCCATCGTTCAGGGTAACAACTACAGCCCCCGCATCAACCACGGATTCAAGTGCGCGCAGGGCCTTACGCGCAGTCTGGCGACTAATTCGGTCTAGGGACTCAACCAGCAGATAACTGCCTTGGGGGACAATTCCGTCCTCGATAGCTCGCAGAAAAAAGCCTAGCTGGCTCTCTGCCGTGAGGTTCTTACCCCGAAAGGCAGAAACGCCAAGGTCGTGCAGCGTCAGTGTGGTGTCTAGCTCTAGGCCATGCTGAAGTGCGTACGCCTCAGCCATTGAAGATTGACGGCGAGACGAGTCACCCCGCATTTGTTCGGGGGTGCTGAAGCGCAGATAGCTGTAAGCCTTGATGGGTGCTGCCGGATGTTCCAAGGGGGGACTCTCTCTTAGGTGAAAAGACCGTGAAGAGGTCTTCAAGTATCCACCATGAGCAGGCTGTGGCCGCCTGCGGCGGCGATCTCCAGCGCCCGCTTGGCGGCGGCCTGACCTTTGACGTCGGCCAGATCGTTGCCGGGCGGCTGGCGCTGGATTTCGGTCGGCGCCAATCGGGCCCAGCCTTCGCTGTCGGGTGCGGGTTCGTGGCCCGCTTCGGCCCGTACCGGCAGAAAATGCGCCACCACGTCCAGGAGGTGGCGGGCCCGGTGCACCTGGGCGTGCGGTACCAGCGCGGCTTCTTCGGCGCTGCCGGGCGGCAGCACCAGGCGCACCGCGCCACCGCCCTGGTGCAGCGCCAGGCTCATGGCCAGGGCGCCGCGCACCGGGCGCAGTTCGCCGCCCAGTGACAGTTCGCCCGCGAATTCCCAGCCGTTGAGTTGCGCGGCGTCGATCTGGCCGCTGGCGGCCAGGATGCCCAGCGCGATCGGCAGGTCGAAGCGGCCCGAGTCCTTGGGCAGGTCGGCCGGCGCCAGGTTGACGGTGATGCGCTTGTTGCTCGGAAATTCCAGCCCCGCGTTGGCGATGGCCGAGCGCACGCGCTCGCGCGCTTCTTTCACTTCCGTATCGGCCAGCCCCACCAGCGT
>CAYRWN010000068.1:0-11882 GCA_964428045.1 uncultured Hydrogenophaga sp. | reverse complement strand
GCCCTTTGGCACGCCGGGTCACTCGATTTGGCTACTTGTTCAGCGTAGCCCTAATGCCTGACACGGCAAGGGTCAGCCCGACGAAATAAATGGAAGCTTCGCCATTGGTCGCGAAGATCATCCAGGCGATCATGAGCTGTGGCATCGCGATCCAGAAGTAGGTCACACCACGCACATGCCGCACTCCCCATGGGCGCTGGTAACTCCACAGCGCCAAACCGATCAGGGCCACCACCAGCAGCCGGGCCAGTCCGAACTGCAGCGCCCAGTCCGGATAAAACGCGATGTCCAGCCCCACGCCACTGGCAATCAGTGCCATGGCCAGCACGCAGGTGATGCGGCTGTAGTAAACAAGGTGCTGATGCATCGCCTCCTCGTAAGAGAGAGGCAATTGGCCGCTGGTCAGTTCACTGGACATGAAGACACGTCACAGGGGTTTCACCGCTTCAGCGAACAGATTGACCCCGGTGGCATCGGTGTAGGTCTTCACCTCGGGCAGCGTGTCGGGAAACAGCCGGGACAGTCCAGCCTCGTCGCGGTAGATCAGGTACCACTCCATGAAGTGCTCCATCCAGAAGCGCTCAGGGTTGCAGGTGTGCACATTCGTTACCAGCACTGTGCCACCGGGGCGCAGGTGGCGGTCGAAGTAGGCGATCAGACGTGCGCAGGCCTTGTCGGCCAGGTAGTCGAACAGGCCAGCGCAATAGATGTAGTCGTACTGTTTTTCCAGCGGCACGCCCTGCTCGCGCGAGCTGCGCTTGAGCAACTGGTGCACCGACTCGTGGCAAAGGCTCACCTTCAGCGGCGCACGCCCGGCGGCATTGGCCACCTCGATCAGGCGCTGGCTGGTGTAGAGCAGGGTTTCGTCGCTGAAGTCCATCAGCGTCACGTCCAGGTGGTCCACCGGCTGGTCCAGCCCCGACAGGCGCTGCAGTTCGCCCGCCGGACCGCAGCCCACGTTGAGCACGCGCAGCGGGCACCCCTGCTCCCGGGCGCGCGACGCCAGGGTCTGCAGGCGTTCGAGCAGGATGTCCACCCGGTTGCGGTGCGCCTGCGACACGCTGGACTGCAGGAAGATGAAGTTCACCAGCTCGAAATAGGTGCTGGGACCCTCGCGCGGGTCGCCAAGGATTTGGTTGACCATCTGGTAGTCGCCCGCGTAACCCAGCGGCTTGGCAAACGTGCGGTAGACGAAGGGCGCGCGCAGCACCAGCGGGTGAATGGCCGCCTGGGCAAAGGCCCTGTGCGCGGGCTCCAGTTCGGGCGGTACCTTGGCCGCTTCGGCTTCGAAGCGCACGAGATATTCACGAACCATGGACATGAGCGGACGGGCAATCTCGTAGAACACATCGTCACGCACGCGGCCGTGCACGTCGCGCGGCAGGTCGGCCGTGATGTCCGCCTGATCCAGCCAGCGCGTGACCTCGGCGAAGTAGGCCCGCAGATCGTTGACCACCACCTGGTAGGCCTCGCTGATGCGAGGCCGGGCTTCCCATTCCTCAACGAAGCGGCTCACCGCCTCGGAAACGCTGCGTGTACTGTGGTCGATCACGCCCAGGTCGTTCCATTCGTCGATCAGCGTCAGCGACACCACCGCCATCAGCCCGGTGTTGAGCAGACTCACCACCACCGCCTTGCCCTTGTAGATGCTGCGCTCGCCCGAGCGGATGCTCAGGTCGCTGAGCACTTCGCTGACCTGCACGATGGAATAGGGGTTGTAGACCTCCATGACCAGCGACCGGCGCTGCAGGCTGGTGAGCGTGCCACGCGCAGCTTCGCCCTGGCTGTTGCGAAAGGTGACGACGGGGTCGAAGGGGCGCTGGAATTGCACGGTGGATGAACGGTCGGCAAAGGGCCTTGTCGGTCAGCCCCTGAATGTAGTCCCTGCCGTGAGTTTAGTCACAAGCCAAGGCGCGGAGGCGACAGCCTCCCGGAGCATCGAAACGCCACACCCGCACGCGAGGCAGCGCGCCGTGGTGCGCCGATGCGCCTACTTTTTCTCGTTCGGGTCGTAGATGGTGGTGCTGGTGTTGACGCCGACCCCGACGCTGGCGCCACCGCTCCCCACGGGCGCGCTCACGCCCCCACCGGCGCCGACACCCACACGCCCGTTATGGTTGACGCCGACGCCCACGCCCACCGGCCCCACGCTGGTGCTCACGCCCAGGTTCACCCCACCGGAACCCACCCCGACCCCGATGGAGAAGGGACCGACAGGCACGCCGAACCCCAGACCCACGGAAGCGCAGCCCGACAGACCCGTGACGATCAGGACAGGCAGCAAACCGCGGCGCACCGCGCGCTGAGCGGGACAGGATTGAACCGGGTTCATGGTGACCACCTTGACCGCGCCGCCACCTGGCGACGCTCCATGCCCATTGTGGCCCGAGCGGCGCGGCCTTGCAGCCTCGAAGGACGGGCGGCGCGCTTCACGCGGCCCGCCACCGCGACCGGTGTCACGCCAGCAACAGGTTGTTGACGCGTTTCACATACGCCGCCGGGTCGTCCGGCAGGCCGCCTTCGGCCAGCAGGGCCTGGTCGAACAGGATGTGGGCCAGGTCGTCGAAACGGTCGGTACCGTCCAGCTTCTTGACCAGCGGGTGCTCGGCGTTCACCTCCAGCACCGGCTTAACGTCCGGTGCCGGCTGGCCGGCGGCCTTGAGCATGCGGGTGAGCTGGCTGGAGAGCTGGCCCTCGCCGACCACCAGGCAGGCGGCGGAGTCGACCAGGCGCGTGGTCACGCGCACGTCCTCTGCCTTGTCCTTGAGCGCGTCCTTCAGCTTGTCGAGCACCGGCTTGAAGCTCTCGGCCGCCTGCTCGGCCGCCTTTTTCTCGTCTTCGTCCTGCAGCTCACCCAGGTCCACCGCCCCCTTGGCCACGCTTTGCAGCGGCGTGCCGTCGAACTCGTGCAGGAAGGACAGCGCCCACTCGTCGACGCGGTCGGTCATCAGCAGCACCTCGATGCCCTTCTTGCGGAAGAGTTCGAGCTGCGGGCTGTTCTTGGCCGCCGCCAGCGTGTCGGCGGTGATGACGTAGATGGCCTTCTGGCCGTCCTTCATGCGTGCCTTGTAGTCGGCGAAGGACACGCTCACCGTGTCGCTCTGGGTCGAGGCAAAACGCAGCAGCCGGGCGATCTTGTCGCGATTGGCGAAATCCTCGCCCAGGCCTTCCTTGAGCACGGCGCCGAACTCGGCGTAGAAGGCGCTGTACTTGCCGGCGTCCTTGGCGATGGCGGCCTTGTCCTCTTCGCTGACCACGTCGGTCACGCCGTCCACGCCCTCAGCCGCCACGGGTGCCTTGTCCCGCTTGGCCAGGTCCTCCAGCATTGCCAGCACGCGGCGGGTGTTGCCCTCCCGGATGGCCTTGACGTCGCGGCTTTCCTGCAGGAGCTCACGGCTGACGTTCAGCGGCAGATCGGCCGAATCGACCACACCCTTGACCCAGCGCAGGTACGAAGGCATCAGCGCCTCGGCCTCGTCCATGATGAACACGCGCTTGACGTAGAGCTTGATGCCCGCCTTCTTGTCGCGGTTCCACAGGTCGTGCGGCGCCTTGGACGGGATGTAGAGCAGCTGCGTGTATTCGGTGCTGCCTTCGACGCGGTTGTGGCTCCAGGTCAGCGGGTCGGCCTGGTCGTAGCTGATGGCCTTGTAGAAGTCGGCGTACTGCCCGTCGCTGATGTCCTTCTTGGCGCGCGTCCACAGGGCCGAGGCGGAGTTCACCGCCTCCCACGTGTCCTTTGTCACGTACTCGCTCTTGTCGGCGTCCCACTCTTCCTTCTGCATCAGGATGGGCAGGCTGATGTGGTCGGAGTACTTGCCGATGATCTGCTTGAGCTTCCAGTGGCTGAGGTAGTCGCTGGCGTCCTCGCGCAGGTGCAGGATCACGCTGGTGCCGCGTGCGGCGCGCTCGATGGTTTCGACCTCGAAGTCGCCCGTACCGGCGCTGGCCCAGCGCACGCCTTCGGCCGCCGGCAGGCCGGCGCGGCGGCTTTCCACCGTGATGCGGTCGGACACGATGAAGCCCGAGTAGAAGCCGACGCCGAACTGGCCGATCAGCTGGGCGTCCTTCTTCTGATCGCCGCTGAGGCGGCCCATGAAGTCCTTGGTGCCGCTCTTGGCGATGGTGCCCAGGTGCTCCACCGCTTCGGCCTGGCTCATGCCGATGCCGTTGTCGGTGATGGTGATGGTGCGCGCGGCCTTGTCTAAGGCCACGCGCACTTCCAGGTTGGGCGCGTCTTCGAACAGGGCTTCGTTGTTCAGACCTTCGAAGCGCAGCTTGTCGCAGGCGTCGGACGCGTTGGAAATCAGCTCGCGCAGGAAGATGTCGGGGTTGGAGTACAACGAATGGGTGACCAGGTGCAACAGCTGGGCCACTTCGGCCTGGAAGTTCAGGGTTTGTTTGCTCATGACGGGTTCTGTGTGCAAAAGGAAGGGGAGGCATCGCCGCCCGGCCCCGGCGGGGCGGACGGCGCTCGCGAGGGCGCAATTATGGGCGTCAGGCCGGCTTTCAAGCCCACCCCACCTCACACCGGGACCAGCCAGGCCTTCAGCTGCGCGGCCACCACCGGACTGGACAGCAGGTCCAGGTGCCCGGTGCGGAAGACGGTGCGCTGGCGCTCGGACGGCACCTCCAGACGCAGCGCGGGATCGTCGTGCCGGCCCAGCGCGCTGTCCAGCGGCACCAGGCCGTCACCGGTCAGGCGCTCGGCCACCCGGCTGCGCTGCCCGGCCAGGGTGGCGGCCACCGCAAAGCAGCGCACGCCACCCGGCAGTGGCAGCGGCTGGCGGTGGTCAACGCCCGATGCGAATCGGTTGCGCCCCTGCCAGTCGGCATCCTGCACATGGCCGTGGCGCAGGTCGGTGATGCCGGCGCTGCGGATCCGGCCCAGCCGCGCGAACGGGGCCGTGAAGGGGTTGGAGGCCAGCAGCCAGTCCGCTCCGTGGCCGACGCGCTCGAGCGGCGCACCGTGCTGCGGCGTGCCCAGGAACACCAGGTCCTGCACCCGTCCCGGCCAGCGGTGCCCCATCGCCTGCCCGGTGGCCATGGCCGAGCGTGCCACCAGACCGCCCATGCTGTGCCCGACGACGGTGATGCGCTCCAGCGGCACCGGCCAGGCCGATACCAGCCGTTCCAGCAGTTGCGCCAGTCCGCGCCCGTTGACCGAGGTGTGCAGGCCCGTGTTGTAACGCAGGCAGACCGGCGTGGCGCCCAGCGCCGGGGCCAGAAAGGCACCGTGGTCGTGACCGTTGCGGCACCACTGCCTGTCGTTCATGCACAGGCCGTGGATGAGCAGCAGCAGGTGTGGTCTGGCGCCAGGCAGCTGCGCCTGGAGCGCTTCGTGGCTCAGGACGAGCGCCACCCCGCCGACCCGGAGTTCCATGGGCTGTGCCAGCGGATTGCCCATGGCCAGCAGACGGTCGCCGAGTACCCCGTTGAGCGCCGCGAGTACCGCCTCGCGCTGCGGGGAGGCCTCGGGGTATCGGGCCGGATCGTCCAGCAGCGGAAGCAGCACGCCCAGCACGGCGTCGGTCCCCCAGCCCACCAGCCGGGTCACGCCACGCACCGCCTGGTAGACCTGCCCGGTCAGCCCCCCGGTCCGGTCAACCGACGCGCCGCCGAACAAACCCAGCCGCCGCCGCACCGACTGGTGCACGGTCTCGACGAGGTCGATCACCCCGTGGGTGGCCCGACTCGCCAGCTGCGCCGCAGCCTGCAGGTCGGACGGGCGGACGTGGCGCAGCGGGCTGCGCCGGGGCGCATCGGAAGGGGGCGGTTTGGTCATGGCCCATTGTGGAGGCCGGGACACCGGTGCGATGGAGGCGCGCCCCCAACAGGCCGCCATCGCTCAGCGCTCAGAAGAGCTCGCCCGCCTCCAGGTACCGCCACTGTCCCACCGGCAGCTTGCCCAGCATCACGCGGCCGATGCGGATGCGCTTGAGGCCCACCACGTGCAGGCCGACCTGCTCGCACATGCGGCGGATCTGGCGCTTCTTGCCTTCCTGGAGCACGAAGCGCAGCTGCTCCGGGTTCTGCCAGTCCACCTGCGCCGGCTTGAGCGGCTGGTCGTCCAGGCTCAGACCGTGGCGCAGCAGGGCCAGGCGTTCGCGCGGAAAGACGGCCTGCACGTCCTGCGTCACCACACCCGCCCCCTTGGGGCCGTTGGGCGCCCAGTGCACGCGCACCAGGTATTCCTTCTCGACGCCGGAGTCCTCGCCGATCAGGGTCCGCGCCACGCGGCCGTCCTGCGTGAGCACAAGCAGGCCGGTGGAGTCGATGTCGAGCCGACCGGCGGGGGCCAGGCCACGGGTGTGTACGGCCTCGAAGCGGCGGCCGCTGCGGTCGTCGCGCCAGTGGCTCTGAGGCTTGATGAGCACGGCCGCGCTTTCGTGGCCGTCTTCGGGCAGGCCGCTCACATAGCCCACGGGCTTGTGCAGCAGGATGGTGACCTGCCCGGCCTGCTGGTGGCGCGCCTGCGGCAGCACTTCGACCTGCGCATCGGGCGGCACCGGCTGGCCCATCACGGCGGGCTGGCCGTTGACCCGCACCCAGCCGCGCGCGATCCATTCGTCGGCTTCGCGGCGCGAGCACAGACCCAGCTCGGCCATGCGCTTGTTCAGGCGCACCTCGCCGTTGGCGTTGCCGACGCGGGCGAGATCGGGCCGCAGGTCGCGCGGCGCACCCGGTCGGCCGGCGGACGCGGATCGATCCGGCCGGCGATCAGGGGCCGGACGCTCGGATCGGCCCCCTGGGGCGGCTCGGCGGTCTGCCGGCGTGCCACGGGGCTTGTCGGCGGGCGGGCGCCGGTCGTCGCTGGCGGGGTTGCGGGCCTCCCAGGCGGCTTCTCGCGCAGCGCGTTCGGCCTGCACTTCGGACAGCGGGCGGGCGCGGGCCGGGCCGCGCGGGCGCACCGGCGCACGGGGTTCCAGGGGTTTCTCGGCGGCGGGTTTTGCCCTGAGCTGCAGGGTCTTCTTCGGTAGATCGGTCATAGCCCGATGATCCCACGGCAGCGCACGGAGCACACGATCCGCCGCCGGGCCGCCCCAAGACGGATCAGCCCCCGCGGCGGGGGGCAGCGACCCGCGCCAGCGGCGGAGCGTGGGGGCTACAGCTCGCCGCAGCGCAGCGCCTGCAGATCCAGCACCCGCAGCCCGCCGTACTCCACGCGGATCCAGCCCTTGGCCGAGAGCGTGGTCAGCGCTTCATTGACCCGCTGGCGCGACAGCCCCACCAGGTAGGCCAGTTCCTGCTGGGTGATGCGCAGCACGCCGCCCACGTTGGGCGAGAGCAGCGGGTGGAACAACGCGGCCAGGTTGCGCGCCACCCGCAAGTCGGGGTTGTTGATGCGGTCGATCTCGCGCGCGGCGATGAATTGGCCCAGCCGTTCGTTGAGCTGGTTCATGACGAAGCGGTTGAAGCCCAGCGAGTGTTCGATCAGCCAGTGGAAGGTGCCCACCGGCAAGCCGGCCACGCGGCTCTTGCGCAGGGCCTGGATGTTGTAGCGGTAGACCTCGCGCTTGAGCACCGTGCCTTCGCCGAACCAGCCCCCGGGCGCCACACCGGTGAAGGTGATCACCGCACCGAGCGAATCGTCGTTGCTCATCTTGAGCAACCCGTCGAGCAGGCCGAACCAGTAGGTCACCGGCCGGCCGATGCGGCAGATGTATTCCCCCACCTGCACCTCGGAGACCACCACCGCATCCAGCGCTCGTTCGCGTTCTTCGTCGGTCAGCCCCTGCATCCAGGGGATCTCGGACAGCTCGCTGACGGACGCGGGGCGCGCACTCGCGCGCAGCGCAGAACCCGAACGGGATGGGTGGTGGTTCACGATGGTGCTCCAGAACGCGAGGCCTAGGGAAAGTCCTAGGGGGGTGTTCCCTCGATTGTCGTCGTACCGACAACACAGCGTCAAACATCGGCCTAGGATGCGACCCATTGGAATCGAACGGGTCCGTCTTCCCGCCCGCAGGACAACGGAAGACCCAAGGAGACAAGCACCATGCAAACGACCTTCCCCCGGCTGCTGCTGGACCACGCCGCCAAGCGCCCGACAGCGCCCGCCATGCGTGAGAAGGAATACGGCATCTGGCAGACCACGAGCTGGTCGGCCATGGCCCAACTGGTGGAATCGATCGCCTGCGGCCTGCACCAGGCAGGTCTGCAGCGCGGCGAACATCTGGTGGTGATCGGCGCCAACCGTCCGCGCCTGTACGCGACCATGCTGGCTGCGCAGTCCCTGGGTGCCATTCCGGTGCCGCTGTACCAGGACGCCGTGGCGGCCGAATGCATCTTCCCCATCAACAACGCCGAGGTGCGTTTCGTCGTGGTGGAAGACCAGGAGCAGGTGGACAAGATGCTGGAAATCCAGCCCCAGTGCCCGCAGCTCACGCACATCTACTACGACGACCCGCGCGGCCTGCGCAACTACGACCACGCCGGCCTGGCGGGTCTGGACGAACTGGTCGGCGCCGGCCAGGCCCACGCCAAGGCGCACCCCGACCTGTTCCGCGAAGAGATCGAGAAAGCCCGGCCCGACGACGTGGCCGCCATGTTCTTCACCTCGGGCACCACCGGCAACCCCAAGGGCGTGGTGCACACCCACAACACGCTGATCGACCGCGCGGCCGTGGGCGCCCGCTTCGACAAGCTGACCGCCCAGGACGAAGTGCTGGCCTACCTGCCGCCCGCCTGGATCGGCCAGAACATCTTCAGCTACGCGCAGTGGCTGGTGGCGGGCTACGTGGTGAACTGCCCCGAGTCGGGCGCCACCGTGACCATCGACCTCAAGGAAGTCGGCCCCACCTACTACTTCGCGCCACCGCGGGTGTTTGAAGGCCTGCTGACGACGGTCATGATCCGCATGGAAGACGCGGGCACCCTCAAGCGCAAGATGTTCCACGCCTTCATGGACCTGGCGCGCCGAATCGGCCCGGCCAGGATGGACGGCAAGCCGGTCGGCTTCATGGACAACCTCAAGTACGCGCTGGGCAACCTCTTTGTCTATGGTCCGCTGCGCAACAGTCTGGGCATGAGCCGCGTGCGCGTGGCCTACACCGCCGGCGAAGCCATCGGCCCCGACCTGTTCAGCTTCTACCGCAGCATCGGCATCAACCTCAAGCAGCTTTACGGATCGACCGAAACCGCCGTGTTCGTCTGCCTGCAGCCCGACCACGAAGCGCGCGCCGACACCGTGGGCGTGCCCTGCGAAGGCGTGGAGATCAAGCTGGCCGACAACGGCGAGATCCTGGTGAAGTCGCCCGGACTGCTCAAGGCGTATTACAAGAACCCCAAGGCGACCGAAGAAGTGCTGACGGCCGACGGCTGGTACCACACCAGCGACGCCGGCTTCATCGACGCCTCGGGCCACCTCAAGATCATCGACCGCGTCAAGGACGTGGGCCGCATCCAGGGTGGCCCCAACGACGGCGCCATGTTCGCCCCCAAGTACGTGGAGAACAAACTCAAGTTCTTCTCGCAGATCAAGGAAGTGGTGGCCTACGGCGACCAGCGCGAGCAGGTCTGCGTGATGATCAACATCGATTTCGAAGCGGTGGGCAACTGGGCCGAGCGGCGCAACCTGCCCTACGCCGGCTACACCGACCTGGCGCAGAAACCCGAGGTGTACGAGCTGATCCGCGATTGCGTGGAAAAAGTCAATGCCGACCTCAGCCGCGACGCCTTGCTGGCCGGCAGCCAGATCAGCCGCTTCCTGGTGCTGCACAAGGAGCTGGACGCGGACGACGGCGAGCTCACGCGCACCAACAAGGTCCGCCGCGGCTTCATTGCCGAGAAGTACAACGCGCTGGTGGACGCGCTCTACGGCGGCAAGAGCGAGCAGTACATCGAAACCCAGGTCAAGTTCGAAGACGGGCGTACCGGCAGCGTGAGCGCCACGCTCAAGATCATGGACGCCAAGACTTTTGCCCCTGTAAAGGCCGCAGCATGACGAAGAAAAAAATCGGCGACGTCATCCTCGACGTGCAAAACATCAGCCTGCGCTTTGGCGGCGTCAAGGCGCTGACCGGCATCTCCTTCAACGTGAAGGAACACGAGGTGCGCGCCATCATCGGGCCCAACGGTGCGGGCAAGAGCTCCATGCTCAACTGCATCAACGGCGTCTACCAGCCCCAGGAAGGCTCCATCAACTTCCGCGGCAAGACCTTCAAGCACATGAACAGCCGGCAGGTGGCCGAGATGGGCATCGCCCGCACCTTCCAGAACCTGGCGCTGTTCAAGGGCATGAGCGTGATCGACAACATCATGACCGGCCGCAACCTGCGCATCAGAAGCAATCTGTTTCTGCAGGCGCTGCGCGTCGGCCCGGCACAGAAGGAAGAAGAGGAACACCGCGAGTTCGTCGAACGCATCATCGACTTCCTGGAAATCCAGGCCTTCCGCAAGACACCCGTCGGCACCCTGCCCTATGGCCTGCAAAAGCGCGTCGACCTCGGCCGCGCCCTGGCCATGGAACCGCAGGTACTGCTGCTGGACGAGCCCATGGCCGGCATGAACCTGGAAGAGAAGCAGGACATGAGCCGCTTCATCCTGGACGTGAACGACGAGTTCGGCACCACCATCGTGCTGATCGAGCACGACATGGGCGTGGTGATGGACATCAGCGACCGCGTGGTGGTGCTGGACTACGGCAAGAAGATCGGCGACGGCACACCCGACGAGGTGCGCAGCAACGAGGAGGTCATCAGCGCCTACCTCGGCACCAGCCACTGATATGCACCCCCTGCGCCGCTTCGCGTCTTCCCCCTCTCTCGCCTGCGGCGGGAGGGGAACGCTCCCTGTGGCCCGGCAAAGCCGGATCCACGGCAGCCCTGGACAAGACCTCTCGCCCCACCTTTTCCACTCCATGCGTTGTGCGTGGGAGAACTTCTGAGGATTTGATATGGGTTTCTTCATTGAAGCATTGATGGGCGGCCTGATGGCCGGCATGCTGTATTCCCTCGTGGCGCTCGGTTTTGTGCTGATCTACAAGGCCTCGGGCGTGTTCAACTTTGCGCAAGGCGCCATGGTGCTGTTCGCGGCGCTGGCCATGGCCCGCTTCTCGCAGTGGATTCCGCAGTGGCTTGGCCTGGAGAGCAAGCTGCTGGGCAACCTGATCGCGTTCGCGATTGCGGCGGCCCTCATGTATGTGCTGGCCTGGCTGATCGAGCGCCTGGTGCTGCGCCACCTGGTGAACCAGGAAGGCGTGACCCTGCTCATGGCCACGCTGGGCATCACCTACTTCCTGGACGGCCTGGGGCAGACCATCTTCGGATCGGACATCTACCAGATCGACGTGGGCATGCCCAAGGAACCGGTTTTCCTGTTCCAGGATGTGTTCGAAGGTGGCGTGCTGGTGAGCTTGGAAGACGTGTACGCCGCGTGCATCGCCGCCCTGCTGGTGATGGTGCTGTCGCTGTTCTTCCAGAAGACCGGCACCGGCCGCGCGCTGCGCGCCGTGGCCGACGACCACCAGGCGGCCCAGTCCATCGGCATTCCGCTCAACCGCATCTGGGTGATCGTGTGGTTCGTGGCCGGCATCACCGCGCTGGTGGCCGGCATCATCTGGGGCTCCAAGCTGGGCGTGCAGTTCTCGCTGACCACCGTGGCCCTGCGTGCCCTGCCCGTGATCATCCTGGGCGGCCTGACGTCGGTCCCCGGCGCCATCATCGGCGGCCTGATCATCGGCGTGGGCGAGAAGCTCTCCGAGGTCTACCTCGGCCCCATGGTCGGCGGCGGCATCGAGATCTGGTTCGCCTATGTGCTGGCGCTGGTGTTCCTGCTGTTCCGTCCGCAAGGGCTGTTCGGCGAAAAGATCATTGATCGGGTGTGAAACACCCACATCAATGATCTTTCAGCGAAGACTAACTTTGCGCAGCAAAGTTAAG
>CAYRWN010000067.1:0-12148 GCA_964428045.1 uncultured Hydrogenophaga sp. | reverse complement strand
CTCGCCTACGGCGGGAGGGGGGACCACACCTGCGGCCGGGCCAAGCCCGTTCCGCAGTGTGCGCTGGACGGGGTACGCGCGCCGACTCAGGCGACGGGCTGCTCCAGCGTCCGTCCTCCGCCATAACCCACACCTTCGTGCAGCGCGCCCCCGGCGGTGACCTGCACCGCGCAGTACTTGAACTCCGGGATCTTGCCGAACGGGTCGAGGGCCGGATTGGTCAGCAGGTTGGCCGCGGCTTCGGCGTAGGCAAAGGGCATGTAGACCGTGCCGGGTGGTGTACCGTCGTCGCGCCGCGTCCGCAGGGCCACGCTGCCACGGCGTGTGCGCAAGGTGACGACGTCACCGGCCTGCACACCCAGCCGCGCCAGTTCGGCGCCGTTGAGGCTCACGGTCGGCAGCGGCTCCGCGGCATCGAGCACCTGGCTGCGGCGCGTCATGCTGCCGGTGTGCCAGTGCTCCAGCTGGCGGCCGGTGATGAGCACCATCGGATAGTCGGCATCCGGCGTTTCGGCCGCCGGCCTGAAGGCGGCCGGCACCAGCTGCACGCGCCCGTCGGCGGTGGCAAACCGGTCGGTGAAGACGATGGGCTGACCGGGATCGTCCGCGCTCAGGCAGGGGTAGGTCACGCTGCCCTCGCGCTCCAGCCGCTCCCAGCTCACGCCGGCAATCACACCGTGCATGGCCTGGCGCATTTCTTCGTAGACCGCGGCCACGCCGGACTCGTCGCCCTCGTAGCGCCAGTCCAGACCCAAACGCCGGGCCAGGGCCTGGATGATCCACAGGTCCTGCCTGGCATCGCCCGGCAGGTCCAGCGCGCGTCGGCCCATTTGCACCATGCGGTCGGTGTTGGTCACGGTACCGGTCTTCTCGGGCCAGGCGCTGGCGGGCAGCACCACGTCGGCCAGCCAGGCGGTTTCGGTCATGAAGATGTCCTGCACCACCAGGTGCTGCAGGCTGGCCAGACCTTCGCGGGCATGGTTCAGGTCGGGATCGCTCATGGCCGGGTTCTCGCCCATGATGTACATGCCCCAGATTTTCTGCGGGTCGTGTGTCGGCGCCTGGGCCTTGTGCAGGATCTCGACCACCGTCAGGCCGGGTTCGGGGTCCAGCGCCGTGCCCCAGAAGGCCTCGAACCAAGCGCGCACGGCGGGATCGGTCACGCGCTGGTAGTTGGGGAACATCATGGGGATCAGGCCCGCGTCGCTGGCGCCCTGCACGTTGTTCTGCCCGCGCAGCGGGTGCAGGCCGGTACCGGGCCGGCCGATCTGGCCGGTGATGCTGGCCAGCGCGATCAGGCAGCGCACGTTGTCGGTGCCGTGGGTGTGCTGGCTCACGCCCATGCCCCAGAGGATCATCGACGCCGGGCTGGTGGCGTAGGCGCGCGCCACCTCGCGCAGGGTGGCGGCGTCGATGCCGCAGATCGGTGCCATGGCCTCGGGCGTGGCAGTCTTCACCTGCTGGCGCAAAGCTTCGAAGTCGCTCACCCGCTCGCGGATGAAGGCCGGGTCGGTCAGGCCCTCCTCGATGATCACGTGCAGCAGCGCGTTGAGCAGGGCCACGTCGGTGTCGGCGCGGAACTGAAGGCTGCGCCAGGCGTGGCGGTGCAGGTCGGTGCGGCGCGGGTCGGCCAGCACGATCTTGGCGCCGCGCGCGGCGGCGTTCTTCATCCAGGTGGCGGCCACCGGGTGGTTGCTGGTGGGGTTGGAGCCGATCACGAGCACGAAGTCGGCGTGCTCGACGTCGCCCACCGGGTTGCTCACCGCGCCCGAGCCCACGCCTTCCAGCAAGGCCGCCACGCTGGACGCGTGGCACAGGCGGGTGCAGTGGTCCACGTTGTGGCTGCCCAAGCCGGTGCGCACCAGCTTCTGGAACAGGTAGGCCTCTTCGTTGCTGCCCTTGGCCGATCCGAAACCGGCGAGCGCCTTCTTGCCGTGCGCGTCGCGCAGCGCCTTCAGGCCGCCGGCAGCGAAGTCCAGCGCCTCGTCCCAGCTGGCTTCGCGGAACACGTCGCGCCAATCCTGAGGGCGCGCGGTGGCGTGCGGGTCCTTGGGCACCCCCGGTTTGCGGATCAGCGGCCGGGTCAGCCGCTGCGGGTGGTGGGCGTAGTCGAATCCGAACCGACCCTTGACGCACAGCCGACCCTGGTTGGCCGGACCGTCGCGCCCTTCGACAGCGACGATGGTGTTGTCTTTGACCTTGTAGGTCACCTGGCAACCGACACCGCAATACGGGCAGACCGAATCGACGGATCGGTCCACGCGCTGGTCACCCACCAGGGTCTTGGGCATCAGGGCGCCCGTGGGGCAAGCCTGCACGCATTCGCCGCAGGCCACGCAGCTGCTGGCGCCCATGGAGTCGCCCAGGTCGAACACGATCTGCGCGTGGGCACCGCGGTGCGCCAGGCCGATCACGTCGTTCATCTGCGTTTCTCGGCAGGCACGCACGCAGCGCGTGCACTGGATGCAGGCGTCCAGGTTCACCGCCATCGCCGGGTGGCTCAGGTCAGCGGCGGGCGCTTCGGTGCGCAGAGCCCTGAGTTCGGGGCGCACCTTCACGCCCAGAGCGTCGGCCCATTCGCTCAGCTCGCCGTGCGGCGCGGTGGCCTGGCCATCCACCCATTTGTGACCCGCCTGCGGGCGGTCGGCCAGCAGCAGTTCCAGCACCAGTTGCTGGCTCTTGAGCGCGCGTTCGCTTCTGGCCTTGACGACCATGTCGGGCGTGACGGCTCGACAGCATGAAGGCGCCAGCGTGCGCTCGCCCGCCACCTCCACCACGCAGGCGCGGCAGTTGCCGTCGGGACGCAGGCCATCGCTGTAGCACAAGTGCGGGATGTCCACCCCATGGCGCCGCGCCGCCTGCAGGATGGTCTCGCCCGTGTTCGCCTGCAGCGTCCGCCCATCGAGCTGAAAGGAAAGGGTCTGGCTCATGTCGGGCTGCTCACTTCGTGGGGGAAATGCCGCATCACGCAGCGCATCGGGTTGGGTGCGGCCTGGCCCAGGCCGCAGATGGAGGCATCGACCATGACGGTGGCCAGGTCGTCCAGGGTCGCCGCGTCCCAGTGGCCGGGTTGAGCCATCAGAGCCGCAGCTTTCTGGGTACCCACGCGGCAGGGTGTGCACTGGCCGCAGCTTTCGTGTTCAAAGAAACGCATGGCGTTGAGCGCCGCGTCGCGCGCCCGGTCGTTGTGGCCCAGCACGACCACTGCGGCCGAACCGATGAAGCAGCCGTGCGGCTGCAGGGTGTCAAAGTCCAGCGGCACATCGGCCAGACGGGCTGGCAGGATGCCGCCCGACGCCCCGCCCGGCAGGTAGCCGTAGAGCCTGTGACCCTCGGCCATGCCACCACAGAATTCGTCAACCAGTTCGCGCAGCGTGATGCCGGCCGGCGCCAGTTTCACGCCCGGTTGCTTCACGCGCCCGCTCACACTGAAAGACCGCAGCCCATGGCGACCGTGGCGGCCAAAGCCGCCGAACCAGGCCGGGCCCCGCTGCACGATGTCGCGCACCCAGTACAGCGTCTCGAAGTTGTGTTCCAGCGTGGGTCGGCCGAACAGGCCCACCTGCGCGATGTAGGGCGGACGCAGCCGCGGTTCGCCGCGCTTGCCCTCGATGCTCTCGATCATGGCGGACTCTTCGCCGCAGATGTAGGCGCCCGCGCCGCGCCGCAGTTCGATGGTCGGCAGCGGACAAGGCGGGTCCGCCGCCAGATCGGCCAGCGCCCGTTGCAGGATGGCGCGCGCGCCGTGGTATTCGTCGCGCAGGTAGATGTACACCGATGCGATGCCCACCACCTGCGCCGCGATCAGCACGCCTTCCAGGAAGCGGTGCGGATCGCGTTCGAGATAGGTGCGGTCCTTGAAGGTACCGGGTTCGCCTTCGTCGATGTTGACGGCCATCAGTTTCCCGCCCCCTGGCCCTGCGCTGCGCGCCGGGCTTCCCCCCGAGGGGGGTGACTCGCTTGGGGCGGCCCGGCGCTCGTCGGGCGCCGGCTGCTCGCGCACGATGCGCCACTTGCGACCGGCCGGGAAACCGGCACCGCCGAGGCCCCGCAGACCCGAGTCTTCCATCGCCTTCAACACGGCATCGGTCGCTTCTTCGCCATTGACCACTGCGGCCGCGAGCGCGTAACCGCCGCGGGCCCGGTAGGCGGCGTAGCCCACCACGTCGGGCGCCACGGTCTCCGGCCCGTGGGTGATGGCGCACGGCGCCTGGGCTGCGGGGTCGAAGCGGCCCTGGTCCTGCGACGCCGGATGCCGGGTGGCGCCCGCCGCACAGGCCGCCTGCACGCCGGCCACGTCCGCACGCAACACCGGCGATTGCCCGACCACCGCCACCGGCGCCTGTTCGCAACGGCCCACGCAGGGCGCGGGAATCACGCGCACCTCGGCCCCCAGGATGGCAGGTAGCCGGGCCAGCAGCTGCGAGGCGCCCGACAGGGTGCAGCTCAGCCCATCGCACACGCGCACGGTCAGCGCCGCCGCGGTTTCTCCATCACGGATCACGTCGAAGTGGTGGTAGAAGCTCGCGACTTCGAACACCTCGGCCATTGACAGCCGCAGCTCGGCCGCCAGCGCCACCAGATGCGCCCCGTGCAGACCGCGGTGGGCGTCGTTGAGCTGGTGCAGCAGTTCGATCAGGTGATCGCGCCGGTGCGGTCCGGGACCTATGAGGGCGCGCACCTGGGCACGCGCCGCGTCGTCGGGCTGACGGCCCTTGAGCTGGCTGCGCCGCCCTGCGGTGGCGCGCAGGGCGTCCAGGCTGATGGTGGCCGCAGGGGTTGTGTTCGAGGGCATGGACAAAAGGGGGTATCTGTCGGGGCGCGGTGCAAGGTTCAGGGGTCGTGCCCTGAGCGTGGACAATGGTCGCCTGCGGCGCCGACCTTGGCAATATGCGAGGGGGCGCCATTGCCCTATGAGCCGCAGCGCATAAAGCCCCCGGACGCCCGATAAATGCCCCAGATCACGCTCCAGCCGGTGTGGACCATCCGCCGCGACGAACAGGCCAGCCTGTCGCCCCGGCTGATCGAGCTGCTCTGCCTGGTCCAGCAGGAAGGCAGCCTGCTGGCCGCTTGTCAGACGATGGGGCTGTCTTACCGCCACGGCTGGGACCTGGTCCGCAGCGGCGAGACACTGTTCAACACCACGCTGCTGCACATGGAGCGCGGCAAGGGCTCCACCCTGTCGCCGCTGGCCGAGAAACTGGTCTGGGCCGACCACCGCATCCGCGCCCGCCTGCAGCCGGTGATGGATTCGGTCGCCTCCGAACTGCGCTCCGAGATCGAACGGCTCGCGCCCGACTCGCCGGACGCCTTCCGGGTGCACGCCAGCCACGGCTTTTCCATCGAAAAACTGCTGGAAGCGCTGCTGGGAGAAGGCCAGCCAGTGGCCCGCCGCTACGCCACCAGCACCGCGGCCGCCGCCGCGCTGCGCGACGGCCAGTGCGACGCCTGCGGCGTGCACGTGCCGCTGGGCAGCCAGCAGGCCCGCATGCTGGCGCACCTGGGGCAATGGTTGCAGGCCGACGATCTGCAGGTGATCGACATCGCCAACCGGCGCCAGGGCCTGATGGTGGCGGCCGGCAACCCGCGCAAGGTGTACGAACTGGCCGATCTCGCGCGCGAAGAGGTCCGTTTCATCAACCGCCCCGCCGATTCGGGCACCCGCTTCCTGCTTGACGGCCTGCTGCAGGACCAGGGCATCGCCAGCCAGCGCATCCGCGGCTACGAGCAGAGCGAAACCACGCACGCCGCGGTGGCCGCCTGCGTGGCCAGCGGCATGGCCGACGTGGGCTTTGGCCTGGAGCGCCCGGCGCGTTACTTCCAGCTCGACTTCATGCCGATGGTGACCGAGCGCTACGTGCTGGTCTGCCACCGTGCCGCGCTGGATCACCCGGTGGCCCAGGCCTTGTTGCGGCTGCTGGGTGATCCGGCTTTGCGCTCCTCCATCAACGCCCTGCCCGGCTACGACGCCCGCGCCGCCGGCAGCGTCACGCCCTGGGCCGACGCCTTCCACTGAACCGGCACACACCATGAACGACCGCCCTGCACCCAGCGAGCCCCCCCGCTTTGCCACCCTGATGGTGGCCACGGCCAATGTGCTCAACCTGGCGCAGCCGGGTCGCCACTTCTACGACGGTCAGGACCCGTACAGCCAGGCCGAATTCGAGCGCAAGGTGGACTGGCTGGGCAACCGGTTCAAGGCGCTCAACGCCGACGTGCTGGCAGTGCAGGAAGTGTGGGACGAACTGGCGCTGCGCGCCGCCGTCGCGCGCAGCGGTCTGCAATACGGCTTCGTCGGCGTACCCGGCGCCGAAAACGGCCCGGGACAAAGCGGCGCCCAGGGCACGCCGCGCGTGGGCATCGTCACGCGGCTGAAGGTGGAGTCGGTCGAGTCGCTGGCCGACTTCCCCGCCGCCGCCGTGGTGCAGGTGCCCGGTCTGGGCGCGCACACCCGTTTCGAGCGCCCGCCCCTGCTGGCCACGCTGCGCATGAAACACGGGCAGGAGGTGGCGGTCATCACCGCTCACCTGAAAAGCAAACGCCCCAAGTTTCTGCAGGATGCACAAGGCAACCCGCTCGAAGACACGGAAGACCCTTCGGTGCAGGCGGTGGCGACGCTGCGCTCGCTGCTGATGCGCGCCGGTGAAGCCCTGGCCCTGCGCCTGAAGGTGGTGGAACTGCTGCACCGCACCCGCCTGCCGCTGGTGCTGATGGGCGACCTCAACGACAGCCCGCACAGCGTCACCACCCAGCTGATCGCCGCCACCTCGCAAGTGGCCTTCGACAAAGGGGCGCGCGACCACGCGCTCTACAGCGCCTGGGACGTTCAGGGCGAGGGCGCGCTGCGCCGCGACGTCGCCTTCAGCCACATCCACCAGGGCTACCCGGAAGTGCTGGACCAGGTGCTGGTGAGCGAGGAGTTCGTCGCCACCAGCCGCCGCGCCATCGGCGACGTGCGCCGCGTCGAGGTGTTCAACGACCACCTGTTCGAAGGCCGCGACCGCAGCCGCAGCGACCACGGCTTCGTGCGCGCTCTACTTCGCCTGCGGCTGGAGAACGCGCCTGCCTGATCAGGCGCGCACGAACAGCGTCACCAGCGGTTCGTCGCCCACCTGGCGGCTCCAGTGGCCGTGCACGCTGGGGTCGAAGGTGGCGCCGTCGGGCAGGGTGTCGGCCGAATAGAAATGATCGCCCGGACTGAAGATCCGCGAGCTGCCGTCCTGCAGGCCGATTTCCATCCGCCCTTTGAGCACGAACAGCCATTGCGGCGCGCCGGTGCAGTGGAACGTGCTGCGAAACCCCACCGGGCTCTCTCGCAGCTGCAGCCCGCCCGAGGGCATCAGCACCGACAGGCGCGCGGCCGGCGTGCCCTCGTTCAGTTCGACGGTCTCTTCGCGGAAGCGGGCGCGGCCATCGGTGTCGGTGAACAACACGGTCTTGGTGAAGGTGGTCATGGAGGCTCCTGTGGGCACCGGTTGTATCAGAAGGTCCCACGCGCAGCAGGTGGTGACATCTGGTTGCAAATAGCCGGAGACGTGTTCAACCCCGTTGGCGACCTTCCGCCGTTTCAGTCGGCTCCTTCCAACTTTTCTGACGGAGCCTTCATGAACCAACCGCCCCTTCGCCGTCTGGCGCTGGCCACACTGGCCACCGCCGCCCTGTTCGGCAGCCTGCCCGCCCACGCCGTCGGCCGTCTGGCCGACATCCAGGTGATCGACCGCGACAGCGGCGAGACCCTGACGGTGCACCGCCACCAAGGCGAACACTGGGTGGCCGGGCGGCCGGGCGCGCGCTACGCCGTTTCGGTGCGCAACGCCACGGGCGCCCGCGTGATGACGGTGGTCTCGGTCGACGGGGTCAACGTCGTGTCGGGCGAGACCGCTGCCTGGGGCCAGACCGGCTATGTGCTCGCCCCCTGGCAACGTTACGACATCGCCGGCTGGCGCAAGTCCGACGCCGAGGTCGCGGCCTTCCACTTCACCGCCCTGCCCGATTCGTACGCGGCCCGCACCGGCCGGCCCGACCACGTGGGCGTGATCGGCGTGGCCGTTTTCCGTGAAAGGGTGAGCCCGCCGGTGCTGCTGCCGCAGCCCGTGCCGCACGGTCACCGCAGCGAGTCCGACCGGATGGCCCGCAGCCAGGCGTCTCCCCCGGCGGCGGCAGCGGCCGAGTCCGCGACGGCGGATGTCGCTGGCCGGCGCATGGCTCCGGCCAGCCCCGCCACACGCCTGGGCACCGGCCACGGCGAACGCGAACACGATGTGGTGGGCCACACCAGCTTTGAGCGCCGCAGCCACCGGCCCGACGAAACCGTCAGCATCCGCTACGACAGCCGCGAAAACCTCATCGCCATGGGCGTCATCAGCGCGGTGCCGGTGCCACCGCGACCGAACCCCTTTCCGGCACCAGCGGTCCCGCGATACGTGCCCGACCCTTCCTGATCCGGTCGACCCGGGTGCCGCCATGGGCCAACCCATAATCGCCGCATGACCGATCCGGCCAGCGACCCCAGCGATGAAGCCCTGATGCAGGCCTTTGCCGGCGGCGACGCGCGCGCCTTCGAAACGCTGTACGACCGCCACGCCCTGGCGGTGTGGCGCTTCGTCCAACGCAGCGTGCGCGACAAAGCGCTGGCCGACGACCTGGTGCAGGACGTGTGGTTCCAGCTGCTGCGCCACGCACCGCTGTACGAACCCCGTGCGAAGTTCCGCACCTGGCTGTTCACGCTGGCCCACCACCGCGTGGTGGACCACTGGCGCAGCCAGCGGCCGACCACCAGCCTGGACGCCGACACCGAGGACGGCCTGGCGCTCTCGGAGACCCTGGCCACCGAATCGGGCTTCGGTCCGGACCGGCGGCTGGACTCGCGCGAACAGGCGCAGGCCCTGCTCGACGCACTGGCCGCCCTGCCCGACGCGCAGCGCGAAGCCTTTTTGCTGCAGGCCGAAGCCGGCCTGAGCCAGACCGAGATCGCGCAGGCCACCGGCGTGAGCCCGGAAACCGCCAAGAGCCGGTTGCGCTACGCCCGCTCCCGCCTGCGCGCCACCCTGGAAGCGTACGCATGAACGAGCCCCATACCCAGAACGACCGCGACCCGCTGCTGCAGCGCTACCAGGAAGCCAACGCCCTGGACGCAGCGCGCCCGTCGCCGGCGTTGCGCGAACGGGTGCTGGCCCAGGCCCGTGCACAGGCCGCGCTGAACACCCCGACCGACACGGCACCACGGGCCGGCGCCTTGGCCAACGACCGCGTCTGGACGCTGCGCGCACTGGGCAGCCTGGCGGTGCTGGGCCTGGTGGGTCTGCTGACCCTGCAGTTCGACCGCGGCACGCCCGAAGAGCGCGAAGCCGCATTCGGCACCGCGCCGCGCGCCCCCGCAGTCGCCCCTGTCAGCCCGCCGCAAGTGGTGGCACCCACTCCATCCATCGCCGTGGCGCCAACCGCACCTGTCACCCACGACACCTCACCCGCCGTGGCCCAGAACCTGCCCCAAACCGACGCGGCGGCCCCCACACCGCAGAAGCAACGCGCTGCACAGCCCGAGCCGACCGCACCGTCCCGACGGACCGCTCCAGCCCTCGCGCCCGCCCCGGCGACCACCGCCGAGATCGCGGCAGCCGACGCCGCCACGTTCCCCAACGCGGCCGAAGCGACTGCGCCGATGGCCCGCAGCACGGCGCCAGGGGCGAACCAGCGCACGGCGACCGGGCCTGCCACGACACCATCACCGGCACTTGCTCCTGCAACAGCAGGCGTTGCCATGGCCCCTTCAACCAGGTCCGCCCGGGAACCTGCCACCCGAGGCGCGGCGCAGGCTGAAGCCTCCACAACCGCCCGCGCCAGCGCGCAGGCAGCGGCACGTTCCGCCCCGGCATCAGCACTGACAGAGGCGGCCGCCACGGGCCAGACCGGCGAAGTCCGCCGCCTGCTGGGCATGGGTGCCGACGTGAACCAGACCGACCAGGAAGGCCGCACGGCGCTGATGATGGCAGCCGGCCGGGGCGACGAAAACCTGGTGGACCTGCTCCTGGCCGCAGGCGCGGACCCGGCCCTCACCGACCGGCAAGGCTGGAGCGCCGCCGACCACGCCCGCTCAGCGGGTCACGAAGCCCTGGCAACCCGGCTGACGGTCGCACGCCCACCGGCCAGCGGCACCCGCTGAACCGTTCGGCCAAGCCGGCGCTCAGCCCGCCAGCCCCTGCAAGGCCGCGTCCAGCTCGGCATGCAGACGGAGCACGCTGGCGTTGCCCAGCAACTGGTTGACGCGTTCCTGCGCCACCTTCCAGCGACGCTGTGCCTCCGAGCGTTTGACGCGCCCGGCTTCGGTCGCTTCGATCAGGCGGCTGCGCGCATCCGTCCCCGGGCCGACAGCCAGCCAGCCCGCCGCCACCAGCGGCTGCAGGTTGCGCGAAAGTGTGGATGAGCTCAGGTTCATCTGCGCCGCCAGGTCCACCGCCCGCACCGGCCCCAGCTTGACCGCGTGCGACAGCAGCGAGTACTGCGTGCCCTTGAGCCCGCAACGCGCCAACTCTTCGTCGTACAGGCGCGCCACGCTGCGCGTGAGCTGGCGCAGCTTGAGGTAGGTGCAGCCTTGGGGCTTCAGCGTTTCGGCCGTGGGTTCTGACGCGGTGGCGACACGTGGCATACATCTGATTGTATCTACAATGAATGTACATACAACTGATTGAGGAGTCGTGCATGTCAACCTCCACCCACCTGGACGCCTGGCTGGCCGAAGAAGCCGCCGTGCTGGAGGCCTTGAAGAGTGGCCCCGGCCCGGGCGTGGCCCGGCCCGAACAAGTGACTGGCAAGACCGGGCTGGAAGTGATGCAGGGCTTGCTCAACGGTCACCTGCCCTACGCCGCCATCGCCCGGACGCTGGATTTCCTCATGGTGGAAGTGGGCGACGGCCGCGCGGTGTTCCAGGGCACGCCCGGCCCCCAGCACTTCAACCCCATGGGCACGGTGCACGGCGGCTGGTTCGCCACCCTGCTGGACTCGGCCCTGGGCTGCGCCGTGCACACCAAGATGCCACCCGGACGCGCCTACACCACGGCCGAGCTCAGCGTGAACATCGTCAAGGCGCTCACACCCAAGGTGGTGCGCGTGCGGGCCATCGGCCGCGTCATCCACTGCGGGCGCCAGCTGGCCACGGCCGAAGCCCAACTGGTCGGCCCCGACGGGACGCTGTACGCCCACGCCACCACGACCTGTCTGGTTTTTGACCTGCACCCCAAGCCCGCTGGCGCAGCGACCACATAATTCGCCGCTACCAACCCGCAAGAAACTCCGGCCATGCGACTCCTCCACACCATGCTGCGCGTGGGCAACCTTCAGCGCTCCATCGACTTCTACACCCAGGTGCTGGGCATGCAGCTGCTGCGCACCTCCGAGAACCCACAGTACAGGTATTCGCTCGCGTTTCTCGGCTTCGAAGGCGGCAACCCCGGTCAGGCCGAAATCGAACTGACCTACAACTGGGGGGTGGACCGGTACGAGCTGGGCACCGCCTACGGTCACATCGCCCTGGGTGTGACCGACGCCTATGCAGCGTGCGAGAAGATCAAGGCCGCCGGTGGCAACGTCACCCGCGAAGCCGGGCCGGTGGCTGGCGGCAGCACGGTGATTGCCTTTGTCACCGACCCCGACGGCTACAAGATCGAATTAGTACAAATAAAATCAATAACTTATGAAGACGGCCGCCAATCGGACGCCAAAAATGCCGATCCGCTACGCAGCGCGTAGCAGAAAGACAACAAACAAAAGCCCGCACGAGCGGGCTTTTGTTTGTCCTCGGCATCGCTTCAATCGCGGCGAGTCCGGGCCGCGTACTTGGCATCGAGCATCCTCTCTTCGAGCCATTCGCAAAGTTGCTCCACCTGCTCAATCGCGGTCATCAGCTTGTCGCTGGTGACGTGAACCGAGAGCGACATGAACAACGTTGGCTCGTCGGCTCAATGCCGAATTGCATGGAACTTGACCCTCAGCAACGGTGCGTGGTGCGGCCTGCGAAGCGTGGTGCGGCGTGCTCGAACGGATTGACCGGCAGGTGCTTGAGCTTGGACAGGCGCAGGTACGCAATGGCGATGAAATTCTGACCTTGCCCCTGAAAAGTGGAGTTCTTAGTCCTTGTTGAAAATACCGACAA
>CAYRWN010000066.1:0-12895 GCA_964428045.1 uncultured Hydrogenophaga sp. | reverse complement strand
ACCAGGCCACGCAGCAGAACGCGGCCCTGGTGGAGCAAAGCGCAGCGGCGGCGGCAGGCCTCAAGCAGCAGGCCCAGCAGATCGTGCAGGTCGTATCCGCCTTCAGACTCTCGGGCGCGAACGCGCGCTGAGTCGGTCTTCTATTCACGCCAACCGTCCCACCCACGAGACCTCCATGAATCCCTTGCACAACCTCAAACTGGGTCAGCGCCTGTCACTGGGTTTTGGCCTGGTGCTGGCGCTGATGAGCGCACTTGCCCTGGCGGCCTATCAGGGCCTGAGCGACACGAGCGACGACCTGCGCACCATCACCGACAACTCGGTGCCGTCGTTGCAGGTGGTGGCCGATCTCAAGGCGCAGTCGCTGAGCCTGCGCCGCTTCGAATACAACCACCTTGTTTCGGAGGATCCGGGCAGGCAGCGGTCGCTGGAGACCGAGATCGCCAAGCGGCAGGCCCATCTGGTGCAGGCGTTGAAGGCCTACGAGCCGCTGGTCAGCAACGAACAGGACCGCGCCCTGTGGCAGTCCGCCCGGGCCGACGCCACGCAGTACATGGCGCAATGGAAGGACATCCAGACCCTCTCCGGGCAGGCCGGTGGTGGCGGCAAGCCCCAGGCCGAAGACCGCATGACCGGCGAGTCGCGTGTCATTTTCGAGAGGCTGCAGGTTACCCTTGACAAACTCTGGACCTTCAACGTGGACTTTGCCGAGCAGGCCAAGAAGGAGGCCGAGGCCTCCTACCGGCAGGCCATGTGGACGATCCTGATGCTGGCGTCTTTCGCCATGGCCACCGGGCTGCTGGCGGCGGTGCTGATCACCCGCTCCATCGTGCGACCGATCAACGCAGCGGTGGGCATTGCCGACCACATCGCCAACGGCAACCTCACCCAGGCGATCACGTTCAACCGCCGCGACGAGACCGGCCAGCTGCTGGGTGCCATGCAGAAGATGCAGTCCGCCCTGAGCCGGGTGGTGACCACCGTGCGCCAGAACGCCGAGGGCGTGGCCACGGCCAGCGCCCAGATCGCGCAGGGCAACAACGATCTGTCGGCCCGTACCGAGCAGCAGGCCAGCGCGCTGGAAGAAACCAGCGCCAGCATGGAAGAGATGGGCTCGACCGCGAGCCAGAACGCCGACAACGCGCGCGCCGCCAGCGAGCTGGCGGCCAGCGCCAGCAGTGTGGCGGTGCAGGGCGGCGAGGTGGTCAGCCAGGTGGTGGCCACCATGCGCGAGATCCAGCACAGCAGCCAGAAAATCAGCGACATCATCGGCACCATCGACGGCATCGCGTT
This sequence comes from uncultured Hydrogenophaga sp., assembly GCA_964428045.1. Lineage (GTDB taxonomy): Bacteria > Pseudomonadota > Gammaproteobacteria > Burkholderiales > Burkholderiaceae_C > Hydrogenophaga. The sequence continues at coordinate 11,602 of CAYRWN010000066.1, read as the reverse complement.
CCAGACCAACATCCTGGCGCTGAACGCGGCGGTGGAGGCCGCCCGCGCGGGCGAGCAGGGCCGCGGCTTTGCGGTGGTGGCCGGCGAGGTGCGCAATCTGGCCCAGCGCAGCGCCGAAGCGGCCAAGGAAATCAAGAGTCTGATCAGCGCCAGCGTGGAACGCGTGGAGCAGGGCACGGCGCTGGTGGACCAGGCGGGCTCGACCATGCAGGAAGTGGTGCGGTCGATCCAGCGCGTGACCGACATCGTGGGCGAGATCAGCAGCGCCAGCCAGGAGCAGAACGCGGGCGTGAACCAGGTCAGCGAAGCGGTCAGCAGCATGGACCAGGCCACGCAGCAGAACGCGGCGCTGGTGGAGCAAAGCGCAGCGGCGGCGGCATCGCTGCGCCAGCAGGCCGAGCAATTGCTGCAGGCGGTGAACGTGTTCCGCACCGAGGGTGGTCGCAGCAACGGCTTCTCGCCCGTGGCTGCGGTGTCGCAGACCCTGGCGTCCGTGGCCGCGCCGCCAGCGCTGTCGGCACCGGTGGCGCGCAAGCCTGCGGCCGCCGCGCCGGTGATCCGTCGCGACCCGCTCCGTGCCCAACGGACCCCAGCGGCCAGCCCGGTGCCCGCTCCCGCCGCCAAGCCCGTTCCGGCCGGCGATCCGGGCGACGACTGGGAAAGCTTCTGAACCCTGCAGCATGACCAGGACCTGGCGCTGACCACCCGCACCCAGGCCGAGCGCGGCCGCAATGTGGTGGCCCAGCAGGGCGCGAACGCCGAATTCCTGATCTTCCGCCTGGGGGTGGAGGGGGCGGCAACGGCATTCCGCGGGGGCGGGAGATCCGTTCCCGCAAGGAGCCCACCCGCATGGCCAACGCCCCGCACGCCATCTCATGAGCAGCCCCGACATGGGCCTGGTGGACCGTGCTTCGCAACAACGGCAGTGACCAGGGTACCCACCGCAAGGCAGCAGGGCGTCCGCGTGGCGCCCTTTCTTTTGGCTCGCGCGGTCCCGGAGTGAGAACCTTTGGCTGCATCGGCGCGACGAGTGAAGGGTTTGCCGGTATCCGACGGCGCTTTTTCCGCCTTTAGCAACCGGTCACGGGGCCGATATTCGAAGGATTCGAGACGCTTTCAACGAGGACCCGACCATGGACATCACCGCCAGCACCGGCATCGCGACCGACAAGACCCGCAACGTGGCGGCCCAGCAGGGTGCGAACGCCGAATTCCTGACCTTCCGCCTGGGGGCGGAGGAGTACGGCATCGACATCCTGCGGGTGCAGGAGATCCGCTCCTACGAAGAGCCCACGCGCATCGCGAACGCGCCACCTTTCATCAAGGGCGTGGTGAATCTGCGCGGGGTGATCGTGCCGGTGGTGGACCTGCGCATGAAGCTGGGCTGCGAGAAGGTGGAATACAACGGCTTCACGGTGGTGATCGTGCTCAACGTGCACGGCCGCGTGGTCGGCGCGGTGGTGGATTCGGTGTCCGACGTGCTGGAACTGAGCCACGAGCTGATCAAGCCGGCCCCGGAGATGAACACGACGGTGGACACCGGCTTCGTCACCGGCATCGCCAGCGTGGGCGAGCGCATGCTGATCCTGATGGACATCGCCGCGCTCATGAGCAGCCCCGACATGGGCCTGGTGGACAACAGTGCCCAGGCCCTGCAATGAAGCCATCAGACAGCCGCAGGCCGATGACGCCTGCCCCGCTGCGTGGTTCCGTTCGAGCCCACCAACAGGACCCCTGACATGAATCCGACCCAGCGCACCCGCTCCCTGGCCCGCTCCCTCACCCTGCAATCCGTTACGCTGCTGGCGGTGGCCTTGTTCATCACGACCTTGTTCATGTCGATCGTGGCCGAGGGCCGCTCGCGCGAACGCATCGTGCAAGGGGTGACCGACAAGCTGCAGGCGGTGGCCGACTCGATCGACACGTCCGACATGACCGCGCGCCGCATGACCGACACCGCCTACCAGCCGTTCAGGCGCCAGTTCGCCGACACCTTTGAACTCGACGCAGCTGCCGGCCAGCTCAAGAACGGTGGTGCGGTGGTCAATGGCGATTTCACCGCCGTGGACGCGTTTGCCCGGGGCAACGGAGGCGTGGCCACGGTTTTCATGCGCAAGGGCGACGACTTCGAGCGCGTCAGCACCTCCTTGAAGAAGGAAGACGGTCAGCGCGCCGTGGGTACGCTGCTCGCGCGCACCCACCCGGCCTACCCTCTGATGCTGGAAGGCAAGACCTTCACCGGCCGCGCAGTGCTGTTTGGCAAGCCGTACATGACCCACTACGAAGCGGTGCGGAACGCGGCGGGTCAGGTGGTCGGCATCCTCTTCATCGGGTTCGACATCACCGAGTTTCAGAACGCGATGGTGCAGCTGGTCGGCAAGGCCCGCTTCTTCCAGACCGGCCAGACCGTGGTGATCGACCCGCGCCAGCAGAACGCCGAAGCCACCTTCGTCGTACACCCCAGCGCCTCGGGCAAGAAGGTGCTGGAGGTCTACCCCGAAGCGGCCGGCTTGCTGGAAGCCTTGCGGGCCGATCCCGCAGCGCGCGTGTCCGACGCCCCCATGATCACCGGGAGCGCAATGGGCGACGACCCTTGGGTGCTGCAGCGCAGCGCCAACGCCGGCGGCTGGTGGGTGGTGGCCCAGGTGTCCGATCGTGAAGCCATGGCCTCTCACTGGGCGACCATCTACGCCTTCTGGGCCTTGCTCGGCCTGGTCACGGTGGTGGTCGCCGCCGGCTTGTTCTGGCTGGTGCGGCGCAACGTCAGCCGCCCGCTGGACGCGCTGTCGACCGCCGTCACCGCCGTGGCCCATGGCGACCTGAGTCAGGCCTTTGACAGCGACCGGCGCGACGAGATCGGTCATCTGGTGCGCGAGGTCGAAGCCATGCGCTCGCGCTTCGTGGGCATGATGCGCGACTTGCGCGCAGCGGCCGACGGCATCAATGTGGCCAGTCGCGAGATTGCCAGTGGCAACCAGGACCTGAGTGCACGCACCGAGCAGGCGGCGAGCAACCTGGAAGAGACGGCGGCGAGCATGGAGCAGCTGACCAGCACGGTGCGCAACAGCGCCGACGCGGCGCGCCAGGCCAACCAGCTGGCGGCCAGTGCCAGCCAAGTGGCGGTGCGCGGCGGTGAGGTGGTGCAGCAGGTGGTCAGCACCATGGACGAGATCAACCACAGCAGCCAGAAGATCAACGACATCATCGGCGTGATCGACGGCATCGCGTTCCAGACCAACATCCTGGCGCTCAATGCGGCGGTGGAAGCCGCGCGCGCCGGTGAGCAGGGCCGGGGCTTTGCGGTGGTGGCGGCCGAGGTGCGCAACCTGGCGCAGCGCAGCGCCGAGGCGGCCAAGGAGATCAAGGGCCTGATCGGTGCCAGCGTCGACAAGGTCGAGGCGGGCAGCCGCCTGGTCGGTGAGGCGGGCCAGACCATGAGCGAGATCGTGGGCTCGATCCAGCGCGTCTCCGACATCGTGGGCGAGATAACGGCGGCGGCCGGCGAGCAGAGCGATGGCATCGGCCAGGTCAACACGGCGGTCAACCAGCTCGACCAGATGACGCAGCAGAACGCGGCGCTGGTCGAAGAGAGCGCCGCCGCCGCAGAGAGCCTCAAGGACCAGGCCGCACGGCTGGCCCAGGTGGTGGCGGTGTTCCGGCTCGATGCGCACGCGCCGACGCCTGCCGTTGCGCCTACCCCTGCCTCCGCCGAAAAGGCACACGCCAACCAGGCCACACCGGTGCGCCACCACCCGCCCCTGGCGCTGGGCAAGGCGACCTCCAGGGCGACCCCTGCGGCCAATGCCGCGGCCCTGCCCAAGCTGGCCGCACCGAAGGCCGCACCGGGCCTGACCGCTGCCGCGCCCAAGCCGGCGCCTGCAGCTCCCAAGAACATCCCCGTGTCCGCCAGCGCCGAAGGCGACTGGGAAAGCTTCTGACATCCATGCATCGAAGGAGAAATGCGTGAACAGTGCAAACCCAGGCCGCGAGTCCGCGTCGGCCGACAGACGTGCCCTGCTGGGCGACAAGGTGATGCTGGCCGCCGTTGCGCTGAGCGCGGTGGCGGCGGTGGTCATCGGCTTTCTGTACCACGAGCCCACGCTAGGCCTGGTAGCCGCGCTGGCATTGGCCGGACTCGGTGTCGGGGCGTACGCCCTGGCCCGGGGTACCCTGTTTTCCCGTCTGGTGCTGACCACGTCCCTCGCGGCCCTGGTGGCGCTGCACATCCAGCTGGCGCACGGCGAGCTGGAATACCACTTCGGCGTCTTTGTCTCGCTGGCACTCGTGCTGGTGTACCTGGACTGGCGTCCGGTGGTCCTGGCGGCGGCCCTGTATGCGGTCCACCATGTGATGTTCGACCGCCTGCAGGCGGCCGGTTTCGGCTTCTATTGCCTGACCGAGCCCAACATCGGCCGCGTCATGCTGCACGCCGCCTACGTGGTGATCCAGACCTCGCTGGAGGTGGTTCTGGTGCTGGGCATGGGCCGCACGGCGCGCGAAGGTGAAGAGCTTTCGGCCCTCGTCAAGGCGGTCGACCAGCCCGACGGCATTGCGCTGGATGTCACGGGCCAGGTGGCCACCACGCCCGCTGCGCGCGCCTTGCAGGGGGCTCTGCAGCGCATGCAGACCGTGGTCGCGTCGGTGCAGTCGTCGGCGTCGCACATCGACGTCGCCAGCCGCGAGATCGCGCACGGCAACCAGGACCTGAGCGCGCGCACCGAGCAGGCGGCGAGCAATCTGCAGGAGACGGCGGCGAGCATGGAAGAGCTCAACAGCACCATGCGCCAGAGCGCCGACGCGGCGCGCCAGGCCAGCCAGATGGCGGTGGCCAACGCCGAGGTGGCCGCGCGCGGCGGCCAGGTGGTGGGCCAGGTGGTGGCCACCATGGGCGAGATCAACCACAGCAGCCAGAAGATCAGCGACATCATCGGCGTGATCGACGGCATCGCGTTCCAGACCAACATCCTGGCGCTCAATGCGGCGGTGGAAGCCGCGCGCGCCGGTGAGCAGGGCCGGGGCTTTGCGGTGGTGGCGGCCGAGGTGCGCAACCTGGCGCAGCGCAGCGCCGAGGCGGCCAAGGAGATCAAGGGCCTGATCGGTGCCAGCGTCGACAAGGTCGAGGCGGGCAGCCGCCTGGTCGGTGAGGCGGGCCAGACCATGAGCGAGATCGTGGGCTCGATCCAGCGCGTCTCCGACATCGTGGGCGAGATAACGGCGGCGGCCGGCGAGCAGAGCGATGGCATCGGCCAGGTCAACACGGCGGTCAACCAGCTCGACCAGATGACGCAGCAGAACGCGGCGCTGGTGGAGCAGAGCAGCGCGGCGGCCGAGAGCCTCAAGTCCCAGGCCGAGCAGTTGACGCAGGCGGTCCGGGTCTTCAAGACCGTGCGCGCCTGAGCACGCCACGGATCCAATCGGTCAAGGAGTTCATGACATGGGCATGCAATCGATCATGCGGCTGTTTTCCATCCGCGCGCGCATGGTGGGCGCCATCGGCGTCGTGCTGGCGCTGTTGCTGGGGGTGGGAGGTGCGGGTCTGTGGGGCATGCAGCGGCTGCAGGCGCTCAGCCACGAATTTCTCGAGCATTCGTTCCGCGAGACGGTGACCTTGTCGCGGCTGCGGCTGGCGGTGGCCGACCTGAGCCGGCACGAGAAGGACATGGTGATCCAGTACGAGTCGCCCGAGCAGCTGTCGCAGGCCCACATGCGGTGGGAGAAGACCCTCAAGGAAATCATCGAGCTGGTCGACGCGATGCAGGAGGGCGACGCCGACGAGGACAATGTGGTGCTGCAGGAGATGGCGGCCAAGCTCAGGGACTACGCGGCGGCGGTGCAGCCGGTCGTGGCCAACATCAAGGCCAGCGGCTACGACAGCGCCACGGTGGCCAACCGCATGCTCGCCCGCGCCCACGACCGCTACGCCGATCTGCTGGCCGACATGCAGAAGATCGAGTCCATCATCGGCGAGGAAGCCGAGTCGGTGCAGGTCAAAGGGGCGGCGACCTCGTGGCAGACCAAGCTGATGTTCGCAGCAGCGGTGGCCATGGCGGTCCTGGTGGTGGTTCCGACCACGCTGGCCAACATGCAGAGCATCTGCCAGCCGCTCAATGAGGCGCAGAACCTGGCCGCAGCCATAGCCAAGGGAGACCTGACGCAGCCGGTGTCCACCCGGGGCAAGGACGAGCTGACCGCGCTGATGCATGCGCTGGGCATGATGCAGGCTTCGCTCTCGCGCATCGTCGGGCAGGTGCGCCACAGCACCGAACGCATCGGCACCTCCAGCGTCGAGATCGCGTCTGGCAACCAGGACCTGTCGCACCGCACCGAGCAGGCTGCGGGCAACCTGCAGCAGGCCGCCAGCAGTCTGGAGCAGATCAACGCCACGGTCAGCCACAGCGCGGAGAGCGCCCGCCGGGCCAGCACCATGGCCCAGACCAACGCCGAGGTGGCCGCGCGCGGTGGCCAGGTCGTGCGCCAGGTGGTGGCCACCATGGACGAGATCAACCACAGCAGCCAGAAGATCGGCGACATCATCGGCGTGATCGACGGCATCGCCTTCCAGACCAACATCCTGGCGCTCAATGCGGCGGTGGAGGCCGCGCGCGCCGGCGAAGCCGGCCGCGGGTTCGCGGTGGTGGCCGCAGAAGTGCGCAACCTCGCACAGCGCAGTGCCGAAGCGGCCAGGGAGATCAAGCAGCTGATCGGTGCCAGCGTGGACAAGGTTCAGGCGGGCACCCAGCTCGTGGCCGAAGCGGGTCAGACCATCGGCGAGATCGTCACGCACGCCCAGAAGATTTCCGCCTTCATCGGCGAGATCACCACCGCCGCCCATGAGCAGAGCGACGGCATCGGTCAGGTCAACCGCGCGGTCGGCCAGCTCGACCAGATGACCCAGCAGAACGCGGCCCTGGTGGAGCAGAGCGCGGCTGCGGCCGAAAGCCTGCGTGACCAGGCCAGCAGGCTCGCCAGCGTGGTGGCCACGTTCCAGCTGCAGCCGCGCTGAGCCCGAACGCTCTCCCGCCTCCCCGCCGGCGCGCGCGCTGGGCCGCGCGGGTCGGCCTGCCTATACTGGACGCCTGATCCGCCGTTGCCCGGAAAGGCCCGCCATGAACGCCCGACTGCCCGCTGCCGCGCTCCCTCTGGAGCCCCAGAACCTGCAAGCCCAGGTGGACGCCACCTGGCAGGAACGCATCGTGCCCGCGCTGCAGCGCTACATCGCGGTGCCGGCCAAGTCGCCGATGTTCGACGCCGACTGGGCGGCCCATGGCCTGCTCGACCGCGTGCTGCAGGACGCGGCCGACTGGGTGCGCGCGCAGCAGGTGCCCGGGCTGACGCTGGACATCATCCGCCTGAACGACGCGCAGGGCCGTCCGCGCACGCCGGTGCTGTTCTTTGAGCTGCCCGCCAGCGAAGGGAAGGACGGTTCGCCTGCCCCTGCCTCCGGCCAGAGCGTCCTGATGTACGGCCACCTGGACAAGCAACCCGAATTCAACGGCTGGCGCAGCGACCTGGGGCCGTGGACGCCGGTGATCGACGACGGCAAGCTCTATGGGCGCGGGGGCGCCGACGACGGTTACGCGGTCTACGCCAGCATCGCCGCCATCCAGGCGCTCCAGGCGCAGGGCGTGGCGCATCCGCGCATCGTCGGCCTGATCGAGACCTGCGAAGAAAGCGGCTCGGCCGACCTGCTGCCCTACGTGGACGCGCTGAAAACCCGGCTGGGCGACGTGGGCCTGGTGATCTGCCTGGACAGCGGCGCCGGCAACTACGACCAGCTGTGGCTGACCACCAGCCTGCGCGGCATGGCCAGCGGGGTGCTCAAGGTCGAGATCCTGACCGAAGGCATCCACTCGGGCGACGCCTCGGGCCTGGTGCCATCGAGCTTTCGCATCATGCGCCAGGTGCTGGACCGGCTCGAAGACAGCGGCAGCGGCCGCCTGCTGCCGGCGAGCTTTCATTGCGAGGTGCCGCCCGAGCGGCTGGCGCAGGCGCAGGCCACCGCCGCCATCCTGGGCGACGAGCTGTTCAAGCGCTTTCCCTGGGCGCACCACGACTGCGGTGGCGCCACCGTCTCGGCCCTGCCCACCACCACCGATCCGGTCGAGGCGCTGCTGGCGCGCACCTGGCGGCCGACGCTCTCCGTGACCGGCGCCGAGGGCTTTCCGGACATCGCCAACGCCGGCAACGTGCTGCGGCCCTACACCGCCTTCAAGCTCAGCCTGCGACTGCCCCCGCTGGTGGAGGCTGCGCCGGCCGTGCAGCGGCTCAAGGCCCTGCTGGAGGACAACGCCCCTTACCAGGCCAAGGTCACCTTCGAAGGCCTGAGCGCGGCCACCGGCTGGAACGCACCGTCCACCGCGCCTTGGTTCGAACGGGCGCTGCAGGACGCTTCGCAGGCGCACTTTGGCGCTGCCTGCGGCACCATCGGCCAAGGGGGCACCATCCCGCTCATGAACATGCTCAGCCAGGGTTTCCCCAAGGCGCAGATGATGGTCTGCGGTGTGCTCGGTCCCAAGAGCAACGCCCACGGCCCCAACGAGTTCCTGCACCTGGCCTATGCGCGGCGCCTGACCGCATCGGTGGCCCAGGTCATGGCCCGCATGCCTTGAATCCCGCCATGTCCGACACCACGACCGAAGCCCCTTTCACGCTGCGCGATGGCCTGAACATCGCGCTGTACGACTGGCCGCTGCCGTCGCGCCGCCGACCGCGCGCGGTGGTGCTGATCGTGCACGGCCTGGGTGAACACGCCTGGCGCTACGACCCCTTGGCACGGCGCCTGAACCGCTGGGGCTTCGCGGTGCGTGCGTACGACCAGCGGGGTCATGGCGATTCGGCCGGAGCGCGTGGCGTTTTGCCCGACGAGGACGCGCTGCTCGAAGACCTGGCCGAGGTGCTGGACGACACGCGCAGGCACATCGCCCAGCCGTGGTCGTGCCCGCTGATCGTGTTCGGGCACAGCCTGGGCGGTCTGGTGGCCTCATCCTTCGTACAGCGCGGCATGGCACCGCTCGATGGTCTGGTGCTTTCTTCGCCGGCGCTGGACGCCGGCATTGGCGCCGTGCAACGGCGACTCATTGCCTTGTTGCTGCGCTGGGCGCCCAACCTCACGCTCTCCAACGGCCTGGACCCGCGGCAGATCTCGCACGACCCGGCGGTGGTCGACGCCTACAAGAAAGACAAGCGGGTGCACAACCGCATCTCGGCGCGGCTGGCGCGCTTCATCGACGCCAATGGGCCCAAGGTGGTGGCCGCTGCGCCCGATTGGCGTGTGCCGACCTTGCTGCTGTATGCGGGCGCCGACCGCCTGGTGCGACCCGAAGGCAGCCGCGCTTTCGCCGCGGTGGCGCCGCCCCAGGTGCTGGTCAGCCAGTGCCTGGAGGGCCAGTTCCACGAGATCTTCAACGAGGCCGACCCTTCGCCGGCCTACGGCGCGCTCAAGACCTGGCTGGACCAGTTTGCGCCCGCCTGAGCGAGCCCGGCGCGCACGGGCCACCGCGAAAGCGACGGGCGTCGCACCAAGCCACCCGCGCGGCGGCTGCGTGAGGGGTTTCGGCTTCAGCGTTTGAGCAGGCCGCCCAGCATGCCGACGAGTTCGGCCGCACCGCCGCCACCCTGGCCGCCGCCGAGCAGCGCGCCGAGCGCGCCCATGCCGTTGTCGGCAGGCAGCCGGCCTTGCGGGGTGAGCTGGTCGATCAGACCAGGCAGCAGGTCGGCCATGGTGCCCGCAGCCTGCTGTTCACTGCCGCCGAGCTGTTTGGCGATCATGCCCATCAGGTCCGGGCCCAGGGCGCCGCCCAGGGCGTCGGGCGACACCGGCTGGTTCGCACCCGTGCCGACCCAGGAAGCTGCAGCGTCGGCCAGGCCGCCTTGCTGCAGTTTGCTCAGAAGGCCTGAAAGACCGCCGGCGTTGTTCATCAGCGATCCGACGATGCCCCTGAGCACCTGGGGGTCGATCCCGCCAGCGGCGGGCGCCTGACCCGCTTGCTGGCCGCCGAGGGCGGCGCCCAGTACCGATTTCAACAGATCCATGTTTCGGCTCCCGTGTGAGTGCGTTGACCAGGGCCACAGCGGCGCCGGTTCAGGCGCGATTGTGGGCTTGGCGCCGGAGCCAGGCAAGCCACGCCAGAGCCACGCCGGTCAGGGCCACGGGCAGCAGGGAACCGACGTTCAACCAGGCCCAGCCCTGAGTGGTGACGAGGGCGCCGGAAGCGAAGGATGTGAGCGCCATGACTGCAAAAACGAAGAAATTGATGGCGGCCTGTGCGCGGTCCTTTTCCTCGGGTCTGTAGGCTTGCAGCGACAGCGTGGTGCTGCCGGTGAACAGGAAGTTCCAGCCCACGCCCAGCAGGAACAGCGCGATCAGGAACTGGTGCAGTTCGACACCGGAGAGCGCGATGCCGATGCAGGCGACGTTCAGCACCACGCCCACGCCCATGATGGTCAGCACGCCGAAGCGCTGGATCAGGTGACCGGTGAAAAAACCCGGCGCGAACATGCCGATCACGTGCCACTCGAGCACCAGCGCGGCGTCGTCAAACTCGAAACCGCAGACCTGCATGGCCAGCGGCGTGGCCGCCATCAGCAGGTTCATGACCCCGTAGCCCAGCGCAGCACCTGCGGCGGCCACGATGAACACCGGCTGCTTCATGATCACCGACAGCGGGCGCCCGGTGTCGGCACCGGCCTTCTTGGGCGGCACAGGCGGAAACTTCAGGAAGGCCATGATGACCATCGACACCAGCGCCACCACGGCCAGCGCCAGGTAGGCGCCGGCGAACGGCACGTCGAGCAGGTTGCGCGTGCGGCTGGCCAGGTTGGGGCCGAGCACCGCGCCCACCAGGCCGCCGGCCAGCACCAGGGAAACGGCTTTTTCGCGGAAGTCGGCGGTGGCCAGTTCGGCCGCGGCAAAGCGGTAGAGCTGGCCGTTGGCGCTGTAGTAACCCGCGATCACCGTGGCCGCGACCAGCAGCCAGAAGTTCCTGTCCATCGCAGCCCAGAAGCACAGCAGGGCCGAAGCCAGGGCCACGGCCAGGCCGATCTGGAACGAGCCCTTTCGGCCAAAGGCGCTTTGCGTGCGTGCCACCAGCGGCGTGGACAGCGCACCCCCCACCACATAACCCATGACCGGCAGGGTCGCCATCCAGCCCAGCGGTGCCAGGCTCAAGCCGACCAGACCGTTGATGGCGATGAAGACCACGTTGTTGGTCAGAAAAAGGCCTTGAGCGGCGGCCAGCAACCAGAGGTTTTTGTTCATGGGTGTTCGTTTATAGCGTCAGGCCCTCGTGTGCGCCCGTCGGCTGCCGTAAGCGCCGGTCCTTGCGGGGACCAGAATGGCGATTTCCACTTCAGGAGCTGCCGGTATGACACGCGCCATCCGTCTCTTGTTGCCGCTTTTTCTGCTGCTGGGCGCTGCGGCCGCCTCTGCCACCGATCTGGCGCCCGGTTCCCACGAACAGCGGCTGCGGCACGCGGGTGGTGAGCGCGGCTACATCGTTCACGTACCCAAGACCTACCGCGCCGACCGTCCGGTGCCGCTCGTGCTGGCCCTGCACGGCGGGGGCGGCAGCATGGACGTCATGGCGCGCGACCGGCTTTAAGG
>CAYRWN010000065.1:0-14276 GCA_964428045.1 uncultured Hydrogenophaga sp. | reverse complement strand
GCCTCGATCATGCATGCCTCGCGTCACTTCTGGACTTGTTCAGCGTAGCCCTAGGGTGTGCGCGAATTCACGCCAGCAGCAATCTTGCCGTAAGCAAGCGCGACCACAGTCCACCTGGTAATGCCCGATCACGCAAGACAACGGCATGCAACAAGTGGCGGCTGACCCCGCTGAAACGGCAAAAGCATCACTCTGAGGAGATGACTTTCATGGCAAGTGACAACAACGCAAAGGCCTACTGGTCGGCCACCCTGGGTCTGCTGACCAAGGTGCTGATCATCTGGGCGCTCTGTTCCTATGGCGCAGGCATCCTGTTCGCCCCCATGCTCAACGGCATCCACCTCGGTGGTTACCCGCTGGGCTTCTGGTTCGCCCAGCAGGGCTCCATCTACATCTTCATCGCGCTGATCTTCTATTACGCCGTGAAGATGGGCCAGATCGACCGCAAGTTCGGCATGGACGAATAAAGACCGACCCACAGGACTACACAACATGGATCTTCAAACCCTGACCTACCTGATCGTCGGTGCCAGCTTCGCGCTGTACCTCGGCATTGCTTTCTGGGCGCGTGCGGGCAGCACGTCCGAGTTCTACGTGGCCGGCGGTGGTGTCCACCCCGTGACCAACGGCATGGCCACGGCCGCTGACTGGATGTCGGCCGCGTCCTTCATCTCCATGGCCGGCCTGATCTCCAACATGGGCTACGGCGGCGCCGTCTTCCTGATGGGCTGGACCGGCGGCTACGTGCTGCTGGCCATGCTGCTGGCGCCGTACCTGCGCAAGTTCGGCAAGTTCACCGTGCCCGAGTTCATCGGCGACCGTTACTACTCGTCCACTGCGCGCACCGTGGCCGTGGTCTGCCTGCTGATCATCTGCGTGGTCTACATCGTGGGCCAGATGACCGGCGTGGGCGTGACCTTCTCGCGATTCCTGGGCGTCTCCAGCGAAACCGGGATCTACATCGGCATGGCGATCGTGTTCGCCTACGCCGTGTTCGGTGGCATGAAGGGCATCACCTACACCCAGGTGGCCCAGTACATTGTGCTGATCGTGGCCTACACCATCCCGGCCCTGTTCATCTCCCTGAATCTGACCGGCAACATCCTGCCGCAGTTTGGCATGGGTTCTGACCTGGCAGGCACCGATGTGTCCCTGTTGGCCAAACTGGACCAAGTCGTGACCGATCTGGGCTTCGCGCAGTACACCACCCAATCGGCGGGTTCGATGTTGAACATGACGTTCTTCACCATCTCGCTGATGATCGGCACCGCCGGTCTGCCGCACGTGATCATCCGTTTCTTCACCGTGCCCAAGGTGGCCGACGCACGCTACTCCGCCGGCTGGACGCTGATCTTCATCGCCCTGCTGTACACCGTGGCCCCCTCGGTCGGCTCGATGGCCCGCCTGAACCTGCACGGCACCTTCAACACCAACGTCGGCATCGTCCAGAAGGCCGACGGCGGCATGGGCATCGACCCAGCGGTGGTGGCTGCCAAGCCGGACCTGTTCGCGCCTGAGGCCAGCCTCAAGTACGAAGACCGCCCCGAGTGGGTCAAGCGCTGGGAAAAGACCGGTCTGCTGAAATTCGAAGACAAGAACGGTGACGGCCGCATCCAGTACTACAACGACAAGACCAAGAACGAAGCCGTCAAGGCCAAGGCGGAAGCCTCTGGCTGGAAGGGCAACGAGCTGACGGTGAACGCCGACATCATCGTGCTGGCCAACCCCGAAATCGCGCAGCTGCCCAACTGGGTGATCGCCCTGGTCGCCGCCGGTGCCATGGCCGCCGCCCTGTCCACCGCCGCCGGTCTGCTGTTGGCCATTTCGTCGGCCTTCTCGCACGACCTGCTCAAGCGCACCTTCATGCCCGACATGAGCGAGAAAAGCGAGCTGTTGGCCGGCAAGATCTCCATGGTGTTCGCCATCATCCTGGCCGGTTACCTGGGGCTGAACCCGCCGGGCTTCGCAGCGGCCACCGTGGCCCTGGCCTTCGGTCTGGCGGCTTCGTCGCTGTTCCCCGCGATCATGATGGGCATCTTCACCAAGACCGTGACCGACAAAGGCGCCATCGCAGGCATGGTCGCAGGCATGTTCGTCACGTCGTTCTACGTGTTCGCCCACCACGGCATCTTCTTCATCAAGGGTACCGAGTACGTGGCCCTGATCGGTGGCCCGAACAGCTTCTTCGGCCTGACCCCGGGCGCCTTTGGCACCGTGGGCGCGATCGTGAACTTTGTTGTCGCCATCCTGGTGAGCAAGGTGTCCGGTACCGTGCCGCAGCACGTGCAGGACATGGTCGAGTCGGTCCGCATCCCCAAGGGTGCCGGTGCCGCCGCCGCTGGCCACTGATGGCATAAGATGCGCACCGGGGCTTGTGCCCGGTGTCCAGTGAGAAAACCCCGCTGCACCTGTGGCGGGGTTTTTTTCCGGCCTGCCGGCCCGCTGGCAGGCCGTGGTGCAGAGCCCGGCTCCCCGGAGCGGGTTGTGCACAACCCCTGTGTTTCCGTTGGAACCGATCCCGAGATCACCGCATGCTGAGCGTCAACCTGTTTCCGATCTTTTTCCTGCTGGCCCTTTTTCCGGTCGCCTTCTTCTGGCTGCGCAGGGCCTACCGGATTCTGGTCAGGCGCGACTTCTCGGAAGTGGCGCTGAAAAAGGGCCTGCCCCCGCCGGACCCCGAGAGGTACGCGCCTTATGAGATGGCGATCAACCTGGTAGGTGGAGCGGTGATCGTGCTGGTGATCGTGGTGGTCCTGCTGGGTCTGCTCGACTACCAGTCATGGGTCGCCGTGGCCGGCTCCACACTCTGGGTCAAGCTGTTCGCGTCCTTCGCCCTCAGCCGCCAGGCGCATGGTCTGGGTCCGAAGAGGAAGGACAAGGTCCAGGCCGCAGACCCGTCGTGAATCCTCGCAGTGCGGGCGTTCAGTACATCAGCCGCTCGGGCCGGATTTCCTGCAGGATGGTGGTAGCGATCTCTTCGATCGACTTGGTGGTGGTCGACAGCCAGCGGATGCCTTCGCGTCGCATCATGGCTTCCGCCTCGTTGACCTCGGCCCGGCAGTTCTCCAGACTGGCGTAGCGCGAGTTGGGGCGGCGTTCGTTGCGGATTTCGGCCAACCGTTCGGGCGCAATCGTCAGGCCGAAGATCTTCTTGCGGTGCGGCTCCAGCGCCGGCGGCAGCTTGCGGCGCTCGAAGTCTTCCGGGATCAGCGGGTAGTTCGATGCCTTCAGGCCGTGCTGCATGGCCAGGTAGAGCGAGGTGGGCGTCTTGCCGCTGCGGCTGACGCCCACCAGGATGACGTCCGACCCTTCCAGATCCTTGTGGCTCTGGCCGTCGTCGTGCATGAGCGAGAAGTTGATGGCTTCGATGCGTTCGTTGTATTCCTTGCTCTTGGACGCGTCGGAAAAGCGCCCGACCCGGTGGTGCGACTTGGTGCCCAGTTCGTCTTCGAGCGGCTCCACGAAGGTGCCGAACATGTCCAGCATCATGCCCTTGCAGGTCTCCTTGACCACCTTGAGCACATCCATGTTGACCACGGTCGCGAACACCAGCGGGCGACGGCCTTCGACCTCGGCGGTGTGGTTGATCTGGCGCACGGCCTGGTGGGCCTTGTCCACACTGTCCAGGAACGGCAGGCGCACGCGGCGCACCTCGATTTCGAACTGGGCCAGGATGGCGTTGCCGAAGGTTTCGGCGGTGATGCCGGTGCCGTCGGAGAGGAAAAAGACCGTTCTGTTGGGCATGTGGGGCTCGGTTGGGCGGTGGGGACGCAAGAAATTTCAGTGCCGGGGCCAGCGGATTTCAACCCCGTCGTCGGCCGGATGCAGGTGGCGCGCGGGAGGGCGCGCCTACAATCCCGCATCTGAGCTCGCGGACCATTATCCGGTCTGCCGCCTCCAACATTGCTGCCCCTGACCCGTTGCGGGACCCACAACAGAACCACAGGTCCAGACTCGGTGCGCGGAGCCCCCGGTTTTTCAACCTTAGGAGTCTTCCATGTCCCACCTGTTCGAGCCGACTGCCCTGGTCGTGCCTTTCGAGAAACTGCGCATGACCGATGTCGACGTCGTCGGCGGCAAGAACGCCAGCCTCGGCGAGATGATTTCGCACCTGCCCGAGGGGGTCAAGGTGCCCACCGGCTTCGCCACCACGGCACACGCCTACCGCGAGTTCCTGAAGTTCGACGGCCTGTCCGACCGCATCAATGCGCGGCTGGATGCGCTGGACATCGAGGACGTGCGTGCCCTGGCCGAAGCGGGCGCCGAGATCCGCGCCATGGTGGAGAACCAGCCGTTCCCGGCCGATCTCGAGAAGGCGATCCGGGATGCATTCACCACGCTGGTGGGTGACAACCACCAGGCCACCTTTGCCGTGCGCTCTTCGGCCACCGCCGAAGACCTGCCCGACGCCTCGTTCGCCGGTCAGCAGGAGACGTTCCTGAACGTGCACGGCATCGACGAGGTGCTGCACAAGATGAAAGAGGTGTTCGCTTCCCTGTACAACGACCGCGCCATCAGCTACCGCGTGCACAAGGGCTTTGCCCATGCCGACGTGGCCCTGTCGGCCGGCGTGCAGCGCATGGTGCGTTCCGACACCGGTGCGTCGGGTGTCATGTTCACCATCGACACCGAATCGGGTTTCGAGGACGTGGTGTTCATCACCTCCAGCTACGGCCTGGGCGAGACGGTGGTGCAGGGTGCCGTGAACCCCGACGAGTTCTATGTGCACAAGCCCATGCTCAAGGCGGGCAAGCGCGCGGTCATTCGCCGCAACCTGGGCAGCAAGCTGATCGAGATGGTGTTCTCCACCCCGGAGGAGAAGGCCGCGACGAAAAAGCTGGTCAAGACGGTGGACGTGCCGGTGGAACTGCGCAACCGCTACAGCCTGACCAACGACGAGGTCGAGCAGCTCGCGCACTATGCGATGGTCATCGAGCAGCACTACGGGCGTCCGATGGACATCGAGTGGGGCAAGGACGGCAACGACGGCCAGCTCTACATCCTGCAGGCCCGCCCCGAGACGGTGAAGAGCCAGGCCGCCGGCAAGACCGAGGTGCGCTACAAACTCAAGGGCAAGGGTGCCGTGCTGGCCAGTGGCCGCGCCATCGGCCAGAAGGTCGGCACCGGCCCGGTGCGCCTGGTGCACAACACCAGCGAAATGGACAAGGTGCAGCCCGGTGACGTGCTGGTGACCGACATGACCGATCCGAACTGGGAGCCGGTGATGAAGCGCGCCAGCGCCATCGTGACCAACCGCGGTGGCCGCACCTGCCACGCGGCCATCATCGCGCGCGAGCTGGGCATTCCGGCCGTGGTGGGTTGCGGCAACGCCACCGACACGCTCAAGGACGGGACCCTGGTCACCGTCAGCTGTGCCGAAGGCGATACCGGCCACATCTACGACGGCCTGCTGGAGACCGAGGTCACCGAGGTCAGGCGCGGCGAGATGCCCGCGGTCGACGTCAAGATCATGATGAACGTGGGCAACCCGCAACTGGCGTTCGACTTCGCCCAGATCCCCAACGGCGGCGTCGGCCTGGCCCGCCTGGAATTCATCATCAACAACAACATCGGCGTGCACCCCAAGGCCATCCTGGACTACCCCGCGATCGACGCCGACCTGAAGAAGGCGGTGGAATCGGTGGCCCGTGGCCATGCCAGCCCGCGTGCCTTCTACGTGGACAAGGTGGCCGAGGGTGTGGCCACGATCGCCGCCGCGTTCTGGCCCAAGCCGGTGATCGTGCGCCTGTCGGACTTCAAGTCCAACGAATACCGCAAGCTGGTCGGTGGCAGCCGCTACGAGCCCGATGAAGAGAACCCCATGCTGGGCTTCCGCGGCGCGGCGCGCTACATCAGCGAAGACTTTGCCGAAGCCTTTGCGATGGAGTGCGAAGCCCTCAAGCGTGTGCGCGAAGACATGGGCCTGACCAACGTGCAGGTGATGGTGCCCTTCGTGCGCACGCTGGAGCAGGCGCGCAAAGTGACCGAGCTGCTGGCCGCCAAGGGCCTCAAGCGCGGCGAAAACGGCCTCAAGCTGATCATGATGTGCGAGATCCCGAGCAACGCCGTGCTGGCCAACGACTACCTGCAGTACTTCGACGGTTTCTCCATCGGCTCCAACGACCTGACCCAGCTGACCCTGGGCCTGGACCGCGATTCGGGCCTGGAACTGCTGGCGCACGACTTCGACGAGCGCGACCCGGCCGTCAAGGCCCTGCTGCGGATGGCGATCGGCGCCTGCAAGGCCCAGGGCAAGTACGTGGGCATCTGCGGCCAGGGCCCCAGCGACCACCCGGACTTTGCCCAGTGGCTGCGTGACGAAGGCATCAGCTCGATTTCGCTGAACCCGGACTCGGTGGTCGACACCTGGCAGCTGCTGGCCGGCTCCTGATACCGCGCTCTGGCGAGTCACAGGCGGCCGGCTCCAGCCGGCCGTTTGTTTTGCGGGGTGCCGCGTAAGCCGAGGGTCAGAGCCTGGCGCACAATGGGGCAGCGGACCTGGCCTCGCCGCCGGGATGCCGCGCAAGGAGACATCCGCATGCAAGACGCTCTGGTGGCACAGCGCCTGGTGGCCCTGTTCTGGGCGGGGCTGTTGCTGCTGAACTTTCCCCTGCTGGCCCTCTGGGACCACGACGCCCGCTGGTGGGGCCTGCCCGTGTTCCCGGCGGCGCTGTTCCTGCTCTGGGCGGTGCTGATCGCCGTGCTGGCCTGGGTGGTCGAACGGCCGGCCGGCACCGGCGACCGGCCGTCGTGACCGGGAGCCTGGCATGCTGTCCGCCCCCCTGGTCATCGCGGTTTCCTTCGCCTACCTGCTGCTGTTGTTCGCCATCGCCTACTGGGGCGACCGGCGTGCGCAGGCGGGGCGTTCGGTCATCGGCAATGCCTGGGTCTACGCGCTGTCCATGGCGGTCTACTGCACCGCCTGGACCTACTTCGGCAGCGTGGGCCGTGCGGCCGGTTCGGGGGTGTGGTTCCTGCCGATCTACCTGGGGCCGATGCTGGCCATGATCCTGGCCTGGCTGGTGGTGCGCAAGATGATCCGCATCGCGCGCACCTACCGCATCACCTCCATCGCCGACTTCATCGCCAGCCGCTACGGCAAGAGCCCGACCCTGGCCGGCCTGGTCACGCTGATCACGGTGGTGGGCATCGTGCCGTACATCGCCCTGCAGCTCAAGGGCATTGCTAGCGCCTACGGGGTGATGACCGCGCCGCTGGGCGCGGCGGTGACGCCCTCGGCCGCGTGGTGGGCCGACAGCACGCTGTACGTGGCGCTGGCGCTGGCCGGGTTCACCATGGTCTTTGGGGCGCGGCACCTGGACAGCACCGAGCGCCACGAGGGCATGGTCGCCGCGATCGCGTTCGAGTCCATCGTCAAGCTGATGGCTTTTCTGGCGGTGGGCGTGTTCGTGACCTACGGCCTCTTCAACGGGCTGGGGGATCTGTTCGCGCGTGCCGATGCGCAGCCCGATATCAGGCGGCTGCTGCAGTTCGACCAGGGCCAGCCTTTTGCCTATGCCCAGTGGCTGGGGCTGACCCTGCTGGCCATGCTCTCGGTGGTCTTCCTGCCGCGCCAGTTTCAGGTGATGGTGGTGGAGAACGTGCACGAGTCGCACCTGCGGCGTGCGGTCTGGGTGTTCCCGCTGTACCTGCTGCTGATCAACCTGTTCGTGCTGCCCATTGCGGTCGGCGGTCTGCTGCATTTCGGCCCGGGCAACATGAATCCGGAAATGTTCGTGCTCTCGTTGCCGCTGGACCAGGGGCACACGGCGCTGGCACTGCTGGCCTTCGTGGGCGGGCTTTCGGCGGCCACGGGCATGGTGATCGTCGAGGCGATCGCGGTGTCGACCATGGTCTGCAACGACCTGGTGATGCCGCTGCTGCTGCGCACGCGGCGTTTTGGCGCGCGGGCGGCCGGCGACCTGACCGCTCTGCTGCTGATGATCCGGCGCCTGGCCATCCTGGTGATCCTGCTGCTGGGCTACCTGTATTTCCACCTGGCAGGCGAAGCCTATGCGCTGGTGAGCATCGGACTGATCAGCTTCGCGGCGGTGGCGCAGTTCGCGCCGGCCCTGCTGGGCGGCATGTACTGGAAAGGTGGCACGCGCCGTGGTGCGCTGGCCGGTCTGCTGCTGGGTTTCGTGTTCTGGGCCTACACGCTGATGCTGCCTTCGCTGGCCAAGTCGGGCTGGCTGGCCGATGGCTTCCTGCAGCACGGCCTGTTCGGTCTGGCCTGGCTCCGGCCCGAAGCCTTTCTCGGCCTGCAGGGTTTGGACAGCCTGACCCATTCGCTGTTCTGGAGCCTGCTGGTCAACATCGGCGCCTACGTCGGGGTCTCGCTGTGGCGCTCGCCCTCGGCGGCCGAAACCAGCCAGGCGCTACTGTTCGTCGATGTGTTCCGGCGCACCGACGACGCACCGCACCCGGTGTTCTGGCAGGGCCGGGCCCAGGTGCCAGCCCTGCAGGCCCTGGTGGTCCGCTTCATGGGGGTCGACCGCGCGCGGCGGCTGTTCGAAGCTTATGCGCGGGAACGGGGTGTGGCGTCGGTCGACCGGCTGACGGCCGATGCCCGGCTGGTGCAGTTCGTGGAGACGCAGCTGGCCGGGGCCATCGGCAGCGCATCGGCGCGGGTGATGGTGGCGTCGGCGGTGGAGGAAGAGCCGCTGGATCTGGACGACGTGATGCGGATCCTGGACGAGGCGTCGCAGTTGCGCGCCTATTCGCACGCGCTGGAGGAGAAGTCGCAGTCGCTGGAGCGCGCCACCGGTGAACTGCGGCAGGCCAACGAACAGCTCAAGAGCCTGGACCGGCTCAAGGACGATTTCATGTCGTCGGTGACGCACGAGCTGCGCACACCTTTGACGTCGATCAGGGCCTTGTCTGAAATGATGCGCGACGATGACACGATGGAGACCGGGCAGCGGCAACAGTTTCTGGGCATCATCGTGGCCGAGGCGCAGCGCCTGAGCCGCCTGGTCAACCAGGTGCTGGACATGGCCAAGATCGAAGCCGGACACGCCGAGTGGCACAACACGGCGGTGGACATGCGCGAGCTGCTGGAGCAGGCCGCAGGCAGCATGGGCGAGCTGATGCGCGAGCGCGGCATCGCGCTCACCCTGGACCTGCCCGAGCGGGTGGCCCCGCTGCCGGCCGATCCCGACCGGATCACGCAGGTGGTGCTCAACCTGCTGTCGAATGCGGCCAAGTACGCGCCGCGCGACCGCGGACAGGTGACGCTGAGCCTGCAGGACGGGGTCGACGAGGTCGAGGTGCAGGTGCAGGACAACGGGCCCGGCATCCCGGTGGACCAGCAGGCGCGCGTGTTCGAGAAATTCCGCCAGGTCAGCGGCGACGACCACTACCGCCCGGGCGGCACCGGTCTGGGCCTGCCGATCAGCCGCCAGATCGTGGAGCATTTCGGGGGACGGATCTGGTTGCGGTCGGTGCCGGGGCAGGGGGCCTGCTTCGGCTTCACCCTGCCGCGGCGCACACCCGCCCCCGTGCACTGAACACAACAGAACGAGGAGACTCAGCCCATGAACCCGCAGAAAATCCTGATCGCCGACGACGAGCCGAACATCCTCATCTCGCTGGAGTTCCTGATGAAGCGCGAGGGCTACCAGGTGGTACTGGCCCGCGACGGGCAGGAAGCGGTCGACGCCATCGCGCGCGAGCGGCCGGCGCTGGTGCTGCTCGACGTGATGATGCCCGTCAAGACCGGCTTCGATGTCTGCCACGAGGTGCGCGGCAACGACGCGGTCAAGGACACGCTGATCGTGATGCTCACGGCCAAGGGCCGCGACACCGACGTCGCCAAAGGCCTGGCGCTGGGTGCCAACGCCTACATGACCAAACCGTTTTCCACCAAGGAGCTGGTGCAGAGAGTCAAGGAACTGCTCGACGGCGCGCCGGGAGAGGCGCCATGAGCGCCGCACGGCCGTTCCGAAGGCGCTCAGCCCCGAAGTGCGCAGTACGGAGGGTTGTTTCATGAGCGCCGCACGGCCGTTCCGAAGGCGCTCGGTCCCGCCGTGTGCAGCACGGAGGGTCGTTCGATGAGCGCCCAGCAGAAGACCGACCCGCGCCTGTGGTGGCTGCTGGGCGCGGCGGCCGTGGCCTCGCTGGGCTGGCTGGCGGCCACCTTCGGCCTGGTCGCCTCGGCCATGGAGGCCCGGGAACGCCAGGCGGTGCTGCAGACCGTGGGCGACCGCCTGGGGCTCATCGGCCTGACCTGGGCGGCGGGCATGGCCGTGATCGGCTGGGGACTCAAGCGCTGGTTCGATCTCTGGGTGACGCCGTCGGTGCAACTGGCCGAAGAGGCGCAGGTGCTGCTCAAGACCGATGTGGTGCGCGAACTGCCCGCCAAGGGCAATGCCGAAACCAAGGTGCTGGTGGGGCTCTTCAACCAGCTGGTGGGCCAGCGCGAAGACCTGCGCCAGCAGATGGATGCGAAGGTGGCAGAGGCTGCACGAGGCATCGAGCAGGAGCGCTCGCGCCTGGCGGCCCTGATGTCCGAACTCACCCAGAGCGTGGTGGTCTGCAACCTGGACGGCCGGGTGCTGCTCTACAACAACCGTGCGCGCATGCAGTTCCGGGCACTGTCTCAGGCACCCGGGGTGGCCGGTGGCGCCGAACTGATCGGTCTGGGCCGCTCCATCTATGGTGTGTTCGACCGCAAGCTGGTGGCGCACGCGCTCGAGAACATCCAGCAGCGCCTGGCGCGGGGTGCAACGCAGCCTTCGGCCCAGTTCGTGACGACCACACCGGCCGGGCAGTTGCTGCGCGTGCAGATGGCGCCCGTGCGTGCCACGCAGTCGCCGCACGCGTCCGCGGCCGGTGCGCCGGCCGGACTCACCGGTTTTGTGCTGATGCTGGACAACATCACCCGCGACTTCGAGGCCGAGGCGGCGCGCGACCAGGTGCTGCACACGCTCACCGAAGGCAGCCGGGCTGCGCTGGCGAGCATGCAGGCCGCCATCGACATGCTGGACTACCCCGACCTGGAGCCGGCCATGCGGGAGCGCTTCATGGGGGTGGTGCGCGATGAAACCCGTACGCTGAGTCGGCGCATCGCCTCGGTGGAATCGGGTGCGGCCGACAGTCTGAAGACGCGCTGGCCGCTGGAGGACATGCTGGGTGACGACCTGGTGAACGCCGCACTGCGCCGCATGGAGAGCGTCACCGGCCTGCGCTGCTCGGCGCTGGAGGTGCAGGAGGGGCTGTGGCTCAGGATCGAGAGCTACTCGCTGCTGCAGGCGCTGACCTACCTGGCGAGCCGGCTGGGTGAGGAGTTCGAGGTGCGCGCGTTGCACCTGCGGCTGGCAACGGCCAGCGGCGGGCAGGGCAAGGCGCAGCTGGACCTGATCTGGTCGGGTCAGGCCATGAGCACCGAGACCGTGATGAGCTGGGAAATGGACGCCATGAAGATCGGCGTCGAGACCCTGCGACTCTCGGTGCGCGACGTGGTCGAACGCCACGGTGGCGCCTTCTGGTTCGAACGCGAGCGCGCCCGGCACCAGGCCTTCTTCCGTTTTCTGCTGCCGCTGGCGAACCCGCAGGAAACTGCCGAGCCGTCCGGTCTCGCACCGACCGACAGCCGGCCCGAGTACTACGACTTCGACCTGTTCAAGACCACGGAGCTGACCCATTCGATGGACGAGCGCCTGCTGTCGGAACTCGCCTACACCGTGTTCGATACCGAGACCACCGGCCTGAACCCGTCGCAGGGCGACGAAATCATCCAGATCGGCGCAGCGCGCATCGTCAACAACAAGCTGCTCAAGCACGAGTGTTTCGAGCAGCTGGTGGACCCTCGGCGCCCGATTCCGGCCGCGTCGATCCCGATCCACGGCATCCAGCCCGAGATGGTCGTCGGCCAGCCCACCATCGACCAGGTGTTGCCCGCGTTCCACGCGTTCGCGCAGGACACGGTGCTGGTGGCGCACAACGCGGCCTTCGACATGCGGTTTCTGCAGCTCAAGGAAGGCCAGACCGGGGCGGTCTTTGACCACCCGGTGCTGGACACCCTGCTGCTGTCGGCGGTGGTGCACCCCAACCAGGACTCGCACCGGCTCGAGGCGATCGCGGAGCGTTTCAACATCACCATCGTGGGCCGCCACACCGCCATGGGCGATGCCATGGTGACGGCCGAGGTGTTTCTGCGACTGATCCCGCTGCTGGCCGACAAGGGCATCCACACCCTGGGGCAGGCCCGGGAGGCGGTGCAGAAGACCTACTACGCCCGACTCAAGTATTGACCCCCCCCGCGCCGCAGGCGGCGCGGGGGGAGTGGGGTCACATCCTGTACCGCTGGCCCAGCACGTTCTGCAGCGATTGGACCACGGTGAATGCGTCTTTGAGCTGGGTGCGTTCGAAGTTGGACAGGTCGTCTAGCCGCAGGTAGTTGTCGGGTTTGTCGCCGGCCGTGATCTGGCGGGCCTGGTGCTGGATGCGCATGAAGGCCAGGAACTCCAGGGCGTCGCGCAGGTCGCGGGCGCTCTGCTCGCTGATCGCCCCGCCCGCAGCCGCGCCGACCAGGCGGTCGTGCGTGTTGACGGCGTTGTCTCCGCCCGCCAGGGCGTAGACCCGGGCCAGGTCGACGATGGGCACCACCCCGGTGTGCTTGAGGTCGACGGTACCCTTGTGTTCGCCGCTGCGGATGGTGGCTATGCCCTTGAACAGGCCCAGCGGGGGCTGGTGCTGCAGCGCATTGCCGACCATGTGGGCGAGGAACAGGGAATTGCCCTGGGTGCGTTTCAGAACATCGCGCCGCAGGTCGTCCAGCAGGGCGCTCTGGCCATGGACGGCACGCAGGTCGAAGAAGACACAGGTCAGCATCAGCGCCTTGGGGTCCGGGGTGCTGGTCCAGCGCGCGAAGTAGTCGGCCCACACCCGCTGTGGCTGGCGCCACGGGTCGGTCATGGCCATCATCTCGCCCGGGCAGTAGATGTAGCCGCAGGCATCCAGCCCGTCACAGACGAAGCTGGCCAGCTCCTTGAAGTAGGCGCCGTGCTGCGCCGGTTCGTAGCGGTCGTCCAGCACCAGGCAGTTGTCCTGGTCGGACTTGGCGGTCTGCTCGTTGCGCGCCTGCGAACCGGCAGCGACCCAGACATAGTCCACCGGAGGTGGTCCCAGCTTCGCTTCGCCCAGCTGCAGCAGCCGGGCGGTGATGGCGTCGGTGATCGCGGTGATGATGTGGCCGGTGCTGTAGGCACTGGCTTGAGCGGCGGCCAGGCTTTTCTGCAGCTGCTGGATCTTTCGGCTGGCGGCCTGCAGGCCTTCGATGCTGCCCTGCTTGTCGATGTCACCCGCCAGGAACACGGCCGAAGTGCTGTGCTGTTCGGTCAGGTCGGTGGCGGTGATCATGCCGGCGATGCGCTGGCCATCGAGCACCGGTACATGGTGGATGTTGTGGCGCGCCATCAGCAGCAAGGCGTCAAAGGCCTGCTGGCCGACATCGATGGTCATGGGCGCCAAGGTGGCGATGTCGGCCAGGGGCCGGCTGGTGTCCAGTCCGGCGGCGATCACCCGGTTGCGCAGGTCGCGGTCGGTCACCACGCCGAACAGGTGCTCCTGCTCCACGATGAGGACCGAAGACACGCGCTGCGTGCTCATCAGCTGGGCCGCTTCGCGGATGCTGATGTGCGGTGAGACGGTGATGGGCGTGCGCTTGATGAGCGAGCGCACCGGCGTGGTCATGAGATTGAGGGCCGGATCGGCCGCGTTGGCGCCGGCCATGGCGACCCGGCGGCTGCCCGCATGACCGGGGCCCGGTGACGGCAGGAGGTAGGCCAGCGCAGGGCTTTCCTGGCGCAGCGCCTCCAGCGTGGCCAGGTCCAGCCGCGCGACCTGAACTTCGGTCAGCGCACGGGCCCGGGTGGCCCCCAGTTCTTCGCCCAGCCTGAGCCCGAAGAACTCGTCGGCCTGCAGGCTCACCAGCAGCTGTTCCTGCCCACCCAAAAGACCGACCGATCCCGCGACGATCCAGTGCAGGGCGTCGCGCAGGTCGTCCCCATGAGCCACGTCCTGTCCGGCGGCGGTGTCAAGCAGTTGCATGTGCTCCGCCAGGGTCTGGCGGCTGCCGGTGGGCAGCAGACCCCATACGCGGTGGTTGCGCAAGCGGTCGGCCAGTGCAGAGGGCGGGAGTCGGTGGGCAGAAGACATGGATGGAACCCGGTGAAGGCGGACGAAATCGATGCTACACCCCGGAGAGCCCGATGTTGTCGGGTTATTGATCCGGCCCTTGCATACTTGAAATTTTGGATCCGGCCTCCAGCTTG
>CAYRWN010000064.1:0-15013 GCA_964428045.1 uncultured Hydrogenophaga sp. | reverse complement strand
CTTGTCGGTATTTTCAACAAGGACTAAGAACTCCACTTTTCAGGGGCAAGGTCATGTTCGTTTTTCCCCTGCTGTTGGTGCTGCTGCTGGCCGTGGGTTTTGAAGCCTACGGCGCCCTGCCCGCGGTGCAAGGAGCACTCAAGGGCATTGCAGCGGTGGTGGCGGCGCTTATCGCCTGCACCGCGGCCAAGATGCTGCCGGCGCTGCGCGGACACCCGGGCGGGCGCTGGTTCTGCGGGTGCTGCGCGGCGGTTACGCTGGCCATGGTGCTGGTGCTGCACTGGCCGTTGCACTGGGTGCTCGGCTCAGTGGGCCTGTTCGCCTGGGCCTGGACCTTTCACCGGCTCGGTTCATCCCGCCCGCCCGACCCACCGTGACCGACACCACAAGCTTCGGCTGGAGCGACCTGCCCAGCCTGTGCCTGAACTTCGCCACCCTGTCCGTTGTTTCCATGGGCGGCGGCATGGCGGTCGTGCCCGACATGCATCGATTCCTGGTGCTGGAGCACCGCTGGCTCACAACAGATCAGTTCAGCGGCTCGGTGGCCCTAGCACAGGTGGCACCGGGGCCCAACATCCTGTTCGTGGCGCTGATGGGCTGGTACGTCTCGTCGCTCTCGCTGGGCCTGTGGGCAGCCCCGGCGGTGGCGGTACTCTGCCTGCTGTGCATGGTTGGGCCCAGTTCGCTGCTAGCGTTGTTCGCCTCGCGCTGGATGGAGCGGCACCACGCGGTGCGTGGCGTCAAGGCGTTCTACCAGGGCCTGGCTCCGGTGGTCGTGGCCCTGCTGTTTTCGTCGGCGGTCTATGTCTACCCCGGCAAGTACTTGGCGCTGCAGGACCTGGCCTTGGCAGCCCTGTGCCTGGTTTCGTTCTACCTGCTGACGAAGACCCGCGTGAACCTGATGTTGCTGCTGGGCATGGGCGCTGCAGCCGGCGCGTTCGGCCTGGTTTAGCCCGCCGCTTTTTCCTCTTTTGCGCTCAGCAGGCCGCGAATTTTCTCCAGGCTCTCGATCGTCACGGTCAGGTGGTTCCGCATGGCCATGGAGGCTTCGCCGAGCTGGCCCACTTCGATCAACCGCAGGATCTCCAGGTGCTGGCGGCAGTGCGCCTCATAGCGTGCGCGGTCCCTCATCGAGCGATACGACAGCAGGCGCCGCAGGCGGTGGACACGGCGCACCGCGTCGCTGAAGAAGGCATTGCCCGAGGCCTGCACCAAAGCCTCGTGAAACACCACGCCACGGTCGTGCAACTGGTCCGCCGTGGCGGTGGTGATGCCGCCGTCCAGCAGGCGCAGCTCTGTAGCCCGCAGGCGCGCAATCACCTGCGAATCGAGGTGGTAGCCAGGCTCCAGCAAGGCCGCGGGTTCCAGCGTCAGGCGCAGACGGTAGGACTTCAGCAAGCTGTCGGGCGTGGTGAGGATGGGACTGAAATCCCAGCCATAGCCCGGACGCTTCTGCATCCAGCCCTCTTCAGCGATGCGGTTCAGCAGGCCATGCAGCTGGCCGGCCGACAGCCCGTACCGCGCCTTGAGTTCCGCTTCGGTGACCTCGTCGGGCAGCTGACCGTTGAGCCGGTCCTCGGCCAGCTGGAAATAGGCCGCGCCCAGAGCATCGCCCCCGGCCGCGCGAAAGTCGCTGGCCAGCAGCGCCGCGACTTGGTCCGGAGACGCTGACAGGAAGTAGCCGCGGTTCATCTCCCGTTGCACGGCGCCCTTTTCGCGCAGCGTCTCCAAAGCCTTGCTCACGGGGGTGCGGGACACCTTCAGCCGTGCGGCCAGCCCGGCCGCCGTCAAGTGGGCGCCGGGCTGCAGCCCCCCTTCCAGCACCGTCTCAAGAATCTTTCCAGCCAGCATGCCCAACACCTCCAAGGTCGGTAGAGCGGTCTGCGCAACACCCCGCAATGCATCTAATAAACCACAAAAACAAAGCAAGCCTGAAAAACGGCAAAACACACGGGTGAAAAATCCAATAACAAGGGTTTTCCACAATCCATTTTTGTATTTATACATTACAAAATGCAATTTACCCAATCGAAAGGCCATGCCATGAACCTCTCTCGCCGCCTCACCGCCCTGGCCCTCGCGCTGGGCACATTCACCCCCTTCATTACTCAGGCGCAGGACTACCCTTCGCGCAACGTCTCCATCGTCGTGCCCTTCGGTGCCGGTGGCGGTGTGGACATCACTGCCCGCCTGCTAGCCGAAAAGCTGCGCAGCACGCTGGGCGGCACGATCATTGTGGAAAACAAGGCCGGTGGCAGCGGCATGATCGGCGCGCAGGCCGTGGTCAAGGCTGCACCCGATGGCCATACCCTGTTGCTGGGCTCAGCCGGCGAAACCGCCATCAACCCCTTCGTCTACAAGGGCCGCATGGCCTACGACCCGGCCAAAGACCTGGTGCCGGTCACACTGGTGGTGCGCATCCCGAACGTGCTGGTGGTGTCCAACAAGCTGCCGGTGAAGAACACCGAAGAGCTGATCGCCCACGCCAAGAAGAATCCGGGCAAAGTGTCCTACTCCACCAGCGGTGTGGGCAACCCGCAGCACCTCAACGGTGAACTGCTCGAAGAGTTGGGTGGCGTCTTCATGGTTCACATCCCCTACCGAGGCGCCGCTGCCCAACTGGTGGACGTGACCACCGGGCTGGTGGACATGACCTTCGTGAGCTACACAGCCGCCAAGTCCTTCATCCAGGCAGGCAAGGTCAAGCCGATTGCCGTGACCTCTGCCACCCGCGCGCCGTTTGCCCCCGATGTCCCGGCGCTGGCCGAATACAAGCCGCTGGCCAAGTACGCGCTGGAGAACTGGTTCGGTCTGTTCGCCCCCGCCGGTACGCCCGACACCGTGGTGCAAAAGCTCAACGCCGCCGTGACGGCCGCCCTGAAGGACCCAGAACTGGCCAAGAAGCTACGCGAACAAGGTGGTGAACCCACCCCGATGACCCCGGCGCAGTTCAAGGACTTCATCAAGAAGGAGTCCGCGCAGTTCGAACGCATCGTCACCACCGCGAAGATTCAGGCGGAGTAGCGCTCCAGTCGCTGATGCACGCTTGAGTGGTAGGTGTTTGACCAAGCGCATGCCGCTCTTCGCATCGGTGAAACCTCGGGGCCTGGTGTTGCGAGATTCGCACAACACGTTCCTGGTATTTCTTGGCCCACTTTTGGCCCACCAAAACAAAAAAGCCACCCGAGGGCGGCTTATCTTGTTGATTGCTAACGCTTTTTTGGTGGGCGGTGCAGGGTTCGAACCTGCGACCCCTGCCGTGTGAAGGCAGTGCTCTACCACTGAGCTAACCGCCCGAAAACCTGACCGGCCAAGTTGTCTTTACCGGATCCGAATCTTCGGAAGCCTCAAATTATAGCGCGACTTTGAATCGCATTCGGAGGCCTAGGGGGAAAATTCGCACGCTTGCACTTATGTTCACCCCGCAGTCTGCAGTCGGCGCCACACTGTTTTGCCTTTGCAGGCCTTGTCGAGGTCGGACAGCGTGGCTTCATGGGCCAGTTGCTCTTGCTCGTTGGCCTGCAGCACCGGGAGCGAGAAACGGCTGAAGTCGACCCGCTCGACCAGCACACCAGGCGTGTCCGTTTCCCCGGCCTCGATCAGCAACGCGTCCTGACCACGCGTCATGTTGATGTAGACGTCGGCCAGCAGTTCGGCGTCGAGCAAGGCGCCGTGCAGCGTTCGGCCCGAATTGTCCACCTCCAGCCGGTCGCACAGCGCGTCGAGCCCGTTGCGCTTGCCCGGGAACATCTCCTTGGCCATGACCAGCGTGTCGGTCACGCCCGACACGATCTGGGTGATGGGTGGCCGACCCAGCAGGCTCAGTTCCTTGTTGAGAAAGCCGATGTCGAACGGTGCGTTGTGGATGATGAGTTCGGCCCCCTCGAGATATGCGACGAGTTCTTCGGCGATCTCGGCGAACCGGGGTTTGTCGCGCAGGAACTCGTTGCTGATGCCGTGGACCTTGAGCGCCTCTTCGTGGCTGTCGCGCTCGGGGTTGACGTAGTGATGGAAGTTGCGACCGGTCAGCTTGCGCGCGAACAGTTCCACACAGCCGATCTCAATGATGCGGTCGCCGTTCTCGGCCGACAGGCCGGTGGTTTCGGTATCCAGAACAACTTGTCTCATGGCTTCCTGGCATCGGTGGCGATGCGCTGCAGGGCCGCCCCAGGGCGGATCAGTGGCTCTCTTTGGCGTGGTTGATCGAGTACTTGGGGATCTCGATGGTCAGGTCCTGCTGGGCCAGGATGGCCTGGCAGGACAGGCGCGAGTTCGGCTCCAGCCCCCAGGCACGGTCCAGCAGGTCTTCTTCGGCTTCGTCCAATTCGCCCAGGCTCTTGAAGCCTTCGCGCACCACCACATGGCAAGTGGTGCAGGCACAGCTCATGTCGCAGGCGTGCTCGATGTTGATGTGGTTCTCCAGCAGGGCTTCGCAGATGGACGTGCCCGCGGGCACGCTGATGCTGGCGCCCTGCGGGCAGTACTCGGGGTGGGGCAATATCTTGATCGTGGGCATGGTGTGCTCTCAGACTTCTTCGACTTTTCGGCCTGCCAGGGCTTGCTGGATACCCCGGTTCATGCGGCGGGCGGCGAATGCCTCGGTGCCTTTGGCCAGCGCCTGGGTGGCGGCCTCGATGTCGGCCGCACTGCCCTGTGCAGCGACCGCGTCCAGCGCGCTGATGAGGGCATCGATGGCGCCGCGTTCGGCCACGTCCAGCAGATCGCCGTCGGCCGCCAGCGCACTGCGGGTGGCGGCGATCATGCGGTCGGCGTCCACCCGCGCTTCGACCTGTGCGCGAGCGGCCATGTCCTGCTGGGCCGTGCTGAAGCTGTCCTGCAGCATGGTGGCGATCCGCTCGTCGCTCAGACCGTAGGCGGGCTTGACGTCGATCTTCGCCTCGACCCCGCTGCCCTGCTCTTTCGCGGCGACGGACAACAAGCCGTCGGCATCGACGGTGAACGTCACGCGGATGCGCGCGGCGCCGGCCGCCATGGGCGGAATGCCGCGCAAGGTGAAGCGCGCCAGGCTGCGACAGTCGGCCACCAGATCGCGTTCGCCCTGCACCACGTGCAGCGCCAGCGCGGTCTGGCCGTCCTGGTAGGTGGTGAAGTCCTGCGCGCGGGCCGTAGGGATGGTGCTGTTGCGTGGCACGATGCGCTCGACCAGGCCGCCCATGGTTTCAATGCCCAGCGACAGGGGAATCACATCCAGCAACAACAGGTCGCCCTCTTTGCTGTTCCCCGCCAGCGCATTGGCCTGAATGGCCGCGCCCAGCGCCACCACCTCATCAGGATTGAGGTTGGTCAGCGGTTCCTGGCCGAAGAACGCCCCCACGGTGCGGCGGATCACCGGCATGCGGGTGGAGCCGCCCACCATCACCACGCCCTGCACGTCTTCGCGCGCGACACCGGCGTCCCGCAGCACCTTGCGCACCGCGCTCATGGTGCGGGCGGTCAGTTCGGCGGTGCAGGCTTCAAAATCCTCCCGACGCACCACCTGCTCGATGGCACCTGTCTCCAGGGAGGCCCGGAACAGCACGGTGTCCTGCGCGGTCAGCTGTTCCTTCACACGGCGCGCTTCGCGGTGCACCGCAGCCCTTTCGGCCGCATCCTCCACCGCCAGCAGGCCCGCCCGTTGCAGCACCCAGGCCGCCAGGGCCTGATCGTAGTCGTCGCCACCCAGGGCCGAGTCGCCGCCGGTGGCCATGACTTCAAAAACCCCGCGCGTCAGGCGCAGGATGGAGATGTCGAAGGTGCCACCGCCCAGGTCGTAGATGGCATAGATGCCTTCCGACCCGTTGTCCAGCCCGTAGGCGATGGCCGCAGCCGTGGGCTCGTTGATCAGCCGGAGCACGTTGATGCCGGCCAGCTGGGCGGCGTCCTTGGTGGCCTGGCGCTGGGCGTCGTCGAAATAGGCCGGCACGGTGATCACGGCACCGAACAGTTCGTCGTCGAAGCTGTCCTCGGCCCGAAAGCGCAGCGTGGCGAGGATTTCGGCGCTCACTTCCATGGGCGTCTTGCGGCCCGCGATGGTCTCGACCACCGCCATGTCGCCGTCGTCGACCACGGTGTAAGACAGTCGGTCCACATCCACCACCTGTTCGCGGCGGCGGCCCATCAGGCGCTTGACCGAGCTGATGGTGTTGGCCGGATCACCGGTCTGCGCACCCAGGGCATCAAAACCGATCTGCCGCCCTGCACCACCCTGCGCGGGGTCCAGATACCGCACCACGCTGGGCAGGATCACGCGACCCTGCAGGTCGGGCAGGCATTCAGCCACCCCGTGGCGCACTGCGGCCACCAGCGAATGCGTGGTGCCCAGGTCAATGCCCACCGCAATGCGGCGCTGGTGGGGGTCCAGCGACTGGCCGGGTTCGGAAATCTGGAGGAGTGCCATTGGGAGAAGCTGCAAACAGGGCGCAAATCGCCGACAGCCCTCTATTGTCCCAGCTGATCGAGCCGTTCCGAGACGTCGCGCGCAAATCGCTCAACGAACATGAGGGCTCTGACCCGACCAGCGAGTGCGGGCCAGTCGCGCTGCACGTCCGCCACCTGCTGCAGGTCCGCCAGCATCTGGCGCCGCACCGCGGCCACCTCGTCGGCCATGTCTTCGATCTGTTCGCTGGCGGTGGCTTCGTCCAGCGTCTCGCGCCATTCCATCTGCTGCATCAGAAAGGCCGGGGGCATGGCGGTGTTGTTCTCGGCCTGGATGGGCGCCCCATGCAGTTCGCACAGGTAGGTGGCCCGCTGCAGCGGATCCTTGAGGCGCTGGTAGGCCTCGTTGATGCGCACCGACCACTGCATCGCCTGGCGCTGGGTCTGCGCGTCCGCCGCCGCATGGCGGTCGGGGTGCACCTCGCGCTGCAGGTCTTTCCAGCGCTGGTCCAGCCCTGCACGGTCCAGCTCGAAGCGGACCGGCAGCCCGAACAGCTCGAAGTCGTTCGACTG
Organism: uncultured Hydrogenophaga sp.; assembly: GCA_964428045.1. Taxonomy (GTDB): domain Bacteria; phylum Pseudomonadota; class Gammaproteobacteria; order Burkholderiales; family Burkholderiaceae_C; genus Hydrogenophaga. The sequence continues at coordinate 8,065 of CAYRWN010000064.1, read as the reverse complement.
CAGGGACTTCACACGCGGAACGATTCGCCGCAGCCGCAGCGGTCGCGCTCGTTCGGGTTGTGGAACTTGAAGCCCTCGTTCAGTCCCTCGCGGACGAAGTCCAGCTGGGTGCCGTCGATGTACGGCATGCTCTTGGGGTCGACCAGCACCTTCACGCCGTTCTCTTCAAAGACCACGTCCTCGGGTGCGATCTCGTCGGCGTATTCGAGCTTGTAGGCCAGACCCGAACAGCCGGTGGTCTTGACACCCAGGCGCACACCGACGCCCTTGCCCCGTTTGGCCAGGTAGCGGGTGACGTGCCGCGCCGCGGCTTCAGAAATCGTGACGGACATGGTGCAGCTTCAGTTCGCGTGCTTCTTGCGGTAATCGTCCACCGCGGCCTTGATGGCGTCTTCGGCCAGGATGGAACAGTGGATCTTGACCGGCGGCAACGCCAGTTCTTCGGCGATTTCGCTGTTCTTGAGCGCAGCCGCCTGATCCAGCGTCTTGCCCTTGACCCACTCGGTCACCAGAGACGACGACGCAATCGCCGATCCGCAGCCATAGGTCTTGAAACGGGCGTCTTCGATCACACCCGTCTGCGGGTTCACCTTGATCTGCAGCTTCATCACATCACCGCAGGCGGGCGCACCCACCATGCCGGTACCGACCGACTCGTCACCCTTGTCGAAGGAGCCGACATTGCGGGGGTTCTCGTAGTGGTCAACGACTTTTTCAGAATAGGCCATGGTCTTTCTCCTTCATGCACTCAGTGGGCGGCCCACTGGATGGTGGACAGGTCGACCCCGTCCTTGAACATTTCCCACAGGGGGGACAACTCGCGCAGCTTGGCCACGTTTTCCTTGATGGTGGCGATCGCGTAGTCGATCTCTTCTTCGGTGGTCCAGCGGCCGATGGTCATGCGCAGGCTGCTGTGCGCCAGCTCGTCGCTGCGGCCCAGGGCGCGCAGCACGTAGCTGGGTTCCAGGCTGGCCGAGGTGCAGGCCGAGCCGGACGACACCGCCAGACCCTTGATGCCCATGATCAACGACTCGCCTTCGACGTAGTTGAAGCTCATGTTCAGGTTGTGCGGCACGCGCTGCGTCTCGTGACCGTTGATGAACACCTCTTCGATGTTCCTCAGGCCCGCCACCATGCGGTCGTGCAGCGCGCGGATGCGCACGTTCTCGGCATGCATCTCTTCCCTGGCGATGCGGTAGGCCTCGCCCATGCCCACGCACTGGTGGGTGGGCAGCGTGCCCGATCGCATGCCGCGCTCGTGGCCACCACCGTGCATCTGCGCCTCGATGCGGATGCGCGGCTTGCGGCGCACGTACAAGGCACCGATGCCTTTGGGGCCGTAGGTCTTGTGGCTGGTCAGGCTCATCAGATCCACCGGCAGGGTTTGCAGGTCGATGTCCACGCGACCGGTGGCCTGCGCCGCGTCCACGTGGAAGATCACGCCCTTTTCACGGCAGATGGCGCCGATGGCGGCGATGTCCTGGATCACACCGATTTCGTTGTTGACGAACATGACCGAAGCCAGGATGGTGTCGGGGCGGATGGCGGCCTTGAACACCTCCAGGTCGAGCAGACCATCGGCCTGCACGTCCAGGTAGGTGACTTCGAAGCCTTGCCGCTCCAGCTCGCGCAGGGTGTCCAGCACGGCCTTGTGCTCGGTCTTGACCGTGATCAGGTGCTTGCCCTTGGACTTGTAGAAGTGCGCCGCGCCCTTGAGTGCGAGGTTGTTGGACTCGGTCGCACCCGAGGTCCAGACGATCTCCCGCGGATCGGCGCTGATCAGCGCCGCCACCTGCTCGCGGGCGGTTTCGACGGCCTTTTCAGCCTCCCAGCCCCAGGCGTGGCTGCGCGAGGCCGGATTGCCGAAATGCTCGCGCAACCAGGGGATCATGGCGTCCACCACCCGCGGGTCGCAGGGGTTGGTGGCGCTGTAGTCCATGTAGATCGGGAAATGGGGCGTACTCATGGCGACGGTTCTTCTCTTGGTGAATCGTGGGAAACGGCGGGTTGTCGACCGCGCTGCGCGGACCACCCACCGTGCTGGGCCGGTGTACACACCGGTCCGGTCATTTGGACAGCGCAACGCCTCCCAGCGCAAACACCGAGTTCGGGGCGTTCACACGGATGGGCTTGACCACCGGCGCGCTGGAAATCGCGCGCTTGATCAGCGGCACGTTCTCCACCACCACCCCTTTGGCGATCTGTTCGTCCACCAGGGATTGCAGGGACACCGAATCGAGAAAGTCCACCATCTTGGCGTTCAGCTGCGCCCACAGCTCGTGCGTCATGCAGCGGTTGCCCTCGCCGTGGCAGTTTTCCTTGCCGCCGCACTGGGTGGCGTCGATGGGTTCGTCCACCGAGACGATGATGTCGGCCACCGTGATCTCCGCGGCTTTGCGACCCAGCGTGTAACCACCGCCGGGGCCACGGGTCGACTCCACCAGCTCGTGGCGGCGCAGCTTGCCGAACAGCTGTTCCAGATAGGACAGCGAAATCTGCTGCCGCTGGCTGATCGCCGCGAGCGTGACAGGTCCGTTGCTCTGGCGCAGGGCCAGGTCGATCATGGCTGTGACCGCAAAGCGGCCTTTGGTCGTGAGGCGCATTTCAAGCTCCTTGTGTTGCTTGACCGTCGTCGAAAGCCGCAACCGGTCCTTTTCAGGGACCGGCCCGACCGCTACTCCGCCCACCCGACCGCGTCTTTCGCGGTGCTCTGTCGAAGGTTCCCGACTGTTTTTGTCGATTATAACGCAAAGCCGACTATTTCGCTCAGGTACAGGGCCGGGCCGAGGGTTTCGCGCTGCCTGACGCATCCACCCTCCCCCCCGCACCAGGCGAAAGGCAAGGCGACCAACGGGTGGCAGGTTTCCTGGTTGCCTCAAGCCACGTGGTCCAGGCCGGGAGCGCCCAGCACCCTCTCCTTGAGTCGGTGCAGCTGGTCGCGCATCTGCGCGGCTTTCTCGAACTCCAGGTTGCGCGCGTGCTCGAGCATGAGCTTTTCCAGCCGCTTGATCTCGCGCGCCATGTCTTTTTCGCTCATCTCGTCCACGCTGGCACGCATCGCGCTCTCGGCCGCCAGTCGGTCGGCTTCCTTGCCCGCCTTTTCGCTGTAGACGCCGTCGATCAGGTCTTTCACCTTCTTGTTCAGCGCCTTGGGCGTGATGCCGTGCTCCAAGTTGTACGCGGTCTGCTTGGCACGACGCCGCTCGGTCTCGTCGATCGCCTTGCGCATCGAATCGGTGATGCGGTCGGCGTAGAGGATGGCGCGGCCGTTGAGGTTGCGCGCCGCGCGGCCGATGGTCTGGATCAGCGAGCGTTCGGCGCGCAGGAAACCTTCCTTGTCGGCATCCAGAATGGCCACCAGCGACACCTCGGGGATGTCCAGGCCTTCGCGCAGCAGGTTGATGCCCACCAGCACGTCGAACGCGCCCAGGCGCAGGTCTCGGATGATCTCGACCCGCTCGACCGTGTCCACATCGCTGTGCAGGTAACGCACCTTGACGCCGTTCTCGGTCAGGTAGTCGGTCAGCTGCTCGGCCATGCGCTTGGTCAGCGTGGTGATGAGCACGCGCTCGTTCTTCTCGACGCGGATGCGGATCTCCTGCAGCACGTCGTCCACCTGATGGGTCGCGGGCCGCACCTCCACCTCGGGGTCCACCAGACCGGTCGGGCGCACCACCTGCTCCACCACCTGGCCGGCATGGGTCTTTTCGTAATCGGCCGGCGTGGCCGAGACGAAGATGCACTGGCGCATGCGCTGCTCGAATTCGTCGAACTTCAGTGGCCGGTTGTCCAGCGCACTGGGCAGGCGGAAACCGTACTCCACCAGCGTGGTCTTGCGCACCCGGTCGCCGTTGTACATGGCGTTGAGCTGGCCGATCATCTGGTGGCTCTCATCCAGGAACATGATCGCGTCGCGCGGCAGGTAGTCGGTCAGCGTGGCCGGCGGGTCGCCCGGCGCGCTGCCGGCCAGGTGGCGCGAGTAGTTCTCGATGCCCTTGCAGTGCCCCACTTCGCTGAGCATTTCCAGGTCGAAGCGGGTGCGCTGCTCCAGCCGCTGTGCCTCCACCAGCTTGCCCATGCCCACCAGCTGGCTCAGGCGTTCCCGCAGCTCTTCCTTGATGGACTCCACTGCATTCAATATCTGCTCGCGCGGCGTCACGTAGTGGCTGCTGGGGTAGACGGTGAAGCGCGGGATCTTCTGGCGCACCTTGCCGGTCAGCGGGTCGAACAGCTGCAGGCTTTCGACCTCGTCGTCGAACAGCTCGATGCGGATCGCCATCTCCGAGTGTTCGGCCGGGAACACGTCGATGGTGTCTCCGCGCACACGGAACTTGCCGCGGCTGAAATCCTGCTCGTTGCGCGCGTACTGCATGCGCACCAGCTGGGCGATCAGGTCGCGCTGCCCCGCCTTGTCGCCCACCCGCAGCGTCATCACCATCTGGTGGTAGCTTTCGGGCTTGCCGATGCCGTAGATGGCCGAGACGGTGGCGACGATCACCACGTCGCGCCGCTCCAGGATGCTCTTGGTGCAGCTCAGCCGCATCTGCTCGATGTGCTCGTTGATCGCGCTGTCCTTCTCGATGAACAGGTCGCGCTGCGGCACATAGGCCTCGGGCTGGTAGTAGTCGTAGTAGCTGACGAAGTACTCGACGGCGTTCTTGGGAAAGAACTCGCGGAACTCCGAATACAGCTGCGCGGCCAGGGTCTTGTTGGGCGCGAACACGATGGCCGGCCGCCCGACGCGGGCGATCACGTTGGCCATGGTGAAGGTCTTGCCCGAGCCGGTCACGCCCAGCAGGGTCTGGAAGACTTCGCCGTCCTGCACACCCTCGACCAGTTGCTCGATGGCGGTGGGCTGGTCACCTGCGGGCGGGTACGGCTGGAACAGCTCGAACGGCGAGCCGGGAAACTTCACGAACGTCCCCTCGACGGGGGCATCGTTCACGACTTCAAGCAGCGGGGTGGTCGTCGGATTCGGAGCCATCGGACGATGGTACCGGAGCCCCGTTGGCAGACTCGGGCGCCCGGGCTTCCCACTTGCGGCGCACCGCTTTGGCCAGCAGTTCGACGTAGCACTGGGTGGCGCCGCCCTGGGCCAGGGCGTCCAGCTGGCGGTTCAGTTCGGCCGGGTGCAGCGGCTGCGCGCTGGCTTCGTCGGCGCCCAGACGGCAATCGAAGTCCCAGAAGTCGGTCTCGGGCGGCAGCGGACGGCGGCGTTCGCGCGCCATGTACCTGCGCAGCTCGTGCTTGAGGGCATCCAGCACGCGGTCGGGGTGGCGGCCTTCGCGTCGCAGCGGGAAGGTTTTTTTCACGGTCGGTCCTTTCGGGGAGTGGTGTCGCCCGGTCCGGACGCAAGAGGGGCGTGATTATCTCAGCTGGGACATGCGCCCGGATGCGCAGCCGGTTCGCCCGGGCGGCGGCATGGAAGATCAGCCCAGCCCGATCTCGTACCCGCCCTCGTCCAGGTGCCGGTGCGGACCGAAGACCGCCTCCAGCGCCGCGGTTTCGGCCAGCTGCCAGCTCTCCAGCACGGTGCGCTGGTCCACCGACAGGCTCTCCGGATCGGGCGTTTCGCCGTGTTCGGCCACGATGGCCTGCCAGGCCGCGTACACCGGGGCCACCAGGGCGGCGTCGCCCAGCGCCGTTTCCAGCGCCTGGCGGAACAGGCGTTCGGCCGCCTGCCGCTGGCCGGGCGGGGTGTCGTCGGGCACGTAGAGCTTGAGCGAGTAGGTCATGCGAAACGGGGCAGGGTCACAATCGCCCGATTATTCACGCCCCACCCAGTCCCGTTGCCACCATGAACACCACCCGCCCCGTTCCGGACAAGGACGCCATCGCCCTGCTGCCCGAGTTCCCGCGCCTGGGCCTGGACCGCATCACCCTGGTGGCCAGCGCCGCCCAGGCGCGCGAGGCCGTGGCCGTGCTGCGCGACCACGCGGCCTGGGGCTTCGACACCGAGAGCAAGCCCACCTTCCGCGTCGGCGAGCAGTCCGACGGCCCCCACATCGTGCAGCTGTCCACGCTGCAGCACGCCTGGGTGTTCCAGCTGACGGACGACAGCTGCCGCGCGCAGGTGGCCGCCCTGCTGGCCGAAGCGGCCCACACCAAGGCCGGGTTCGGCCTGGGCGACGACACGTCGCGCATCCGCGCCAAGCTGGGCGTGGAGCCGGCCGGCGTGCTGGAACTCAACCACCTGTTCCGGGAACGCGGCTACCGCAAGGACATGGGCGTCAAGGGCGCGGTGGCGGTGCTGTTCCAGCAGCGTTTCATCAAATCCAAGAAGGCCGCCACCTCCAACTGGGCCGCCCCGCAGCTGAGCGAATCGCAACTGGTCTACGCCGCCAACGACGCGTACGCCGCCGCCCACGTGCTGGCCGCCCTGCAGGACTGATGCGGGCTCAGCGCCGCGGGTGAAGCCTTCGCAAGGGCCTCAGCAGTTCGCCCAGACCGTTGTGGTCGATCTCGTGCATCAGCTGCAGCAGGCGGCCGATGTCGCTCTTGGGAAAGCCTTCGCGCGCGAACCAGTTGAGATAGCTGCCCGGCAGGTCGGCGATCGGCGTGCCCTTGTGTTTGCCAAAAGGCATCTCGGTGGTGACCAGCCGTTCCAGGTCTTCGGCTTTCATGCGGCGCCAGAGGTCGAATCGTCCAGCCAATTGCGCACCGCCGCGTGGTATTCGGCCGGCTTCTGCAGCATCAGCCAATGACCGGCGTCAAAGCCCTGCACCCGGCAACCCGGTGTGGTGCCCAGCGCCGCCTGCCAGCGCGCCGAATGGAACATGAACGGTTTGCGCTTGCCAAAGCAGAACAGTGTCGGGATCTGCGGGCCGAACACCTTGTCCACCCGCGCCACGCCGCGCAACCCGCCGCAGGAGCCGAACCACTGCATGGCATAGGGGTAGTTCATGGGCCAGCCGATGCGCTCAGGCGGTGTGCGGCAGCCGATCTTGCGCGCCATGAAGCGCGTCATGCGGTCGGCCAGTCCGGGCAGCACCGGCCCCAGCTTCCAGGCCATGGCCAGCCACAGCTGGTAGCCGGCGATCATCAGCTTTTCCTTGCCCGTCAACGACTTCAGGTAGGCGCCCGAATTGGTGTCGCCGATGTCGCTGCCCACCACACGCGCCACGCGTTGCGGGTTCCGAGCCGCGTATTCGTAGCCGAAGAAGCAGCCCCAGTCGTGCAGCACCAGGGTCACCGGCTCGTTCGGGCTGACCGCGTCCACCACCGCACCCACGAGCGCACACATCGCGTCCACCGACACCGGGCGCGGCGGCTGGTCCAGGTCGTACCCCGGCAGGTGAAAGCGCACGCAGCGGTAGCCGTCGCGCAGCGCGGCCACCGTGCCGTCCCACACGGCGGGGGTGTCCGGCCAGCCGTGCAGCAGCACCACCGTGGGGCCGCTGCCCTCGACCGTCACCGTCAGGCCCTGCACTTCGAGCGTCTGGGTCATGGCTTGATGTCCATCAAAAAAGATGGCGGCGATGGTAGCCCGCCCGCCGGGCGTCCGGTGTCGTCCCCGATACTCGCCGCATGCAACGCACCATCTTCACCACACCGGTCGTCAACTCCCTGCTGCGCGGCTTCTCGCTCGCGCTTCTCAAACTCACCGGCTGGAAGGTGGAGGGCGCCCTGCCCCCACAGGCAGCCAAAAGCGTGTTCATCGCCGCCCCGCACACCAGCAACTGGGATCTGCCCTACACGCTGATGGTGGCGTTTGCGCTGCGCTTGAACCCTTACTGGATGGGCAAGCACACCATCTTCAAGGCGCCGTTCGGCCCGCTGATGCGTTGGCTCGGGGGCATTGCGGTCAACCGGGAGCAGTCCAACAACCTGGTGGCGGCCTCGGCCCAGGCCATCCGCGAGGCGGACGGTCCGCTGCAGCTCATCGTGCCGCCCGAAGGCACGCGCAGCAAGACCCGTTACTGGAAGACCGGCTTCTACTACATCGCCCAGACCGCGGGCGTGCCCATCGTCATGGCGTACATGGACTATGCCGACAAGCGCAGCGGTCTCGGTGACCTTGCCCCTGAAAAGTGGAGTTCTTAGTCCTTGTTGAAAATACCGACAA
>CAYRWN010000063.1:0-15097 GCA_964428045.1 uncultured Hydrogenophaga sp. | reverse complement strand
AAACGGTGAGGCTCACACCGTCAGATCTGCACCATTTCAAAGTCTTCCTTGCGGGCTCCGCACTCGGGGCAGGTCCAGTTCATCGGAACGTCGGCCCAGGCCGTTCCCGGTGCGATACCGTGCTCGACATCCCCTGCGGCCTCGTCGTAAATCCAGCCACAGATCAGGCACATCCACGTCTTCGCGTCATTCATCTTGAACAGGGTGATATCTTAGAATCCGGCCATTGTATAGAGCCACGGAACCTCCGCCAGGGGGAGAATCCGCAGGCGGTCTCCATGGGCGACAGGCGCGCGCCACACCCCGCTCAGCGGCTCCGACCACCGTTCCCGAACACCCCATGACCCAACCCACCGAAACCCGCTCTCCCGAGACGGTCAGCGCCGACGAGCAGATCTCCCTGCCCTGCGTGATGGTGTTCAACGCCAACGATCCCAGCGGCGCAGGCGGCCTGAGCGCCGACCTGACCGCGATGTCCAGCGCCTCGGCCCACGTGCTGCCTGTGGTCACGGGCACCTATGTGCGCGACACCTCGGAAGTGCACGATCACATCGCATTCGACGAAGAGGCCGTGGCAGACCAGGCCCGGGCCGCGCTGGAAGACATGCCGGTGCAGGCTTTCAAGGTCGGCTTCGTGGGCAGCCCGGAGAACCTCAGCGCCATCGCCGAGATCGCCACCGACTACACCGAGGTCCCGGTGATCGCCTACATGCCCGACCTGTCGTGGTGGGACGAGGTGGACATCGAGACCTACCTGGACGCGTTTGCCGAACTGATGTTGCCGCAGACCACGGTGCTGGTGGGCAACCACAGCACGCTGTGCCGCTGGCTGCTGCCCGAATGGGAGGGCGACCGCGCGCCCAACGCGCGTGAAGTGGCCCGCGCCGCCGCAGTCCACGGCGTGCCGTACACCCTGGTCACCGGCTTCAACGCCGCCGACCAGTACCTGGAAAGCCACCTTGCCAGCCCCGAGTCCGTGCTGGCCACCGCCCGCTACGAACGCTTCGAAGCCACGTTCAGCGGCGCGGGCGACACCTTGTCGGCAGCGCTGACCGCCCTCATCGCCGGCGGCAACGACCTGCAGGCCGCCTGCGCCGAAGCGCTGACCTACCTGGACCAGTGCCTGGACGCCGGCTTCCAGCCGGGCATGGGCCACGCCGTCCCGGACCGGCTGTTCTGGGCGCACGGCGAAGATGACAACGACCCCGAAGCGAGCGAACCGGAAGTCACCACACCCGACAGTGCACTCGACGCTGGCGACTTTCCCCTGGACACGACCAAACACTGAGCACCATGAGCGACCGCAACCTTGAACTGTTCGAACGCGCCAAGCGGCTGATCCCCGGCGGCGTGAACTCGCCCGTGCGCGCCTTCCGCGCCGTCGGCGGCACGCCGCGCTTCGTGCAGCGCGCGCAGGGCGCCTACTTCTGGGACGCCAACGGACAGAAGTACATCGACTACATCGGCTCCTGGGGCCCGATGATCCTGGGCCACGGCCACCCGGCCGTGCTCGAAGCGGTGCAGAAGGCCGCGCTGGACGGCTTCTCGTTCGGCGCGCCGACCGAGCGCGAAATCGAGCTGGCCGAGGAGATCATCAAGCTGGTGCCGAGCCTGGAGATGGTGCGCCTGGTCAGCTCGGGCACCGAAGCGGGCATGAGCGCCATCCGCCTGGCGCGCGGCGCCACCGGCCGCAAGACCATCATCAAGTTCGAGGGCTGCTACCACGGCCACGCCGACGCGCTGCTGGTCAAGGCCGGCTCGGGCCTGGCCACCTTCGGCAACCCGACCAGTGCTGGCGTGCCGCCGGAGGTGGTGCAGCACACCCTGGTCCTGGAATACAACAACGTCGCGCAGATCGAGGCCGCGTTCGCCGAGCATGGCGCCGACATCGCCTGCGTGATGATCGAGCCGATCGCCGGCAACATGAACTTCGTGCGCGCCAGCGTGCCCTTCGTCCAACGCAGCCGCGAGCTGTGCACCCAGCACGGCGCACTGTTCATCTTCGACGAGGTGATGACCGGCTTCCGCGTCGGCCTGGGCAGCGCGCAGGGCCACTACGCCTCGCTGATTCCCGGTTTCGAACCCGACATGACGGTGATGGGCAAGGTGATCGGCGGCGGCATGCCGCTGGCGGCCTTCGGCGGCAAGCGCGCCGTGATGGAACACCTGGCGCCGCTGGGTGGCGTCTACCAGGCCGGCACGCTGTCGGGCAACCCGGTCGCGACCGCCTGCGGTCTGGCCACGCTCAAGGAAATCCAGAAGCCCGGTTTCTTCGACGCCCTGTCGGCCTCGACCCGTTCGCTGGTCGATGGCCTGAAGGCCGCGGCCGATGCCGAAGGCGTGCCGTTCAGCGTGGACTGCCAGGGTGGCATGTTCGGTTTCTTCCTGATGCCCGAGCTGCCGCAGAACTACGCCACCGTGATGAAGACCGAGGGCGCGAAGTTCAACACCCTGTTCCACGGCCTGCTGGACCGTGGCGTGTACATCGCGCCGGCTTTGTATGAAGCGGGGTTCGTGAGTGCGGCGCACACCGCCGAAGACATTGCCGCTACCGTGGCAGCGGCGCGCGAGGTGTTCAAGCAGCTGGCTTGATCGTTCCCTCGCTTCCTTGAAACGGCTGGAGTTCGCTCCGGCCGTTTTTGTTTTGCGCTCGTTGCGTTTTGCTCGTGCACCTCGCGCAAGGTGGATGGTGGCGCTGTCGTTCTCCGACTCACGCTCGCGGGCGACCAGCCCCGCACTCAAACAGAGCTTCGTCAACACCGGACGGGTTCACCCGCTCTGCGGCAACCGCGAATCGAGCCTGCGCCCGCCAGCCCGCACCACCCACCTGGAACAAGCGCCTGAGATCACCACCAAGGACTCCCGCCTCGCCGACCCAACTGTCAGCGGGGCTGGGGCTTGCGGTGCCCGGGCGCAGGCTCGATTCGCGGTTGCCCCAGAGGCTGCGTGCCAGTCCCTCGTTGACGAAGGGACGATGGCGCCCCCGGGCAGCCGCCCGCGAGCGTGAGCCGGAGAACGGGCGTCCCAAGCCCCAGCCCACCCACAGCAGCAGGCCAGAAAAAGGGGCTCACCAGGAGCCCCTCTCCAGAAGAACAAAAACGATCAGTGACGGAAGTGGCGAACGCCGGTGAACACCATCGCCACGCCACGCTCGTTCGCCGCGTCGATCACTTCCTGATCGCGCATCGAACCACCGGGTTGCGCCACGCAGGTCGCGCCCGCGTCCACCACCACGTCCAGACCGTCACGGAACGGGAAGAAGGCGTCGCTGGCCACCACCGTGCCCTGCAGCGACAGCTTGGCGGCCTCGGCCTTGATGCTGGCAATGCGGGCTGAATCCAGGCGACTCATCTGGCCCGCGCCCACGCCCATGGTCATGCCGTTCTTGCAGAACACGATGGCGTTGGACTTCACGTACTTGGCCACCTTCCAGGCGAACAGCAGGTCCTGCAGTTCGGCTGGCGTCGGCTGCTTGACGGTGACCACCTTCAGGTCGGCCAGCGCCAGCTCGTGGTTGTCAGCGGTCTGCAGCAGCAGGCCCGAGCCCACGCGCTTGGCGTCCATGGCGTTGCGGCCCTGGGCCCAGGCGCTGGCGCCGCCCCGTGCCGCCGCGTCGGCGCTGCTCACGTTCGGCAGCGCGATCTTCATCAGGCGCACATTGACCTTGGGCTTGAAGATGGCCAGCGCCTCGGCGGTGAAGTCGGGCGCCATCAGCACCTCGACGAACTGCCGGGCCACGGCCTCGGCTGCGGCCTTGTCCACCGTGCGGTTGAAGGCGATGATGCCGCCGAAGGCGCTGGTCGGGTCGGTCTGGAAGGCCTTGGCGTAGGCCTCGTGCGCGTCCTGGCCGACCGCCACGCCGCAGGGGTTGGCGTGTTTGACGATCACGCAGGCCGCCGACTTGGCAGGGTCGCCGCTGGCGCCCATGTCGAAGCTCTTGACGCATTCCCAGGCCGCGTCAGCGTCGGCGATGTTGTTGTAGCTCAGCTCCTTGCCCTGCAGCTGCACGCCGGTGACCAGCGAGCCGGGCGCCGGGTACAGGTCCCGGTACAGCGCGGCCTGCTGGTGGCTGTTCTCGCCGTAGCGCAGGTCCTGCACCTTGATGAACTGGCCGTTGGACTGGCCGGGGAACAGGTTGCGCGAGGGCACATAGCTCTCGCTCAGCTTCTCTTCCTCGAAGGTCACCGACGACAGGTAGTCGCTGATGGCGCCGTCGTACTGGGCGATGCGGTTGAAGGCGGCGACCGACAGCGCGAAGCGCAGCTTAACGCTCAGTGTGCCGTTGACCTTGAGTTCCGCAATCACGGCCTCGTACTGGCCGGCGTCGGTGACCACACCCACGTCCTTCCAGTTCTTGGCGGCGCTGCGCACCATGGCCGGGCCGCCGATGTCGATGTTCTCGATCGCGTCGGCCAGCGTGCAGCCGGCCTTGGCCACCGTGGCCTCGAACGGGTAGAGGTTGACCACCAGCAGGTCGATGGTCTCGATGCCGTGATCCTTCAGCGCCGCCATGTGCTCGGGCAGCTCGCGGCGGGCCAGCAGGCCGCCGTGCACCTTGGGGTGCAGGGTCTTGACGCGGCCATCCAGCATCTCGGGGAAGCTCGTGACCTCGGCCACCTCGGTGACCGGCAGGCCCTGGTCGGCCAGCAGCTTGGCGGTACCGCCGGTGGACAGAAGGGTCACGCCGAGGCCGTGCAGGGCCTGGGCGAATTCGACGATGCCGGTCTTGTCGGAGACGGAGAGAAGTGCGCGCATGGGAGTTCAGAGAAATGAAGGATGACGAATGAAAATGACGTTTGACGCCGATGCGTCGGTTGCAACGGAGTCGGCGCTCAGCCTGTCATCCGTCATCCCCGCGCAGCGGGTCATGGGTCATTCGATGAGTTTGTGTTCCAGCAGCTTCTTGCGCAGGGTGTTGCGGTTCAGGCCCAGCCATTGCGCAGCGCGTGACTGGTTGTTCTGCGACTGTTCCATGACCACCTCGAGCAGCGGGCGCTCCACCGCCTTGACCAGCATGTCGTGCAGATCGGCCGGCTCGGTGCCGTCGAGGTCGCGGAAGTAGGCCTGGAGGCTGGCACGCACACAGTCGTGCAGGTTGTTCGGGTTGCTCATGCGGCCAGTTTCCAGTGTTCTTCTTGTGTCAACAGGTCGGCCCGGGCGTCCGCCCAGGCGTCCAGGGTTTCGCGCACACAGGCCAGTTGCTCCTCACAACCGGTCAGGGTGTTGATGCGGCGGCGGAAGGTCTCGGCCTCGGCCTTGGGCACCGGCAGCGACTGCGCGTACCAGCCCAGGTGCTTGCGCGCGCTGCGCACACCGGTGTATTCGCCGTACAGGGCGTAGTGGTCTTCCAGATGGTCCAGCAGCCAGTCCTTCACCTCCGGCAAGTCGGGCGGCGGCAGTTCCTCGCCGGTGGCCAGGAAGTGCGCGACCTCGCGGAAGATCCAGGGTCGGCCCTGCGCGGCGCGGCCGATCATGACCGCGTCGGCACCGGTCCGCTGCAGCACCTGCAAGGCTTTTGGTGGGCTGTCGATGTCGCCGTTGGCCACCACGGGGATCTTCACCCGGCTCTTGATCAGCGCCACGGTCGCGTGCTCGGCGACACCGCTGTAACCCTGCTCGCGGGTGCGGCCGTGCACCGTCAGCATCTGCACGCCGGCGGCCTCGGCGGCCAGCGCGATGACGGGCGCGTTCTTGCCGTCGGCGCACCAGCCGGTGCGCATCTTGAGCGTGACCGGGACACCGTGCGGCGCAGCCGCGGCCACCACGGCTTCAACGATCGCCAGCGCCAGGGTTTCGTCCTGCATCAGGGCCGAACCAGCCCACTTGTCGCAGACCTTCTTGGCCGGGCAGCCCATGTTGATGTCGATGATCTGGGCGCCGCGGTCGATGTTGTAGCGCGCCGCGTCGGCCATCATCTGCGCGTCGGTGCCGGCGATCTGCACGGCGATCGGCCCGGGTTCGCCGGTGTGGTCGGCGCGGCGCGAGGTCTTGAGGCTGTCCTGCAGGTCCGGGCGGCTGGTCACCATTTCGCTGACCGCGTAACCCGCGCCCAGCCGTTTGCACAGCTTGCGGAACGGCCGGTCGGTCACACCCGCCATGGGTGCGACGAACAGGGCGTTGGGCAGGGTGTATGGGCCCAGTTGCATGACGCGGTGCAGTTCGGATGGGGAAGAGGAGTCGGAGGCCCGGGTGGCCGCAAGACCGGATGCGGGGACGGGCATTGTATCTGCCTGTTTTTTCAGCAGGCGATATGCTCACGCGCATTTGAACGTTCACAAACCGATGCCCGACTGGATCACTTACCTGCTGCACCTGCTGGCCTTGCCCGAAGTGGGTCTGGGCACCGTTTTCGTGGTGGCCTTCGTTTCGGCCACGCTGCTGCCGATGGGCTCGGAGCCTGCGGTGTTCGCCTTGGTCAAACTCAACCCCGAGCTGTTCTGGCCGGCCATCCTGGTGGCCACCGCCGGCAACACGCTGGGCGGCGCCGTCAGCTGGTGGATGGGCTACGGCGCGCACCGCTTGGTCGACAAGGCCCGCCATGGCAAGGCGACCGAAGTACGGGCGCTGCAATGGCTTGAACGCTTCGGCCCCCGCGCCTGCCTGCTGTCTTGGTTGCCCGGCGTGGGCGATCCGCTGTGTGCGGTGGCGGGCTGGCTGAAGTTTCCGTTCTGGCCTTGCTTCCTGTACATGGCGATCGGCAAATTCGCACGCTACCTGGTCATGACCGCCAGCCTGGTGTGGCTGTTTCCCGGGGGACTTTCGTTCTGAGCGCCAGCGGTCGGTACTCCCCCACCCACCCCTGCACCGACCGCCGTTTGACCGCTTCCTCCCCATCCATCCGCCGCCTGCCACGCAGCCTCTGGGCCCTGATGGCGGGCAACTTTGTTATTGGCACGGGCGTGCCGGCATGTCTCCCGGCCATCTTCGACGCCCAGACGGCCACCTGCGTGGATGTGATCCTGCCCGAGTGCCAGCGGGGCACGGCCATCAACGGTGCACGCCTCGGGTGGTCGGTGGCGTCGGTGCCGGGCATGCCGCTGTGGGCATGGATCGGCAGCCTGCACGGATGGCGCTGGGGGCGGCGCTCGGGGTCGGTCTGATCGCACAGGCCACGAGGCGGCCATGGAACGGGTTCGGCCTGGCGCTGATGCTGGCGGCCATGGCGCTGAGCTGGCAGGCCGCCCGGGTTCAGAAGCGCTCGGCATCCATCAGGTAACGCCACCCGCCCACCGGGAGCCCGGCCAGCGAGATGCGGCCCAGGCGCAGGCGCCGCAGGCCGGTGAGCTGCAGGCCTGCGCGTTCGCACAGATGGGCCACCTGGCCGGGCCGGTTGCCCTTGATCGCCAGGCGCAGGCGGTGCTCGCTCTGCCAGCTGGCCCGCGCCTTGGGCACGGCCCAGCCGTCAAAGAACAGCGCCTGACCGAGCGACTGCAACACGGCCTCGCGCCGTGCCTCGTCTTCCAGCGCGGGGTCGGCCGCCACGTCGGCCAGCCACTCGTGTTCGAGCTGGTGGGCGTCTTCGGTCATCTTGCGCGCCACACCGGGGTTCTGTGTGAACACCATCAGGCCGCTGGAGAGCTCGCCCAGCGGCGCCACCGGCGCCAGCTTGTGGCGGTGGGCCTTGAGCGGGCGCACGCCCGAGCGGTCGGCCTTGAAGCGGTGGGCGGGGGCGAACCACTGCGCGGCCAGTGCGTCCGGCAGGTGCGGGTCCTCCGGCAGCACCTGGCCGGCTGGCTTGTGCCAGATCAGCGTGACCGAGGCCAGCGATTCGAGCTTGGCCTTCGGGTCGAGGGTGATCTCCTGTTCGTCGCGCACGCGCTCCATGGGCTCCTCGACCACCACCCCATCGACCCGCACCCAGCCGCCCGCGATGTAGCGCTCGGCCGCGGCGCGCGAGCACGGCAGCTGCGCCGCCAGGCGTTTGGCCAGGCGCTGCGGTTCGGGCCGGCCGGCGTCGGTCATGACGGCACTCAGGACGAGAACAGGAAGTTCATCACGTCGCCGTCCTTGACGACGTAGTCCTTGCCCTCGGCGCGCATCTTGCCGGCGTCTTTCGCGCCCTGCTCGCCCTTGTAGGCGATGTAGTCGTCGAAGGCGATGGTCTGGGCGCGGATGTAGCCCTTCTCGAAGTCGGTGTGGATCACGCCGGCCGCCTGCGGGCCGGTGTCGCCGACGTGGATGGTCCAGGCGCGCACTTCCTTCACACCGGCGGTGAAGTAGGTCTGCAGGCCCAGCAGCTGGTAGGCGGCGCGAATCAGGCGGTTCAGGCCCGGCTCGTCCTGGCCCAGTTCCTTGAGGAATTCCAGCCGGTCGGCGTCGTCCATCTCGGAGAGTTCGGCCTCGATCTTGGCGCAGATGGCGACCACGGGCGCGTTCTGCTTGTCGGCGAAGGCCTTGAGGCGGTCGAGGAAGGGGTTGTTCTCGAAACCGTCTTCCGACACGTTGGCCACGAACATGGCCGGTTTGGCGGTGATCAGGAAGAACTGCTTGAGCTGGGCACGCTCTTCCTTGCTGAAGTCGATGGTGCGCACCGGCTGGGTGTCGTTGAGCGCGGTCTGGCACTTCTCCAGAATGGCCAGCTGCTTGATCGCCTCCTTGTCGCCCGCGCGCGCCACCTTGCTGATGCGGTGAATGGCTTTCTCCACCGACGCCAGGTCGGCCAGGCACAGCTCGGTCTGGATCACCTCGATGTCGGCGATCGGATCGACCTTGTTGGCGACGTGGATCACGTTCGGGTCTTCGAAGCAGCGCACCACGTTGACGATGGCGTCGGTCTCGCGGATGTGGGCCAGGAACTTGTTGCCCAGGCCCTCCCCGGTGCTGGCGCCGGCCACCAGGCCGGCGATGTCCACGAACTCCACGATGGCCGGCACCACGCGTTCGGGCTTGACGATCTCGGCCAGCTGGGCCAGGCGCGGATCGGGCACCTCCACCACGCCGGTGTTGGGCTCGATGGTGCAGAAGGGGTAGTTCTCGGCGGCGATGCCGGCCCTGGTGAGGGCGTTGAAAAGGGTGGACTTGCCGACGTTGGGCAGGCCGACGATGCCGCATTGGAGGCTCATGGCGAGGCTTTCGGATTCAGAGAAAAGCGCGCGATTTTACGGGGGCGCCGGTGCTTCAGTCGAACTTCCAGGTCGCCGACACCGGTTGCCCCACCCGCAGGACCAGCCCGTCGCCTTCGAGCACGATGGCGTTCATGCCGAAGGTGATGGCGCCGTTCAGGCGCGGGTCCTGCCGGTAGGCCTGCAACGCGTCGCCCACCGCCGGGGTGGAGACTGCCGTGGCCGGCTCGATGTTCGGAATGGGGCAACGCGCACAGGGCTTGACATTCTGCAGCGCCGCCACGCCGCCTTCGGTGTGGACGCGCCAGGCGCCGATGCGGTCCTCGTCGTGCGGATCCACCCCGGCCAGCACGATGTTGGGGCGGAAGCGTCGCATGTCCACCGGCGCCTCGCCCGCAGTCGCCAGCCGCGCGTTCAGCTCGTCCAGCGACGCGGTACTGGCCACCAGCACGCCAAAGCCGTCGGCGAACTGGGTCACCGACTCGCGCCCGCCGGTCCACTCCGCACTGCACAGGCGCTTGACCTCCGGGTCGAAGCGCACCAGCCGCAGGCGTTGCAGGTCCCTGGGTGCATCAGGACCGAGGAAATCGCTGAACCACTGGGCAGCCAGGTCGCCCATGTCCCAGGCCTGCACGACGTCGTCCCAGACCCGCACCTTGACCGGCCACTCGGCCCCCTCCATCGACAGATGCAGGGCCAGCATGCCCGGCGCGCGCAGCACCAGCTGGCCGAACCTGAAGGACGGTTGGATCAGCGCCATGCGCGGCAGTTCGCGCTGGGTCACGAATTCACCCTCGCTGTCCACCACCATCCAGGCACGGTCCCAGGCCAGCCCGGCGGGCGTCAGTTCGGCCTCCTGCACCGGCACGGCCGCACAGGACTTCACGGGGTGGATCCACAGCTGGTCGATGGTGGCATGGACGTCGGACGCGCAGGCAGGGGTGTTCATGGGGGCAAGGGTTTCGTGGCGAGACGCAAGTGCCCTATTGTGCCCACCTTCTAAAATCCCGCCCATGACGCCCAGCACAGCCCCGACCGGTCACCCCCAACGCTTCGATGTGGTGGTGCGCGGCGGCGGCATCGTCGGCCAGACCCTGGCCTTGCTGCTGGCGCGCGACCGGCTCAAGGTCGCGCTCATCCGGCCGGCCAGCCAGCCCGGCACCGGCCCCGACGTCCGAGCCTACGCCATCAACACGGCCGCGCGCGAGCTGCTGCGCTCGGTGCGCGCCTGGCCCGAAACCGCGACCGACGGCAGGCAAGCCAATGAGGCGCCCCCGGCGGTGACACCCGTGGCCGCCATGGCGGTCCATGGGGACGGGGATGGAGCGCTGCACTTCAGCGCCGGCGAGCAGGGCACCGAAGCCCTGGGCTGGATCGTCGATGTGCCCGCGCTGGAACAGCGCCTGGCCCATGCGGTGCATTTCCAGTCCGGCATCACCTGCCTGGAACAGGCCCCCACCCACGCACCGCTGACGGTGGTGTGCGAAGGTCGGCGCAGCAGCACCCGGGAAGAACTGGGCATCGACTTCGAGACGCGGCCGTACCCGCACAAGGCGGTGGCCGCGCGCCTGCGCTGTGCGGTGCCGCACGGTGGCGTGGCCCGGCAGTGGTTCTTTCAGGGCGAAGTCCTGGCCTTGTTGCCGCTGGGTGGTGCCCAGGGGAACTCTGTCGCGCTGGTGTGGTCACTCCCGGCTGAGCAAGCGAACAGGTGGACCACCGCCAAGCCTCAGGCGCTGGCGCAAGCCGTGCAGGCGCGTTGCGGGTCGGTGCTGGGCGAAATGACCCCGGACGGTCCCGCGCAGGCTTGGCCGCTGGAATTCTCGCGTGCGCGGCGCTGGATCGCGCGCGGCGCCGGTGGCGCGGGCGTGGTGCTGGCCGGTGATGCGGCCCATGCCCTGCATCCGCTGGCCGGTCAGGGCCTCAACGTCGGCCTGGCCGACGCCGCCGAGCTGGCGCGGGTGCTGCACGCGCGCGAGTACTGGCGTGGCCTGGGTGATCTGCGGCTGCTGCGCCGCTACGAGCGGGCGCGGCAGGCCGACGTGAGCGCCATGGGCTGGTTGACCGACGGGCTGTTTGGCCTGTTCAACCAGACCGACAGCCGCGTGCAGGCGCTGCGCAACTGGGGACTGAGCGGTGTGGACCGCCTGGGCCCGCTCAAACACTGGCTGGTCCGCCAGGCCATGGGGCAAGCGGGCTGAGACCGCTTTCTTCTTCTTGTTCATGCCTCAGGACCGCCATACATGCACCCGATCCGAACCACCCTCCTGGCCTTGCTGACCACGCTTTCGATGGGCGCCCTGGCGCAGGAAGCGACCATCCGCAAGAACCTGGCCGAGCGCCTGCCCAACCTGCCCAAGATCGACGAGGTCAGCAAAACACCCATGCGCGGCCTGTACGAGGTGCGAATCAACCAGAGCGACATCTTCTACACCGACAAGAAGGGCGATTTCCTCATCCAGGGATCGCTGATCGACACCAAGGCACGCACCGACCTGACCGAACAGCGCGTGGAGAGACTCACCGCCATCGATTTCAAAGAACTGCCTTTCAAAGACAGCTTCACCATGGTGCGGGGCAACGGCAAACGCAAGATGGCGGTGTTCGAAGACCCCAACTGCGGCTTCTGCAAGAAGTTCGAACGCGACCTGCTCAAGGTGGACAACGTGACGGTGCACGTGTTCCTCTACCCCATCCTCGGCCAGGATTCGGTCGAGAAGTCGCGCAACATCTGGTGCGCCAGAGACAAGGGCAAGGCGTTTCTGGACTGGATGGTGCACGACATCACACCCCCGGCGGCCAGTTGCGACACCTCCGCCATCGCCCGCACGGTGGAGTTCGGCCGCAAGTACCGCATCACCGGCACGCCCGCCATGTTCTTTGTGGACGGCTCCCGCGTGCCCGGCGCGATCGGTGCGGATCGCATCGAGAAGTTCCTGACCGAAGCCAAACCCTGACCATTGCGCACCCGCCACCATGACCGCCTTGGCCGACCTGCACGACCCGCAAGACACCGCGCTCATCCGTACCCTGGGCCATGCAGGCCTGATCCCGTTCGTCGGACTCGCGCTGCTGCTGTGGTTGGTCACCGGTGAGCTGCAGACTTTTGTGTCGATCGCGCTGGCCGGTTATGCGGCGCTGATCGTGTCCTTTCTGGGTGGCATCCACTGGGGCATCGGTTGGCTGGCCGGTCGAAAGGCCCTCGCAGCGGGCCAGCCCACCGCGGCGCACCACGCGCAGCGCAAGCACTTTCTCTGGGGGATCACCGCCTCGCTGCTGGCCTGGCCGGGCTTGCTGATGCCGCCGTTTGCGGGTCTGGCCTGGCTGGGCTTCATGCTCATCCTGTGCTACCTCGCCGATCGCACCCTTTATGCCCATGCGGGCCTTCAAACCTGGCTCACGCTGCGCTTTCGGCTCTCGGCCGTCGCCGCCTTCGGCTGCTTCGTCGGCGCGGGGGCCCTGTGAGCACGCGCCCCCGCAGCCACCAACGGGTCAAGGCTGCCAGCACCCCGGCCGTGCTTTATCGAGTCGCGGTGCAAAGCACGCAGGCCCATCTGTTTGCGGTCTCCCTCACCATCGCCCGGCCTGCTGCGCGTCAGAAGCTGAGTCTGCCGGTCTGGATCCCCGGCAGTTACCTGATCCGCGAGTTTGCGCAGCACCTGCAACACCTGCAGGCCACCCAGGCTGGCGAGCCGGTGCCGTTGCGCCAGCTCAACAAGAACACCTGGCAGGTCGAGAGCGACCCGTCTCAGCCGCTGGAGCTGCGCTACGAGGTCTACGCTTTCGACGCCTCGGTGCGTACCGCCTTTCTGGACCTTACCCGCGGCTTCTTCAACGCCACCAGCCTGTGCCTGCGGGTGGTGGGGCAGGAAGACCGGCCGCAGGCGCTGGACATCGCCGCCGACGGTTTGCCCCACGGCTGGCAGGTGGCCACCGGCCTGCGCGCGGTTGACGTGGACGACGCCGGCGCGGGCCGCTACGAGGCGGCGCACTACGACGAACTGGCGGACTGCCCGGTGGAACTGGGCAACTTCTGGAGCGGCAGCTTCGAGGCCTGCGGCGTGCCACACCGGTTTGTGGTCAGCGGCGCCGGCGGCTGGGTCGATTTCGACCGGCTGCTGGACGACACCCGGCGCATCTGCCAAGCCCAGATCCGCTTCTGGCACGGCGAGCAGAAGCCGCCGTTCGAGCGCTACGTCTTCATGCTGCACGCCAGTGGCGACGGCTATGGCGGGCTGGAGCACCGCAACAGCACGGCCCTGATCTGCCAGCGCACAGACTTGCCCCCACGCTCCGCCGCTGCGCGGGTCGCTGCCCCCCAAGGAGGCGCGAATCCGGCTTGGGGCGGCCCGGCGCCGGATTCCCTGCCCCCACGCTCCGCCACGGCACCGCTCAAAGCCACCGATGGCTACACCACGCTGCTGGGCCTGATCAGCCACGAGTACTTCCACACCTGGAACGTCAAGCGCCTGCGCCCGGCCGAGTTCGCGCGCTACGACTACGACACCGAGAACCACACCGAACTGCTGTGGTTCTTCGAAGGCTTCACCAGCTATTACGACGACCTGTTCCTGCGCCGCGCCGGCCTGATCGACGACGCGACCTACCTGGCGCTGCTCACCAAGACCTTCAACCAGGTGCAGCAGACCCCGGGCCAGCGTGTGCAAAGCGTCGCCCAGGCCAGCTTCGACGCCTGGATCCGGTACTACCGCATTCAGGAGAACACACCCAATGCCACCGTGAGTTACTACACCAAGGGCGCGCTGGTGGCCTTGTGCCTGGATCTCACGTTGCGCGCCGAAGGCCGAAGCACGCTGGACGCGGTGATGCGCGAACTCTGGGCGTGCAGTCAGGGGGGGCCCATCCGCGAGGCCGATATCGCCCGCGTGCTCAAACGCCTGGGCGGCCGGTCTTTCGACCGCGAGCTGCGCGACTGGGTGCACGGCACCGGCGACCTGCCCGTGCTGCAGCTGCTGGCACCGCAAGGCGCCAAGGTGCATCAGGACAAGGTGCCTCTGGCCCAGCAGCTGGGGCTGCGCGTGGCCGAAAACGGCGGTCTGACCATCAAGAACGTGTTGCGTGGCGGAGCCGCCGAAGCCGCCGGCATGGCGGCCGGTGACGAATGGCTGGCCGTGGCGTTTGCGCCCGCGCGGCGCGGTGCACCGTCGGAGAGCTGGCGGGTGATGAAGCTCGACGACGTGGCCCAGTTGCGCGGTCAGCGTCAGGCTCTCACGGCCATTGTCTCGCGCGACCGGCGCCTGCTGCAATGCCCGCTGACCTGGCCCGCCGAGGCCACCGCCGCGCGACTCACGGTCGAAGACGGCGCCCGTCTGGCTGTCTGGCTCAACCCGTCGTGAACAGGCGCTAGAGGCGCGGCAGCCTGGGCACCACGTCCAGATCGAAGCTCTGGACCAGCGAGATACCCCGGAAATTCTTGAGCGCGTCCCGGATGCGCGGCAACTGCGCCTGCAACTCCGCGGCGGTCTTGCTGGACTCGACGCGCATCGCGATCTGTTCGCCCATCGGGCCCAGGGCGTCGTTGATGAAACGGATCACCAGACGGCGAGCGTCAGCGAAAGGCAGCGTGGACTCGTTGACTGCTGGCGCCGGTTCCACGGCAGCGGCCGAACCTTGCGGCATGGATGCCGGCGGCGTCCGACTCTCCACGGGGACGGAAGACCCGTTCGACGAACCGGATTGGTCCTGGGGCGCGACCCAGCCGTGTGCCATGAGCTGATCCAGCAACGGCGCACCGCCGCCGAGCCCCGCCCCCAGCTTGTCGAGCTCGGACACCGAGCGCTTGCCGTCGACCAGAATCAGCAAGGACCGCAAGCGCGGAACGAGCTCCGGATCGCGACGCGCCATCGCATCGCGGCCTTTCTCGGTCTTGACGAGCAGTGTATTTTTGTCCATGTCACCCCAACGAACGGCCCCCACTATAGACGCAGCGCTCGCTTTCGGATAGCAGGGTTTAACCTGTGGCCTTTAGGGCTACGCTGAACAAGTAGCCAAATCGAGTGACCCGGCGTGCCAAAGGG
>CAYRWN010000062.1:0-15311 GCA_964428045.1 uncultured Hydrogenophaga sp. | reverse complement strand
GCCCTTTGGCACGCCGGGTCACTCGATTTGGCTACTTGTTCAGCGTAGCCTTAACGCATGCGTCTGGCAGGTGTCGAGAAAGGGCTTGCCGCCCGGCTGGGCACCCGTTGCTGGTCAAGGCGCGGCGGGCTTGACCAAGATCAAGAGCGCCGGGGGGCAGATGGTGCACATTCGCCACCGAAGATTGGAGAATTGTCCGTGAGTCATGCCATTTCCGACGAACTGCTGCGGCGGTTCGACATCCCCGGTCCCCGCTACACGTCCTACCCGACCGCTGACCGGTTTGTCGAGGCCTTCGGCGAGGGCGACTACATCCAGGCGCTGGAGCAGCGGCGCGTCGGATCGATGGCGCTGCCGCTTTCGCTGTACGTGCATGTGCCGTTCTGCGAGTCGGTCTGTTACTACTGCGCCTGCAACAAGGTGATCACCAGACACCACGAGCGCGCGGCCGAGTACCTGCGCTACCTCTCGCGCGAGGTGGAGTTGCAGGTGCAGCACTGTGGCAAAGGGCACAGCGTGTCCCAGCTCCACCTCGGGGGGGGAACGCCCACCTTCCTGTCCGATGCGGAACTGGAAGACCTGATGGCCATGATCCGGCGCAATTTCACCCTGGTGCCGGGCGGCGAGTATTCGATCGAGGTGGACCCGCGCACCGTCACCGGCCAGCGTCTGCAGAACCTCGCGCGACTCGGGTTCAACCGCCTGAGCTTCGGTGTGCAGGACTTTGACCCGGCCGTGCAGAAGGCGGTGCACCGCGTGCAGCCGGCCGAGCAGGTGTTCGCACTGGTCGAGACCGCGCGCAAGATCGGCTTCGAGTCGGTCAACGTGGACCTGATCTACGGTCTGCCCCTGCAGACGCCGGAGTCGTTCAAGCGCACGCTGGCTCAGGTCGCCCAGCTGCGGCCTGACCGCATTGCGCTGTACGCCTATGCGCACCTGCCGGCGCGCTTCAAGCCGCAGCGGCGCATCGTCGCTGCCGAGCTGCCCAGTCCGGGCGACAAGCTGTCCATGCTGTCGATGTCGCTCGATGCCATGAGCGAAGCGGGTTACGTCTATGTGGGCATGGACCACTTTGCCCTGCCCTCCGACGCGCTGGCCGTGGCCAAGCGGCAGGGGCGGCTGCACCGCAATTTCCAGGGTTACAGCACCCAGCCCGACTGCGACCTGATCGCGCTGGGGGTGTCGGCCATCGGACGCATCGGTGCGACCTACAGCCAGAACGCCAAGACGCTGGAAGAGTACTACGACGCGCTGGACCAGGGGCGCCTGCCGATCATCCGCGGCATGGCCCTCACGCGCGACGACCTGCTGCGCCGCTCGGTCATCATGTCCATCATGTGCCAGGGTACGTTGCAGTACGAGTCGATCGAACTCGGTCACCTGATCGATTTCCGGAGCTACTTTGCCAAAGAGCTGGAGACCCTGGCCGGATTGGCCGAACACGGTCTGGTCACCATCGACGGCCAGGGCGTGCAGGTCACGCCCACGGGCTGGTACCTGGTGCGGGCCATCGCCATGGTGTTCGACAAGCACCTGCAGGTCGACATCGACCGTGCGCGTTTCTCCAGAATCATCTGACCCGGCGCCGTGGGTGTGTCACCGGTGCGTGGCGTGCGCTGATAAAGTGCGCTGATGCAGACATCGATGGCCGTCACGGCCTTGTTCATGGGGCTGGTGGGTGGCCCCCACTGCGTGGCCATGTGCGGTGCGGCCTGCGCCGGCATCGGCCGCGCGGCCGGCGAACGCAGCACGCAGGCCCTATGGTCGTTTCAGCTCAGCCGTGTGCTGGGTTACGCCCTGCTGGGGGCGTTCGCGGCGGGTTCGGTCCAGGGCCTGGCCGTGCTGGGCACCAGCACCGTGGCCATCCGGCCGGTGTGGAGCATGTTCCATGTCGCGGTGCTGTTGCTGGGGCTGATGCTGCTCTGGCGTGCCCGCCAGCCGGCGTGGATCGACCAGCTCGGCCAGGCGGTGTGGCGCAAGGCCCGGCCGGTGCTGGCCAGGCTGGGGCCTCGTGCCCCGGTGGTGCTGGGGGTGGCCTGGGCGCTCATGCCTTGCGGACTGCTGTACTCGGCCTTGCTGGTGGCGTCCCTGACGGCCAATGTGTTCGAAGGCGCGGCGGTGATGGCGCTGTTCGCCCTGGGCACATCGGTCTCGCTCGCGGTCGCCCCCTGGCTGCTGCTGCGCCTGCGCAGCGGTGCTTCGGGCGCCTGGGCCATTCGCCTGGCCGGTCTTGCGCTCGCCGCCACCTCGGGCTGGGCCCTGTGGATGGGTCTGACCAACCCCACCGGGCTGTTCTGTCTGTGACGTTTCAGGCCGCCGGGTCTGCCCGGGCGGGCAGGGTGGCGAGGACCAGACCCAGCAGCGCGATGCCAAAGGCCAGCAATTGCATCGGGCTCAGGCGCTCGCCCATGAAGATCACGCCCACGGCCGCTGCGCTGACCGGCAGCATCACCGTGAACACGCCCGCCCGCGAGGCCGGTACGGTCTTGAGGCCGGTCATCCAGAGCCACACGGTCCAGACGCTGGCGGCGAGCCCGTAGAACACCAGCAGCAGCCAGATCGAGGCGTCGACGGTGCCGAAGTCGAAACGCCAGGCGGCCCAGAGGCCCGCCGGTGTGACCAGGGCCAGGCCCCAGAGGTTGATGATGGCCGAGATGCGTTTCGGGCCCAGGCCATCGGTCAGGTGCTTGCCGATCACCACGTACGAGGCCTCGCACACCACGGCCGCAAACACCAGCAAGTTGCCCCAGATCGGCAGCGGCAGGCCCAGAAAGAGTTGCGCCTGGGCCAGCTGGGCGCTGCTGTCCGATTTCTGCAGCGAGAACAGGCCGATCCCGACAGCAGCGCACACGATCGCCGCTGCGGTGCGGCGTCCGATGCGTTCGCGCAGGAACACCCAGCTGAGGATGGCGACCACCGCCGGGATGGCGGACATCACCACACCGGCGGCCACGGCCGTGGTCAGGCTGACGCCGAACAGCATGCAGATGGAGAACAGGAAGTTGCCCAGGAACGATTCCAGGAACAGCAGGCCGCGCGTGCGGCGGTTCAGCGGCGGCTCGTCCGCCGGCTTGCGCAGCCAGCCCCACATGGCCAGGCCGCCAATGCCAAAGCGCAGCCAGGCCAGCAGAAACACCGGGAACACCGCGACCAGTGGTTTGGAGAGGGCCACGTAGCTGCCCACGAGCGACATGCTCAGGGCCAGGGCTGCGTAGGCTCGCCAGCTGGCAGTGGGCGGGAGTTGAAGGGCCTTGGAGTGCATGGCGCGCATCATGCCTGAAGCCCGCAGGGGCTCCGTCCGACCGTGCAACGTCTTGCCGCAATGCGGAATGCTGGAATGGTGCGGCGCGGCATTTTTTCTTGATACGAGAGACCGTTTTCCGCATGGAGAAAATCCGACCAATGATCATTGAATTCATTGGGGAAATTTTTTCTCTTGTATAAGACATAAGAGCTTCACAAGGTCTTCTATAAGACTTAAAGTCTTTCCATCGGCCCGCGCTTCCATGTCCGGCCGTCCAACCCTTTCTCTCAACCTCTTGGAGTATTCACATGACCAAAGCCCTGAATGCGCAACTGAGCCGCCAGCAACAGATCGAAGCCCTGGAAAAAGACTGGGCGACCAACCCCCGCTGGAAGCTGGTCAAGCGCGGCTATTCCGCCGCTGACGTGGTGCGCCTGCGCGGCTCCATGCAGCCCGAGTACACGCTGGCGCAACGCGGCGCTGAGAAGCTGTGGGAAAAGGTGAATGGCGGCGCCAAGAAGGGTTACGTCAACGCCTTCGGCGCCATCACCGCCGGCCAAGCCATGCAACAGGCCAAGGCCGGTCTGGAAGCCGTGTACCTGTCGGGCTGGCAAGTCGCTGCCGACGGCAACACCAGCGAAACCATGTACCCCGACCAGTCGCTGTACGCCTACGACTCGGTGCCGACCATGGTGCGCCGCATCAACAACACCTTCAAGCGCGCCGACGAAATCCAGTGGAGCCGTGGCATCGAGCCGGGTTCTGCCGAATTCATCGACTACTTCCTGCCCATCGTGGCCGACGCGGAAGCCGGTTTCGGCGGCGTGCTCAACGCCTTCGAACTGATGAAGAACATGATCGCCGCCGGTGCCGCGGGCGTTCACTTCGAGGACCAGCTGGCCGCGGTCAAGAAGTGCGGTCACATGGGTGGCAAGGTGCTGGTGCCGACCCAGGAAGCGATCGAGAAGCTGATCGCCGCGCGTTTCGCCGCCGACGTCATGGGCGTGCCCACCATCGTGCTGGCCCGCACCGATGCTGAAGCCGCCAACCTGATCACCAGCGACCACGACGCCAACGACAAGCCCTTCCTGACCGGCGAGCGCACCCAGGAAGGCTTCTACCGTGTCAAGAATGGCCTGGAGCAGGCCATCAGCCGCGGCGTGGCCTACGCCCCCTACGCCGACCTGGTGTGGTGCGAGACCGGCGTGCCCGACATCGGCTTCGCCCGCGAATTCGCCCAGGCCGTGCACGCCGCCTGCCCGGGCAAGCTGCTCTCCTACAACTGCTCACCCTCGTTCAACTGGAAGAAGAACCTGGACGACAAGCAGATTGCAGCCTTCCAGGAAGACCTGTCCGCGCTGGGCTACAAGTACCAGTTCATCACACTGGCCGGCATCCACATCAACTGGTTCAACACCTTCCAGTTTGCCCACGCCTACGCCCGCGGCGAAGGCATGAAGCACTACACCGAGATGGTGCAGGAGCCCGAGTTCAAGGCGCGCGAGAAGGGCTACACCTTCGTGTCGCACCAGCAGGAAGTCGGCGCCGGCTACTTCGACGATGTGACCACCGTGATCCAGGGTGGTTCGTCTTCCGTGAAGGCCCTGACCGGCTCGACCGAAGAAGAGCAGTTCCACTGATCGGTCCCGAGTCCACGGCCCGCAGAGGCTGAGGAGACAACAAGCCCGGGCTGGTCCCGGGCTTTTTTATGGGAAAATCTAGGACTTCCCTCACAGCAAGAGCGAGAAAGGCAGTCTGGTTATGACACCGCGAACTACGGAGATGTTCTCTCTGACCTCCTGAGGTCTGCAGTTCGCGCCTGCCCGATTCCTTTTTTTCTTCTCATCCAGCGCGGCCCATGCCGCGCTTTTTTGTTTTCAGGACCAGCCCATGCTCAACATCACGCTCCCCGACGGTTCCCAGCGACAGTTTCCGGGGCCGGTCACCGTGGCCGAGGTGGCCGCCTCCATTGGCACCGGTCTGGCCAAGGCCGCACTGGGTGGGAAGGTCAACGGCAAGCTGGTCGATACCAGCTTCCAGATCACCGAAGACGCGCCGTTGGCCATCATCACCGCCAAGGATGCCGACGGCCTGGACATGATCCGGCACTCCACGGCCCACCTGCTGGCCTACGCGGTCAAGGAACTGTTTCCCGATGCACAGGTGACGATTGGTCCAGTGATCGAGCACGGTTTTTATTACGACTTCTCGTACAAGCGGCCGTTCACGCCAGAGGATCTGGCGGCCATCGAAAAGAAGATGACCGAGCTGGCCAACAAGGACGAGCCGGTGGTGCGCCGTGTGCTGCCGCGTGACGAGGCGGTGACGTACTTCAAGGGTATGGGTGAGCACTACAAAGCCGAGATCATCGCCAGCATCCCGAGCAATGAAGACGTTTCCCTCTACCGCGAAGGCGCCTTCGAAGACCTGTGTCGTGGCCCGCACGTGCCCAGCACTGGCAAGCTCAAGCACTTCAAGCTGATGAAGGTGGCCGGCGCCTACTGGCGTGGCGACCACCGCAACGAGATGCTGCAGCGTATCTATGGCACCGCCTGGGCCAGCAAGGACGAGTTGCAGCAATACCTGACCATGCTGGAGGAGGCGGAGAAGCGCGACCACCGCCGCCTCGGCCGCGAACTGGATCTGTTCCACATCGACGACCACTCGCCGGGGACCGTGTTCTGGCACCCCAAAGGCTGGACCGTGTGGCAGGAGGTCGAGCAGTACATGCGTCGTGTCTATCGCGACAACGGCTACCAGGAGGTCAAGGGGCCGCAGATTCTGGACCAAAGCCTGTGGGAGAAGACCGGCCACTGGGACAAGTACCGCGAGAACATGTTCGTGACCGAATCGGAAAAGCGCGACTACGCGCTCAAGCCGATGAACTGCCCGGGTCACATCATCATCTTCAAGCAAGGCATCAAGAGCTACCGCGACCTGCCGCTGCGCTTTGGCGAGTTTGGGCAGTGTCACCGCAACGAGCCCTCGGGTGGTTTGCACGGAATCATGCGCGTGCGCGCCTTCACGCAGGACGATGGCCACATCTTCTGCACCGAAGACCAGATCCAGTCGGAGGTGGTGGCCTTCACTACCCTGCTGCAGAAGGTCTACAAAGACTTCGGTTTCACCGACATCATCTACAAGCTGTCGACGCGCCCCGAAAAGCGCATCGGCACCGACGAGAGCTGGGACCGGGCCGAAGCGGCCCTGGCCAACGGGCTCAAGGCTTCAGGCTGCGACTTCGAATACCTGCCGGGGGAGGGCGCCTTCTACGGGCCCAAGATCGAGTACACGCTCAAGGACGCATTGGGCCGCCCCTGGCAGTGCGGGACGATCCAGGTCGACCCGAACCTGCCCGAGCGCCTGGATGCCGAGTTTGTGGGGGAAGACGGCGCCCGCCACCGCCCCATCATGCTGCACCGCGCCATCGTGGGCAGCCTGGAGCGCTTCATCGGTATCCTGATCGAGCAGCACGCCGGGGCCTTGCCCGTCTGGCTGGCGCCGGTGCAGGTGGTGGTGGCCGGCATCACCGATGCGCAGGCCGACTACGTCCAGGAAGTGGCGAAAACGCTGCAAAAACAAGGGCTTAGGGTCGAAACAGACCTGCGCAACGAGAAAATCACGTATAAAATACGTGAGCACGCGTTGCAAAAGCTGCCTTACATCCTGGTCGTGGGTGACAAGGAGAAAGCGGCCGGCGCCGTGGCTGTGCGGGCAAGAGGCAACAAAGACCTCGGTGTCATGTCGCTGGAGAGCTTCTCCCAACTGATAGCGACGGACGTTTCCTCCAAGGTTTGATGTCAAACACTCCGGAAGGCCCCTTGGCTGCTGCGCACCGCGCGTGAGCCCCTCGGGGCTTTTCCTGTTTGTACCGCCCACGTCAAGGAACACACCATCGCTACCAACTTTCGTGACCGCCGCCAACGCGAAGAGCGCGCACACCGTCTGAACCGGGAAATCATGGCCCCCGAGGTTCGCCTCAACGGACCGGAGAACGAGCCACTGGGCATTGTCAGCCTGATGGAAGCCCTGCGCATGGCGGGCGAACTGGACGTGGACCTGGTCGAGATCGCTGCGACCGCCAACCCGCCGGTCTGCCGTCTGATGGACTACGGCAAGTTCAAGTACCAGGAGCAGAAGAAAGCGGCGGAAGCGAAGGCCAAGCAGACGGTCATCGAGATCAAGGAAATCAAGTTCCGGCCCGGTACCGACGACGGCGACTACAACATCAAGATGCGCAACATCCGCCGTTTTCTGGACGACGGTGACAAGTGCAAGATCACGCTGCGGTTCCGCGGGCGCGAGATCACCCACCAGGAGCTGGGGCTCGCACTGCTGAACCGCATCCGGGACGACCTCGGTGACACCATCCTCGTCGAGCAGTTCCCGAAGCTGGAAGGGCGGCAGATGATCATGATGATCGCGCCCGGACGCAAGAAGGCCGGTGGGCCGGCGCCCAAGGCCGAAGCGGCCCCGGCGGAGCAGCCGTCGGCCTGATCCGGCGCAGTGGCAGACAAGGGATTGGATCGGCAGGGTAGTCGCCTGCCGACCGAGGCCAGCGGGTCAAACCGCTGAGCCGAAAGAGCGGTCGCAAGACCGTTCGACAAAAAGTGGCTCGGGGCCAACAAGTCCGCGGAAGGTTCGCGGCGCCTCACGAGCACAAATGAAAAGGAGCATGAAGATGCCCAAAATGAAGACCAAGAGCAGCGCGAAGAAGCGTTTTCGCGTTCGTCCCGGTGGCACCGTCAAGCGCGGTCAAGCCTTCAAGCGTCACATCCTGACCAAGAAGACCACCAAGAACAAGCGCCATCTGCGTGGTGCGGTGACTGTGCATGAGACCAACATGGGTCACATGGCACAGATGCTGCCCGGCATGGGCATTTGATCAACGACGAACAAGGAGTCACACATGCCTCGCGTCAAACGTGGTGTAACGGCACGCGCCCGTCACAAAAAAGTTCTCGCCCTTGCCAAAGGTTTCCGCGGTCGCCGCGGCAACGTCTTCCGCATCGCCAAACAGGCGGTGATGAAGGCCGGTCAATACGCCTACCGTGACCGCCGCACCAAGAAGCGCGTTTTCCGTCAGCTGTGGATCGCGCGAATCAACGCCGGTGCACGCGCTTGCGGCCTGACGTACAGCCAGTTCGCCAATGGCCTGAAGAAGGCCCAGATCGAAATCGACCGCAAGGTCCTGGCCGATCTGGCCGTCAACGACGTTGCTGCCTTCAACAGCATCGTGGAGCAAGTCAAAGCCAAGCTGGCCGCTTGATTCACGGCGGAAACGGCCCGCTGGCGGGCTGTTTCCCGTCGCTCAAAGGGGTTGAGGCTTGAGGGGTTCCCTCGCTGCTCTCAACCCCTTTTTTGTTTTGCCCAATCCTGAACACACATGAACGAGTTGGACGCACTGGTTGACAGCGCCCGCGCTGGCTTCGCGCAAGCCGCCACCCCGGCCGATCTGGAAAACGCCAAGGCCCTGTACCTGGGCAAGTCGGGCCGCATCACCGAACTGATGAAGGGCATGACTGCCTTGTCGGTGCAGGATAAGAAGACCCGGGGTGCCGCGATCAACCTGGCCAAGCAAGCCATCGAGGCGGCGCTGACCGAGCGCCGCCAGGCGCTGGCCGATGCCGAACTGCAGCTCCAGCTCAAGGCCGAAGCGCTTGACGTGACGCTGCCGGGCCGCACCCGGGGGCAGGGTGGCCTGCACCCGGTTTCGCTGACCATGGAACGGCTTGAAGCGATCTTCGGCTCCATGGGTTTCGAAGTCGCGCAGGGACCCGAGATCGAGGCCGACTGGTTCAACTTCACCGCCCTGAACACGCCGCAAGACCACCCCGCGCGTTCCATGCACGACACCTTCTATGTGGAAGGAGGCAGTGACAAGGCGCCCAACCTGCTGCGCACCCACACCAGCCCGGTGCAGGTGCGTCACGCGCTGCAGCACGTGCAGCAGCACCGCGCCCGCATGGACGCGGGCGAGCCCATGCCCGAGATCCGTGTCATTGCCCCGGGTCGCACCTACCGCGTGGACAGCGATGCCACGCACTCGCCCATGTTCCACCAGTGCGAAGGCCTGTGGATCGGCGAGAACGTGAGCTTCAAGGACCTGAAGTACCTGTTCACCGAGTTCTGCCGTACCTTCTTCGAACGCGATGATCTGGTGCTGCGTTTTCGCCCCAGCTTCTTTCCGTTCACCGAGCCGAGCGCGGAGATCGACATCCAGTTCCAGAGCGGCCCGCTGGCCGGCCGCTGGCTGGAGGTGGCCGGTTCCGGTCAGGTGCACCCGACCGTGGTGCGCAACATGGGCCTGGACCCCGAGAAGCACATCGGCTTTGCCTTCGGCATGGGGCTGGACCGCTTCACCATGCTGCGCTACGGCGTCAACGATCTGCGCCTGTTCTTCGACGGCGACCTGCGCTTCCTGTCCCAGTTCCGTTGAACCGGCGTTACCCGATCAGAAAAGAAGACGAACATGCAATTTCCGGTATCCTGGCTGCGCGAGTTCTGCAACCCGCCGCTCTCCACGCAGCAACTGGCCGACACGCTGACCATGGCGGGTCTGGAGGTGGAAGAGCTGCGCCCGGTGGCGCCCCCCTTCACCCGCGTGGTGGTGGGTGAAATCAAGGAAGCCGTCCAGCACCCCAATGCCGACCGCCTGCGCGTGTGCCAGGTGGACGTGGGGCAGGGCGCGCTGCTGAACATCGTCTGCGGCGCGCCCAATGCGCGCGCTGGTATCCGCGTGCCCTGCGCGCTGGTGGGGGCTGAACTGCCGCCGGGTGAGGATGGCGAGCCCTTCCAGATCAAGCTGGGACAGCTGCGTGGCGTCGAGAGCCAGGGCATGTTGTGCTCGGCGCGTGAACTCAGGCTCTCCGAAGACCACGGCGGCCTGCTGGAACTGGCGTCCGATGCGCCCATTGGTCAGGACATCCGCGAGCACCTGAACCTCGACGACACGCTGTTCACCCTCAAGCTCACGCCCAACCTGGCGCACTGCCTGAGCGTGTACGGCGTCGCACGCGAAGTGGCGGCCCTGACCGGCTCGCCACTCAAGACGCCTGCTTTCCCAGCTGCGGCCACGGGCTGCGCCGAGCAGTTGCCGGTGAAGGTGGGTGCGCCCGACCTGTGCGGCCGTTTCTCGGGCCGCATCGTGCGCCGCGTGAACACCCGCGCCGCCACCCCGCCGTGGATGGTGGAGCGCCTGGCCCGCTGCGGCCAGCGCAGCGTGACCGCGCTGGTGGACATCTCCAATTACGTGATGTTCGAGTTCGGCCGACCTTCGCACATCTTCGACCTGGACAAGATCCACGGCGGGCTTGAGGTGCGTTGGGGCCGCCCCGGCGAGCAGCTCAAGCTGCTCAATGGCAACACCGTCACGGTGGATGGCGAGGTGGGCGTGATCGCCGATGACCGGCAGATCGAGTCGCTGGCCGGCATCATGGGCGGCGACGCCACCGCCGTGTCCGACGACACGCGTCACATCTACATCGAAGCGGCATTCTGGTGGCCCAAGGCCATCGCTGGCCGTTCGCGCCGTTACAACTTCAGCACCGACGCCGGCCACCGCTTCGAACGCGGCGTGGACCCGCAGCTGACGGTGGAGCACATCGAACGCATCACCCAACTGGTGCTGGAGATCTGTGGCACACCCGAAACGGTGTGCGGCCCGATCAGCGACCAGGTGGTGAACCTGCCGCAGCCCCAGCCGGTCACGCTGCGCGTGGCCCGTGCGGCCAAGGTCATCGGCATGCCGCTGACGCAGGCGCAGTGCGCCGATGCGCTCGGCCGCCTGGGGCTGGCGCTGACGCAGGCCGATGGTCTGATCACCGTGACGCCACCGTCCTACCGCTTCGACCTGCAGATCGAGGAAGACCTGATCGAAGAGGTGGCGCGCCTGGTGGGTTACGACGCGCTGCCGCACACCCCGCCGCTGGCGCCCGTTGTGCCGCAGTCGCGGCTGGAGTCGCAACGCAGCCCGTTCGCCGTGCGCCGCCTGCTCGCCGGCCTGGGTTACCAGGAAACCATCAACTACAGCTTCGTGGAAGAGCGCTGGGAGCGCGAGCTGGCCGGCAACACCGACCCGGTCCGCCTGCTCAACCCGATTGCCAGCCAGATGAGCGTGATGCGCTCTTCGCTGTTGGGCAGTCTGGTGGCGGTGCTCAAGTTCAACCTCGACCGCAAGGCGCAGCGGGTGCGCCTGTTCGAACTGGGGCGCGTGTTCCGCAAGGACGCCAGTGTCCCCGACAGCGTGACCACCGTGGCCGGTTTCGACCAGCCCATGCGCGTGGCCGGTCTGGCCTACGGCGGCGTCGACAGCCTGCAGTGGGGCAGTGCCGATCGT
Source organism: uncultured Hydrogenophaga sp. (assembly GCA_964428045.1). GTDB lineage: Bacteria > Pseudomonadota > Gammaproteobacteria > Burkholderiales > Burkholderiaceae_C > Hydrogenophaga. The sequence continues at coordinate 3,729 of CAYRWN010000062.1, read as the reverse complement.
ACGGTCGACTTCTTCGACGTCAAAGGCGACGTGCAGGCCTTGCTGGCGCCGCTGCAGCCGGTGTTCCAGCCGACCGAGCATCCTGCCATGCATCCCGGCCGCTGCGCCAGCGTCTGGCTGGGCGAGTCCTGCATCGGCCACGTGGGCGAACTGCACCCGAAATGGCGCCAGGGCTACGAGCTGGCCCAGGCCCCGGTGCTGTTCGAACTGGCGCTGGATGCCGTGTTGCAGCGTGGCGTGCCGGCGCTGCAGCCGGTCAGCCGTCACCAGCCGGTGGAGCGCGACATCGCCATCGTGGTCAAGGAATCGGTTTCGCACGCAGCCGTGATCGACGCGATCCGCCAGCCAGGCAGCACTTTGTTGCGCGATGCCGTGCTGTTCGATGTCTACCGTTCCAAGAAGGCGGTCGATGGCAGCGCCGCCGGTGGCCTGGCGGCGGACGAAAAGAGTCTGGCCGTGCGCCTGACCCTCAGCCGCGACGACGCTACACTGACCGACGACGAGATCGAGACGGTGGTCAAAGCGGCTGTCGACTCGCTGGCACGGCAAGTGGCAGCGCGACTGCGCTGAGCCCAGCCGACCCGACCCGACCCGACCCACACGAAACCCTTGGAGAGCACACGATGGAACTGGCGGTGGAAAGCCTCGAAACCCCGGCGTTGACCAAAGCCCAGCTGGCCGAACTGCTGTTTGACCAGATCGGCCTGAACAAGCGCGAGTCGAAGGACATGATCGACGCCTTCTTCGATCTGGTCACCGCCAGCCTGGTGGATGGCACCGACGTCAAGATTTCCGGCTTCGGCAACTTCCAGATCCGGACCAAGGCGCCGCGGCCCGGACGCAACCCCCGCACCGGCGAACCGGTGGCCATTGAAGCGCGCCGCGTGGTGACCTTTCACGCCAGCCCCAAACTCAAGGAACAGGTGCAGGCCGCCGTCATCGGCGACTGATACCCGAGTTCGTACAGAACGTCTACCCGGTGACTTCACGGCACCGGGTTTTTTTGTGTCCCGAATCGGGTTGGCGTTGCTCCGAAAAACCGGCCACAGGGCTGTTTGCAACAGTTTGTGCAGATTTTTCAGGCTCACTGTGCACGGTGTGCCGTGTTAGAGTAAATTTCAAGGTTCGGTTTGTACCGCCTTGATTTTCATGGAAAAAACCCTCCCGCCGATTCCCGCCAAGCGCTACTTCACCATCGGTGAGGTGGGTGATTTGTGCGGCGTCAAACCGCACGTGCTGCGGTATTGGGAGCAGGAGTTCACCCAGCTGCGACCGATGAAGCGGCGCGGCAACCGGCGCTATTACCAGCACCACGAAGTGCTGATGATCCGCCGCATTCGCGAACTTTTGTACGACCAGGGCTTCACCATCAGCGGCGCCCGTAACAAGCTGCAGGAGTTGGCCCAGAGCGAGCGCGAGCAGTGCCGCATCGATGGCGAAGAGGCCATCGACGTGACCGGGCTCGACGGATCGTTGCCTGACCAAGGCGAACCGCCCGCACCGCATGCACCCACGCCCGGAGCCACGGAAACGGCGGGGTCGGTCATGCTGGGCGGTGTTCGACGGGAGCTCATCGAAATTCGGGAGCTGCTGAGCCTGCAGGTCTGAAACGCGTCGATAGCAGGTTATAATCTGAGGCTTGTCGGCGTGTAGCGCAGCCTGGTAGCGCACTTGCATGGGGTGCAAGGGGTCGCGAGTTCGAATCCCGCCACGCCGACCATTTATTTCAAAGCCCGCAATCGAAAGGTTGCGGGCTTTTTTGCTCTCGCGGTTTGCCGGTGTGGCGACCGTCAGTCGATGTCCAGCACGTGAAAGCCAAACTGGCCGCGGCGGCGGTCGTCGAAGTAGTGCGTCAGGGTTTCGCGCACGGTGCGAAAGGCGATCTCGTCCCAGGGAATCTGGTCTTCGGTGAACAGCCTGGCTTCCATCGTTTCGGGGCCGGGGTTGAAGCGGTCGCTGAGCAGTCGGGCACGGTAGTAGAGGTGCACCTGGCCGACGCGGGGCACGTTCATCAGTGTGAACAGCGCCCCCAGATCGATCTGGGCACCCGCTTCTTCTTCGGTCTCGCGGGCTGCGCCGGCGGCCGTGGTTTCGCCCAGTTCCATGAAACCGGCGGGCAGCGTCCACTTGCCTTTGCGGGGTTCGATGTTCCGTTTGCACAGCAGGACCGACTCCCCGGCAGGCCCCCAAACGGGCACCGTGCCCACCACATTGAGCGGGTTTTCGTAGTGGATGGTCTGGCAGACGGTGCATACCGCCCGGGGCCTGGCGTCGCCATCGTCCGGCAGGCGGTAGGTGACCGGCGAGCCGCATTCGCGGCAGTGTTTGATGGGGGGGCGCTGCATCCGGCCAGTGTAGGGGCAAACAAAAAGGGACCCCGCAGAGTCCCGTTGGGAGGCCGTGGCGTATTCAGGTCTTCTTGGCTGGCGCCGCTTTGGCCGGGCCTGCCTTGCCGTGTTTGTCGATCAGGGCCTTGGCGGTGTCGAACAGCTGTCTGCCGTTGAAGCCGCGCTTGTCCATATCCTGCATCCATTCCACTTCCACCAGGCGGGCTTTGCGCCGGAATTCCTGCGCTTGGGCGGCCGGGATGGTGTGGATGGTGTTGCCCTGTTTCACCGCCGACTCCCGGCCGGCGGCATCCCCGGCTTGCTGGGTCTTGCCCAGCCAGGCCGACGTGTCCGCGCCCGAGTTCCTGTCGATGATGGTTTTGAGGTCGGGTGGCAGCGAGGCGTACTTGGCCTTGTTCATGGCCATGACGAAGGTGGTGGTGTAGAGCGCGCCGCCGGCCGGATCGAATTCGCTGTGGAACTTGGTCAGCTCCTGCACCTTGACCGACGGCACGACTTCCCACGGGATCACGCAGCCGTTGATGACTCCTTTGGACAGGGCGTCGGGGATCTGCGGCAGCGGCATGCCCACCGGGGTGGCCCCCAGGTAGCCGAGCATCTTGGTGATCTGGCGCGTGGGGCCGCGCACCTTGGAGCCACGCAGGTCGTCGGCTGTCTTGACGAGCTTGTCGCGCATGTGGAACACACCGGGGCCGTGCACCTGCAGCGCCAGCGGCTGCACGTCCTTGAATTCGTCCGGGGCCATGGTCGTGGTGTATTCCCAGAAAGCCCTGGAGGTGGCTTCCGCGTTGTTCATCATGAAGGGCAACTCAAACACTTCGATGCGCGGGAAGCGGCCGGGCGTGTTGCCCGGCAGCGTCCAGACGATGTCGACCACGCCGTCCTTGGCCTGGTCGTACAGCTGCACCGGCGAGCCGCCCAGCTGCATGGCCGGGTAGGCCTCGAACTTGATGCGGCCGTCCGATTCCTTGGTGACCTTGTCCATCCAGGCCTTGTGCATGTTCAGCCACACATTGGACTGCGGCGACATGAAGGTATGGAACTTGAGGGTGACGCTTTGCTGGGCAAAACCCACCAGGGCGGGTGCGCCCAGTGCCATGGCGGCGCCGGACTGGATCAGGGATCTGCGTTGGATCATGATGGAAAGGTCTCCTGTGTAAGTCGAACAAGCAAACGGGGCGACGGTATCACGGATGTCGGGCGCGGCTTTGGGGCGACCGGCCTCGTGGTGGGTGGAAACAGCCGGCCGCCGTGAAGGAAGTCCTGGCGGTCAGTAGACCTGCACGCTGATGCCGGTCAGTCCGTCCACGCCGCCGGTCAGGGTATCCCCGCGGACCACGGCGGCCACACCTTCGGGCGTGCCGGTGTAGATCAGGTCGCC
>CAYRWN010000061.1:0-16534 GCA_964428045.1 uncultured Hydrogenophaga sp. | reverse complement strand
CCCTTTGGCACGCCGGGTCACTCGATTTGGCTACTTGTTCAGCGTAGCCTTAGGCGCTGCATCGGGCACGATCATTGCTGATCTGACATCTCAGTGATGGGCTGTACCCGATGGCGGGCACAGGGTAATCCCGTGGATCAAGTCTTATATAAGATATAATTCCAGCATCCGCAACGGAGTTTCATACGGACACCGTGGCGGACATTCCCCAGCCCTCCACCCGAAGGCCCGCGTTCGCAAGCTGTCACCCATGGCTGCCCACATCCACGCCAAACAAGTGTTCATCCAGGGCGTCACCCGCTCCGGCCGCACCTTTCGCCCCAGTGACTGGGCCGAACGTCTGGCGGGCGTCATGAACCAGTTCCGTCCCGGCGGCACCCAGGCGCGCATCGGGCACCACATTTCGTATTCGCCCTGGTGTGTGCCCACGGTCATGAACGGCATCAAGGTCGTCATCGTCCACACCGACCTGCGCGAAGCCGAGCCCATGGCCTGGGACTTCGTCATGAACTTCGCCAAGGACAACGACCTGCAGGTCGCCGAAGGCTGTGCCATGCCCGAGCGCAAGCCCCAGGGCTGATCGCGCGCGCCGGCCGTCACGCCGCGGGGCTATGCTCACAGGCTGTTTTTCAGCCAACAGGAGCAAGGCACATGGCAATGGATGTGGTGGACTATCAACTGCATGGCGATGACATGCAGTTCGTCGAAATCGAACTCGACCCCGGCGAGACTGCCATCGGCGAGGCCGGCAGCCTGATGTACATGGAGGACGGCATCCGCATGGACACGGTCTTCGGCGACGGTTCTTCCTCCGGCGCCGGTGGTCTGTTCGGCAAGCTGCTGGGCGCGGGCAAGCGCCTGGTCACCGGCGAGTCGCTGTTCACCACGGTCTACACCAACGATGGGCATGGCAAACGCAAGGTCGCTTTCGCCGCTCCCTACACCGGCAAGATCATCCCGTTCGACCTGAGCCAGCACGGCGGCACGCTGATCTGCCAGCGCGACGCCTTCCTGTGTGCCGCCAAGGGTGTGGCGCTGGGCATCGCCTTCCAGCGCAAGCTGGGCACCGGCTTCTTCGGTGGCGAGGGCTTCATCATGCAGAAGCTTGAAGGCGACGGTCTGGCCTTCGTGCACTCGGGCGGCACGGTGCTGGAACGCCAACTGCAGCCGGGTGAGGTGCTGCGCGTGGACACCGGTTGTGTGGTCGCCTACACGCCGGGTGTGGACTTCGACATCCAGTTCGTCGGCGGCGTGAAGACCGCGCTGTTCGGTGGCGAGGGCCTGTTTTTCGCCACCTTGCGCGGCCCGGGCACGGTGTGGATGCAGTCGCTGCCGTTCGCACGCCTGGCCTCGCGCATCTTCGCGGCGGCGCCCATGAGCCAGGGTGGCGGTGGCCGGGGCGGCGAGCAGGGCGGTCTGGCCGGCGGCCTCCTGGGCGGCAGCCTGCTGGGTGGTTTCGTCGGCGGGGACAGGAACTGAGTGTGGCCCCTCTTGCGCCGCAGACGGGGACCACCCCTGCGGCCGGGCAAGCCCGTTGCAAGGGGGCGTGTGCTGGACGGGGACGCGCGCCGGACAGGTTCGGCTTGCCCAAAGAAAAACCGCCCCTTGGGGCGGTTTTTCTTTTCTTGCTGGCAGCGCACCGTTTCAAACGGCGGACCGGGGAATCGGCGATTCAACGGTCCGGGCTGATGGCCTGCCGGGGCAGGCCGGCCGTCGCTGAAGATCAGGCGGCGGCGGTGGCCAGGGCCTTGACCTTGGCGGACAGGCGGCTCTTGTCGCGGGCGGCCTTGTTCTTGTGGAAGATGCCCTTGTCGGCGATGGTGTCGACCACGGCCTGCATCTTGCCGAACAGCTCGGCGGCCTTGGTCTTGTCACCGGCCAGAACAGCCTTCTCGACGTTCTTGACGGCGGTGCGGTACTTCGAACGCAGCGAGGTGTTGGCGGCGTTCAGCTTGACGTCCTGGCGTGCGCGCTTGCGGCCAGACGCCAGACGGGGGTTCTTTTTCTTCGGCTTGGTTGCCATGGTGTAAATCCTTTACGTGTTTGGGATGATGCCAGCAAAGCCGGACATTATAGCCCGGCGCACCGCCCCCTGCCAGCACGCTCATGCCGGCCCGTTCGGCCGTGGAACGGGCTTTGCCCGGCCACAGGCCAAGCCCCCCCATCCGCAGGCACCAGAGAGCGGGGGGAAGACCCCGCAGGCGGCGCGGGGGGTGCTCTTACACTTCCCGTGTGTCGCTCTTCAAATCCGCCTCGCTCGTCTCGCTGCTGACCCTGGCCTCGCGCATCACCGGTCTGGTGCGTGAACTGCTCATGGCGTCGGCTTTTGGTGCCAGTGCGATGACCGACGCCTTCAACGTCGCTTTCCGCATCCCCAACCTGCTGCGTCGCCTGTTTGCGGAAGGCGCCTTCAGCCAGGCCTTTGTGCCGGTGCTGGCCGCGGCGCGCGAGAAGGACGGCGATGCCGCCACCCGGCAGATGATCGACCAGATCGCCACCGTGCTGGCCTGGGCGCTCACCTTCACCTGCGTGATCGGCGTGGCGGGCGCCCCGGTGCTGGTCTGGGCCATGGCCAGTGGTCTGCAACAGAACCCGCAGGGCTTCGAGGCGGCCGTCTTCATGACGCGCTGGATGTTCCCGTACATCGCGTTCATGTCGTTCGTGGCACTGGCGGCCGGCATCCTGAACACCTGGAAGCGCTTTGCCGTGCCGGCCGCCACCCCGGTGCTGCTGAATCTGGCCATGATCGCCGCCGCCGGCTGGGGGGCGCCCTGGTTCAGGACGCTGGGCATCGAGCCCATCTACGCCATGGTCGGTGGCGTGCTGCTGGGTGGCGTGCTGCAGTTGGCGGTCCAGATTCCCGCCTTGCACCGCCTGGGCATGCTGCCGCGGGTCGGCCTGGGCTGGGCCAGCCTGAAGGCGGCCTGGGCGCATCCGGGCACCCGCAACGTGACCACCCTGATGCTGCCCGCGCTGCTGGGGGTGAGCGTGGCGCAGGTCTCGCTGCTGATCAACACCCAGATCGCTTCGCACCTGACCACCGGCAGCGTGAGCTGGCTCACCTACGCCGACCGCCTGATGGAATTCCCGACCGCCATGCTGGGCGTGGCCCTGGGCGTGGTGTTGCTGCCTCAGCTGGCTGCAGCCAGGGCGGCCGACGACGCCGCGCGCTACAGCGGCCTGCTGGACTGGGGCCTGCGCCTGGTGGTGCTGCTGTCCGTGCCCTGCGCGGTGGCGCTGCTCACCTTTGCGCGGCCTCTGGTGGCCACCCTGTACCACTATGGCGCCTTCAGCAGCACCGACGTGCAGCAGACCACGGTGGCGCTGATGGGCTACGGTGCCGGTCTGCTCGGTCTGATCGCCATCAAGGTGCTGGCCCCCGGGTTCTATGCCCGCCAGGACATCCGCACGCCGGTGAAGATCGCGGTGGTGGTGCTGGCGCTCACGCAGCTGATGAACCTGGTGTTTGTGCCCCACCTCGCCCACGCCGGTCTGGCGCTGGCCATTGGCCTGGGTGCCATGGTCAACGCCCTGTGGCTGCTGATCGGCCTGATCCGCCGCGGGGCTTACACCCCGTCGGCCGGCTGGGCACGTTTTGCGCTGCAGGTGCTGGCCGCCAGCGCCTTGCTGGCGGTCTACCTGATGTGGCTGGCCGCGCGGGTGGACTGGGTGGCGATGCAGGCGCACGCGCTGCAGCGCGTCGGCCTGCTGGCGCTGTCGGTCCTGGGGGCCGTGCTGGTGTATTTCGTCAGCCTCACGCTCTCGGGTGTCAAGCTGCGCCAATTCGTCCGAAAATGATCGCCTGATGCCGCGCCGCAACCCACCATGCCCCCTGCGTTCGACTTTCTGACGCCGCCCACGCCGCTGGCTTACTTTGCCAGCCTCGTGAGCGACGACGATCACCTGCCCCTGCTGGAGGCGGCGGTGTCCATCGCGCAGGACGAGTACCCCGATCTGGACGTGCAGACCGTGCTGGGCGACATGGACCAGTTGCTGGCCCGCCTGCGCCGTCGCACCCCTGCCGATGCCAACGCGCTGCAGCGCCTGCGCGCGCTCAACCAGTTCTTCTTCCGCGACCTGGGCTTCGGGGGCAACGTCAACAACTACTACGACCCCGACAACAGCTACCTCAATGTGCTGCTCAAGACCCGTCGGGGCATTCCCATCACCCTGGCCGTGCTGTGGCTGGAACTGGCGCAGGGCATGGGGCTGAAGGCCATGGGCATCAACTTTCCGGGCCACTTCATGGTCAAGGTCAATCTGCCCGACGGGCAGGTGGTGATCGACCCTTTCACCGGCCAGTCCCTCAGCCGCGAAGAGTTGTCGGAGCGGCTGGAACCCTACAAGCGCCGCAACGGCCTGGTGGACGAGTTCGACGTGCCGGTCGGCCTGTACCTGCAGGCGGCGCCGGGGCGCGACATCCTGGCGCGCATGCTGCGCAACCTCAAAGAGATCCACCGCACGGCCGAAGACTGGTTGCGCCTGATCGCCGTGCAGGACCGCCTGCTGGTGCTGCTGCCCGATGCCTGGGTGGAATACCGGGACCGTGGCCTGGCCTGGGCGGAAATGGGCGATGCACGGCTGGCGGTGGACGACCTCACCGTGTACATCGACCACACCGACGACGCCCTGGACCGCGAAGCCATGGCGCTGCGCGTGCAGGAACTGCGACGCGCACTCAGCTGAGTGGGGCGCGGCGCAAGCCGGTGTTGCGCGGTGTTTCGGCGTGTAAGCGGGGTTGACGGGTCGCGCCGCTCTGGTGACGATGCGGGTTCCTGTCCACTCCTCTGGCCTGAGCCAGTTTTCTCCATGTCCAAGCCTGTCCAACGCCTCATCGCCACCGCCCTGATCCCCTGCATGCTGCTGGGCAGTCTGCCGCTGTCCGCGCAGGCCGCCCTGGTCACCAGCGAACAAGCACTGGCCACCCCGGCAGGTGCCGTCCACCGCGAACGGGTCACCGGCTTCTTCCTGCGCGACGACGTGCGCCAGCAACTGCAGGCCCAGGGCGTGAACGCCGACGATGCCGTGGCCCGTGTGCAGGCCATGAGCGACGCCGAAGTGGCCCAGCTGGCCGACCGGGTGGACCGCGCACCGGCCGGCGCTGGCGTGGTGGGTGTTCTGTTCAGCGTGTTCCTGATCCTGCTGGTGACCGACATCCTCGGCTTCACCAAGGTGTTCCCGTTCACCCGCGCCATCCGATGACCCGTCGGCCGCTGGCCCGCACAAGCCCCGCCCTGGCGGGGCTTGTGCTTTGTGCCGTGCTGGCTGCAGGGGGATGCGCCACCGCGCCCCGGATGGCCGAGCTGGAGCGCGCCTGGCCGACCGGCTGGCCCGACCAGGTACTGCTGGCCACCGTGCCGTTCTTCGCGCAGGACGACCACCTTTGCGGGCCTGCGTCGCTGGCCATGGTGGCACAGGCCGCCGGGCAGGATGTGACACCCGAACAGCTCACGCCCCAGGTCTACCTGCCGGGGCGGCAGGGTGCCTTGCAGGTGGAAATGCTGACCGCCGCACGCCGTCTTGGGCTGGTGCCCTACGTGCTGGCGCCCGAACTGTCGGCCATGCTGGCCGAAGTGGCCGCCGGTGAACCGGTGCTGGTGCTGCAGAACCTGGGCCTGTCGTTTGGGCCGCGCTGGCATTACGCAGTGGTGATCGGCTACGACCGTGCCACGCAGGACCTGATCCTCCATTCCGGCACCACGGCGCGCCAGCGCATGGCGGTGGCCACCTTCGAGCAGACCTGGGCGCGGGGTGGTCAGTGGGCCGTTCGGGTGACTTCGCCCGCGCGCATGCCCGCCACGGTGCAAGCCCAGGCATGGGCCCAGGCCGTGGCCCCGCTGGAACGGGTGGATGCCCGCGCCGCCTACACCGCCTGGGCCAGTGCGCTGGTGCGCTGGCCCGGCGACCGCGCGGCCATGCTGGGTCTGGGCAACGCGGCCTATGCGCTGGCGCAGCGCGAGCGTGCGGCCCAGGCCTTTGAGGCCGCCACACAGGCCCACCCCGACTTTGCCGATGCCTGGAACAACCTGGCCCAGGTGCGTTGGGAACTGGGCCAGTTCCCCGCCGCGCAAGAAGCCATTGCCCGTGCCGTGGCGCTGGGTGGTCCCCGGCTGAACGCCTACCAGGCTCTGCAGCAGCGGATCGCGGACCGCTTGCGCTGAGCCTGTCCGACCATCGGCACTTTCGGAAGGACTCAACCATGACGACCGTGATGCTGGTCGGCGCGACCGGGCTGGTCGGGCAGCAGGTGCTGCACAAGGCGCTGGCCGATCCGCGGGTCGTCCGCGTGGTGGCGCCCACGCGCCGGGCCTTGGCCGCTCATTCCAAGCTGCTCAACCCGGTGGTGGACTTCGATCACCTGGACGAACACGCCCGGTGGTGGGCGGTGGACGCGGTCATCTGCACCCTGGGAACCACCATCAAGGCCGCAGGTTCGCAGGCGGCCTTCTACCGGGTGGACCACGAGCTGCCGCTGCAGGTTGCACGGCTTGCTTTGCGCCACGGTGCCCGGGCCTGCGCCCTCAACTCCGCCCTCGGGGCCGACGCGGGTTCCCGGGTGTTCTATGCCCGAACCAAGGGAGAACTGGAGCGTGACCTGCAAACACTGGGCTACCCGTCCCTGGTGTCCGTGCGGCCTGGCCTGATCGGCGGTGAGCGCGGCGAGTCACGGCCGGCCGAACAGATCGGCGTGCAGGTCTCGCAGTGGTTGCGGCCGCTGCTGCCACCGCGCTACCGGGTGGTCCCGGCCGAGCGCATCGCCCACCATTTGCTGGAAGCGGCGCTGGCCGCACAACCGGGCTTGCGGGTCCTGATGGCCGAGCAGCTGGTCTGAGCCACCTCCGCGCACTGCGGCTCGGGCGTTCCCGCGGTGCGTCCGGAACATCGGCCCGAGCAGGGCCAGCGTGGCAAAAAGCAGCCCGGCGAGGAAGGTGCTGGTGGCGCCCAGCCGGTCCCACAGCAGGCCGGCCAACGCGCTGGCGATCAGCATGGACACGCCACAGACCAGGTTGAACACGCCGTAGGCGGTGCCCCGCAGGTCGGCGGGCGCCACTTTGGCCACCATGGCCGCCCGCAGGCCCTGGGTGGTGGCCATGTGCAAGCCCCACAGCGCCACCCCGGCCCAGAACACCCAGCCACTGTTGCCCGGGGCCAGCAGGGCGTCGGCGGCGATCAGCAGCACCAGGCCCGTGGCCAGCAGCGTGTTGTGACCGACCGAGTCCGCCAGTTTGCCCAGCGGGTAGGCGCCAGCCGCGTGGACCAGGTTCATCGCGATCAGCACCTGCAGTGTCCAGGTCAGCGGCAAGCCACCTTGCTGGCGCACAGCACCAGGAACGCTTCGCTGAACCGCGCCAGCGTGAAGCCCGCGCCAATCACCAGCACCCACACGAAGCGGCGGTCCAGCCGGCGCGGGTTGTCGCGGGAGATGGGGTTGGTTCGCCGGTGGCTGGCGGGTCGCTCGGGCTCCTGCACGCCCAGCACCAGCAGCGCCACGCAGAGGAAGGCGGGCAAGGTGGCCGCCCAGAGCACGGCGGCGAAGTCGTTGACCCACAGCAGCATGAGGCCCATGGCCAGCAGCGGGCCGATGAAGGCGCCCACGGTGTCGAGCGACTGGCGCAGGCCGAAGGCGGCACCGCGCTGATCGGGCGGGGCGATATCGGCCACCAGCGCATCGCGCGGGGCGCTGCGGATGCCTTTGCCCACCCGGTCGATCAGACGCGCCGCGATCACCGGCTCCACCGTGGTGGCCAGCGCGAACAAGGGTTTGGTGACGGCGCCCAGGCCGTAGCCCAGCAACGCCAGGGGTTGGCGCCGGCTTCCCCAGTCGCTGAGGGCGCCGGAAAACACCTTGACGATGAGCGCCGTGGCCTCGGCCGCGCCTTCGAGCAGGCCCTCCACCACCATGCTGGCGCCCAGGCCGGTGACCAGAAACACCGGCAGCAGGCTGTGGATCAGCTCCGAGGAGACGTCCATCAGCAGGCTGACGAAACCCAGCGCCCAGATGGCGCTGGGGAGCCGGCGCCGGTTTGTCGGGGCGCCGGTCATGGTGGCAGGGTCAGGCGACGACCACCGCCGCGCCGTCGCCCTGGGGGGCGATGGCGCCGATCTCGTACACCGTCTCGCCCAGCGCGCGCAGCGTGGCGGCGCAGGCCGCAGCTTCGGCGGCGTCGATCACCACCACCATGCCGATGCCGTTGTTGAAGGTGCGGTTCATCTCGATGTCGGAGATGGCAGCGACCTTCTGCAGCCAGGCGAACAGCTCGCTCGTGGGCCAGCTGCCCTTTTTCAGGTGGGCGGCCATGCCTTCGGGCAGCACGCGCGGGATGTTCTCCAGCAGGCCGCCGCCGGTGATGTGGGCCAGTGCCTTGATCGGGTGCCGGGCCAGCGCGGCCAGCACGTTCTTCACGTACAGGCGGGTGGGGCGCATCACCGCTTCCTTGAAGGGCATGCCGTCCAGCGTGGCGGGCAGGTCGGCGCCGGCGCGCTCGATGCACTTGCGCACCAGCGAGAAGCCGTTGGAGTGCACGCCGTGCGAGGCCAGGCCCAGCACCACGTCGCCGGGCTTGACGTTCTGGCCGGTCAGGATCTTGGATTTTTCGACCGCACCGACGCAGAAACCGGCGAGGTCGTATTCGCCGGCCGGGTACATGCCGGGCATTTCGGCGGTTTCGCCGCCGATCAGGGCGCAGCCCGAGAGTTCGCAGCCCTTGGCAATGCCGCCGACCACGGCCGCCGCGGTATCCACATGCAGCTTGCCGCAGGCGAAGTAGTCCAGGAAGAACAGTGGCTCGGCGCCTTGCACCAGCACGTCGTTCACGCTCATGCCCACCAGGTCGATACCCACGGTGTCGTGCATGTTCCACTCGAAGGCCAGCTTGAGCTTGGTGCCCACGCCGTCGGTGCCGCTCACCAGCACCGGCTCCTTGTAACGCTTGGGCACTTCGAACAGTGCGCCGAAGCCGCCGATGCCGGCCAGCACGCCCTCGCGCAGGGTCTTCTTGGCCAGCGGCTTGATGCGTTCGACCAGGGCGTCGCCCGCGTCGATGTCAACGCCGGCGTCTTTGTAGGAGAGGGGGGTGGTGCTGGAGGTCATGGGAACGGGCAGCCGCCGGGCGGGCGGGCAGGCAAGGGTTCAAAGGGGGATGCGGGCGGCCGCCCAAGCGGTGGCGGTCTAGAATTCGCGCCTGATTTTAAGGGTTCGTCCCTGACGCCATCCCGCACCCGATGCCGCCCGCCAAGGACCCGACCACATGACCCTGTCGCCCACCCAGCTCCGCACCGCCGCCTGGCTCGCCATTGCCGTGGCGTTGTGGCTGCTGCTGTCGTGGCTGGCGCCGGTGCTCATGCCCTTCGTGCTGGCCGGCGTGCTGGCCTATGCGCTGCACCCTGCCGTGGAGAAGCTGCACGCGCGCCGCGTGCCGCGCTGGCTGGGTGCCGGTGTGGCCCTGGTGCTGCTGGGCCTGGTGATGATGGCCGTGGTGCTGCTCATCGTGCCGGTCATCACCAAGCAGCTGCCCCTGCTCAAGGAACAGGTGCCGCTGCTGCTGGACAAGCTCAACGCCTGGCTGGTGCCGGTGCTCGGCCGCTTCGGGGTGGAACTGCAGGTGGATGTGGCCCTGGTGCGGGGCTGGCTGCAGCAACTGGTGTCCGGCCACGAGGAACAGCTGATCGGCGGCCTGCTGTCCTCGCTGCGCATCGGGGGCAGCGCGCTCATGGCCGTGCTGGGTAACCTGGTGCTGGCGCCCATCGTGGCCTATTACCTGCTGCTCGACTGGGCCGGGCTCGTGGAGCGCAGCAAGGGCTTGATCCCGCCGCGCTGGCGGCCCGGCGTGCAGGACTTCCTGGACGAGACCGACGAAGTGCTGGGCCAGTACCTGCGCGGCCAGCTGCTGGTCATGGTGGTGCTGGCGGTGTTCTACACCGTGGGCCTGGCGCTGGTGGGGCTCAAGCTGGCGCTGCCCATCGGCGTGTTCACCGGGCTGGCGGTCTTCATTCCTTACCTGGGCTTTGGCCTGGGCCTGGTGCTGGCCCTGCTGGCGGCCGTGCTGCAGTTCCAGACCGTGCTGGGCGTGGCCCTGGTCGGTGCCGTCTATGTCGTCGGTCAGGTGGTCGAGAGCATGGTCGTCACCCCGCGCCTGCTGGGCGAGCGCATCGGCCTGCACCCGATCGCGGTCATCTTCGCCCTCATGGCCTTCGGTCACCTGTTCGGTTTTGTCGGCGTGCTGATCGCCCTGCCTGCCAGCGCGGTGCTGCTGGTGGCCATTCGCCGGATCAAGGCCCAGTACCTGGGCAGCGACATCTACCTGCACGGTGCGCCGCGGGCCGCTGCGCCCGCCCCCGTGGCCAAGGACGACGCCGCATGAACAGCGCCGCCACCCCGCCCATGAAGCAGCTGGCGCTGGACATCGGCCTGGCTCCCGTTCCCACGCTGGACAACTTCGTGCCCGTGGGCAACGAAGCCGCGCTGGACCACCTGCGCCTGTGGGTGGGCAACCCGCTGCGCTCGCCGGTGCCCACCTGCCTGTGGGGCGAGGGCGGCAGCGGCAAGACGCACCTGCTGCGCGCCGTGCGCGAGGCCCTGCAGTCGCACGGCGCCCGCGTCGGCTGGCTCGACGCGCAGAACCTGCACCCTGGCGATCACGACGAGCACTGGGAAGCCGTGCTGCTCGACGACGTGCACCTCTACACCGCCGAGCAGCAGGCGGCGGCCTTCAACTGGTTCGTCAACGCGCAGGCGCCGGCCCACGGCCCGGCCCGCTGGGTGCTGGCCGCGGCCGACCGGCCCCCGGCCGATTTGCAGGTGCGCGAAGACCTGCGCACCCGCCTGGGCTGGGGCCATGTGTTCCAGCTCAAGGCGCTGGGCGAGACGGAGCGCCGCGCCGTGCTCCGCCGCGCCGCCGACGAGCGCGGCGTGTTCCTGGGCGACGAGGTCATGGACTTCATGCTCAAGCGCTTCTCGCGCGACCTCACCAGCCTCATGATGCTGCTCGACCAGCTCGACGCCTACGCCCTGCGCACCCAGCGGGCCATCACCATCCCGCTGCTCAAGTCCATGCTGGAAAACGAATGAAACTGGCCCTTTTCGACCTCGACCACACCCTCATCCCGATCGATTCCGACTATTCCTGGGGCCAGTTCACCGTCCGCCTGGGCTGGCGCGACGCCGAAACCCACACCCGCGCCAACGACGCCTTCTACGAACAGTACAAGGCCGGCACGCTGGACATCCACGAATACATCCGCTTCTCGGTCGCGCCGCTGGCCGAGCACGGCACCGAGATGGCCGACGCCGCCCACCGCCTGTTCATGGACGAGGTCATCCGTCCCGCCATGCAGCCCCAGGCGCTGGACCTGGTGCGTCGCCACCAGGCCGCGGGCGACCAGGTGCTCATCGTCACGGCCACCAACGAGTTCGTCACCCGGCCCATCGCGGCGGCCTTCGGCGTGCCCGAGCTGATCGCCATCGACCTCGAACGCGACGCCCGGGGCAACCCCACCGGTGCCATCCGCGGCACGCCGTCCTTCCGCGAGGGCAAGGTCGCGCGTGTGGAACAATGGCTGGCCGAGCGGGGTTTGGACTGGTCCCGTGTCGAACACAGCACCTTCTACAGCGACTCCATCAACGACCTGCCGCTGCTTGAAAAGGTGCACGAGCCGGTGGCCACCAATCCCGATGCCCGGCTCCAGGCCATTGCCGCCGAACGCGGCTGGCGCATCCTGAACCTATTCGAATGATCAAGAAATTCATCGACAAGCTGCTGGGCAAGTCCGGCAGAAAGAGCACCGGCAAGTTCGGCAAGCGCGAAGACGTGCCCGTCGGCGTGCACGGCATCAACCCCAAGCTGGTCGACCAGCGCGCGCTGGACGTGGTGCACACCCTGCAGCAGGCCGGCTTCCAGGCCTACATCGTTGGCGGTGCCGTGCGCGACCTGCTGCTGGGCTTGCGACCCAAGGACTTCGACGTGGCCACCAACGCCACGCCCGAACAGGTCAAGAACCTGTTCCGCCGCGCCTTCATCATCGGCCGGCGCTTTCGCATCGTGCACGTGGTCTACGGCCGCGGCCGCGACAACGAAGTGATCGAGGTGTCGACCTTCCGCGCCTACCTCGACAGCGCCGACGCCGAGCAGGTCAGCGGCAACGAACGCACCAGCAAAGGCGAGCTGTCGGGCATGAAGCACGCCGTGGACGCCAGCGGGCGCGTGCTGCGCGACAACGTCTGGGGCCCCATCGAGCAGGACGCCGCGCGGCGCGACTTCACCATCAACGCCATGTACTACGACCCCGAGACGCAGGTCGTGGTCGACTTCCATCACGGCATCCGCGACGCGCAGAAGAAGACGCTGCGCATGATCGGCGACGCCGCCACCCGCTACCGCGAAGACCCGGTGCGCATCATCCGCGCCGTGCGTTTCGGCGCCAAGCTGGCGGGCCTGGGCTTCAAGATGGACGCCAAGACGCGCGAGCCGCTGGTGGCCTCGCGCGACCTGTTGCGCGACGTGCCGCAGAGCCGCCTGTTCGACGAAATGCTCAAGCTGCTGCAGACCGGCCACGCGCTGGCCAGCATCGAATCGCTCAAGGCCAACGGGCTGGGCAGCGGCATTTACCCGCTGCTGGATGTGGTGGTGCAACGCGCGGGCGACCCCTTCGTGCAACTCGCCCTGCAGGACACCGACCGCCGCGTGGGTGAAAACAAGCCGGTGGCGCCCAGCTTCCTGCTGGCCTGCGTGTTGTGGGCCGATGTGCGCAAGGGCTGGAGCCAGCGCCTGCAGCCGCGCGGCAACCAGCGCCCGCCGCCGCCCTTCGGCGCCCTGCAGGACGCGGTGGACGATGTGTTCGAATCCCGCATCGGCGACGTGTCGGGCCGCGGCAAGCTCGGCGCCGACATGCGCGAGATCTGGATGATGCAGCCGCGCTTTGACAAGCGCGTGGGCGCATCGCCGTTCAGCCTGGTCGAACAGCCGCGCTTTCGTGCCGGCTTCGACTTTCTGCGCCTGCGCGCGCAGACCGGCGAGGTGGATGAAGAACTGGCCCACTGGTGGGAAACCTTCAGCACCGCCGACGACGACCACCGCCAGGACATGGTGGACGCCCAGCGCAAGGCGGGTCAGCCCAGGGGCGCGGCGGGCGGCAGCGGCAAGGCCCGCCGCGTGCGCAAGGGCGACGCCGACCACCCCGCAGCGGCAGCGACGGAACAGCCTGAAGCGGATCCACGCTTCCGCCCCGCTGAGGGTGAAGGGACTGCGGCACCACGCCCCGCGCCAGCGCCTGCCCGTTCTTACGGCAGCGCATTTGCCCCCGACGAAGCGGATGCCGACGAGGCCGATTCCGGTGAGGAGGCCGAGGGTGGTGAAGGTGCTGCTGCCGCACCGGCCAAGAAGCGTCGCCGTCGCCGCCGCAAACCCGGTGGTGGCGGGACGGGCGGTGGCGGTACAGGTGGCGGCGCGGGCGACAGCGGCCCCGAATCTCCTACCGAATGACGTGAACCCGCCGCAGCGCCCGGCCGTCACCGCCTACGTGGCGCTGGGCGCCAATCTGGGCGACGCGGCCGCCGCGCTGCGCGACGCGCTGCACCGCCTGGACCACTCCCCCGGCATCCGGCTGGTCAAAGCTTCCAGCCTCTACTGCACCGCGCCCATAGCCTCCAGCGGCCCGGACTATCTCAACGCGGTGACCGAAGTGAGCACCACGCTCACCGCGCCGGCCCTGATGGCCGCCCTGCAGGCCATCGAACAGGCCCACGGCCGCGAACGCCCTTACCGCAACGCCCCCCGCACGCTGGACCTGGACCTGCTGCTCTACGGCAGCGCCCGCATCGATTCCCCCACCCTGACCGTACCGCACCCGCGCATGGGGGAGCGGGCCTTCGTGCTGGTGCCGCTGAGCGAAGTGGCGCCCGCGCTGGTGGCACCCGGGCGCCTGGCCGCCGTGCAGCACCAGGCCATCGACCGCGTGAGCCCCTTTCTGACGCTGTACACCCAGGAAGACCAACCATGAACCTGTCGCTGCCTGAGGCCGATTTGTAGAAGCGCGCCAAGAAGCGCACGATGACCGACGGCGCGGTCCTCGCCAAGAGCGAACAGAAGGCGCTGAAGAAGGCCTGCAAGAAGGAAATCGTCAAGCGCTCGGCGGTGCTGCGTATCGTGGCCGCCTGGGTGGTCACCGTTCCGGCCACGGCCGTGCTTGCGGCGGTGCTGTACCACATCGTGGCAGCGGTCTTGGGTTGATATTGGATTTGCTTGCGGGTTTTCCCTATTCCGTGCCATAATCGTCGGCTGCCTTGGAAACAGGGCGTTTTGTGCATCTGCCTCACACTGCAGGTCCCCCGAACGTGATGACCGTTCGACGCTGACGTCGAAGACGGCCCAGTCGCCTCTCCAGCGACCACGCGGGACGGGCCATTCGCACCCCGCTTGCGGCTTCCATCGAAGGAACGGCTGCGATCTCCGGCGCGTTGAACGTTTGATGGTTGATGTTTTGTAACCACGAACGGATCAAGCGCCCTGGAGCCTTTTGAGCGGCCCCCGGAGCGTCTTTTTTCGATCAATTGCGCACAACGCGCAAGGACTGAACATGAGCGACTCTCTTGAATCCTGCGGCGATTTCACGCCCGAAACCCTCTCCATCGACGGCGACACCGCCCTCGGAACCACCACCATGGCCGTTGATGCTGCCGAGACCGCTGCACCCGCTGAACCCAACGGCTTCGAGCTGCTGGGCCTGGCGCCCGAACTGGTACGGGCCTGCGCCGACCTCGGCTATGTGCAACCGACCCAGGTGCAGAACCGTGTGATCCCCAAGGCCCTGCTGGGTGAAGGCGAGGCCCGCTACGCCGACCTGATGGTGTCCAGCCAGACCGGCAGTGGCAAGACCGCGGCCTTCCTGCTGCCCGTATTGCACACGCTGATCCAGCTGCAGGCGGCCCAGGCCGAAGCAGAGCGTCTGGCCTTCGAAAAAGCCACTGCCGATGCGCTGGCCAAAGGTGAGCCCGCTCCCAAGCGCCCCAAGCGCAAAGACCCGACCAACCCGCGCCATTTCAAGGCCGCCACGCCCGGCGCCCTGGTGCTGTGCCCGACGCGCGAACTGGCCCAGCAGGTGGCGCACGACGCCATCGAGCTGGTGCGCCACTGCCGCGGTCTGCGCATCGCCAACGTGGTCGGTGGCATGCCCTACCAGGTGCAGATCGCCAAGCTGCAGAACGCCGACCTCGTGGTCGCCACGCCCGGCCGTCTGCTGGACCTGCAGCGCTCGCAGCAGCTCAAGCTCGACCAGGTGCGCTTCCTCGTGGTCGACGAAGCCGACCGCATGCTGGACCTGGGCTTCTCCGACGATCTGGCCGAAGTCAACGACCTGACTGCCCAGCGTCACCAGACCATGATGTTCAGCGCCACCTTCGCGCCGCGCATCCAGCAGCTGGCCATGCGCGTCATGCACGAAGGCGGCAAGCACGTGCAGAAGGTGCAGATCGACACCCCGCAGGAACAGCACGCCAACATCAGGCAGGTGCTGTTCTGGGCCGACAACGCCGACCACAAGCGCAAGCTGCTGGACCACTGGCTGCGCGACACCGCCATCGACCAGGCCGTGGTGTTCTGCAGCACGCAGGTCGAATGTGACGGTCTGGCCACCGACCTGCAGCAAGCCGGTTTCGCTGCCGTGGCGCTGCACGGTGCGCTCAGCCAGGGCCTGCGCAACCGCCGCCTGATGGCGCTGCGCAGCGGCCAGGTGCAGTTCCTCGTGGCCACCGACGTCGCCGCCCGCGGCATCGACGTGCCCACCATCACCCACGTCTTCAACTTCGGCCTGCCGATGAAGGCCGAAGACTACACCCACCGCATCGGCCGCACCGGCCGTGCCGGCCGCGATGGCCTGGCCGTGACCCTGGCCGAGTTCCGCGACCGCCGCAAGATCTTCGACATCGAAGCCTTCACGCACCAGCGCATCGCGGTGGAAACCGTGCCCGGCCTGGAGCCGCGCCAGCGCCCGCCGCAGGCCGAGACCTTTGGCCGCGGCGGCCGCCCGGCAGGCCGTGGGGGCAACGACCGTTTCGGCGGTGACCGCCGTGGCGCGCCGGCACCGCGCGGCCCGCGTTTCGAAGGCCGTGGCGACACGCCGCGCTTCGAAAATCGGGCTGAGGGCCGTTTCGACCCTCGCGCCGACAACCGTTTCGAAGGTCGTGGTGCACCGCGCTTCGAGCACCCCGCGGAACACCAGCCGCGCGGCGGTGTGCGCTTCGAGCAGCGCCCCACGGGCCGCGGCTTTGGTGACCGTCCGCAAGGCCGGTCGGCCCCGCGCGCGGGCACCGGCTTCGCCAGCTTCGGCCGCACCGACAAGGGCGCCGACCGCTTTGCGGACCGTGGTGGTGATCGCTTCGCCGACCGCGGAGGCGTCGATCATGGCGCTGCGCGTGGCGATGCATCGAAGCGCCGTTCCGAAGGCGGTTCTTTCCGCCCGACGGCCCGCCGCACGCCACGCTGACCGCAACACGATTTTGAAGAAAAGCCGCTGTGTAAACAGCGGCTTTCTTGTTTGGTGG
>CAYRWN010000060.1:0-18042 GCA_964428045.1 uncultured Hydrogenophaga sp. | reverse complement strand
CGCCCTTTGGCACGCCGGGTCACTCGATTTGGCTACTTGTTCAGCGTAGCCCTAGGGTAAGCACTGAGAGGGTGAGAGGAAATGGTCTTCACCGCCACACGGACTTTCCTCTGGCGGGCGATGGCCGCAGATCCAGCGCTGGACGCCAAACTCCCGGCGGCGCGGACACCCGTTCGATGGATGCCCCTGAATGAACCGTCGGCCACGGTCCGCTGCACACCGGCGGCGTCGCGCTGGAGCTGGGTGCCGACGGCCGCGAGCCGAGCGTCCCGCGCTGGATCCACGACGCGCCGAGCCACACGTCCCTGCGGCTGGTGCGTCGGCCCTGAGGGTGCTGGGCGCACCAAAAAAAAGCCCCGGGGACCGGAGCCTTTCTGAAGGAGACCGCCGGATCAGGCGGTCGCCATCTCGGCCGGCGCGGGCTGACGGATCAGGTGATCAAAGGCGCTGAGGGCGGCCTTGGCGCCCTCGCCCGCTGCGATCACGATCTGCTTGTACGGCACGGTCGTGCAGTCGCCGGCGGCGAACACGCCTTCGACGTTGGTGTGACCTTTGGCGTCGGCCACGATCTCGCCGAAGCGGCTGAGTTCCACCGTGCCCTTGAGCCATTCGGTGTTGGGCACCAGGCCGATCTGCACGAACACGCCTTCCAGCGGCACCAGGTGCTCCTGTCCGCTCACGCGGTCCTTGTATTTCAGGCCGTTGACCTTGTTGCCGTCGCCGGTGATTTCCGTGGTCTGCGCGTTCACGTGGATGGTGACGTTGGGCAGGCTCTTGAGCTTGCTGACCAGCACCGCATCGGCCTTGAGCTGGTTGGCGAACTCGATCAGGGTGACGTGCCGGACGATGCCGGCCAGGTCGATGGCGGCTTCCACACCCGAGTTGCCGCCACCGATGACGGCCGTGCGCTTGCCCTTGAACAGCGGGCCGTCGCAGTGCGGGCAGTAGGCCACGCCCTTGTTCCTGTATGCCTGCTCGCCCGGCACGTTGACGTTGCGCCAGCGCGCACCGGTGGACAGAATGACGCTGCGCGCCTTGAGCACGCCGCCGTTGGCCATCTGCACCGTCACCAGACCGCCCGGCTCGCCGGCGGGAATCAGCTTTTCTGCACGCTGCAGGTTCATCAGGTCCACCTCGTAGTGGCGCACCTGGGCCTCCAGCGCGGCGGCGAACTTCGGTCCGTCGGTTTCCAGCACCGAGATGTAGTTCTCGATCGCCATCGTGTCGTTCACCTGACCCCCCATGCGTTCGGCCGCGATGCCCACGCGGATGCCCTTGCGGGCGGCGTACACCGCTGCGGCCGCACCGGCCGGACCGCCACCGACGATCAGCACATCGTACGGATCCTTGGCGTTGAGCTTGGCGGCCTCGCGCTCGCCGGACTTGGTGTCCAGCTTGGCCACAATCTCTTCCACGCTCATGCGGCCGGAGGCGAAGACCTGACCGTTCATGAACACCATGGGCACAGCCATGATTTCGCGCTCGGTCACTTCCTGCTGGAAGGCACCACCTTCGATCACCACGGTCTGGATCTTCGGGTTGACGATGGCCATCAGCGCCGCCGCCTGCACCACGTCCGGGCAGTTGTGGCAGGACAGGGACATGTAGACCTCGAAGCGGAAGTCGCCGTCCAGCGCCTTGATCGAGTCGATCACGTCCTGCGCCACCTTGGGCGGGTGGCCACCGGTCCACAGCAGGGCCAGCACCAGCGAGGTGAACTCGTGGCCCAGCGGCAGACCGGCAAAGCGCACACCGGAGGTCTCACCGGCACGGGCGATCACGAACGACGGCTTGCGCGCGTCGTTGCCCGAGGTGTCCAGCGTGACCTTGTCCGACAGGCCGGCGATGGTCTCCAGCAGCGAACGCATCTCGGCGCCAGTGCTGCTGTCGTCCAGCGAAGCGATCAGCGTGATCGGCTGGCGCAGCATGCCCAGGTACTGCTGCAACTGGGCCTTGAGGGTGTCGTCCAACATAGGGAACTCCTGAAAAGGAAAAGAGGGTGCGGTAGGCCGCTGGTGCATGGGCCTGCGGGCAAGCCCATGGGGCAGCGGAACTGCCAGAAGAGAAGAACCAGAAACTGCGCCGGAGCGAGGTGACGCCATCCAGAACGCGGCGGAACTGGCTTTGCCAGGCCGCTCGCGTTGTCCCCCTGGGGAGAAGACGCGCCGCAAGGCGCGGCGCAGGGGGGATCAGATCTTCCCGACCAGATCCAGCGAGGGGGCCAGGGTCTTGGCGCCTTCGTTCCACTTGGCGGGGCACACCTGGCCGGGGTTGGCGGCGGTGTACTGGGCGGCCTTCATCTTGCGCAGGGTTTCCTTGACGTCGCGGGCGATCTCGTTGGAGTGCACTTCCATGGTCTTGATGATGCCGTCAGGGTTGACCACGAAGGTGCCGCGCAGGGCCAGGCCTTCTTCGGGGATGTGCACGCCGAAGGCGTTGGTCAGCTGGTGCGTCGGGTCACCGACCAGGGGGAACTTGGCCTTGCCCACGGCGGGGCTGGTCTCGTGCCACACCTTGTGCGAGAAGTGGGTGTCGGTGGTGACGATGTAGACCTCGGCACCGGCCTTCTGGAACTCGGCGTAGTTGTCGGCGGCGTCTTCGATCTCGGTCGGGCAGTTGAAGGTGAAAGCGGCCGGCATGAAGATCAGCACGGACCACTTGCCCTTGAGGGACTGGTCGGTCACTTCGATGAACTCGCCCTTGCCGGCGCGGTTGACGAAGGCGGTGGTCTTGAACGGCTGAACTTGGGTGTTGATCAGGGACATGGTTTTTTCCTGGGGGGTTGGGTTGAGAGAGCAAAGGGAAACGGGGCGCGCACGAGGCGACCTGGGAGATCATAGCCGACGTCTATCGTCAGCCGGCATTGATAGTTGCTATTCGATTTATAGCTTTTGTGTTGCAGTGCAGCAGATGGTCCAGTTTCGGTCTGGTGCCTGGGCGGCGCCATGACCGATGTCAAGCGACACGTCCTACCGCGAAGCCTTGAGGCACCCCTCCGGGGATCGACTCCGTTGACACAATGTTGCAAATGGTTCGCATTTGCATTACAATGCACACCGCCAGCCAGCCACAGCGTCGACCCGTTGCAGCCAGCCGAAAACCCATCGACTCCCTGCCAACATGTCACAACGCACCAGAACCCGCCGCCAGGCTGCACAAGACCTCAAACACGACTTCCCCGCCCCAGCCGCCCACGCGCTGGCAGTGCCGCTGGGCGCCATGCTGCTGGCGGGTTCCATGGGCGCCATGGCCCAGTCCGGAACGTCGGCCGAAACCACGCTCAAGACCGTGACGGTCAAGGAGCAGGCGCAAGCGCCCGAGGGCAAGGACAGTGTGCGCGCCACCGAGTCCACCATCGGCAAAGGCAGGCAGCAACTGCGCGACATCCCGCAGTCGGTCACCGTGATGACTGAAAAGCTGATCGATGATCGCCAGCTGGACACCCTCAAAGACGTGCTCAGGACGACGGGCGGCATCAGCTTCCTGGCGGCAGAAGGCGGCGAAGAAGACATCCGCCTGCGCGGCTTCTCACTCCAGCAGACGGGGGATGTTTTCGTGGACGGCATGCGAGACCCGGCGTTCTATGACCGCGACACCTTCAACCTCGACCGCGTCGAGGTGATTCGCGGCTCCGCCTCGCTGCTGTTCGGACGCGGCTCCACCGGCGGTGCCGTGAACATGGTCAACAAAGTGCCCCGCCTGATCGACGAACACCAGGTCGATGTAACGCTGGGCAGCCATGCCACCCGGCGGGTGGTCGGAGATTTCAACATCAAGACGGGTGACAGCGCCGCTCTGCGCCTGAGCGCCATGGCCCATACAGCCAAAAACAATGGCGCTGGCAGCAGCATCGACAAGAAAGGTCTGGCCGGCAGCTACCGTTGGGGGGTAGGTGAGCGCAACGAGTTCACCGCCAGCCTGTACCACCTGGAGAACGACAACGGCATGAACTACGGTCTGCCGTGGATCCGCCCGACGCCGAACTTCAACGCCACCACGAACCCCGGCGGATCTTTGCCGGCCACGACCACGATCCTGCCCCTGGACCCGTCAGCGTATTACGGCGCTGCCAGCGACTACAACCGCGGCAGCGCCACCTACATGACACTGGTGCACACCCATCGGTTTGATCGGGACACGGAGCTGACCACCAAGTTGCGCACCGGTCGCTATGAACGCGATCAGCGCGCGCGCACCATCCGATTTGGATCGCCCACGGGACTCTCGAACCTCAGCCCATCCACCGTCATCAACCGCAACCTGCAGCTCAAGGTGCAGGACCTCGACGGCACCTTCGCACAGTCGGACTTCAGCAAGAAGTTCGAGGCACTGGGCTTGCGGCACGAGCTGCTCGCCGGTGTGGATGCGGCACGCGAAAAGCGCGTGGTCCACACACAGCTCACGGCGGCCCAGGGCCAGGATCCGAGCCTGACGACGCCCCCTTTCACCAACCTGCCAACCACCTACGGCAACCCCAACACAGGCGCTTGGGTCAACGAAACGCTGCGCAAGTTCCGCATCGGCAATACCTTCGAGTCGAAGTCGTGGGGCCTGTATGTGCAGGACATGCTGCATGTCACGCCACACTGGAAGGTGGTCGGCGGTCTGCGCTACGACAACATGGAGGCCGACTTCTGCGCGCACGCCATGTCCAACACAGGCGTAACCACCGTCACCTGCAACCCGTCGAGTGACCCCGCCTTCAACGGTAAAGGCTACAAAATCTCCGAGGTCAGCAAGCGCTTGGGCGTGCTGTACCAGCCCAATCCCCTGCACTCCTACCACTTCTCTGCCGCAACGTCGTTCAATACATCGGCCGACTCTTACAGCGTGAGCGCCAACCAGAACGGCGCACCTCCTGAAGAAGCCATCAACATTGAAGTCGGTGCCAAACTGGACTCGGCGGACCGCCAGTGGACCACCCGCCTGGCCGCCTTCCGCTCCACCAAGCTGCATGAACGCAACACCGACCCCTTGGTTCCACTGGTCACGCTTTCTGGCAAACGCCACGTCGCCGGCCTGGAAGCCGAGATTGCAGGCCGGATCACACCGCATTGGGAAGTCTTTGGCTCCTACGTCTGGATCCCCGTCGCCAACATCGACAAGGCCAGCGGCGCGTCGGCTTCGGTTCAGGGAACCCGCCCAGGCCTGATCCCGATCCACTCTGGAACCGTTTGGAGCACCTACCAGCTCACGCCCAAGGTCCGACTCGGCAGTGGCCTGAACTTCCGCGGCAGACAGAAGCCCAACTCACCCAACTCACCGCCCGGCTTTGAAGTACCGGCCTGGGTGACGGCCGACCTGATGGCCGAGTACCGCTTCGACTTCGACAAGCTGGTGCTCAAGGCCAACCTGACCAACGTGACCAACAAGCTGTATGCCGATCAGTTGTACTCGGGCCACTACGTTCCGGGCTCCGGGCGCATGCTCCAGTTGACCGCCAGCATGAAGTTCTGAAAGTGAAGCACCCCCTGCGCCGCTTCGCGGCATCCCCCTCTCTCGCCTTCGGCGGGAGGGGGACGCACCCTGTGGCCCGGCAGAGCCGGTTCCACGGGTGCACGGGATATCCACCCCTGTCGCACCACCCACAATGCTGCTGACCCTGCCCGATGTCCTGCCTCCCGATGACTTGGCCCACGCGCGCGATCTGCTCGCCGATGCCCCCTGGCAGGACGGCCGCGAGAGCGCTGGTCCGCAGGCGCGCACGGTCAAGAACAACCAGCAGCTGCCGCACGACTGTCCCGCAGCCACAGCCATCCGGCAGATGGTGCTGAACGGCCTGAACCGTTCGGCCCTGTTCTTCAGCGCGGCCCTGCCGCTGCGCGTGTTCACGCCACGTGTCAACCGCTACGGCGGCGCCATGAACACCTACGGCAACCACATCGACAACGCCATCCGGCTCAAGGCCACGGACGGCGGCGCGACCGAATACGTGCGCACCGATGTGTCATGCACCGTGTTCCTGAACGACCCGGACGAGTACGAGGGTGGCGAACTGACGGTGAGCGACACCTATGGCACGCGCGGCGTCAAACTGCCCGCCGGCCACGCGGTGCTCTACCCCGGCACCAGCCTGCACCAGGTCACGCCGGTCACGCGGGGACACCGCGTCGCCTGCTTTCTGTGGGTGCAGAGCATGGTGCGCAGCGACGAGCAGCGCCGCCTGCTGTACGAGCTGGACATGAATCTGCTGGCCCTGCGCCAGCGCCACGGCGAAACCGCCGAGACCACGGCCCTGACCGGGACTTACCACAACCTGCTGCGCATGTGGGCAGAGACATGAAAGGCCCCCACGCTCCACCGCTGCGCGGGTCGCAGGCCCCCATGGGGTCTGATCCGGCTTGGGACGGCCCGGCGCCGGATCGCGGTCTGCCCGCCACACTGGCCGACCACGCCGAGCGCGCCCGGCAGACGCTGGATCCAGGCATCCAGGCCTACTTCGATGGCGGGGCCGCCGACGAGATCACCCTGCGTGAGAACGAACTGGCCTGGCAGCGCTTGCGCCTGTCCAGCCGCGTGCTGCGCCCTCTGGCGGGTGGCCATACGCGGGTAGAGCTGCTGGGCCGGACGCTGGCCCACCCCATCCTGGTCGCGCCCATGGCCTACCAGCGCATGGCCCACCCGCATGGCGAGCAGGCCACCGCCCTCGCCTGCGCGGCCCAGGGGGCTGGTCTGGTCCTGAGCACGCAGGCCACCGCGCCGGTGGAAGAAGTGGCCCACCTCATGCGGCAAGACGCCGACAGCGGTCCGTTGTGGTTCCAGCTCTACATGCTGCCCGACCGGGACTTCTTGCGCAGCCTGGTGCAGCGGGCGGCAGCCGCGGGCTGCGAAGCCCTGGTGCTCACGGTGGACGCCCCCGTGCAAGGCGCGCGCGACCGCGAGCGTCGCACCGGCCACCGCCGCCCGGCAGCGTTTCAAGCAGTCAACCTCGCGGGCCGGGTGGTGCCTCCGCCACGGGAACTGCGACCCGGCCAGAGCGCCCTGTTCGACGACCTGCTCACCCATGCGCCGACCTGGGACGACATCGCCTGGCTGCGCTCCATCACCCGCCTGCCGGTGCTGCTCAAGGGCATCACCCATCCAGCGGACGCGTTGCTGGCCATTGAGCACGGCGCGGCGGGGGTCATCGTGTCCAACCATGGCGGCCGCACGCTGGACACCCTGCCCGCCACCGCCGAGCTGCTGCCTGCGGTGGTGGCAGCGGTGGACGGGCGTATCCCGGTTCTGGTCGACGGCGGCATTCGCCGCGGCACCGACGTGCTCAAGGCCATGGCGCTGGGCGCGTCGGCCGTTCTGGTGGGGCGCCCCGTGATACATGGCCTGGCCCATGGCGGTGCACAGGGCGTGGCCCATGTGCTGCGCCTGCTGCGAGACGAGCTGGAAATCGCCATGGCTTTGTGCGGCTGCCATGAACTCACTGGCGCAGCCGAGGTGCTGCACCGTCCCGCGGCGGCCAATACCCCCATGAATCGCAGTCATTCGACCCCAAAAAACAGCGACTTTTTATAAATGCGAAGGATTCGCATTTATAATCAATACATCACCTTGTTCACATACCAGGGGGTCATGATGGTTCTGCAATCACTGGTCATGCTGGGGGGCAGTCTGGCGCTGCTGCTGGGCGCGCTCTGGTGGGTGTTGCACGACTGAACCGCAGATCCCGCTGAACGCCACCCAACGACCCACGTGCTTCCTACACTATGACTTCCGCCAGCGCAGCGCTTGCGCTCACCTTCGACGGCCCCTTGCCGCCACAGCCAGCCACCCCTGCCCGTATGGATCGCCGCCTCCTCATCGTGATTGCCGTGGTGGGCTTTCATGTGCTGGGCCTCTGGGCCCTGCAGGCCGGCCTGCTGCGCCGCGCGGTGGAACTCGTGATCCCGGTGTCGGTGCTGACCGACTTGATCGAGCCGGCGCAGCCCGTGGCCACCCCGGCCCCGCCGCCCCCCCAGCCCAAGCCGGCCCCCATGCCCCGCGCCGCACCCCAACCCAAGCCGGCCGCGCAACCCGCACCGCAACCGGTGACCATCGCCACGCCCACCCCCGTGGCCGAGGCGCCCACCGGCGTGATCGAGCCACAACCGGCCGCGCCGGTCGCGGCAGTCGCCCCGCCGGCGGCCGAGTCAGCCGCACCCCCTGCACCGCCCGCGCCGCCGCGCATCGAGCTGCCGTCCAGCAGCGCCGACTACCTGAACAACCCGCCGCCGCCCTACCCGCCGCTGTCCAGGCGCCTGGGCGAACAGGGCAAGGTCGTGATCCGCGCCTTCATCGACGAACGCGGCACCGCCACCCAGGCCGAGATCCGCACCTCCAGTGGCTACGACCGCCTCGACCAGGCCGCCCTGCAGACCGTGCTCAAGTGGCGCTATGTGCCCGGCAAGCGCGGCGGTGTGGCCGAAGGCATGTGGTTCAACGTGCCGATCCACTTCGTTCTGGAATAACCCGTCCCGATTCACATCATCACAGGAAACCCGTTCTCATGGACCCCCAAATCGCCTCTTCGGGCATCGCCCACGTCTGGACCCAGGGCGACGCCGTCATCCGCACCGTGGCCCTGGTGCTGCTGGTCATGTCACTGACCACCTGGGTCATCATCTTCTGGAAGGCCCTGGACCAGCGCGCCCAGCGCCGACAGGCCAGTGCCTGTGAAAGTTTCTGGCACAGCGCCGACTTCGCCGAAGGTGTTGACAGGCTGGGCAACGAGCCGGGCAACCCGTTCCGCGCGCTGGCCATCGAAGGCCGTGAAGCGACCCGCCACATCCTGCACAAAGACGGGCAGACCCGTCCCCAGTTGCACGACAGCCTGGACCTGAGTGACTGGGTGGAACGCGCCCTGCGCAACAGCCTGGACGACTTCACCGCCCGCGCCCAGAGCGGCCTGACGGTGCTGGCGTCGATTGCCTCCACCGCACCGTTCGTGGGCCTGTTCGGCACGGTCTGGGGCATTTACCACGCCCTGCTGGGCATCGGCGCTGCCGGCCAGGTCAGCATCGACCAGGTGGCCGGCCCCATCGGCGAAGCGCTGATCATGACCGCCCTGGGCCTGCTGGTGGCCATTCCGGCCGTGCTGGGCTACAACGCGCTGGTGCGCGGCAACAAGGGCGTGATGCACCGCCTCAACCGCTTTGGCAACGACCTGCACGCCTATTTCGTCACCGGCGCCCGCGTGTCGGTGGGTGGTGACGCCAAGGTCCTGCCCATGAAAAAGGCCTGAACACCTCCTTAGGACACCCCCATGGCCATCGGAACCCAGGACGACAGCGACCAGATGCTCAGCGAGATCAACATGATCCCGTTCATCGACGTCATGCTGGTGCTGCTCATCATCTTCATCATCACCGTGCCGGTCATCAAGCACGCGGTCAACATCGACCTGCCCCAGGCGAGCAACCAGAAGCTGCTGGACAAGCCGGAGAACGTGCGCCTGTCGGTGGACGCCGACGGCAGCTACTTCTGGAACGACGCCAAGGTCGAGGACAACGACTTCGAGCAGCGCCTGCAGGCGGCCGCGGCCCAGGAGCCGCAGCCGGAGCTGCACATCCGCGGCGACAAGGCGGTGCGCTACGAGCGCGTGGCGCAGGCCATGGCGGCAGCGCAGCGCGCCGGCATGCGCAAGATCGGCTTTGTCACCGAACCGGCCACGCCGTGACCGAGCACCGCATGACCCAGGCCCAGGAGCACACCATGACCCAGCCGTCCAGCCAGAATCGCAGCGCCGCTGCCGATGCCAAAGGCACGCCGACGCCTGCGAGCCCGACACTTCTGGACAGTCAGGACCTGCTGCGGGGCCGGAACGCCGTGGCCATCGCGCACAATGGTGCGCTGTACCGCCTTCAGACCACCCGTCAGGGCAAGCTGATCCTGACCAAGTAGCTTTCATCGTGGGGCGACCCGGAGATCTCACCCTCTCCGAGCGTCGTTTTTGACCAGCCAAGGGGCCCCAAAGCCCTGGTAGCCAGTCGTTTTTTCGCCATTCAGAGCCCGAGCGCCGCGATGCCGGCCCGAGCAATCTGCGCGTCCTCCGGCGACTTGACACCGCTGACGCCCACGGCGCCGATGCAGTGCCCGTCTTTCATGACAGGCACCCCCCCTTCGAGCAGGCCGGCCACGGTCGGCGCGCTCAGGAACGCGGTGCGGCCCTGGTTGATCACGTCTTCGTAGCCCTTGCTTTCCCTGCGGCCCAGCGCCGAGGTATGTGCCTTGGCCGGCGCGATGTGCGCCGACAGCGGCGGCGCGCCGTCCAGGCGCTGCAGCCACAGCAGGTGCCCCCCGTCGTCGACGATGGCAATGGTCACGGCCCAGTTGTTCTTCAAGGCTTCGGCTTCGGCGGCGGCGGCGATCCGCTTCACGTCGGCGGTTTCGAGCACGGCTTTGGTTTTCATGAACTTCTTCCAAGATGGCGGGGTCTGAGAGATCGGCCACCGCAGAGGCGGGTGCACGACGGGCATGGCATGACGATAACGCAAGCATTGGTGCCATGGGGGTCACGACTGTCGCCACCCGGCGCCCTCCAAGTCCGGGCTTGCGCGCCACCCGGCCATGCGCCCTACAATGCGGCCACGCTCGGTCGGGCATGCCGCCCGTCCTGGATTCAACCGGCATTCGATGCAAGGAGCCAACGATGAACGAACATGTGCAAACCACCGGCCGCCTGGGCACCACCACCACCGGGCTGTCCCTGCAGCGCAACAAGGTGCTGCGCAACACCTACTGGCTGCTGGCTTTGTCCATGCTGCCCTCGGTGCTCGGTGCCTGGATCGGCGTGCAGACCGGCATCACCGCTGGCCTGACCGGCTTTGTCGGCCTGATCGTCTTTCTGGGTGGCGCCTTCGGCTTCATGTACGCCATCGAGAAGACCAAGAACTCGGCCGCCGGCGTGCCGGTGCTGCTGGCTTTCACCTTCTTCATGGGCCTGATGCTCTCGCGCCTCCTGGCCGGGGTGCTCGGCTTCAGCAACGGCGCCAGCCTGATCATGACCGCCTTCGGCGGCACCGCTGGCGTCTTCTTCGTCATGGCCAACCTCTCGGCCGTGATCAAGCGCGACCTGTCCGGCATGGGCAAGTGGCTGTTCATCGGCATGCTCGCGGTGTTCTTCGGCGCCATCATCAACGTGTTCGTCGGCAGCCCGGTCGGCATGGCGGTGATCGCAACGCTCGCCATCATGGTGTTCAGCGGCTTCCTGCTTTATGACCTCAAGCGCATCGTGGATGGCGGCGAGACCAACTACATCAGCGCGACGCTGGGGCTGTACCTGAGCCTGTTCAATATCTTCCAGAGCCTGCTGTCCCTGCTCGGCCTCTTCGGCGGCGAACGCGACTGAGCGCCCGCGGGCAAGGCCTGCATCGCACCCCAGGGGGCCATCGGCCCCTTTTTTTTCTGGCCGCCCGTCGGACATCGGGCGCATCCGGCGTTCAAGTTGGCGCGCGCCGTGCCGAAACAGCACTCAAACCGGACGCTTCGCCATGCACCGCACCACCCTCCTCCTGGCCCTGTGCGCCCTCCTCCCGCTGAGCGGCTGCGACGTGCTGGGCATCGAGACCGCCACCCAGGTCGCCGAGAAGAAAGAGGCCGAAGGCAGGGCCATCGGCAGCGCCTGCCGCCATGCGGTGCGCAGCGTGGAAGACTGCTTCCGCTCCAACCCCAAAGCCGGCAAGGCTGCGGTGTTCGCAGGCTGGAAGGACATGGACGCCTACATGCGAGAGAACGAAATCGTGGGCATGCCTTCAGCCCCGGCCGCCGACGAACCCGCCGGGAACGGGTCCAGCGGCACGACAGCCACAGACGGCGCACCGGCCACGGACGCGCAGCCGCGCAAGGCGCAACGGTCCTGACCGGACCCCGACCCTCAGCCCAGTTCGAACACCGCCATGCTCTCCACGTGCGCGGTGTGCGGGAACATGTTCACCACCCCCGCCGCCGTGCAGCGGTAACCCGCCTGGTGCACCAGCAGCCCGGCATCGCGCGCCAGCGTGGCGGGGTTGCAGCTCACGTAGACGATGCGCTTGGGCGGCGTCCAGCCCCCCCGCGACCCGGGCTGCTGGTGCAGGTCGGCCAGGGTCTTGGCCAACGCGAAGGCGCCTTCGCGCGGCGGGTCCACCAGCCACTTGTCGGCCACGCCGTCGGCGACCAGCAGTTCGGGCGTCATCTCGAACAGGTTGCGCGCGACAAAACGCGTGGGTGCCATCGTGTCGGGCCTGCCGTGCTGGTTGGCGGCCCAGTTCTCGCGCGAGCGGGCCACCAGGGTTTCACTGCCTTCGATGCCCAGCACCTCGCCAGCCTGCGTGGCGATCGGCAGGGTGAAGTTGCCCAGGCCGCAGAACCAGTCGATCACACGCTCGTGCTTCTGCGCCCCGAGCAGGCGCAGGGCGCGCGAGACCAGCACCCGGTTGATGTGCGGGTTGACCTGCGTGAAGTCGGTGGGTTTGAACGGCATGGTGATGCCGAAATCCGGCAGCCCGTAGGCCAGCAGCGGACCGCCTTCGTCCAGCAGCTTCACGGTGTCCGGCCCTTTGGCCTGCAGCCACCACTGCACGTCATGGCGTCCACCGAACGCCCTCAGCCGGGCCAGATCGTCTTCGCTCAGTGCTTCCAGGTGGCGCAGCACCAGCGCGGTCACGTCGTCGCCACAGGCCAGCTCGATCTGCGGGCAGGTTTCGCGTGCGTCCATGCCGTAGATCAGCTCGCGCAGCGGCATCAGCAGGGCGCTGACGTGGGGCGGCAGCACCGGGCAGACCTGCATGTCGGCCACGTAGCGGCTTTTGCGCTCGTGAAAGCCGATCAGCACGACACCCTTCTTGTGCACGAAGCGCACCGACAGGCGGGCGCGGTATCGGTAACCCCAGCTCGGCCCCTGGATCGGTCGCAGCAGCGTCTCAGCTTTGACCTTGCCCAGGTGCCAGAGGTTGTCCTCCAGCACCCGTTGCTTGACGGCGACCTGCGAGCCGGCTTCCAGATGCTGCATCTTGCAGCCACCGCAGGCGCCTTCGTGCAGGCCGAAGTGCGGGCAACCGGGCCGAACGCGCTGCGGCGACTCGCGGTGGACCGTGGTCAGCGTGGCCGCTTCCCAGTTGTTCTTCTTGCGATGGACCTGGGCACCGACGATCTCGAAGGGCAGCGCCCCGTCGATGAACACGACCTTGCCGTCGGGGCGGTGGGCGATGCCCTGGGCTTCGATGTCGAGCGATTCGATGAAGAGCTGATCGTCGGGCAGGCCAGCGGAGGGTGGCACGGGGATAGGGGCGTCTTGTTGTGGGGGGATGTCTTGGCTCATGCCCCGATTGTCTCAGGCCAGGGCAGCGCCGCCGGGCCGCCCCAAGGCGATGCAGCCCCCACGGGGGGCAGCGACCCGCGAAGCGGCGGAGCGTGGGGGCGCGGTTTCACACCCAGGCGCGCAAGTACTCGTCCCAGTGCGATTCGGTGGGCGCCAGCTGGGCCAGCGTGTGCTTGACGAAGCCGATCTCCTGTTCGTACTCGGCCGCAGTGAAACCACCGCGCATCTTCTGGAAGCGGCAGTACACCAGATAGGTGTTCATCACGTCGGTCTCGCAGTAGCGGCGGATGTCGTCCAGCCGGCCGTCCAGGTATTGCGGGTACACCTGCGAGCCGTCCATGCCCAGCTTGCCGGGGAAGCCGCAGAGTTTGGCGAATGCGTCCAGCGGCGCGTTGTTCTTGGGCGTGTACATCGCCAGCAGGTCCATCAGGTCCAGATGGCGCATGTGGTAACGGCTGATGTAGTTGTTCCACTTGAACTCGCGGTCGTCTTCGCCCATGTCCCAGTACTTGCTGGCCTCCACGCCGTGGCGCAGACCGCGGTAGTGCAGCACCGGCAGGTCGAAGCCACCGCCGTTCCAGCTCACCAGCTGGGGCTGGTGTTTTTCGATGCTGTGGAAGAAGGTCTGCACCACCTTGCCCTCGCTCTGGCCGTCGCGGTCGACAAACGAGTGCACGCGCAGGCCCTCGGCGTTGCGGAACACGACGCTGATGACGAGCACGCGCTGCAGATGCAGGGGCATGAAGTCGCTCTGCCCCTTCGCCTGGCGCTCGGTCAGCCAGGCTTGGTGGACCTGGGCGTCGGACCAGTCGGCCGGATCGTCACGCAGCTGGCGCAAGCCAGCGATGTCGGGGATCGACTCGATGTCGAAGACCAGAACCGACCAGGCCATGCGAAGCTCAGCGCTTGGGCAGGAAAGTGATCGGGTCGACCGGCTTGCCCTGTCGGCGCACCTCGAAATGCAGCTTCACGCGATCGGCGTCGCTGCTGCCCATCTCGGCGATCTTCTGCCCCTGTTTGACGGCCTGGTCCTCGCGCACCAGCAGCGCCTGGTTGTGGGCGTAGGCGGTCAGGTAGGTGTTGTTGTGTTTGAGGATGATCAGGTTGCCATAGCCCCGCAGCCCTGCCCCGGCGTAGACCACGCGGCCATCGGCCGCGGCCACCACCGGGTCGCCCACCTTGCCCCCAATGGCCACGCCCTTGTTCTTGGCTTCATCGAAACCGGCAATCACCGCCCCCTGGGCGGGCCAGATGAAGGTCAGCGCGTCGCCCGGCGGCACCGGCGCAGGCGTGGCAGCCGCAGGGGCCGGCGCTGCCGCCGGTGCGGGGGTGACCGCCGCGGTTGTCGTGGCCGTCCCGGTGGCGGACAAGGGGCGCGACACCACGGTGGCGCTGGCCACCGGTGCCGCGGAAACCGTGGTGCTGGCGGCAGGCGCGGGCGTGACCGCCACCGCCGGACCCACCGGGGGTGCCACGCGCAACACCTGCCCCACTTCGATCACATTCGGATTGGCCAGGTTGTTCCAGGTCTGCAGGTCACGCCACGATTGGCCACTGTCGAGCGCGATGCGGAACAGGGTGTCGCCTGGCTGTACCGTGTAGTAACCGGGCTTGCCCGCGTTCTCGGCGCCCGGCAGGGTCCTGACTTCGGTGCTTCGGCCGGTGGTGGTGCCACGGTCTTCCACCGGGGCCGGGTCCGCGAGGCGGCGACCGGCGCAACCGGCGCTGACCAGGGTCGCGGCCAGCAGCGCCACGGCGATCACACGGCTGCGGAAAGGACGGGGGGCAATCCCCCCCGAAGCGGGTGCGTGGATCGGACATGCGTTCATGAAAACTCCCATTGCGGGGCAAGGCCTAGAAGCCACCCCGAAAACAACAGCGACACCCCGGTCGGGGAGGCACCGTCAGGCGATGCCTGATTTTAGAGGGACGAAGTGCACCGCTTCGAGCTCGCTGCGCAGCACGCCGGTGGCGGTCTTGTCGATCACCACCAGGTTCTGCCGCCCGGAAGCGTTCACCGTGGGGGCCACCAGCCGCCCGCCCACCGCCAGCTGGTCGATCCAGGCCTGCGGAATGGCCTCTCCACCGGCTGCGGCGATGATGGCGACATAAGGTGCTCCTTGGGCGTATCCGGCCATGCCGTCACCAAACAACAGGTGAACGTTGGACAACCGGAACGCGCGGAGGTTCTCGCGCGCTTTCTCGTGCAGGCCACGCAGGCGTTCGATGCTGTAGACCTCGCGCGACACATGGCTGAGCACCGCCGCCTGGTAACCACAGCCGGTGCCGATTTCCAGCACCCGCCCCAGCTTTTCGGTGCGCCCCTGGCACAGCAGTTCGATCATGCGGGCGACCACGTTCGGCTTGGAAATCGTCTGCCCCAGCCCGATCGGAAGGCTGGTGTCTTCATAGGCCTGGTTGACCAGTGCCGAATCGACAAAGCGGTGGCGCTCGACCGCGTTCATCGCGGCCAGCACCGCCGGGTGGGTCACGCCCTGGGCCTGCAGCTTGCGCACCATGGCCGCGCGCACCGCCTGCGAGTCCATGCCCAGTCCGGTGGAGAGGTTGGTCGGGCATGCCACCGTATCGACCTTGCCGGACGAGGGTGAAACCATGCGTTTGGCCGCCACCGGCGCCGAAGCCCCGTCCAACCGCGCGGGAAATCCTGGGCGAGGTCGTGGCTCGGGCGGATGGCCTGAGGGCAGGCCGTGCGGCAGCCGCTTCATGCCTTGGGCTTTCGGTGCGACAGCTGGGCCGCGGTGGGCGCCCAGTACGGCAGCCGCTGGTGATCGGTCAGGTCCACCTGCAGTGGCGTGATGCTCACGAAACCCTGCGCCGTGGCATGGAAGTCGGTACCTTCTGCGTCGTCCTTGGCAGCGCCCGCACCACCGATCCAGTACATGGTCTCGCCCCGGGGGCTGACCTGGGTGATCACTTGTTCGGCCGCATGCCGGCGCCCCAGGCGCGCCACCTTGAAGCCCTGCAGCTCGGACGCCGGCCGGTTGGGTACGTTGACATTGAGCAGCCAGGGTTCGGCGCGTTGCGCGGCCTCGGGCAGGGACGGCATCAGCTGCCGGACCAGCTCGGCCGCTTGTTGCGCCGCCGTGTCCAGGTGGGACCAGCCCTTTTCGGTCTGCGAAAAAGCAATGGCCGGGATGCCGAAAAGGTAACCCTCCATGGCGGCACCGACCGTGCCGGAATAGATGGTGTCGTCACCCATGTTGGCGCCGTTGTTGATACCCGAAACCACCAGATCGGGACGGTAGCCGAGCAGGCCGGTCAGTGCGATGTGCACGCAGTCGGCCGGCGTTCCGTTGACGTAACGGAACCCGTTCGCCGCCCGGTGCACGTACAGCGGCGCATGCAGGGTCAGGGCATTGCTTTTGGCGCTGTTGTTCTGCTCAGGCGCCACCACCTCCACGTCCGCCAAATC
This sequence comes from uncultured Hydrogenophaga sp., assembly GCA_964428045.1. Lineage (GTDB taxonomy): Bacteria > Pseudomonadota > Gammaproteobacteria > Burkholderiales > Burkholderiaceae_C > Hydrogenophaga. The sequence goes on along the minus strand of CAYRWN010000060.1, from coordinate 1,339 downwards.
CTTGAGCGCTTCGTACAGGGCCACGATGCCGGGCGCCTGGTAGCCGTCGTCGTTGGAGATGAGGATTTTCATGCCGCGATTCTAGGTGGAAGGCCACCGTCCGCCGGGACCGAGGAAGTGGGTCCCGACCGCGACAGGAAGCAGGACTCAGACCGGTGTCATCGATGGAGTCCTTGCCTATCATCGTGCCCACCCCTTCAAGGAGACATTGACATGCACGCCTGGCTGTGTGAAGACCCCGTGGGCGTGCACGCCCTGACCTGGCAAGAGCTGCCCACCCCCGCACCTGCCGCAGGTCAGGTGCTGATGCGCATCCAGGCGGCCAGCCTCAACTTCCCCGATTTGCTCATCGTCCAGAACAAGTACCAGATCAAGCCGCCCCTGCCCTTCGTGCCCGGATCCGAATACGCGGGCGTGGTGGAGGCCGTGGGAGAAGGCGTGAAACACCTTCAGGTGGGCCAGCGCGTGGCCTGCCTCAGCGGCACCGGGGGCTTTGGCACCCACACACTGGCGCCCGCTGCCTTGTGCATGCCCTTGCCATCGGGGTTTCCACCGGTCGATGCGGCCGCGTTCATCATGATCTACGCCACCTCGCAGCACGCGCTGGTCGACCGCGCCCAGCTCAAGGCGGGTGAGACGGTGCTGGTTCTGGGGGCTGCCGGCGGGGTCGGCACGGCCGCCATCCAGCTGGCCAAAGCCGCCGGCGCCCGCGTCATCGCCGCGGCCTCGAGCGAAGACAAATGCGCCCTGTGCAGCAGCCTGGGTGCCGATGCGACCATCAACTACAGCGTGCACACCCCTCAGACCACACTGCGCGACGAAATCAAGCGCCTGACCGACGGCAAAGGTCCCGACGTGATCTACGACCCGGTGGGGGGCGATTTCGCCGAACCGGCCTTGCGCTCCATCGCCTGGCGCGGTCGTTACCTGGTGGTGGGTTTTGCCAGCGGTCCGATCCCCGCCCTGCCCCTGAACCTGACCCTGCTCAAAGGCGCCAGCATTGTGGGTGTTTTCTGGGGCGACTTCGCCAAACGCGAACCCCAGGCCAACGCGCAGATGATGCAGACCCTGGCCGGCATGTACCTCAAGGGCCAGATCAAACCCGTGATCGACCAGACCCTGCCCATGAGCGAACTGCCCAGGGCCTACGCCATCATGGGAGCGCGTTCAGTGAAAGGCAAACTGGTGCTGGTGAACTGAACCAGGAAGACGCCCATGTAAAAGCCCGCGCCTCTTGCAAGACGCGGGCTTTTATTTGATGTACTTTTGGGGTGGCTGATGGGGCTCGAACCCACGACAACAGGAATCACAATCCTGGACTCTACCAACTGAGCTACAG
>CAYRWN010000059.1:0-19075 GCA_964428045.1 uncultured Hydrogenophaga sp. | reverse complement strand
CGATCGTGCTCAACCACAGCAGGTCATTCAAGATGGGTTCGCCGGCCGCTTACGGCCTTTTGCAGGATGGTCGACGCTCAGAGTTTGGCGCTGGTGGTCCAGAGCTGCCGGAGCTTGGCCAGTTCCTCGTCAAAACGGGCGTTGATGCGCTGCTTTTCCTGCGTCTGGTCGGCCAGGAAGCGCTTCTGGGTCTGTGTCTGCTGCTCGTTGTCCTCCAGCTTGCGCTGCAACCACGACGGCGCCTTCTTCGGGTCGCCCTGGTAGAACTCCAGCTCGGTGTCGATTTCCTTGCGCTGCCGCGCCAGTTCCTGGACGCGTTTGTTCACCGCCGCCATCACCTCGTCGACCTGCGAAAGCGCTTCCGTGCGCTCCTTGTCGTGCATGGCCTGGGTCGGGTAGCGCACCAGCAGCGCCTTTTCGCGACGCTTCTCTTCGGCCACGCGGGCGCGCTGCTGCTCTTCGGCCTGGCGTTGCGCCGCAATGCGCGCACGTTCTTCGGCCGTGTAACTGGGGGGCACCACCCGCTTCACAACCCCGCTGTTGCCCAGCTCGCGCTGCTCGCGGTCGAGGCACTCGGGGATCGGCCGGTCCGACGTCAGGCGCCGCCCCTTGCTGTCCACACAGGTGTAGATGCCGCCGCTCTTGCTGCCCTGCGCCAGGGCAGCGCCGGCCAGCAGGCACAGCACCGCAGCCACTGCGCGCTGGCGTTGCGCGGTGCTGGGCGGGCGGAAGAGCGAAACAAGGTTCATGCAGCGACGCCGTAGCGTTCCCGGTAGGCCAGCACGCGATCCCGGTGCTGGGGCAGGTCGGCCCCCGTATGGGATTGCAGATATTGCAGCAAGTCCGACAGACGTGCAATCGCACAAACCTGCAGACCCAGCTGCTGCTGCACATACTGCACGGCGCTGTGGTCCACGTCACGCACCGCGCCATCCGGCCCCACCTCGGTGGCCTTTTCCTGGCGGTCCAGCGCGATCGCCACGGCGTGTGGCGTGGCCCCCGCCGCCCGGATGAGTGCGATCGACTCGCGCGCGGCGGTGCCCGCACTCATCACGTCGTCCACGATCAGCACCCGGCCCTGGAGCGGCGCGCCGACCAGGGAGCCGCCCTCGCCGTGGTCCTTGGCTTCCTTGCGGTTGTAGGCGAAGGGCACGTTGCGCCCCAGGCGCGCCAGTTCGATGGCCACCGCCGCGCCCAGCGGAATGCCCTTGTAGGCCGGGCCGAAGATCATGTCGAATTCGATGCCGCTGGCCACCAGGGCCTGTGCATAGAATTGCGCGAGCCGCCCGAGCTTGGCGCCGTCGTCGAACAGGCCGGCGTTGAAGAAGTAGGGCGACAGGCGGCCGGCCTTGGTCTTGAATTCACCAAAACGCAGCACACCCGAATCCACGCAGAACTGCACGAAGTCCTGCGCCAGCGCGCCGCTTACAGCGCCGGCCCTGGCCGCGCCCGACTCCAACGACATGGGGGATTCCTTGTTCAAACTGACCAGCCTCAACCTCAACGGCATCCGTTCGGCCACCAGCAAAGGGCTGGAAGCCTGGCTGGAGGCACACGCGCCCGATTGTATTTGTGTGCAGGAAGTCAAAGCCCAGGCGCCCGACGTGAGCGGGCGTTTCGAGACCTTGGCCGGTCTGAAAGGCCATTTCCACTTCGCCGAGAAAAAGGGCTACTCCGGCGTGGCGGTCTACACCCGGCACGAGCCCAGTGACGTGGTGACCGGCTTCGGCGGCGGCGAGTTCGACGCCGAGGGCCGCTGGGCCGAGCTGCGCTTTGACACACCCAAGCGCAAGTTTTCGGTGATCAGCGTGTACTTTCCCAGCGGTTCGTCCGGCCCGCAGCGGCAGGAAGCCAAGTACCGCTTCCTGGACCTGATGTACCCGCACCTGATGGCGCTGAAGAAGGATCGTGAGTTCGTGATCTGCAGCGACGTGAACATCGCGCACCAGAACGCCGACCTGAAGAACTGGCGCAGCAACCAGAAGAACAGCGGCTTCCTGCCCGCAGAGCGCGCCTGGATGACGCGGCTGTTGTCAGAGGGCGGACTGGTGGACGTCTACCGCCGCCTGCAGCCCGACACCACCGAGGCCTGCTACACCTGGTGGAGCAACCGCGGCCAGGCCTACGCCAACAACGTGGGGTGGCGGCTGGACTACCACCTGGCCACGCCGGCCATCGCCGAGGCGGCGCGCACCGAAGCCATCTACAAGGGCGAGAAGTTCAGCGACCACGCCCCCCTGACCATCGAATACGACTTCAAGCTCTGAGACCCATGTTCCGTTACCTGACCATCCCCGTCACGGCCTTCGCGCAAAACTGTTCCCTGGTCTGGTGCGACGAAACCATGGACGCCGCCGTGATCGACCCGGGCGGCGATCTGGACCGCCTGATGGACGAGGCCCAGAGGCTGGGCCTGAACCTCAAGGCCATCTGGCTGACCCACGCCCACATCGACCACGCCGGCGGCACCGCCGAACTGGCCAAGCGCCTGGGCCTGCCCATCATCGGCCCGCACCCGGGTGACCAGTTCTGGATCGACGGCCTGCCGCAACAAAGCCAGATGTTCGGCTTTCCGCCGGCCGGGCACTTCACGCCCACCCGCTGGCTGGCCGACGGCGACACGGTGCAGATCGGCCACTGCCGCCTGGACGTGCGCCACTGCCCCGGCCACACCCCGGGGCATGTGGTGTTTCACGCCCCCGAGGCGCAGCGCGCCTTCGTCGGCGACGTGCTGTTCGCCGGCAGCATCGGTCGCACCGACTTCCCCGGCGGCAACCATGCCCAGCTGCTGGCCAGCATCCGCGACCGCTTATGGCCCATGGGTGACGACACCGTGTTCATTCCCGGGCACGGCCCGGAAGGCACGTTCGGCGAGGAGCGGCGGTTCAATCCCTATGTCAGGGGAGGTTGAGCCCGGTTGGCCTCACGAATCAGCCCCTTCGCGCCGCCTCGTACAGCTTCTGCACCTTGGGCACGTTGGCCTGCAGTTGCTTGATGCGGTTGGGGCCGCTGGGGTGGGTGGAGAGGAAGGCCGGGCCGCCCGAACCTTTCTGGGCGGTCATCTTCTGCCACAGGCTGACGCTGGCCTGGGGCTTGTAGGCGGAACGGGCGGCCAGTTCCAGGCCCACCAGGTCGGCTTCGGTTTCGTCTTCGCGACTGAACCGCAGGCTCAGCAGCTGGGTGCCCAGGCTGGCGGCCACATCGCCCACCTGGCCCAGGCCCAGCAGGCCGGACAGCACCGACAGGCCCAGCCCGGTGGCCTGGGTCTTGGCCAGGCGCTCGCGCGCATGCTCGCGCAGGGCGTGGGCCATTTCGTGGCCCATGATCATGGCGGCTTCGTCGTCGTCGAGCTGGAGCTGGTTGAGGATGCCGGTGTAGAAGGCGATCTTGCCGCCCGGCATGCAGAAGGCGTTGATCTGGTCGCTGGCGATCAGGTTGACTTCCCATTGCCAGCCCTTGGCGCGTTCGTTCCACGGCGCCGCGTGGGGAATCAGGCGCTGGGCCATGCGGCGCAGGCGCTGCACCTGCGGGTCGCTGTCGGGCACCAGGGCATTCTTCTGGCGCGCTTCGGCCATCATCTGGCCGTACTGCTGGTTGGCCGCCCCTTCCAGTTCGGCGGCGGGCACCAGCTTGCGCACCGACGAAGACTTGCCCACTTCCACCTGCGCCGCTGCGGGCAGAGCGGCACTCGCCGCGCCGGCCGCCCCGGCCAGCAGAAAGGCCCGCCGGGCCGACCAGACGTGTGCCGGCCGCTCCGCTGCGCTGGAAGCGGCTGAGCCGGCGGTCGATTTGAGTTCGCAGATGAAGCACATGGTGGGTCAATAATAGACAAGCGCACGCCCCCTGACCACCGTGCGGTCTTGCGGCCGCTCCCACCCTTTCATGACCGCGTCATCCGTCACACCCGCGTCCGAAAACGGCGCCACAACCCGCCCTTCGTGGCACGACACCCTGCGTTCCCTGTGGGACCGGCGGGTGCTGTCCCTGCTGTTCCTGGGGTTTGCCGCCGGCCTGCCCATCCTGCTGATCTTTTCTTCGCTCTCGCTGTGGCTGGTGGAAGCCGGGGTGGAACGCAAGGCGGTCACCTTCTTCAGCTGGGCGGCGCTGGGTTACTCCTTCAAGTTCATCTGGGCCCCGCTGGTCGACCGCATGCCGCTGCCCCTGCTCACGCGCTGGCTGGGCCGGCGTCGCGCCTACCTGCTGCTGGCGCAGCTGGGGGTGATCGTCGCGATTCTGGGCATGGCCAGCACCGATCCCGCCAGCGGCGGCGCCAGCCTGACCGCGATGGCGCTGTTTGCGGTGATGCTGGGCTTCATGTCGGCCACGCAGGACATCGTGATCGACGCCTACCGCATCGAGATCGCACCGCCCGAGCAGCAGGGTGTGCTCTCGTCGGCCTATATCGCGGGTTACCGCATCGGCATGATCGTGGCCGGTGCGGGCGCGCTGTTCCTGGCCGCCCACTGGGGCTCGGCCAAGGGGGCCTACGTGTACGCCGCCTGGCAGCAGGCCTACGGCGTGATGGCGCTGGCCATGGGCTTGGGCGTGCTGACCACGCTGCTGATCCGCGAGCCCGACGTGGCCGCGCCGGAGCCGCAGCCTTCGGGCGCGCACGCGCGGCTGCTGGCGGTGTTTGTCTGCGCCGTGCTGGCCTTTGTGGGTGTGTTCTGGGCCTGGGGGACATGGCTGTCGCCCGACAAACCCGGGCCGCTGGTGGGCCTGCTGGTGGAAACCTTGCGCATGGGCGTGGCGCTGGCTTCGGCTTTTGGCGTGGGGGCCTTGCTGGTGAACGTGGGCCTGGCCAGCCGCGAGCAGGCGCGCGAGACCTGGGTGATGCCGGTGCTGGACTTTTTCCGCCGCTACGGCGCGCGCACCGCCTGGCTCCTGCTGGCGCTGATCGGTCTGTACCGCATTTCCGACATCGTGCTGGGTGTGATCTCCAACGTGTTTTACCAGGACATGGGCTTTTCCAAGACCGAGATCGCCTACGCCGTGAAGACCTTTGGCGTGATCGTCGCCATCGTCGGCGGCTTTCTGGGCGGTCTGCTGGCCACGCGCCTGGGTGTGATGCGCTCGCTGTTCTGGGGCGCGGTGCTGGCCGCACTGACCAACCTCGGTTTTGTCGCCCTGGCCTTTGCCGGACACGACGTGCAGCTGATGTACGCCGTGGTGGCGGCCGACAACCTGGCGGCCGGCTTTGCCAGCGCGGCCTTCGTGGCCTTTCTCTCCAGCCTGACCAATGTGTCCTTCACGGCGGTCCAGTACGCGATCTTCAGTTCGCTCATGACGCTGCTGCCCAAGACCCTGGGCGGTTATTCGGGCGGCATGGTGGACGCGCTGGGCTACCCCGGCTTCTTTGCGCTGACCACGCTCATGGGTCTGCCGGTGCTGGCGCTGGTGCTGCTGGCCAAGCGGCAGTTGCCGGTCGGCCGCTGACGACTCGGTCGCCCACGCCGATGAGCTGCTGCAACGCCACTTTCTGCACCTTGCCCAGCGCGGTACGCGGCAGCGCGTCGGCCTGCACCCAGCGGCGCGGCCACTTGTAGCGCGCCAGGCGGCCGTCCAGCCAGGCCTGCAGCGGGGCGGCCCACCCGTCAACGCTGGCGGGCTCGCGCAGCACCACCACGGCCACGGCCACTTCGCCCCAGCGCGCGTCGGGCTGGCCCAGCACGCTGCATTCGGCCACCGCCGGGTGCTGGGCGATCAGCTGCTCGATCTCGGCCGGGTAGATGTTCTCGCCCCCGGAAATGATCATGTCCTTGGCGCGGCCGACCACGGTGACGCTGCCGTCGGGCGCCTGCCGGGCCAGGTCGCCGCTGTGGAAGAAGCCTTCGGCGTCGAGCGCTTTGCGGTCGGGCCAGTAGCGGGCCGCCACATTGGGGCCGCGCACACAGAGTTCGCCCACCGCACCGTGCGGCACCACAGCGCCCTGTGCGTCCACCAGGCGCATGTCGACCCCCGGTGCCGGCCAGCCGCAGGAACCGGCGTGGCCGACCGCGTGTTCGGGCGGCAGCGCGATGGAAAACGGTCCGGTCTCGGTGCTGCCGTACACATTGCACACCGGCACACCGCGCTGGTGGAATGCGGCCAGCGCCGCCGCGGGCAGCAGGCTGGAGCCGGCCCAGACCGCGCGCAGGCTGGACAGGTCGGTGGTCGCCCAGTCGGGGTGGCCGGTCAGCGCCTGCAGGGTGGCGGGCACCTGCAGGGTGAGGGTGTGCCGGTCGTGCGCGATGCTGCGCAGGGTGGCGGTGGCGTCGAAACGGCTGAACAGGTGCACATGCGCGCCCACCGACAGCGCCGGCAGCGTCTGGATGCACAGACCGCCCACATGGAACAGTGGCAGCACCGTCAGCACCCGGTCGACGGCGTTCATGCCCTGCACCTGCGCCGCGATGGCCATGTTGGCCAGCAGCTTGGCCTGCGTGTGCACCGCAGCCTTGGGCTGGCCGGTGGTGCCCGAGGTGTAGACCAGCAGCAGCGGCGCTTCAGGCGCTTCGGGGCGGGGCATTGCTGGGGGCGGCGAACCCTCCACGCGGTCGCCCATGAAGGCGTGCCATTGCACAACCGCCGGGCCGGCTGTGCCCAGGGCCTGCGCGGCTTCGGCCAGGGCATCGTCGTGCAGCAGCAGGCGGGGCGCGCAGTCGGCCAGCACCGACCGCCATTCGGCGGGTGCCAGGCGGTGGTTCAGCGGCACCAGCAGCGCCCCCAGCCGGGCCAGCGCAAACAGCAGCACGATCACCGCGGGGTGGTTGTGACCCAGCCACGCCACACGGTCGCCCGCCCGCACCCCGTGGCGCAGCGCCAGCCGCGCCGCGCAGGCGGAGACGCGTCCGATCAGCTCGGCGCGGTCCAGGGTGTGCCAGGTGCTGTCGGTGCCCGGGTCGCGCCAGCTCAGCGCGGGGGCCGTCGGGGCCTGCGCGTGCAGGGCCTGCAGCAGCTCGGTGAACGTGCGGGCCGGGGGGGACGGGGCCTGCTCGGGCCAGGGTCTTGGGGCGGACATTCATACAACTTTACGCGAGGCACACGCCCGGGTGGACCCCCGCGTGCGACCATGGGCGACTGCGGTGCGCAACGCTACACTGAAACGCATGACTTCCCGACTCCTGATGATCGAAGACGATGCCCGGCTGGCCCTGATGGTGACCGAGTACCTGGGGCAATCCGGCTTTGAGGTGATCCACGCCGGCCATGGCGAAGCGGGGCTGGAGCAGCTGCCGCTGGTGCAGCCCGAGCTGGTGATCCTGGATCTGATGATGCCCGGCATCGACGGGCTGGAGGTGTGCCGTCGCATCCGCGCGCTGCCGGGCGACCTGGCGCGTGTGCCGGTGCTCATGCTCACCGCCAAAGGCGACCCGATGGACCGCATCATCGGCCTGGAGCTGGGCGCCGACGATTACCTGCCCAAACCGTTCGAGCCCCGCGAACTGCTGGCGCGCATCCGCGCCGTGCTGCGTCGGCGCACCGAGCCGGGCGGCACCGCGGCGGCCCGCACCCTGCCGACCATGCGTTTCGGGTCGCTGGAAATCGACCGCGATGCGCGCACCGTTCAGGTGAACGGGCAGGTGTGCGAACTCACGTCCTACCAGTTCGACCTGCTGGCGGCCATGGCCGAGCGGGCCGGGCGTGTGCTCACGCGCGATCAGATCATGGAGGCGGTGCGCGGGCGCGAGCTCGAAGCCTTCGACCGCAGCATCGACGTGCACATCGGCCGCATCCGCAACGCCATCGAAGCCGACAGCAAGGACCCCAAACGCATCCTCACCGTGCGCGGCGTGGGGTACGTGTTTGCCAAGCAGCAGGACTAGATATGCCCCCCCCTGCGCCGCTTCGCTTGCCTTGCAGGCCGCAGCATGGGGCAGAGCCCATGCTTCTTCGGGCTGTCCAAGCCTGCGCAGGCAGGCTTGGAGCCGCGGCCCTCAGCCTCCGTGAGGGGGGACAACACCGGTGGCCCGGCGGAGCCGGCTCCACGGTGTTCCAGGCACCGGCACGCCGGTCGCGGCGGTTCAGTGCGCCGGTTGCGAAAGCTCAACCGTGAAAAGCCTGCTGGGACAGAAGCTGTACCTGCGCATCTGGCTGGCCATCGTGGCAGCGGTGGCGGTGCTCACGCTGGCGGTGGGCTGGCTGTGGCAGACGGCGCTGGACCACGACCGCGAGGAGCGTGATGCCCGCATGGCGCGGGAGCTGGTGTTGCGCAACGCGGTGGGCGAGGTGGTGGGCCGGTCACCGGCGCGCGCCGTTCGCCTGCCGGGGGAGGGTCTGGAGTTCCAGGTGACCCTGAAAGACGGTCAGACCCTGTACGTGCAGCTGCCGCGCCCGGGGCGTCCGCCGGGCGCCGGATCGCCCACGTCGCGCGGCGGACCGGCCGGCCTCTGGATGCAGGCGCCGTTCGGTTTCGCCTGGTTGCTGGCCCTGGTCGGCCTGGCCGTTGCGCTGGGGGCGTATCCCATCGTGCGGCGTCTGACCAAGCGGCTCGAGGGTCTGCAGAAAGGCGTGGAACGCTGGGGGCAGGGCGACCTGACGACCCGGCTGCCCGTTCAAGGGCAGGACGAGGTCGCCTTTCTGGCCGAGCGTTTCAACGCCTCGGCCGAGCGCGTGCAGACCCTGTTGCAGTCCCACAAGACCTTGCTGGCCAATGCCTCGCACGAGCTGCGATCACCCCTGGCGCGCATCCGCATGGGGCTGGAGCTGCTGGGTCGCGACCCGGGGACGGCCAGTGCCCGGGCCGAGATCGCCCGCAACATCGCCGAGCTGGACCAGCTGATCGACGAAATTCTGCTGGCCAGCAGGCTGGACCTGCGCGATGCGAACGACGCCGGCGCGCTGGGACCGACCGAAGAGGTGGACCTGGTGGGGCTGGCGGCCGAAGAATGTGCCCGCACCGGTGCGGAACTGGAGGTGGCCGAAGGCGTGTCCCCTGTGCTGGTGCAGGGGCACCCCCGGCTGCTGCGCCGGATGTTGCGCAACCTGCTGGAAAACGCACGCCGCTACGGGCGGCCCGCGCAGGACGGCGCCAGCGAAGCGGCCGTGCGCCTGGTGTTGGGCGTTGAGGCCGGCGTGCCGTCCGGTTCCCGGTCAGCGCGCCCGACCAGGGCCGTGGTGGCGGTGGAAGACCAGGGCCCTGGAGTGCCCGCCGAGCTGCGCGAACGCATCTTCGAACCCTTCTACCGGCTGCCCGGTGCCAGCGAACGCGAAGGCGGCGTGGGCCTGGGTCTGTCGCTGGTCAGATCCATCGTGCTGCGCCACCACGGTGCCGTGCGCTGCGAAGAGCGCCCGGGCGGGGGTGCGCGCTTCGTGATCGAGCTGCCCCTCTGAAGGGGCGACAGGCGGTTGAATCCACGCCCTGAGCGGCAACGGTTGGCCATGCGTTGTTGCAGAACACACCAAACCGTCACATTCATCCCCCAAACAGGGGATGGTTGATGCCCATGTGGCAGTGCACAATCCGCAACGTTGCTGTCACAACAAGTTCTAGCAAACAGACCCGGCAAACCCCATACGTAACACCAACGTTTGAATCTGGTCTCCCAACGACGTCCTTCCAAGGACTTTCCCAAGCCACTGCGAGGTGGCTTTTTTTTCGACCGGCATTTCCATGCTGCACGGGCTGGCTGGCCAAAAGAACAGGCGCCTGCAGCGCCTGTTCTTCGAGCAGCGGCGGCACGCTCAGTGGCCGTGCCCGACCACCTCGCCCGCCTTGAGTTTGTACACCGTGCCGCAATAGGGGCAGCGCGCTTCGCCGGTGCGTGCAACGTCCAGAAAGACCTTGGGGTGGCCGTTCCAGAGCTTCATGTCGGCCCGGGGGCTGGGGCAGAACACGCCGCCCTGCGGGTTCAGGTCTTTGGCGGCCAGTTCGATGGTGGAAGAAGTGGGCATGGGATGTTCCTCAGACCTTCGAGAGCCAATGCGAGTACTTGGGGTTGCGGCCACCGACGATGTCGAAGAATGCGCTCTGGATCTTCTCGGTGATCGGGCCGCGGCTGCCGGCGCCGAGTTCGATGCGGTCGAGTTCGCGGATCGGGGTGACTTCGGCGGCGGTGCCGGTGAAGAAAGCCTCGTCGGCGATGTAGACCTCGTCGCGGGTGATGCGCTTCTGCACGATGTCCAGACCCAGGTCCTTGGCGATGTGGAACACCGTGTTGCGGGTGATGCCGTTGAGCGCGCCGGCCGACAGGTCGGGCGTGTAGATCACGCCGTTCTTGATCACGAAGATGTTCTCACCCGCGCCTTCGGACACGAAGCCCGAGCTGTCCAGCAGCAGGGCCTCGTCGTAACCCTCGTCGGTCACTTCCATGTTGGCCAGGATAGAGTTGGTGTAGTTGCTCACCGCCTTGGCCTGCGTCATGGTGATGTTGACGTGGTGGCGGGTGTAGCTGCTGGTCTTGACGCGGATGCCGCGCTTGAGACCCTCTTCGCCCAGGTAGGCGCCCCAGGCCCAGGCCGCCACCATCAGGTGGATGGTGTTGCCCTTCGGAGAAACGCCCAGCTTGCGGTCGCCGATCCAGGTCAGCGGGCGCAGGTAGCAGGATTCGAGCTTGTTCTCGCGCACCACGGCCTTCTGGGCCTCGTTCACCTGTTCCTTGGTGAAGGGGATGGCCATGCGCAGGATCTTGGCGCTGTTGAACAGGCGGTCGGTGTGTTCTTCCAGGCGGAAGATGGCGGTGCTGCCGTCGGCCGTCTTGTAGGCGCGCACGCCCTCGAAGGCGCCGCAGCCGTAGTGCAGCGTGTGGGTCAGCACGTGGATCTTGGCGTCGCGCCAGTCGACCATCTGGCCGTCCATCCAGATCTTGCCGTCGCGGTCGGACATCGAGGGAATCACGGGGCTCATGCGGGGTCCTTTGGAAATGGGGTGTCTCAGGCGCCGTCCTGCGCTGCTGAACCCTGCATTTTAGGTGTCCGCCCCGGGCGGGCGACTCAGCCCTCGGCCGACGGGCGCTGGAGTTCCCAGGCCGTGACCCGTCCGCCCTGCAGGGTCACGGTGACCGACGAGCCGCCGTTGTCGGTCCAGCGGTAGCGCTCGGGTTCTTCGCCCTCGGCGCTCAGGCGCTCGCCCAGCGAACGCGTCATGGCCACCACGTGCAACAGGTTCACGCCGGGCTTGAGCTTGGCGTTGAGCATCACGGCGCTGGGCAGCCAGCCGATCGGCTGGCTCGCGGCGCGCTTCATCACCGTCATCAGGCGCGTCCAGTGCAGCAGCAGCCACATCACCAGGCCGCCGCTGATCGCGGCCACGCCCGGCCAGCCGTACCGGTAGCCGGCAACACCCAGCAGACCCACGACGAGCAGGGGAACGGCGATGCGCTGAAGGTTCATGCGGGCATTGTCCGCAGTGTGTTGTCGGGCGCCGTGACGGATAGTACGTAGGCTTGTGGCGCGAGGACTTCGTCCAGGGATGCCGTGGAACCGGCTTTGCCGGGCCCATGGCATCGCCCCCTTGCAGGGGGGGACGCCGAACGCGGCGCGGGGGTCAAGCCAAACTCCGCGCCAGTTCCATGGCCTCTTCGATGCGTTCGACCGCGTGGATGGTCAGCCCCTCAAAGGCCTTGTCGTTCTTCTTGGGTGCGTTGGCCTTGGGCACGACGGCGACCGAGAAGCCCAGCTTGGCGGCTTCCTTCAGCCGCTCCTGCCCGCGTGGTGCCGGGCGCACCTCGCCGGCCAGGCCCACCTCGCCAAAGGCGATGAAGCCCTTGGGCAGGGCGCGGCCGCGCAGGCTGCTGGTGATGGCGAGCATGACGGCCAGGTCGGCCGCCGGCTCGCTGATGCGCACACCGCCGACCGCATTGACGAACACGTCCTGGTCCATGCAGGCCACGCCGGCGTGGCGGTGCAGCACCGCCAGCAGCATGGCCAGGCGGTCGCGGTCCAGGCCGACCGAGAGGCGCCGCGGCGAGGGGCCGCCGCTGTCCACCAGCGCCTGGATCTCCACCAGCATCGGTCGCGTGCCTTCCAGCGTCACCATCACGCAGCTGCCGGGCACGGGTTCCGCGTGTTGCGACAGGAAGATCGCGCTCGGGTTGCTCACGCCCTTGAGGCCGCGCTCGGTCATGGCAAAGACACCGATCTCGTTGACCGCGCCGAAGCGGTTCTTGATGGCGCGGATCAGGCGGAAGCTGCTGTGCGTGTCGCCCTCGAAATACAGCACCGTGTCCACCATGTGCTCCAGCACGCGCGGGCCGGCGAGGGCGCCCTCCTTGGTCACGTGGCCGACCAGCACGATGGCCGTGCCGCTGGCCTTGGCCGCGCGCGTGAGGTGGGCCGCGCATTCGCGCACCTGCGCCACCGAACCCGGCGCGCTGGTCAGCTGTTCGGAATACACGGTCTGGATCGAGTCGATCACCGCGATGGCGGGCTGCTGCGCGTCCAGCGTGGCCAGGATCTTTTCCAGCTGGATTTCGGCCAGCACCTTCACCTGCGAACCGTCGAGCCCGAGCCGTCGCGAGCGCAGCGCGACCTGGGCGCCCGATTCCTCGCCGGTGACATACAAAGTCTTCTGGCCCAGGCGTTGCAGCGAATCCAGCGCCTGCAGCAGCAGGGTCGATTTGCCGATGCCCGGGTCGCCGCCGATCAGCACCACACCGCCCTCGACCACACCACCGCCCAACACGCGGTCCAGCTCGTCGTGGCCGGTGGGCGTGCGCTGCACGTCGGTGGCCTCGATGTCGGCCAGTGTGGTGACCGCGGCCGTCCTGGCCAGTGCGGCGAAGCGGTTTTTGGTGGGCGCGCCGCCGGACTCGGCGACCGACTCGATCAACGTGTTCCAGGCGTTGCAGTGCGGGCACTTGCCCAGCCAGCGCGGGCTGGTGCCGCCGCATTCGTTGCAGGTGTAGATCGTCTTTTCTTTGGCCATGGACGGTGTTGCATAAACTGCTCGGCTAGCATTGTCCCCGGTCCCCGCCTGCTTCACGCCGCCATGCCCCGTACCCCCCCCCTTTTTTGACGACTTGGACCCCCGCGATGCGCGCGCAGTCAGCGACCAGCCCACCGGAGCAACGGCCCTGAGCGTGCAGGCGTCCGACGCGGCCCCGCTGTCGGCCGCCGCCAAGGCGTTCAACCTGCATCTCACCCGCATCGACAAGCTCAAGAGCCAGCTGCGCGAGCTGGAGGCCTGGGAGCAGGCGCACCGCCGGGCGCTGCACCAGCATCTCACGCCGCTGCAGAAGCGCCATTCACAAGCCATGCGTGCCATGGCGCTGTGCCTGGACAGCCGCCTGGACGGCAAGGCATTGACAGCGGTGCAGCGCGAAACGGCGCGGCAGATTCTCTGTGGCCTGGCGCGCACGCTGGCGCAAGAAGGCGACGCCGAGATGGCTGCGCTGCACGACCGCCACAGCCCGCAGACCCTGGCCGAGCTCCAGCGAGGGCATGCCGACGATTTGCGCGCGCAGATCGAGGCCGCGCTGGGTGAATCCCTGGGGCAGGAACACGATGGCGCCAATGCAGACGAGATCTTGGCCGCCGGCATGGAGAAACTGCGTCAGGCGGTGGAAGAGGAGCAGGTGCACCGCCGGGCGGCGGCGCAAAAGCGCAAAGCCAAGAAGAAGCCCAGCGCGGCTCAAGCAGCGGCACAGGCGCAGATGGACGACGCCGAGACCAGCCTGCGCAAGCTGTTTCGCCAGCTCGCCAGCGCCTTGCACCCCGACCGCGAGCCCGACGCGCAGGCGCGCCTGGCCAAGACGGCGCTGATGAGCGAGGCCAACGCGGCCTACGAGCGCAAGGACCTGGTGGCGCTGATGCAGATCCAGCAGCGCGCGCTGCTGGCCGATCCGAAGGACGCCGCCCAGATGAGCGACGAGAAGCTGGCGGCGCTCACCCGCCTGCTCAAGCAGCAGGTGGCCGATCTGGAGCGGCAGCGCGCGGCGCGCAACGACCAGTTGGCGGCCGAGTTCCAGGTGCCCATGGGATTCGGCGTGACGCCCAAGACCCTGCAGATGGTGTTGAACGAGCAGGTGTTCGAACTGGAAGAGGCCCTGGAACTGATGGACCGCGACCTGCGGCACGTCCAGGACGACCGGGGCCTCAAGCGCTGGCTGACCGAGCAGCGCAACGAAACCCGGCGGCTGGCACGCGAGCGGGCGCGGGACGACTTTTTCTTTTGATCTCGGCCTCTCGGTTCAGCCGCTGCGGTAGCGCCGCGTGACCTCGGCCACCTCGACCGAGTAGCTGGCGTACCAGCGCTCGCGCCCCAGGCGCTGCGCCATCAGGTGGTCGGTGTGCTGCTTCCAGGTGCGGATGCTGGCCTCGTCGGGCCAGCAGGACAGGGCGATTTCCTGGTCGCCTTCGGTGACGGCGGTGAAGTCCAGGCAGCCGAACTGCGTGAGCGCGAGCTGGCGCATCTGCGCGGCCATGGCGCTGTACTCGGCGTCCAGGTCGCGGGCCTTGGCGCGGAAGATCACGACGAACATGTTTCGAATCCCTTGAGAAGGTCGCGGGTGATGTCGGCCGCCGGTGCGCTGCGGCAGCCGCTGGCGTTCTGGCCGCTCCACAGCGGCGAGAAGTCGCCGCTGCCCTGCTGCTCCCAGTGTGCGCGCAGCGGCGCGATGGCGGCGGTGGCCGTTGGGAAGGCGGGCGCGGCCGGGTTCAACGGTCCCAGCGCGCGCATCACGCGGTTGACGATGCCGCGCGCCGGCCGGCCGCTGAACAGCGTGGTCAGCGCGGTGTGGCGTGCGGCATCGCTCTGCAGCGCGGCGCGGTGGACGGCGCTGGTCGTGGCCTCGTCGCAGCACAGGTAGGCCGTGCCCACCTGCACGCCCGATGCGCCCAGCGCCAGTGCCGCGCGCACACCCGCCGCGTCGGCGATGCCCCCGGCCGCGATCACCGGCAGCTTCACCGCGGCCACGACCTGCGGCAACAGGGCGAAGGTGCCGACCTGGGTCGTCAGGTCGTCGGTCAGGTGATCCGGCGCCGGGCCGCCCCAAGCCGGATCAGCCCCCTCGGGGGGCAGCGACCCGCGCAGCGGCGGAGCGTGGAGGCTCAGAAACATGCCGCGGTGGCCGCCGGCTTCGACGCCCTGCGCGATCACGGCGTCCACCCCCTGGGCTTCGAGCCACCTCGCCTCGTCCACCGTCGTCGCCGAGGACAGCACCACGCTGCCCCAGGCCTTGACGCGCGCCAGCAAATCCGGCGCGGGCAGGCCGAAGTGGAAGCTCACGATGGGCGGGCGGAAGGGCTCGACGAGATCGGCCACCGCGTGGCTGAACGGCACGCGCCCTGCACCGGGCGGCACGGCGGTGATGTCCAGCCCGGCCTCGGCGTAAAAGGGTGCCAGCGCCTCGCGCCAGCGGGCCTCGCGCGCCGCGTCGGGCGCGGGCGGTGTGTGGCAGAAGAAGTTGACGTTCCAGGGGCGGTCGGTGCCTTGTGAGAGCGCGGTCATTTCCTGCGCCAGCGCCTCGGGCGTGAGCATGGCCGCAGGCAGGGCGCCGATGCCGCCGGCGCCGCAGACGGCCAGCGCCAGGGCCGATCCCTGTGAACCGGCCATGGGCGCCTGCAGCAGCAGGCGATCGACGTTCAGGCGTTGGGCGAGCGTGTTCATGCGCGCATTGTCGGCCGCGTCGAAGGCCAAGGGTAAACCCCGGTTGGGTCGATCCAAGGAAAACATTTAACATTTTAAATAAATCAAGACGACGCCATGAGCACCGACGACCAGAGCCCCTCCTTCGTCCACCGCAACCTGCCGCGCCTGCTGCTGGAGGCGCGGGAGGCTGTCATGCAGCACACCCGGCCCAGTCTGCGCGAGCACGGCCTGTCGGACCAGCAGTGGCGCGTGTTGCGCGTGCTGGGCGAACACGCGCGCGACCCGTCCGGCGTCGAGACCGGCCGCGTCGCGCGCGAGGCGCTGTTGCTGGGCCCCAGCCTGACCGGCGTGCTCACCCGCATGGAGCGCGACGGCCTGATCGCCCGCAACCGCTGCCCGCAGGATGCGCGGCGCACCGTGGTGCGCGCCACGCCCGCCGGGCTGAAGCTGGTGCGCAAGCTCTCGCTGGCCATCGAGGCGCACTACCAGTGGATGGAGGCGCAGCTGGGCGCCGACCGTCTGGCCCAGCTTTACAGCCTGCTGGACGACGTGATCGCGCTGGAGGCGCCGGATGGCGTGAGCGCTGACGGAACCGAGGAATGAGAGAACCCGCATGAAACCCGATGCCTACCTGCCCCGTGGCACCGTCTACGGCACGCTGCTGAACTTCCGGCGCGAACACGCGCTGTGGGTACCGCGCATGCACGAGGCGCCGTACAAGGCGCCGCCGAACGCACCGGTGCTCTACATCAAGACCGCCAACACTTTCACCCGGAGTGGCCAGGCCATCGCCCTGCCGAAGGGCGTGGCCGAGGTCGAGGTCGCGGCCAGCCTGGGTCTGGTGGCGGGCGAGGGCGGCCGCGTGGCCGGCGCCGTGCTGTTCAACGACGTGGCCATTCCGCATGAGAGCTACTACCGCCCGCCGGTGAAGTACCGCTGCGTGGACGGCTTTCTCGGCGTGGGCGATGCGGTGCGGCCCGTCACCGATCTCGACGACCTCGCCACGCTGGTGCTGGAGCTGCGCGTGGACGGCGTGATGCGCCAGCGCACCGCGCTCGCCGACCTGGTGCGCGACGCCGCCACGCTGTGGGCCGACGTCAACGCTTTCCAGTCCATGCGGCCGGGCGATGTGCTGATGGTCGGCACCGACTGCCTGGAAGACGGTTCGCGGCCGCGCGCCAAGGCTGGCAATGCGGTCGAGATCACCGCCACCGGCTTCGCGCCGCTGGTCAACCATTTCATCCAGGAGGCCGCATGAAACGCGCCCGCATCGCCTGGGCCGGCGCGGTCCATGACGCTGTTGAAAAAGACGGCCAGCTCGAACTGCTCACGCCCGCCTTCAACGGCCGCCGCGTCGGCTTCGACGAGGTGGTCTGGCTGCCCCCGCTCGCGCCGCTGGACCGTCCGCGCACCGTGCTGGCCCTCGGTCTGAACTACGCCGACCACGCCAAGGAACTCGCCTTCAAGGCGCCCGAGGAGCCGCTGGCCTTCGTCAAGGGCGAGGCCTCTCTCACGGGGCACAAGGCCTACACCGTGCGGCCCGATGGCGTGAACTTCATGCACTACGAATGCGAGCTCGCCGTGGTGATCGGCCAGCCCGCCAAACGCGTGAAGAAGGCCGACGCTTTGCAGTACGTCGCGGGCTACACGGTGGCCAACGACTACGCGATTCGCGACTACCTGGAGAACTGGTACCGCCCCAACCTCAGGGTCAAGAACCGCGACACGGGCACGCCCATCGGTCCCTGGCTGGTCGATGCCACGGACATCCCCGATCCGATGAACCTCGCGCTGCACACCACCGTCAACGGCAAAGTCACGCAGCAGGGAAACACGAAAGACATGATCTTCGACGTCGCCACGCTCATTGAGTACTTCAGTGGCTTCATGACCCTGATGCCGGGCGACCTCATCTTCACCGGCACGCCCGATGGCGTGGTCGATTGCCAGACCGGCGATGTAATCGTCACCGAGATCGACGGCATCGGCTCCCTCACGAACACGATTGCCACGGAGCAAAAGGGGTCAGATCCTGATTCAGGACAGTGACCTCACCGGATCGAAGCTACGTTGAACGAAATCAGGCTCTGACCCCTTTTGCGGCCTGGCCGGAGAAGGACCCTTATGAAAATCAACCACCTCATCAACGGCAAGACGGTTGCCGGCACCGATTACTTCGAAACGATCAACCCCGCCACACAGGACGTGCTGGCCGAGGTCGCCTCGGGCACCGAGGCCGAGGTCAACGCCGCGGTCCAGGCCGCCAAGGACGCCTTCCCCGCCTGGGCCGGTCTGCCGGCCACCGAGCGGGCGAAGAAGGTGCGCGCCCTGGGCGACCTGATCGCCAGGCACGTGCCCGAGATCGCGAACACCGAAACCCAGGACACGGGCCAGGTGATCGCGCAGACCGGCAAGCAGCTGATTCCGCGCGCGTCGGACAACTTCACCTACTTCGCCGAGATGTGCACCCGCGTGGACGGCCACACCTACCCCACGCCCACGCACCTGAACTACACGCTGTTCCACCCGGTGGGCGTGTGCGCCCTGATCAGTCCGTGGAACGTACCCTTCATGACCGCCACCTGGAAGGTCGCGCCCTGCCTGGCCTTCGGCAACACGGCGGTGCTGAAGATGAGCGAACTGTCACCGATGACCGCCGCGCGCCTGGCCGAGCTGGCGCTGGAAGCCGGCATTCCGGCCGGTGTGCTGAACGTGGTGCACGGTTTCGGCAAGGAAGCGGGCGAGCCGCTGTGCGCGCACCCCGATGTGCGCGCGATCAGCTTCACCGGCTCCACCGCGACGGGCAACCGCATCGTCAAGACCGCCGGCCTGAAGAAGTTCAGCATGGAACTGGGCGGCAAGAGCCCGTTCGTGATCTTCGACGACGCCGACCTGGACCGGGCGCTGGACGCCGCGATCTTCATGATCTTCAGCAACAACGGCGAGCGCTGCACCGCCGGCTCGCGCATCCTGGTGCAGCAGAGCATCTACGCCGACTTCGCCGCGAAGTTCGCCGAGCGCGCCAAGAAGATCGTGGTGGGCGACCCGCTGGATGAGAAGACCACCATCGGCCCGATGATCAGCCAGGGCCATCTGGCCAAGGTGCGCAGCTACATCGAGCTGGGGCCGAAGGAGGGCGCGACGATGTTGTGCGGCGGGCTGGACCGGCCGTCGTACGCCGCCGAGCTGCCGTCGCATGTGGCGGCTGGCAACTACGTTTGGCCGACCGTGTTCGCCGATGTGGACAACCGCATGAAGATCGCGCAGGACGAGATCTTCGGCCCGGTCGCCTGCCTGATTCCGTTCAAGGACGAGGCGGATGCGATCCGCATCGCCAACGACATCGCCTACGGTCTGTCGAGTTATGTCTGGACCGAGAACATCGGCAAGGCACACCGGGTGGCGGCGGCCGTGGAAGCGGGCATGTGCTTCGTCAATTCGCAGAACGTGCGGGACTTGCGGCAGCCGTTTGGTGGCACCAAGGCGTCGGGCACGGGGCGCGAGGGCGGGACCTGGAGTTACGAGGTGTTCCTGGAACCCAAGAACGTCGCGGTGTCCATGGGGTCG
>CAYRWN010000058.1:0-19439 GCA_964428045.1 uncultured Hydrogenophaga sp. | reverse complement strand
CCGCGAAGGCGGCCGTACCGTCGGCGCCGGTGTGGTGGCCAAGATCATCGCCTGAACAGGCCCCTCAAGGGGCACAAAGCCAGTAGGGGTATAGCTCAATTGGCAGAGCGTCGGTCTCCAAAACCGAAGGTTGTAGGTTCGATTCCTACTGCCCCTGCCACCCAACCGGACGGCATCAGGAACTGAAGCCCGTCCTCTGAGTGGTTCACAAGCCCGCCGAAGTCGTCAAGAACTCCGGTGGGCTTGCGTGTCTCAAGCCTCGGTTTGGGTGACGCGCATTTTTTGTCAAGCATCGTCTGGAAATTCATGGCCACTTCCGAAGTTCAAACCGTCAACACCAGCGCCGACAAGGCCAAGCTGGTGGGCGCTGTTGCGCTGCTGTTGGGCTCGTTCGTGGCGTTCTATCTGCTGTCGGGCCGGGGCGCCGTGGTGCAGTGGGCCGCCTTGCTGGTGGGCCTGGCGGCTTCGTTGGCGGTGTTTGCCGTTTCGGAATCCGGTCGTCAGCTGGCCGCATTCGGCCGCGATGCCTGGCGTGAAGCCAAGAAGGTGGTCTGGCCGGCTCGCAAGGAAGCGATCCAGATGACCGCCTATGTGTTCGCCTTCGTGTTCGTGATGGCGCTGTTTTTGTGGCTGACCGACAAGACGCTCGAGTGGCTTCTTTTCGATCTGGTCCTGGGCTGGAGGTGATGGACATGAGCGAACAACAAAGCACCGTGGGTACCCCGACCGAAGGCATGCGCTGGTACGTGGTGCACGCGTACTCCGGCATGGAGAAGGCGGCCGAGCGCAACATCATCGAGCGCATCAACCGCGAAGGCATGCAGAGCAAGTTCGGGCGCATCCTGGTGCCGACGGAAGAGGTGGTGGAAGTCAAGAACGGTCAGAAGCGCACCACCGAGCGCAAGTTCTTCCCGGGCTACGTGCTGGTCGAGATGGTGATGGACGACGAAACCTGGCACCTGGTGAAGCACACCAACAAAGTGACCGGCTTCGTGGGTGGGGCCAAGAACCGCCCGGCCCCGATCTCCGAAGACGATGTGATGAAGATCGTCAACCAGATGCAGGAAGGCACCGACAAGCCCCGCCACAAGGTGGAGTTCGTCGTGGGTGAATACGTGCGCGTCAAGGAAGGCCCGTTCACCGACTTCAACGGCACGGTCGAAGAAGTCAACTACGAGAAGAACAAGATGCGCGTGTCGGTGACCATCTTCGGTCGTGCCACACCGGTCGAACTCGAATTCAGCCAGGTCGAGAAGACCTGATCCTTGGACGGCTGCAGGCGGTTCGACCCGGCGCCTGCGGTTTCTTGATTTCCGGGTTTCAACCGCGAGGAGGTTGCCCCGGTGGCAACCGTCTGGACTCGCAGGAGCTGCAACATGGCGAAGAAAATCGTCGGCTTCATCAAGCTGCAAGTGCCAGCTGGTAAGGCCAACCCCTCTCCCCCGATCGGTCCGGCGCTGGGTCAGCGCGGCCTGAACATCATGGAGTTCTGCAAGGCGTTCAACGCCCAGACCCAGGGCGTCGAGCCCGGTCTGCCGCTGCCGGTGGTGATCACCGCCTTCGCGGACAAGAGCTTCACGTTCATCATCAAGACCCCGCCGGCGACGACCCTCATCAAGAAGGCCATCAAGCTGGACAAGGGTTCTTCGGTGCCCAACAAGCAGAAGGTCGGCAAGATCACCCGCGCTCAGCTGGAAGAGATCGCCAAGACCAAGATGAAGGACATGACCGCTGCCGACATCGATGCAGCCGTCAAGACCATCGCCGGCTCGGCCCGCTCGATGGGCGTGATCGTGGAGGGTGTGTAAATGCCTAAGCTGACCAAGAAACAGAAAGCCTTTGAAGGCAAAGTCGACAGCACCAAGCTGTACGCCCTGACCGACGCCCTGGCGATCGTCAAGGAATGCGCCAACGCCAAGTTCGACGAGTCCATCGACGTGGCCATCCAGCTGGGCGTGGACGCGAAGAAGTCCGACCAGGTGGTGCGTGGCGCTGTCGTGATGCCCAACGGCACCGGCAAGACCAAGCGCGTGGCCGTGTTCGCCCAGGGCGCCAAGGCCGAGGAAGCCAAGGCCGCGGGTGCCGACATCGTTGGCATGGACGATCTGGCTGCCGAAATCAAGGGCGGCAAGATGGACTTCGACGTCGTCATCGCTTCTCCCGATGCGATGCGCGTGGTCGGTACCCTGGGTCAGGTGCTCGGTCCCCGCGGCCTGATGCCCAACCCCAAGGTCGGCACCGTGACGCCCGACGTGGCCACCGCCGTGAAGAACGCCAAGGCCGGTCAGGTGCAGTTCCGTGTGGACAAGGCCGGTATCGTGCACGGCACCATCGGTCGCCGCTCGTTCGACGCCGACAAGCTGCAGGGCAACCTGGCCGCGCTGATCGACGCGCTGAACAAGGCCAAGCCGGCCACCAGCAAGGGTGTGTACCTGCGCAAGGTGGCGGTGTCGTCGACCATGGGTGTGGGCGTCCGCGTGGACACCCAGTCCATCTCGGCGTAATCGCAAGAGATTCTCGGGTGGCCTCGGTCGCCCGGGTGTGGTGGGCCCGCCCGCTGGCCGACAGGCTGGCAGGCGGGGCCATCCAAGACCGTTGGCGTCGCGACGTCCCGTCTGGGACCGAGCGACTTAATTGTGGAAAGCCAACGCAGATGGCGATCCCGCTGCAGATGGAACCCGGTTCCCGAAACAGTTGGTCGCTGCAATGAAGCGTGTGGAGGGTGCAAGCCCGAAGCACATTGAAGGAGTAGACCTTGAGTCTGAATCGCAGTGAGAAAGAAGCGGTCATTTCCGAAGTGACCAGCCTCGCCGCAAAAGCTCAAACGCTCGTGATGGCGGAATACCGCGGCATCACGGTCGCTGCCATGGACAAACTGCGCGTCAACGCCCGCAGCAACGGTGTCAGCCTGAGTGTTCTGAAGAACACCCTGGCCCGCCGTGCGGTCGCTGGCAGTCCGTTTGAAGTGGCCGGTGACCAGATGACCGGTCCGCTGATCTATGGCTTCTCCGAAGACGCCGTGGCCGCCGCGAAAGTGGTGGCCGAGTTCGCGAAGACCAACGA
This sequence comes from uncultured Hydrogenophaga sp., assembly GCA_964428045.1. Taxonomy (GTDB): domain Bacteria; phylum Pseudomonadota; class Gammaproteobacteria; order Burkholderiales; family Burkholderiaceae_C; genus Hydrogenophaga. The sequence continues at coordinate 16,376 of CAYRWN010000058.1, read as the reverse complement.
CAAGCTGGTCATCCGCGGTGGCGTTTACGGTGGCAAAGTCCTGGATTCCAACGGCGTGAAGCAGCTGGCCAGCATTCCTTCGAAGGAAGTGCTGTTGGCCCAGCTGTGTGGCTTGCTGAAGTCGCCGATCTCCCGCACCGCCGTGGTGCTGGGCGCCCTGGCGGCCCAAAAAGGCGAAGGCGCTGCCGCTCCGGCAGCCGAGGAAGCTGCTGCAGCCTGAAGCCGCAGACAGTTCGATTTAACCAATTGTTAGGAAATCAAAATGGCATTCGATAAAGACGCATTTCTGACGGCGCTGGACAGCATGACCGTCATGGAACTCAATGACCTGGTCAAGGCCATTGAAGAGAAGTTCGGCGTGTCCGCCGCCGCCATGGCCGCTCCGGCCGCCGGTGGCGCTGGTGGTGGTGCTGCCGCCGCCGCGGAAGAGAAGACCGAGTTCAACGTGGTGCTGACCGAAGCCGGCGCCAACAAGGTGTCCGTCATCAAGGCCGTGCGCGAAATCACCGGCCTGGGTCTGAAGGAAGCCAAGGACCTGGTCGACGGCGCTCCGAAGAACGTCAAGGAAGGCATTGCCAAGGCCGACGCCGAAGCCGCCGTCAAGAAGCTGGTGGAAGCCGGCGCCAAGGCCGAACTCAAGTAATCCGGTTCTGGTCAGGGGCTGGAGTGCTCGAAAGGGCCTCCAGCCTTTGGTGCTTTCAGAGCACACCCAAAAGCCCCGTGGTTGCCTCGTGACGCCACCCCGTTTTTGAGTGTCTTCTGACCCCGACTGCAGAAGACCACTTGGTCCGGGCCCGTGTGCAACGCACGGGCCGTCCGCCAACGGCAGGTAGTGGCCTGCCGCCAAGCCCGTCACCCTTCGCCCGAGCGGGGGGATGGCCGATCAGTCGCCGCAGACCTCAAGCCCGGAGATCTCATGGCATCCGCATCGAAATATTCCTACACCGAACGCAAGCGCATCCGCAAGAGCTTTGGCAGCCGCGAGAACGTGCTCGCGATTCCTTACCTCCTGCAGATGCAGAAGGACGCCTACACCGCCTTCCTGCAAGCCGATTCCGCGCCCAAGAAGCGCAGCAACGAAGGCCTGCAAGCCGCCTTCGAGGCCGCCTTCCCCATCGTCTCGCACAACGGTTTTGTCGAGATGAAGTTCGTCGAATACAACCTGGCCAAGCCGGCGTTCGACGTGCGTGAATGCCAGACCCGCGGTCTGACCTTCGCATCGGCCGTGCGCGCCCGCGTGCAGCTGATCATCTACGACCGCGAGTCCTCGACCGCGCAGTCCAAAGTGGTCAAGGAAGTCAAGGAGCAAGAGGTCTACATGGGCGAAGTGCCCCTGATGACCGACAAGGGTTCCTTCATCATCAACGGCACCGAGCGTGTCATCGTGTCGCAGCTGCACCGTTCGCCCGGTGTGTTCTTCGAGCACGACAAGGGCAAGACGCACAGCTCGGGCAAGCTGCTGTTCTCGGCCCGCATCATTCCCTACCGCGGTTCGTGGCTGGACTTCGAGTTCGACCCCAAGGACATCCTGTTCTTCCGCGTCGACCGCCGCCGCAAGATGCCGGTCACGATCCTGCTCAAGGCCATCGGCCTGACGCCGGAAAGCATCCTGGCCAACTTCTTCGTCAACGATCACTTCCGCCTGATGGACAGCGGTGCGCAGATGGCCTTCGTGTCCGAGCGCCTGCGCGGTGAAGTGGCGCGTTTCGACATCACCGACAAGTCGGGCAAGGTGGTGGTCGCCAAAGACAAGCGCATCACCGCGCGCCACACCCGCGAACTGGAACAGTCGGGCACCACGCACATCAGCGTGCCGGAAGACTTCCTGATCGGCCGCGTGGTCGCCAAGAACATCGTCGATCCGGACACCGGCGAGATCATCGCCAAGGCCAACGACGAGCTGACCGAAGCCCTGCTCAAGAAGCTGCGCAGCGCCGGCGTGCAGGAACTGCCCTGCCTGTACACCAACGAACTGGACCAGGGCGCCTACATCAGCCAGACCCTGCGGGCCGACGAGACCGCCGACGAGTTCGCCGCCCGCGTGGCCATCTACCGCATGATGCGCCCCGGCGAGCCGCCGACCGAAGACGCGGTGCAGGCGCTCTTCCACCGGCTGTTCTACAACCCGGACACGTACGACCTGTCGCGCGTGGGTCGCATGAAGTTCAACGCCCGCGTGGGCCGCGACGAATCCACCGGCCCCATGGTGCTGTCCAACGAGGACATCCTGGCCGTGGTCAAGATCCTGGTGGACCTGCGCAATGGCCGCGGCGAAGTCGACGACATCGACCACCTGGGCAACCGCCGCGTGCGCTGCGTCGGTGAACTGGCCGAGAACCAGTACCGCACCGGTCTGGCGCGTATCGAGAAGGCCGTCAAGGAGCGTCTGGGTCAGGCCGAACAAGAGCCGCTGATGCCGCACGACCTGATCAACTCCAAGCCGATTTCCGCAGCCCTCAAGGAGTTTTTTGGCGCGTCCCAGCTGTCGCAGTTCATGGACCAGACCAACCCGCTGGCCGAGATCACCCACAAGCGCCGCGTGTCGGCCCTGGGCCCGGGCGGTCTGACCCGCGAGCGCGCCGGCTTCGAAGTGCGCGACGTGCACGTGACCCACTACGGGCGCGTGTGCCCGATCGAAACGCCCGAAGGTCCGAACATCGGCCTGATCAACTCGCTGGCCCTGTACGCCCGCCTCAACGAGTACGGCTTCATCGAGACCCCGTACCGCCGCGTGGTGGACGGCAAGGTGACCAACCAGATCGACTACCTGTCGGCCATCGAGGAAGGCAAGTACGTCATCGCCCAGGCCAACGCGGCGCTGGACAAGGAAGGCCGCCTGACCGGTGACCTGATCTCGGCCCGTGAAAAGGGCGAATCCATCCTGACGCCGGCCGACACCATCCAGTACATGGACGTGTCGCCCGCGCAGATCGTCTCGGTGGCCGCCTCGCTGGTGCCCTTCCTGGAGCACGACGACGCCAACCGCGCGCTGATGGGCGCCAACATGTCGCGCCAGGCCGTGCCCGTGCTGCGTCCGGAAAAGCCGATGGTCGGCACCGGCATCGAGCGCGTGGCCGCCATCGACTCCGGCACCGTCGTCACCGCCAACCGCGGTGGTGTGGTCGACTACGTGGACGCGACCCGCATCGTGATCCGCGTGAACGACAACGAGGCCGTGGCCGGCGAAGTGGGTGTGGACATCTACAACCTCATCAAGTACCAGCGTTCCAACCAGAACACCAACATCCACCAGCGTCCCATCGTCAAGAAGGGCGACAAGCTGGGCAAAGGTGACGTGATCGCCGACGGCGCTTCGACCGACCTGGGTGAGATCTCGATCGGCCAGAACATGCTGATCGCTTTCATGCCCTGGAACGGCTACAACTTCGAAGACTCGATCCTGATCAGCGAACGCGTGGTCGCCGAAGACCGCTACACCTCGATCCACATCGAGGAACTGGTGGTGATGGCGCGCGACACCAAGCTGGGCGCGGAAGAAATCACCCGCGACATCCCGAACCTGGCCGAGCAGCAGCTCAACCGCCTGGACGACTCCGGCATCATCTACGTGGGTGCCGAAGTGCTGCCCGGCGACGTGCTGGTCGGCAAGGTGACCCCGAAAGGCGAAACCACGCTGACGCCCGAAGAGAAACTGCTGCGCGCCATCTTCGGCGAGAAGGCGTCCGACGTGAAGGACACCTCGCTGCGTGTGGACCAGGGCTCGCAAGGCACCGTGATCGACGTGCAGGTGTTCACCCGCGAAGGCATCCAGCGCGACAAGCGCGCCCAGCAGATCATCGACGACGAACTCAAGCGCTTCCGCCTGGACCTGAACGACCAGTTGCGCATCGTCGAGGCCGACGCCTTCGACCGTATCGAGAAGCTGCTGACCGGCAAGGTCGCCAACGGCGGCCCCAAGAAGCTGGCCAAGGGCACGAAGATCGACAAGGCCTATCTGGACGAAGTCGAGAAATACCACTGGTTCGACATCCGCCCGGCGGAAGACGACGTGGCCGCCCAGCTGGAGTCGATCAAGAACGCCATGGAGCAGACCCGCCACAGCTTCGACCTCGCGTTTGAAGAAAAGCGCAAGAAGCTCACCCAGGGCGACGAGCTGCCCGCGGGCGTGCTCAAGATGGTCAAGGTCTACCTGGCCGTCAAGCGCCGCCTGCAGCCCGGTGACAAGATGGCCGGCCGCCACGGCAACAAGGGCGTGGTCTCCAAGATCACCCCGGTGGAAGACATGCCCCACCTGGCCGACGGCACGCCGGTCGACATCGTGCTGAACCCGCTGGGCGTGCCTTCGCGCATGAACATCGGTCAGGTGCTGGAAGTCCACCTGGGCTGGGCCGGCAAGGGCCTGGGCCAGCGCATCGGCGACATGCTGCAGCGCGAGGCGGCCGCGTCGGAGCTGCGCGCCTTCCTGGAGCAGATCTACAACACCGCCGGGCGCAAGGAAGACCTGTCGGCCCTGAGCGACAGCGAACTGCGCGCGATGGCGCAGGAACTGACCACGGGCGTGCCTTTCGCATCGCCGGTGTTCGACGGCGCCTCCGAGCAGGAAATCATGGACATGCTCAAGCTGGCCTACCCGGACGACATCGCCCAGGCCAAGGGCCTGACCGCGACGCGCACCCAGGCCCAACTGTACGACGGCCGCACCGGCGACGCGTTCGAGCGCGTCACCACCGTCGGCTACATGCACTACCTGAAGCTGCACCATCTGGTCGACGACAAGATGCACGCCCGCTCGACCGGCCCGTACTCGCTGGTCACGCAGCAGCCGCTGGGCGGCAAGGCGCAGTTCGGTGGTCAGCGTTTCGGTGAGATGGAAGTGTGGGCGCTGGAGGCGTACGGCGCTTCGTACATCCTGCAGGAAATGCTCACCGTCAAGTCCGACGACGTGCAGGGCCGCACCAAGGTGTACGAATCCATCGTCAAGGGCGAGCACGCCATCGAAGCGGGCATGCCCGAGTCGTTCAACGTGCTGGTCAAGGAAATCCGTTCGTTGGGTATCGACATCGAACTGGAGAGAGGTTGACCCCCCTGCGCCGCTGTGCGGCTTCCCCCCAGGGGGACAACACCTGCGGCCTGGCAAAGCCAGTTCCGCGGTGTTCTGGGTTTAAGTCACTTCGCTCCGAATTCTTTGTCTTCATTTTTTAAGGAAATTCTTCATGAAATCCTTGCTCGACCTGTTCAAGCAGTTCACGCCCGACGAGCATTTCGATGCCATCCGCATCGGTCTGGCGTCGCCCGAGAAAATCCGTTCCTGGTCCTTCGGCGAAGTCAAGAAGCCCGAGACCATCAACTACCGCACCTTCAAGCCCGAACGCGACGGCCTGTTCTGCGCCAAGATCTTCGGCCCCATCAAGGACTACGAATGCCTGTGCGGCAAGTACAAGCGCCTCAAGCACCGCGGCGTGATCTGCGAGAAGTGCGGCGTTGAAGTCACGCAGACCAAGGTGCGCCGCGAGCGCATGGGCCACATCGATCTGGCCGCACCCTGCGCGCACATCTGGTTCCTGAAGTCGCTGCCGTCTCGTCTGGGCCTGATCCTGGACATGACGCTGCGCGACATCGAGCGCGTGCTGTACTTCGAAGCCTATGTGATCGTCGATCCGGGCATGACGCCGCTGAAGAAGTTCGCGATCATGTCGGAGGACGACTTTGACGCCAAGCGCAAGGAATACGGCGACGAATTCGTCGCCAAGATGGGCGCCGAAGGCATCAAGGAACTGCTGCAGGCCATCGACCTTGAGGTCGAGATCGAGAAGCTGCGCAACGATCTGACCGGCTCCGAGCTGAAGATCAAGAAGAACGCCAAGCGCCTGAAAGTGCTGGAAGCCTTCAAGAAGTCGGGCATCAAGCCCGAGTGGATGGTGCTGGACGTGCTGCCCGTGCTGCCGCCGGACCTGCGTCCGCTGGTGCCGCTGGACGGCGGCCGCTTCGCGACCTCCGACCTGAACGACCTGTACCGCCGCGTCATCAACCGCAACAGCCGTCTGCGTCGCCTGCTCGAACTCAAGGCCCCTGAAATCATCGCGCGCAACGAGAAGCGCATGCTGCAGGAAGCCGTGGACAGCCTGCTGGACAACGGCCGCCGTGGCAAGGCCATGACGGGCGCCAACAAGCGCGCCCTGAAGTCGCTGGCCGACATGATCAAGGGCAAGAGCGGCCGCTTCCGCCAGAACCTGCTGGGCAAGCGCGTCGACTACTCGGGCCGTTCCGTCATCACCGTGGGCCCGACGCTCAAGCTGCACCAGTGCGGTCTGCCCAAGCTGATGGCCCTGGAACTGTTCAAGCCCTTCATCTTCTCGCGCCTGGAAGCCATGGGCATCGCCACCACCATCAAGGCGGCGAAGAAGGAAGTCGAATCCGGCACCCCCGTGGTGTGGGACATCCTGGAAGAGGTCATCAAGGAGCACCCGGTGCTGCTGAACCGCGCACCGACGCTGCACCGTCTGGGCATCCAGGCTTTCGAGCCCATCCTGATCGAAGGCAAGGCCATCCAGCTGCACCCGCTGGTCTGCGCGGCCTTCAACGCCGACTTCGACGGCGACCAGATGGCCGTGCACGTGCCGCTGTCGGTGGAAGCCCAGCTGGAAGCCCGCACCCTGATGCTGGCCTCCAACAACGTGCTGTTCCCGGCCAACGGCGAACCCGCCATCGTGCCGTCGCAGGACGTGGTGCTGGGTCTGTACTACACCACCCGCGAGAAGATCAACGGCAAGGGCGAAGGCATGATCTTTGCCGACGTGGCCGAAGTCCAGCGTGCGCTGGACAACGGCGTGGTCGAGATCACCGCGAAGATCGCCGTGCGCCTGACCGAATGGATCAAGGACAAGGCCACCGGCGAATTCGTGCCGACCACCAAGCTGGTGGACACGACCGTCGGCCGTGCGCTGCTGTCCGAGATCCTGCCCAAGGGCCTGCCCTTCGACGTGATCAACAAGGCGCTCAAGAAGAAGGAAATCTCCAAGCTCATCAACGCCTCGTTCCGCAAGTGCGGCCTGAAGGAGACCGTGGTTTTCGCCGACAAGCTGCTGCAGAACGGCTTCCGCCTGGCCACGCGTGCCGGTATCTCCATCGCGGTGGACGACATGCTGGTGCCCAAGGAAAAGGCCGGCATCATCGACCGCGCCGAAGCCGAGGTGAAGGAAATCGCCCAGCAGTACGCTTCGGGCCTGGTGACGTCCGGCGAGCGCTACAACAAGGTGGTGGACATCTGGGGCAAGGCCGGTGACGAAATCTCCAAGGTCATGATGGCCCAGCTGGCCAAGCAGAAGACCGTGGACCGCTCGGGCAAGGAAGTGGATCAGGAGTCGTTCAACTCCATCTACATGATGGCCGACTCCGGTGCGCGCGGTTCCGCAGCCCAGATTCGCCAGCTCGCCGGCATGCGTGGCCTGATGGCCAAGCCCGACGGCTCCATCATCGAGACCCCCATCACGGCGAACTTCCGTGAAGGTCTGAACGTGCTGCAGTACTTCATCTCCACGCACGGCGCCCGCAAGGGTCTGGCCGACACGGCGCTGAAGACCGCGAACTCCGGTTACCTCACCCGCCGTCTGGTGGACGTGACCCAGGACCTGGTGGTCAACGAGCAGGACTGCGGTACGAGCAACGGCACCGTCATGCGCGCCATCGTCGAGGGCGGCGAGGTGATCGAGTCGCTGCGCGACCGTATCCTGGGCCGTACCCTGGCCGAAGATGCGATCCACCCCGAAACCCGCGCCACCCTCCTGGCCGCCGGCACCCTGCTGGACGAAGACATGCTCGACGAGCTCGAAGCCGCGGGTGTGGACGAAGTCAAGGTGCGCACCGCCCTGACTTGCGAGACCCGCTTCGGCATCTGCGCCAAGTGCTACGGCCGCGACCTGGGTCGTGGTGGCCTGGTCAACATCGGCGAAGCCGTCGGCGTGATCGCGGCCCAGTCCATCGGTGAACCCGGCACCCAGCTGACCATGCGCACCTTCCACATCGGTGGTGCGGCTTCGCGTGCGGCGGTGGCTTCCAGCGTGGAGGCCAAGTCGGCCGGTGTGGTCGGCTTCAACGCCACCATGCGCTACGTCTCGAACAGCAAGGGTGAACTGGTGGTCATCGCGCGTTCGGGCGAAATCATCATCTCCGACGAGCACGGTCGCGAACGCGAACGCCACAAGGTGCCGTACGGTGCCATCCTGACGGTCAAGCCCGACCAGGGCATCAAGGCCGGCACCATCCTGGCCAACTGGGATCCGCTGACCCGCCCGATCATCACCGAGTTCGCCGGTCAGGCCAAGTTCGAAAACGTCGAAGAAGGTCTCACCGTCGCCAAGCAGGTGGACGAGGTCACCGGTCTGGCCACGCTGGTCGTGATCGACCCCAAGCGCCGCGGCGCCGCCAAGGTCGTGCGTCCGCAGGTCAAGCTGATCGACGCCACCGGCAACGAGGTGAAGATTCCCGGTACCGACCACTCGGTGACCATCGGCTTCCAGGTCGGCGCCCTGATCCAGGTGCGCGACGGTCAGGACGTGGGCCCCGGCGAAGTGCTGGCCCGCATCCCGGTCGAAGGCCAGAAGACGCGCGACATCACCGGCGGTCTGCCGCGGGTGGCCGAGCTGTTCGAGGCCCGTTCGCCCAAGGACAAGGGCATGCTGGCCGAGATGACCGGCACCGTGTCCTTCGGCAAGGAAACCAAGGGCAAGGTCCGCTTGCAGATCACCGATCCGGACGGCAAGGTCTGGGACGAGCTCATCCCCAAGGAAAAGAACATCCTGGTGCACGAAGGCCAGGTGGTCAACAAGGGCGAGTCCATCGTCGACGGCCCGGCCGATCCGCAGGACATCCTGCGTCTGCTGGGCATGGAAGAGCTCTCGCGCTACATCGTCGACGAGGTGCAGGACGTCTACCGCCTGCAGGGTGTGAAGATCAACGACAAGCACATCGAGGTGATCGTTCGCCAGATGCTGCGCCGCGTGATCGTCGACAGCGTGGGCGATTCGTCCTACATCGCCGGCGAGCAGGTCGAGCGTTCGGAGATCCTCAACACCAACGACGCCCTGCGCGCCGACGGCAAGATCCCCGCGACCTACTCCAACGTGCTGCTGGGCATCACCAAGGCCTCGCTGTCGACCGACTCGTTCATCTCGGCCGCTTCCTTCCAGGAAACGACCCGCGTGCTGACCGAAGCCGCCATCATGGGCAAGAAGGACGAGCTGCGTGGCCTGAAGGAAAACGTGATCGTGGGTCGCCTGATCCCGGCCGGCACGGGCATGGCCTTCCACGAGGCCCGAAAGGTCAAGGAGAAGATGGACGACGAAGAGCGCCGCGCCATCGCCGAAGCCGACGCCCTGTCGCTGGCGGCCGACCAGGCCGATGCGTCCAGCGCCAGCGAGGCGGCCGAGTAAACGCGGCCCACGCGGCGTCGCGGCAGAGGTCATCGCCCGGCTCCCCAACGCCCCCGGCCATCCGGCCGGGGGCTTTTTTCATGCTGCGTGCCCTCCGGTGCACCGCAGGGGCTGGGGTATATTGGCCGCGCATTGACCGCGCGCGGTGGTTCAACGGAGAAACAAGGATGAACGCGATGACCTGGGTGTTGCTGGCTGTGGGCCTTCCGGTGCTGTTCTGGGTCGTGGGCGCCTACAACCGCCTGGTACGGCTCAAGAACGCGATTGCCAACGCGTTTGGCCAGATCGACGTGCAGCTCAAGCGCCGTTACGACCTCATTCCCAATCTGGTCGAAGTGGCGCGCAAATACCTCGCCCACGAGGCGCAGACCCTCGAAGCCGTGATTGCCGCGCGCAACCAGGCGCGCAGTGCCGAACAGACCGCCGCCGCCAGCCCGCTCAGTGCAGGCGCACTGGGCGCCCTGGCGGGGGCCGAGCAACTGCTGGGCGGTGCGCTCGGGCGTCTGTTCGCGGTCGCCGAGGCCTACCCCGACCTCAAGGCCGACCAGACCATGCGCGAGCTCAGCGAGGAACTGGCGAGCACCGAGAACCGCATCGGCTTTGCGCGCCAGGCCTACAACGACCACGTGCTCGAATTCAACGACGCCGCCCAGCAGTTCCCCACCCTCATCGTCGCCCGGCTGTTCAACTTCCAGCCGCAGACCATGCTGGAATCCACCACCAGCGAAGTGGAGCGTGCACCCGTGAAAGTGAATTTCTGATGCCCCCGTGCGCCGCAGGCGGCTGAGCAGAACGCGCCGTGCTGATCTTTGAATCCCAGCGCGATGCGCGCGGCCAGACGCGCCGCCTGCTGCTGCTGTTTGCGCTCACGGTGCTCTTGCTGGTGCTGGCGGTCAACGCGGCCCTGGTGCTGGCCTGGGGGCTGAGCTGGGGGTTCTGGGCGCCGCTGGGGGGCGGCTTGCCCCGCCACTTCTTTGCCGTGAACACGGTGCTCGTTCTGGTGTTCGTCCTGGGGGGCTGGTGGCTGGAAACCTCGCGCCTGAGCAGCGGCGGTGGTGTGCGCCTGGCCGAGCAGATGGGGGCTCGCGAACTGCGGCCGTCGGGCGACTTGGACGAACAGCGGTTCGGCAACGTCGTGCACGAGATGGCCATCGCGGCGGGCATGAAACCTCCGCTGCCCATGGTCATGGCGCGTTCGACCGGCATCAACGCGTTTGCCACCGGCTGGGACGAAGACGACGCGGTGATCGCGGTCACCCAAGGAGCCTTGGAGCACCTCACCCGCGACGAGCTGCAAGGTCTGGTGGCGCACGAATTCAGCCACATCCGCGAAGGCGACACGCGCCTGAACATGCGTCTGGTCGGCATGGTGTTCGGGCTGGAGATGGTCTTTCGCTTCGGGCAACGCATCTGGGACCCGGACCTGCGCGACCGCACGAGCCTGGCCGCCCTGCTGGGCCTGGCCATCATGGCCGCCGGCTGGCTGGGCTGGGTCGCCGGGCACGCGCTGCAGGCGGCTGTGTCGCGCCAGCGCGAATACCTGGCCGACGCCCGCGCCGTGCAGTGGACCCGCAACAAGGACGGCCTGGGTGGGGTGCTGCGCAAGGTGCTGGGCCTGCGGGCCGACGCGGAAGAGGCCCGCCGGGTCGGATCGCCCATGCAGCACCTGCTGCTCGTGTCCACCGAAGGGGGGCATGTGGCCCACTGGCTGGACTCCCATCCGACGCTGCAGCAGCGCATCCGGCGCATTTACGGCCGGCCCATGCCGGCCCTGCCCCTGGTGCGGGCCGACCGCGAACCCCGTGCCCAGGCCACCGACACCTTTGCCACCCATTCCACCGGAACGGCGGGCACCCCTCGCAGCCCGGACTGGACCCTGGACTGAAGCCTGTAGACACCGCCCTTGACCGATTCGCCGCCCCCCGCCGCCAGCCGCCCTGCCGCGCCGCCCTTGTCCACCCAGTTGCACTGGACCGCGCATTGCGTGCGTTCGGTCGAGCAGGGGCGGTCGCTCAGCGATGTGCTCCCGCAAGTCCCGCCCGCCCTGCGGCCGGGCGTGCAGGCCCTCACCTTTGCCAGTCTGCGCCAGCTGGGCGCGGCGCATGCCGTGGGTCGCCGATTGGTGCAGCGCCCCCCAGCGCCGCCCGTGGCAGCCCTGCTGCACAGCGCCCTGGCCCTGATGCTCGACGACCCGCAAGGACAACGCTATGCCCCCCACACCCTGGTCGATCAGGCGGTGGACGCGGCCAAAGCCTCGCGCGGCACCCGGATGCAGGCCGGCTTTCTCAACGCCTGCCTGCGCCGTTTCCTGCGCGAACGCGAAGCCCTGTGTGCGGGACTGCATGCCGACCCGGTCGGGCACTGGAACCACCCGTTGTGGTGGGTCGAGCGGGTGCAGCGCGACCACCCCGGACAGTGGCAGGCCATTCTGGAAGCCAACCAGCAGCCTGGCCCCATGACCCTGCGGGTCAACCGGCGCCGGGTTTCGCGCGACGCCTACCGGCAGACGCTGCAAGACGCGGGACTCGTGGCGGAGCCGGTGGGCGATGACGGCCTGGTGCTGGAGACGCCCCAGCCGGTGGACCGCCTGCCCGGGTTTGCGCGCGGCCATTGTTCGGTGCAGGACGGTGCGGCTCAGCTCGCGGCCGGCCTGTTGCTGGACGGCCGCAACTGGCCCGCCCAGGCCCGCGTGCTCGACGCGTGCGCGGCGCCGGGCGGCAAGACCGCCCACCTGCTGGAGCGCGCCGATCTGGACCTGCTTGCGCTCGACGTCGACGCGCGCCGCTGTGAACGCATCCACGACAACCTGCGCCGCCTGGGGCTGCGCGCCGAGGTGCAGTGCGCCGACGCCGCGCAGCCCGCAGTCTGGTGGGACGGGCGGCCGCTCGACGGCATCCTGCTGGACGCACCTTGCACCGCCTCGGGCATCGTGCGCCGCCACCCGGACGTGCGCTGGCTGCGCCGCGCCGCCGACGTGGACCAGCTCGTGCGCATCCAGCGCCAGCTGCTCGAAGCCCTGTGGCCGTTGCTCAAGCCGGGTGGCCGGCTGGTCTATTGCACCTGCTCGGTGTTCAAGGCCGAAGGCGCCGACCAGGTGGCGGCGTTCCTTGGGCGCCACACCGATGCGGTTTTGCGACCGTCTCCGGGCCATTTGCGGCCGGGAAATGTCGGCGGGACAGGGGGTTTACCCGACAATGTCCCCGGTGGATACGACGGCTTCTTTTACGCCTGCATCGACAAGGCCGGGCCCTGACGGCTGGCACGCCCCCGGCCGCAGCTGGCGGGGGGTGGCCTGCGTCTGGGTGCTGCTGATGGTCATGGGGCTGTTCGCGGGCATGGCGCTGCCTGTGCGCGCCGCCGAACCCGAGGTTCGCGAGGCCACCCTGCACCGCACCACCGAGGGTCTGTTCCTGTCGGCACGGCTGGCGTTGCAACCCTCTGCCGCGGTCGAAGACGCCCTGCTCAAGGGCGTACCGCTGTACTTCGTCTGGCAAGCCGAAGTACAGCGCGAGCGCTGGTACTGGACCGACAAGCGCGTGGCCAGCGTCATGCGCACCTGGCGCCTGGTCTACCAGCCCCTGACGCGCCGCTGGCGCCTGAGCCAGTCCAACGGCGCTGCGGCGACGGGCAGCGGCGCGGGCCTGCAATACGCCCTGCACCAGAACTTCGACAGCCTGGCGGCGGCACTGGCCAGCGTCGGGCGCGTCTCGCGCTGGAAGCTCGCCGATGCCTCGCGCCTGGATGCCGACAGCGACGAACGCGTGGTGTGGCGCTTCGGCCTGGACCTGTCCCTGTTGCCGCGCCCGTTCCAGTTCGGCATGGCCAACCAGCCCGAATGGGTGATCGAGGTGCAGCGCCGCCAGAAGGTGCCCCGGGTGATCGAACCTGCGGGGTCCGACGTCGACGCCGACTCGGCGGCGAACTGAACCGTGTCCGCCACCGAACCCCGTTCACGTCACCACAAGCCCGCGGCCCTGCGATGGGCCGTTGTGGCCGGTCTGCTGTTCATGGCCGGCCTCGGCATGGTCCTGCTGTTCCTGCTGATCCTGACCACGCGCAACCGCGCCCTGTACGAACAGAATTTCGCGTGGCTGCTGGCCATCAACACCGCGGTGGCGGCGGTGCTCTTGCTGGTCATCGGCTGGCTCGCCGTGCGGCTGGCGCTGCGCTTCAAGCGGGGCAAGTTCGGCAGCCGCCTGCTGGTCAAGCTCGCCGGCATCATCGGTCTGGTGGGCATCCTGCCGGGTCTGCTGATCTACACCGTCTCCTACCAGTTCGTTTCGCGCTCCATCGAAAGCTGGTTCGACGTCCGGGTCGAATCCGCCCTGGCCGCCGGCGTCAATCTGGGGCGCACCACGCTGGACACGCTCAGTGCCGACCTGAGCAACAAGACCCGGCTGGCCGCGGACGAACTGGCCCGGCAGCCCCAGAGCACCGCCGTGCTGGCGCTGGAGCGCTGGCGCGAACAGCTGTCGGCCAGCGATGTCGTGCTGTGGAGTGCCAACGGTCAGGCGCTGGCCAGCGCGGGCGCTTCGCGCTTTGATTTCACGCCCGATCGGCCTGCCCCCGCCGTGTTGCGCAGTTTGCGCACCAGCCGGGTGTTCTCCCAGATCGAGGGGCTGGACGAGGGCGCCGAAGCGGATGCGGGCGAAGCGGCCGGGGCCCGCATCAAGGTGCTGGCGCTGGTGAGTGCCACCGGCTTTGGCTTCGGCGCCGAGCCCCGTTATCTGCAGGTGGTGGTGGCGCTGCCGCAGGCGCTCGTCACCGACGCGCTGGCCGTGCAGCAGGCCAACCGCGAATACCAGGAGCGCGCGCTGGCGCGCGAGGGCCTTCGTCGCATGTACATCGGCACGCTCACGCTGGCGCTGTTCCTGGCCGTGTTCGGTGCGGTGCTGCTGGCGGTGCTGCTGGGCAACCAGCTGGTGCGCCCGCTGCTGGTGCTGGCCGAGGGCATGCGCGAGGTGGCGCAGGGCGACCTCTCGCCCAAATCCGCACTGGCCTCGCGCGACGAACTCGCGGGCCTCACCCGCACCTTTGCCCACATGACGCAGGACCTCGCCGACGCCCGCGCTTCGGTGCAACACAGCATGGAGCAGGTGGACGCCGCGCGCGACAACCTGCAGACCATCCTGGACAACCTGACCGCCGGTGTGGTGGTGCTGGACGAACACGCTCGGCTGCAGAGCGCCAACCCGGGCGCTGCCCGCATCCTGCATACGCCGCTGGCCTTGCACATGGGCAAAGCCTTGTCGGACGTACCGGGGCTGGAGGTGCTCGCCACCGGTGTCGCGCAGCAGTTCGACCGCTTCCTGGGCGAAGAGACCCCGCACGAAGGCGGTCACTGGCAGCAGTCGTTCGAACTCGGCGCCGACCACGACGCTCCGTTCGAGCAGGGCATCACCCTGATCGCCCGCGGTGCCCTGCTGCCCAACAACGACCGTCTGCTGGTGTTCGACGATGTTTCGGAAATGGTCTCGGCGCAACGCGCCAAGGCCTGGGGCGAAGTGGCGCGCCGGCTGGCGCACGAGATCAAGAACCCGCTCACGCCCATCCAGCTGTCGGCCGAACGCCTGGCGATGAAGCTCGAAGGCAAGGTGCAGCCCTCCGAACAGACCATCCTCAACAAGTCCGTGCGAACCATCGTCGACCAGGTGGATGCGATGAAACGCCTGGTCAACGAATTCCGCGACTACGCCCGCCTGCCCGCCGCCCAGCTGGTGCCCACCGACCTCAACGCCCTGGTGCGCGACATCCTGCACCTGTACGACAGTGCCGCGATACCGGTGCGCTGCGAACTGGCCGACGACTGCCCGCGGGCCATGACCGATCCGCAACAGGTGCGGCAGATCCTGCACAACCTGATCCAGAACGCCCAGGACGCCATGGCCGGGCAGGCCGATGCGTCGGTGTTGTTGCGCACGCGCCGCTCCGACTCGGGGCAGTGGGTGCGCCTGACCCTCATCGATCAGGGGCCGGGTTTTGCTGAGCACATCCTCAAGCGGGCCTTCGAGCCGTACGTCACCACCAAGGCCAAAGGCACCGGGCTCGGGCTGGCCGTGGTCAAGAAAATCATGGACGAACACGGCGGGCGGATCGATGTCAGCAACCGCGTGACCGACGGCAAGGTGGTCGGGGCACAAGTGTCGCTATCATTCGCAGTTGCAAATTGACAACATCCCAGAGGACACAAGCGCACGCCATGGCAACGATTCTGGTCGTAGACGACGAACTGGGTATCCGGGACCTGCTCTCCGAGATCCTCAACGACGAGGGCCACACCGTGGAGCTCGCCGAGAACGCGGCCCAGGCGCGCAACGTGCGTGCCCAGCTGCGACCCGACCTGGTGCTGCTCGACATCTGGATGCCCGACACCGACGGCGTGTCCCTGCTCAAGGAATGGGCCAGCACCGGGCTGCTGACCATGCCGGTGATCATGATGAGCGGCCATGCCACCATCGACACGGCGGTGGAGGCCACCCGCATCGGTGCCACCGCGTTTCTGGAAAAACCCATCACGCTGGCCAAACTGCTCAAGGCGGTCGACCAGGGGCTGAACAAGCCGGTGCCCAAGGTCAGCGGCGGGTTGCCGGTGCCGTCGAGGGTCGGTCAGTCGTCTGCGGTCGAAATGACGGTGGAAGAAGCCATGACCGGGGGTACCCTGCCCGAACCGGTGATGGACATCGGTCCGCATCCTTCGCAGTCCTTCAACCTCGAAGGTCCGTTGCGCACCGCTCGCGACGAGTTCGAGAAGGCCTACTTCGAATACCACCTGGCCAAGGAGTCGGGTTCCATGACGCGCGTGGCCGAAAAGACCGGTCTGGAACGCACGCACCTCTACCGCAAGCTCAAGCAGCTGGGCGTGGATCTCGCGCGCAGCAAACGCAACACGTTCTAAACAACGTACCCTGAAAAGGGGCGCGCGGGAACTGCTATAATTCCGCTTCTGTTTGGCCCGGTAGCTCAGTTGGTAGAGCAGCGGATTGAAAA
>CAYRWN010000057.1:0-19530 GCA_964428045.1 uncultured Hydrogenophaga sp. | reverse complement strand
TGGTGGAGACGAGGAGGATCGAACTCCCGACCTTCGCATTGCGAACGCGACGCTCTCCCAGCTGAGCTACGTCCCCATGGGGGCGGATTCTAGCGCCAGGTGGTGCTTCAGGACATGCCGTTGCGGCTGGCCAGTTCCATGAACAGAGCCGAGTGATCGAGATCCGACAGGCCGTGGTCGGCCGCTTCGGCGTACAGCTTTTCGAACAGCGCGGTGATGGGGGCGTCGAACCCGACCTCGCCAGCGGTGGCCATGGCGTTGCGCATGTCCTTGAGCTGCACCGTGATCGCGGCACGCTTGGCAAAGTCGCGTTCGACCATGCGCTGACCGTGCACCTGCAGGATGCGGCTGTCGGCGAAGCCGCCGGTGATGGCCTGCTTGACCTTGCCCATGTCGGCGCCGCCGCGTTCGCACAGCAGCAGGGCTTCGGCCACCGCGCCGATGGTGATGCCCACGATCATCTGGTTGGCCAGCTTGGCCAGCTGGCCGGCGCCGGTGGGACCCACGTGCGTGGCGCGCCCCAGCACTTCGAAGGCCGGCAGTGCACGAGCAAAGTCCGCCGGTTTGCCGCCGGCCATGATGGCCAGCGTGCCCGCTTCAGCCCCCACCGTGCCGCCAGAGACGGGGGCGTCCAGGTGCTGCACGCCGATGGCGGCCAGCCGGGCTGCGTGGTCGCGGGCCTGTCTGGGCTGGATGGAAGACATGTCCACCACCAGCGCGCCTGGCCGCAAGCCGCTGCTCGTGCCTTGATCGAACAACACGCGTTCGACCGCCTGACCGTCTTCGAGCAGGGTGATCACCAGATCCGCCGTTGCCACGGCCTGGGCAGGTGTGTCGTGCACCTGCGCGCCGTGGGCCTGCAGACGCTCGGCCTTGGCGCGGGTGCGGTTCCAGGCGTGCACGGGAAAACCGGCTTCGCACAAGCGACGTGCCATGGGGTGACCCATCATGCCGATGCCGAGCACGGCGATGGTGGGGCGTGGGTCAGGGGTGCTGGTTTCTGGGGTCATGACGGGGCATTGGAAGCCGAAAGTTCAGGGGGGACTTGCCGGTCGCTGCCGGGCTCCGCTCTGGGTTGCGCGGGCAGAAAAAGCGGGCGCCGGACAGGGGTCCGGCGCCCGCGCAAGTGGTTCAGAGAACCACGGAGTTGTCGGGGAATGTGCTGGCGCCCAGTTGCCGGGCCAGGGTCACCCCGGCCTGTTCACCGTGGCGGCGCATCAGCGCTTCGGCGCGGTCGGCGTCGCCGCTGGCCACCGCCTCGGCAATCGCCTCGTGCTCGTCCCACACGGGCTCCCGCAGGTCCGAGCGTTGCAGCGCCTCGCCCATGGCGCGGCGGATGTGCTGCCAGTGCAGCAGGGCGCTTTGTTCGATCAGCGGGTTGCCCGCGGCCTGGTACAGCGCGCGGTGAAAGGCCAGGTCGGCATCGATCATGGCCTTGATGTCGCCCCGCGCCACGGCCCGGCGACCGCGGGTGAACAGGCTCGGGTCCAGCCGGGTGCGTCTTTCCGCCGCGCGGCGCGCGGCCAGGACGTCCAGCGCCCCGCGCACCTCGTACACCTGGGTCAGCCAGCGCGGGTCCAGCGGTGTGACCTGCAGGCCGCGGCCGGGGGCGTCCTGCACAAAACCGTCCTTTTTGAGCAGGCGCAAGGCTTGCATGACCGGTTGGCGTGAGACCGCCAGTTGCTCCGCCAGTTCTTCCTGCGTGATGCGTTGTCCGGGGGCGAGCGAGCCTTCGCTGATCGCGTCGAGCAGGGCCCGGTAGACCTGGTCGGCCAGGTCGGGTGTGGTGGTCAGTTGCAGCAGTTGGGCACTCATGGTGGGGTGTGATTTTCCATGTTCTGTATACAGAATACAGCAAATGACCGTTGTCTGTGCGACCGCGACAAAGCCAGCTCGCGGGCAACTTCCGCTCCGAGGGGCATGCCACAATGACCCGCATGAACGCCACATCCACCCTGGACCCCGCCTGGCTCGATGCCCAGTACAACAACCGGGCGCTGGTGCCCGAACATGCGCAGCACTTGGAGCGCTGGGCCCGCGATTCCGCGGCGGCGCGCCAGCGACTGGGTGGCTTGATCGATGTGGCCTATGGTCAAGGTCCGGGCGAAACGCTGGACGTGTTTCCGGCCCGCGCCAGACCCGGCGAAGCTCTGGCCCCGGTGCTGTTCTTCATCCACGGGGGCTACTGGCGCAGCCTGGACAAGTCCGACCACAGCTTCCTGGCCGAACCGTTCGTGAAGAAAGGCGCTTGCGTGGTGGCGCCCAACTACGCCCTGTGCCCTGCGGTCACCGTGCCCGACATCGCGCTGCAGATGGTGCAGGCCCTGGCCTGGGTGTACCGCCACATCGCGGTCCACGGCGGGGACCCGCAACGCATCACGGTGGTGGGCCATTCGGCCGGCGGGCATCTGGCCGCCATGTTGCTCAACGCCCAGTGGCCGCAGGTGGGCAAAGACCTGCCACCCGATCTGATCAAGGATGCGCTGTCGATCTCGGGCCTGTACGACCTGGAACCCCTGCGGCACACGCCTTTCCTGCGGGACAGCCTGCGCCTGACGCCGGCCGATGCCTTCAGGGCCAGCCCGGCGTTCATGCCCGCGCCCTACGTGGGCGACGGGCGCGGCATGCTGGTGTCGGTGGTGGGCGGGAACGAGAGCGACGCCTTCCGCCAGCAGAACCGGCTGATCCGACAGGCCTGGGGCGAGGATGCGGTGCCGGTGTGTGAAGAAGTGCCCGGCCGCAACCACTTCAGCGTGCTTGAAGCGCTGGTGGAGCCCAAGCACCAGCTGCACAAACTCGCCTTGCAGATGCTGGATCTCACATGAACAGGTGCTCCCCGGCGTTTTCGCCGCCGAGGATCACGTAGTTCACTTTCTTCAGATCGGTCAGCTGCGTGCCGCCGGCGTAGCTGATCGAGCTCTGCACGTCTTCCTGCATCTCGCGCAGCGTGTCGGCCAGTTGGCCCTTGATGGGTTCGAGGATGCGCTTGCCTTCGACGTGCTTGTACTCGCCCTTGTTGAAGTCGCTGGCCGAGCCGTAGTACTCCTTGTAGAGCTTGCCGTCGACCTCGACCGTTTGGCCCGGTGATTCTTCGTGGCCCGCGAACAGCGAGCCGATCATCACCATCGTGGCGCCAAAACGCACGCTCTTGGCGATGTCGCCGTGGTGGCGGATGCCGCCGTCCGCGATGATGGGTTTGGTCGCCACGCGCGCGCACCACTTGAGCGCCGACAGTTGCCAGCCGCCGGTGCCGAAACCGGTCTTGAGCTTGGTGATGCAGACCTTGCCCGGGCCCACGCCGACCTTGGTCGCGTCCGCGCCCCAGTTCTCCAGGTCGATCACCGCTTCGGGCGTGGCCACGTTGCCGGCGATCACGAAGGCCTGGGGCAGCCTCTGCTTGATGTGCTCGATCATCTTGCGCACGCTCTCGGCGTGACCGTGTGCGATGTCGATGGTGATGTAGTCGGCGCCCACGCCGTCGGCGGCCAGGCGGTCGATGACGGCATAGTCCGGCGCCTTCACGCCCGAGCTGATGGAGACGAACAGGCCCTTCTCGCGCATGCGCTTCGCATAGGCCACGTTGTCCAGGTCGAAGCGGTGCATCACGTAGAAGTAGCCGTGGGCGGCCAGCCATTCGCTGATGGACTCGTCCAGCACCGTCTTCATGTTGGCCGGCACCACCGGCAGCCTGAAGCGCCGGCCGCCGAACTCGATGGAGGGGTCGCACTCGCTGCGGCTCTCCACGCGGCATTTGCGCGGCAGCAGCAGGATGTTGTCGTAGTCGAAGATTTCCATGTGGGCCTTTCAGTCACCCCGCGGTGGGGTGGGTTGGTGAAAAGGCGCTTGGAACTGGCCGGTGCCATTTTTCCGGAGCCGGAAAAAAGAAACCGGGCGCAATTGCTTGGGCCCGATGATTGATTCTAGGCCGGTCGGTGCCCCAGAGGGGGTGGGTTTTCGGGTATGAGGGTCATACGGGGTGACGTATAGCGCGAACGTTCAGGTGACCCCTTCCTACAATCCTCAAGTAGCCCCCCTGATGGGCTCAGCCCAGGACGAACAAGCGCCTAGATGGTGCAGATAAACATGGTATTGCAGATGACGACTTCGACTCCTGATCGAGCACACTTTCTTAATCCATTTGCGTTGCGTAGTGGGGTTGTGGTTCATGTAGACGACGTACCTCGTGGGCTCGCGTGTGAGTGCGCTTGTCCTGGTTGCAATGGCGAGTTGGAGGCGTGTCAGGGCGACGTTGTTGCTCACTACTTTCGCCACCATTCTTCGCATGAGGCAGGGTGTGAGTGGTACGGCCGAAAGAGCGGTGAATCAGAACTTCATCGCGCTGCCAAGCTTGCATTCAAGACCATCGCGTCGATTGGCGGACTAGATTTCAAACGAGACGCCTACGAGCAATGTGACAGTGGTGAGCGCTTGACTGAGCAGGTTCGAGTGTCTTTCGGTCGCCGAAAGATAGTTGCTGTTGACATAGAGAAGCGAGTCGACCCGTTCCGTCCTGATGTGATTCTGTCGTTCGAAGATGGATCGACTCTGTGGGTCGAAATCCTTGTTTCCAGTGGGGTGTCAGCCAAGAAGCTGGATCACGCTAGGAACGAGAAAATTGACCTGATTCAGATACGTGTAGATCGAGCTGACGAGTCCCGCTTTCGATGCGTGGATGAAGCGCGAGCTTGGGCCGAGTCCCCGCAGAAGTTTGAGTGGATTCATCACACCCAGGGGGAACAAGGATTCCAAACAGCCGTCCAGCGATTGAAAGCTCGGAAGGCTCAGATGGACCGCGAGTGGCGATTGAACATTGAGAAAGATCGCGCCGAAAGGATAGAAAGTGCCAGACGTGACTTGGCAAGGCAAAGTGAAACTGAAAGCACTGAGCGTCAAGCCACCATCTCAAATTCGAACGTATCTTTTGATGGGCTGCTCGCCGGCCTGAACCCCGAGCAGGCGGCGGCCGTGACCCTGCCGCCCGAACACGCGCTCATCCTGGCGGGTGCCGGCTCGGGCAAGACGCGGGTGCTGACCACCCGCATCGCCTGGTTGCTGCAGAGCGGCCAGGTGGGGCCGGGGGGGATCATGGCCGTGACCTTCACCAACAAGGCGGCCAAGGAAATGATGGTCCGCCTGACCGCCATGCTGCCGGTGAACGTGCGCGGCATGTGGATCGGCACCTTCCACGGCCTGTGCAACCGCTTCCTGCGCGCACACCACCAGCCGGCGGGCCTGCCGCAGACCTTCCAGATCCTGGACACGCAGGACCAGCTCTCGGCCATCAAGCGCCTGTGCAAGCAGCACAACGTGGACGACGAGCGCTTCCCGCCCAAGCAGCTGCAGTGGTTCATCAGCGGCTGCAAGGAAGACGGCCAGCGCCCGCGCGACATGGTGGTGCGCGACGAGGAGACACGCCGCAAGGTCGAGATCTACCAACTGTACGAAGAGCAGTGCCAGCGCGAGGGCGTGGTCGATTTCGGCGAGCTGATGCTGCGCAGCTACGAGGTGCTGCGCGACAACGACCCGATCCGCGCGCACTACCAGCGCCGGTTCAAACACATCCTGATCGACGAGTTCCAGGACACCAACCGCCTGCAGTACGCCTGGATCAAGATGTTCTCCTCGCCGCCGCTCGAAGGCTTGCCGCCCTCGGGCAATGCGGTGTTCGCCGTGGGCGACGACGACCAGAGCATCTACGCCTTCCGTGGCGCGCGCGTGGGCAACATGGCCGACTTCGTGCGCGAGTTCCAGGTGCGGCACCAGATCAAGCTGGAACAGAACTACCGCAGCGCCAGCAACATCCTCAACACCGCCAACGAGCTGATCAGCCACAACAGCCGCCGCCTGGGCAAGAACCTGCGGACCGACGCGGGCGCGGGCGAGCCGGTGCGGGTGTACGAAGCCACCAGCGACTTCGCCGAGGCGCAGTGGATGGTGGACGAGATGAAGCAGCTCGAACGCGAGGGCACGCCGCGCAGCGAGATGGCCGTGCTCTACCGGAGCAACGCGCAGAGCCGCGTGGTCGAGACCGCGCTGTTCAACGCCGCGATCCCATACCGCGTGTACGGCGGCCTGCGCTTCTTCGAGCGCGCCGAGATCAAGCACGCGCTGGCCTACCTGCGCCTGCTGGAGAACCCGCACGACGACACCAGCTTCCTGCGTGTGGTGAACTTCCCGCCGCGCGGCATCGGCGCGCGCAGTTTGGAGCAGCTGCAGGACGTGGCGCGCGCCAGCGGCTGCTCGCTGCACGATGCGGTGAGCGGTGTGACCGGGCGTGCCGGCACCGCCATCGCCAACTTTGTGGCGCTGCTGGACGTGATGCGCGAGAAGGCCGTGGGCGAGGATCGTTCGCCGGGCCGCCCCAAGAACGATCCGCCCCCTGGGGGGAGCCGCCCAACGGGCGGTTCGGGGGGGGCCATGTCTTTGAAGGAGATCATCGAGCTGGTGCTCGACAAGAGCGGCCTGATCGAACACTTCCGCAACGAGCGCGAGGGCGAGGACCGGGTGGAGAACCTGGAGGAACTGGTCAACGCGGCCGAGAGCTTCGTGATGCAGGAAGGCTTTGGCCGCGATGCGGTGGCGCTGCCGGTGGACGAGCACGGAACGCCGCTGACGCAAAGCCCGGTCAGCCAGGGCCTGGCCCCGGACGCACCGGTGCTCGGCGAATCGCTGGCCCCCGACGCCGAAACCGGCGAGACGTTGAGCCCGCTGGCCGCCTTTCTCACGCACGCCGCGCTGGAGTCGGGCGACAACCAGGCCCAGGCCGGGCAGGACGCGGTGCAGCTGATGACCGTTCACGCCGCCAAGGGGCTGGAGTTTCACTGCGTGTTCATCACCGGTCTGGAAGAGGGCCTGTTCCCGCACGAAAACGCGATGAGCGACCGCGACGGGCTGGAGGAAGAGCGCAGGCTGATGTACGTGGCCATCACGCGGGCGCGCAAGCGGCTTTACCTGAGCCATTCGCAGACGCGCATGCTGCACGGCCAGACGCGCTACAACATGAAGAGCCGCTTCTTCGACGAGCTGCCCGAGGCCTGCCTGAAATGGCTCACGCCGCAGCAGCCCGCCTGGGGCGGTGGGGGCGGGGCCCGCGGGGGTGCCCACGGTGGCGGTTCGGCGCGCGGCGCTAGCCCGGCCTGGTCGCCGGGTTTCCTGTTGGGCGGCAACGGCGGCTCGCCAGCCAAGGCCGCCGAGCCCGACCGGGGTATCGACATCCGGACCGGGCAGAAGGTGTTCCACACCAAGTTCGGCGAAGGCAAGGTGCTGGCGCTCGAAGGTGCGGGCGCCGACGCGCGAGCGCAGGTCAACTTCAGCCGCCACGGCACCAAGTGGCTGGCCCTGAGCGTGGCCAAACTGACTCCGGTGGACGACTGAACGGCCGACCCGCTGGCCTGTTGCCTGCCCGGTAGGCTGGCCCTGCGCAGTGATCAGTTCTTGGTGCCTGACGTTGTGGCCACCGATGTAGAGATTCCAGGTTTGGCCTGCTGCATCTCTCCGATCTGGACCGACAGGTCCAGCAGCCGCAGCTTGGAAGCGTAGTATCGGTCCAGGCGCCATTCCTTGATCAGGTCCATGGCGACTTCGAAGTCGTCATAGTCCAGCTGGTAGAGGCTGTGCAGGGCGAACGGGGCTTCCGACTCCAGCGCCACCACCAGGGACGACAGCGTCCGGGCGGCTTGCGATTCGGGCTTTTTTTCAATGAGCTTTCGGGCTTGTTTCAGGGCGCGCATGGCGAGGTTCTCTCTCAACGTTTCTCGGAAGGCGGGGCCATGCATACGATGGCGGTACACGGTATGGACCGAGCATATCGGAGCGAAAGCCAAAGTCCGTGACGGAAAAGTGTCAAAAAAATGACGTCCTCCTGACGGCCGCCCTCCGAACTTGTCCAAGCGGCCCGACCGCCTCAGTGGATCCATCCCATGACAGCGGCCAGGCCCGTACCACTGGCCACACCCAGGGCCAGCCCGGCCAACACGTCCAGCGGAAAGTGTGCGCCGGCGTAGATGCGGGCCCAGCCCGTGGACACGACGATGAACGCCATGCCGGGCAGCGCAGGGTGGTCCGGTGGCAACTGCAGCGCCATGTAGCCGAGCACCGCACCCATCGCGGTGGCGTGGGTGCTGGGAAAGCCGCCGCGCTGGCTGTGTCCCAGGTGGTTGGGGCTCAGCCCCAGCATGAACGGCCGTTCGACCTGCCAGCGCCGCGCCAGTCGCTTGCAGCCCACCTGCACCACGGTCAGCACGGTCAGGCACTGGATCAGAAGCAGCGCTCCGTCCGGGCCTTTCAACCAGGCCACCGCGAGCATCAGCGCCAGCAGGGGCGCCCAGCTCCAGCGCGCCCACAGACAGGCCAGCCCCAGCGCCAGCGGATGGGCTCGATACCCGGCCCCCCATGTTGAAAACAGCTGCAAGTCCAGACGTCGGCAGATCTGCGTGGCCGTCGACAGGATGCTGGGTGCTTTTTGTACGCGACTGTGCATGACGGCAAGGCAGGTGTTGGGGATGCCCAGCTTCGCCGGACCCTGTGAAAGCTCGATGAATCGGGCTCCCGAGGTGCGAACTCTGTTGCAAGGTGGCGAAAAAAAGAGCGGCCGAAGCCGCTCTGAACTTTCATGCAACGGAAACCGTTGGTGTCAGGTGCCGATCACGCCGCCGTCGTTCTTGGTGATGACGATCGTTGCCGAGCGCGGGCGCTGGCCGGCGCCGTAGCCGGCGTTGGCAGGCCACTGGCTCTCGTACTTCGCCGGGTTGGTCACGTCGGCCATGGGGGTGTTTTCGCCCGGATGCTGGATGTTCACGAAGATCGCGCGACCATCCGGTGTTTCGCAGATCCCGGTGATCTCTGCGCCCTTGGGGCCGACCAGAAAACGCTTGAGGGTTGCCGTGGTTTGCGCTTTGCCGACGTGCGTGGTGACCGTCTTGTCACCGTAAGTCAGTTGTTGGCTGCGGCCGTCACCCAAGCGACCCGGAATGGCCGCCAGGAGCATGCAGTTGGTCTTGTCGGTGTAGGCGCCGTCGTCGGTTTGGATCCAGCACAGGCCGGTGGCTTCGCTGAAGACCAGTCCGTCGGGCGAAGACAGGTCGTTGTCGTCCGTCAGACCCGACAGGTTGACCGTGCCGCGGTCCGCGCCGGCTTCCGATGCGAACAGATAGATGTCCCACTTGAAAGCGGTATCGGAAGGCTTGCCTTCACCCAGGCGGATGATGTGACCGTTCACGTTGCCCTTCTGTTCGCGGCTGCCCTTCATGTCGGTGTAGACACGCGGGTTGGCGCTGTCGGCGGTGGCCACGGTCCGGTTGCTGTTGTTGGTCAGCGTGATGTACACCTCGCCGTTCTTCGGGTTCACACCCGCCCATTCGGGACGGTCCATCTTGGTGGCGGCCACCGCGTCTGCGGCCAACCGGGTGAAGATGGCGACGTCGGCATTGCTCTTGAATTCGAAGTACGAACTGTTGGCGATCACCGGGTTGTTCATCGACAGCTCGACCCATTCGCCGGAACCGTCGTCCTTGAAGCGGGCCACAAACAGCGTGCCCTTGTCGAGGTACTTGTCGCCAGCGGCCAGACGGTTGCTGCCTTCGGCGTCCTTGGGGTCCCACTTGGCGTCGGAGACGAACTTGTAGATGTATTCGCCACGCGCGTCGTCGCCCATGTAGGCCACCACCGGCTGACCGGCACTCACGCGGGCAAAGGTGATGTTCTCGTGCCCCATCCGGCCCAGGGCCGTGCGCTTGCGCAGCAGGGCCTTGCTCTCGTAGGGGTCGAGTTCCACCACGTAGCCGAAGGTGTTCATTTCATTGCGGTAGTCTTCCTTGGCCGATGCACCACGGGCGCTGTTGTTCCAGCGCACAAAGCGGTCTTCGCTGCCTGCGCTCTCCCAGCCGTGGCGGCTGGCGGCACCGGCACGACGCCCGTAGCGGTTGAGCGCCTGGGCCTGCTTGTCTCTCTTGCGCGCATCGTCGTCCTTGGCATCTCGGAAGAAGTAACCGAACCAGTTTTCCTCGCCGCTGACGTAGGTACCCCACGGCGTCTTGCCGCTGCCGCAGTTGTTCAGCGTGCCGCGTGCCTTGGTGGCGGAGGGGTCGTACTGGGTCACCAGATGCTCGCTGCCACGGGCGGGTCCGTGGATGGCGCACTCGGTCATGGTGGTGATGCGCCGGTTGAACGGGGAGTTGGTCTTGGCCGTCCAGCGTTTGCCGTCCGATTGCACCTCCACCACCGACAGGCCGTGGATCATCAGCTCCTTGTCCACTTCGGAAGCCGGACGTGGCAGGGTCGATGTGCCGCCGTTGGCGTGGATGAAAAAGGACGAGAGCTTTTCGTCGGTGGTGGCCTCATGGTTCATGGCCAGCAGACCGCGCAGGTTGGCCTTGTTGCCCGGCTTGCCCTGGGCGTCGAGTCCGAACCACTCGATGCCGTCGTGGTGGTCGCCCGCGCGGTTGCCGAAGTCGGTGTCGTTGCCGTCGTTGCGGAAGGCGGCCGTGGTGCCGTTGAGCGGGTCGCCCAGCGCGTAAATGACCTGGGCAGAGTAGCCCTCGGGCACCACCACCTGGTCCAGCGTGTGTTTGGCCACCGGTTTGAAGCCCAGCGCGTTCACGGGTGCGGACATGCCCGAGCCCGATGCGGCGCAGCCGGTGACGCTGGCCATGCCCAGTGCCGCGCCGCCCAGACCGATGCCCTTGAAAAGGCTGCGACGCTTGAGGCGTTGCGCCAGCACGTCGGCGATGCTGGGGTTGTCGCTGCGGTTGGAGTCTTCGTTGTTGAAGTCGATGTGGTCGGTATTCTGGTCCACGGTGGTTCCCTCGGAGTTGACATGGGGAAACCGGGAGTCTCGGGAATCATCGTGTCAGCGATGTGACATTCGTCGGAGCTTTCTGTGAATGTCCGAAGGGCCCGACCGTGGGTGCAGCGCCTGGCGCCGGGCGCCTGTCCGGCTCAGTGCCTCAGCGCTGCGGCATGGTCATGGCCGGATGGAGCTGGCCGGGCTTGTCTTCCATGTAGCCCTTGCCGTCCTTGACGCCCTTCTTGCCCATCACCTGCCAGGCCGTGCGCTGGTCCACCAGCCGCGCCAGGAACTCCAGCTCTTCATCGGTGTGGTTGATGGCGTTGGCCGGCCGGATGAAGCGGCCGTTGCGGGCGGCCGGCTCGCCCCAGAACGCCTGGTGGTAACTGGCCTGGGAAAAAGCCCGGTCGGGTCCGGCGGCGAGGTCCACCTCGCCGTAACAGTTGCAGAAGTAGGTGCGGCCGCCCTGGTCGTCCATGATCTCCGTGTACACGCCGGTGCCGCGGATGCCGGCGGTGAGCGTGGGGGTGCTGATGCTGCGCGGTCCGCTGCGGCCGAACACGCTCACGACCGCCCCGGTCAGCAGGCGCAGCAGGCTCACGGCGTTGAGGGTGGCACCGCGTTCAACGCTCAGGCGCGAGTTCTGCCGCACGTGAAAGGCGGCGTTGCCGATGACGAACACCAGCCGGGAGGCCGGGCCGGTCTGGATCTGGTCGCCCGTCTGCACCGTCTGCTGCGGCAGCATGCGCCGCCCGTTGAGCAGGATGTCACCGACGAATTCCACCACGTTGCTGCGCTGCTGGGCCTGCGCCGTACCCCAGCCCCCCAATGCCAGCCAGGCGCCCGCTGCGGCGATGGCCTCGCGGCGCTGGAACCAGGTCACTTCGGCCTCGCTGCGGCCTTGCAGGGTGTGCTGCGTCATGCGTTGTCTCCGGTGTCGGGTCGGGCGGGCTGATCGTCCAGAAAGCTGTCGCGGAAGGTGAACCAGATGGAGGTATGGAACATGGCCGCCATCAGCAGCACCATCGGGTAGAGCACCACCTGCATCGCCGTGGCGCTGCCCAGCAGCACGGCCAGCAGGCTGAGCACCAGACCCACCGCCGCAAAAACGCCCACCCAGCCGGCCATGAACACCAGCATGGCGCCCTTGTTGGTCCAGCAGGCCAGCAGGCTGAAGAACAGACTCTTGACCGGGCTGACGCCGTGCCAGTGCACCAGGGCCGGCGCGTGCCAGAAGGCGGTGAGCACGGGGACATAGAGCAGCAGCAGGAACCAGAACTGGCCGCCCGAAAAAGCGGCGCGCAGCGCCTCGGGGGTCATCTCCCCTTCGTTGAGGGCCGTAGCCGCGTCGTCACCACCGGCCAGCAGGGCGGCCAGCAGCATGAGCAACAGCAGGGTACCCGCATAGCCGGCGCCCAGGGTCAGCATGGCCCTGCTGCGCTGCGGGCCTTCGCGAAAGGCGCTCACCAGCGTCAGCGGCATCGGGAAGCGGCCGGCATCGGCTTCACGGCTGGCGGCCATCAGGCCCAGCGTGGCGGCGGGCACCAGCACCAGGGCCAGCCCGGCGCCGATCAGGGGCACGACCGACAACACCGACACAGCCCCCATGAACATGAAGAACAGCCCGCCCATGGCCAGTGGCTGGCGCAGGAAGGTACGCACGCCCAGGCGCACCCAGGTCAGGCCGGTGCCGGCGGGAACAGGGTTGAGCCTCATGCCGGTTCACCCGTTTCGTTCAGCAGGGCCTGGGACAACCCGGCGGCGTGGGCCACGCGCTGGCGCAGCACGCGTTCAAAGTGGATCGGATCGTGGGGCTTGAGCATGGCCGCTTCGCGCGGCAGGTGCCAGTCCCACAGGCGCGAGAGCCAGAAGCGCAGGGCGCCGGCGCGCAGCATGGCCGGCAGCAGCTGGCGTTCGGCGCTGGTGAGCGGGCGCACCGCCTGGTAGGCCGCCAGCATGGCATGGGCGCGGGTTTCGTCGTGCTCGCCGTCGGTTTCGTCGGCGGCGTGGCGGATGCACCAGTCGTTCAGGCAGACGGCCAGATCGAACAGAAAACTGTCGTGGCCGGCGAAGTAGAAGTCGAAGAAGCCGGTGAGCCGTTCGCCGTCGAACATGACGTTGTCGCGGAACAGGTCGGCGTGCACCGGGCCGCGCGGCAGCGCTGCATAGGCCGCGCCGGCCGCCACGTGGTTCTGGTAGGCCAGTTCGGTGCGGATCAGCGCCCGCCGGGGTTCGTCCAGGTGCGGCAGCACCACCGGCACCGTCTGATTCCACCACGCCAGGCCACGCAGGTTGGTCTGGTTCAGGGGAAAGTCGCGCCCGGCCAGGTGCATGCGTGCCAGCATGCCGCCCACGGCCGTGCAGTGGTTGGCACCGGGAGACAGGTTGCTCTTGCCCTGCAACTTCTCCACCACGGCGGCCGGTTTGCCCTGCAGGGTGTGCAGGATGTTGCCCTGCGCGTCGGCGGCCGGCGCCGGCACCGGGATGCCCTTGGCCGCCAGGTGCTTCATCAGCTGCAGGTAGTAGGGCAGCTGCTCGAAGCTCAGGCGCTCGAACACCGTCAGCACGTGTTCCTGCGTCGCCCCGTCGCGTTCGCAGGTGACGAAATAGTTGGTGTTTTCAATGCCGCCCTGGATGCCGCGCAGGTCGGTCAGCACGCCCAGGTTCAGGCGTTCGATGAGGGCAGCGGCTTGCGCAAACGGGACTTCGGTGTAAACGGCCATGGGGTCGGTTCGGGGGGAGATCAGAAATCCAGCAGGCGCCAGCGGCTCTTGCCGGCGCTGCCGTTGCGCGACGCCTTGGGGTCTTCCCCGCCGGCGGCGGGGGCCACTTCGTAGGCGGGGGCGCCGTTCTTGGGTTGTACGGTGATGCTGCGGGTCTGACCCGCCACGCGCAATTCGTTCACGCGGGTCAGGGCGTCTTCGTGCTGGATGCGTTCCACCCGCGGCTCGGCGCTGCGGAGCGCGGACGCCTCTGCCGGTGGCACGGTGGGGAGCAACTGCGCCAGGGCCGGGCCGGCAGCGACAGCGGCCAGGCCCAGCAGGCGCACGCCATGCCGGCGGGGGGATGAGAAGGTGTGGCGGGCCATGCCCGGATTGTAGGCAGTACCCCCCGGTCATCCCCGACAATCGCCCGCATGCCCGACCAAACCACGCCCTCCCGCCGTCTGCTGCTCGTCGACGGCTCCAGCTACCTCTACCGCGCCTTCTTCGCCGGCGGTGACGCCATGAGCATCACCCGGCCCGACGGCACGGTGCTCAAGACTGGCGCCATCCGCATCATCATCAACATGATGCAGAAGCTGCTCAACGACCACCCGTCCACCTGGGCGGCCTGTGTCTTCGACGCTTCGGGCCCGACCTTCCGCGACGCGCTCTACCCCGAGTACAAGCAGCACCGCAGCCCCATGCCCGACGACCTGCGCAGCCAGATCACCCCCATTCACGAGGTGGTGCGCCTGTCGGGCTGGCCGGTGCTGGACGTGCCGGGCGTTGAGGCCGACGACGTGATCGGCACCCTGGCCGTGACGGCGGCGCAGCAGGGCATCGAGGTGCTGATCAGCAGCGGCGACAAGGATCTGGCCCAGCTGGTCAACGAGCACATCACCATCATCGACACCATGAGCGGCAAGGTCCGCGACCTGGCCGGGGTGGAGGCCGAGTTCGGCGTGCCCGCCAGCAAGATGCTGGACTACCAGATGCTGGTGGGCGACCAGGTGGACAACGTGCCCGGCGTGCAGGGCGTGGGCCCCAAGACCGCCGTGAAACTGCTGCAGGAATACGGCTCGGTCGATGCGCTGATCGCGCAGGCCGACCAGGTGAAAGGCGCCGTGGGCGAGAAGCTGCGCAAGGCGCTGGACTGGTTGCCCACCGGCCGCCAGCTGCTGACCATCAAGACCGACTGCGACCTCAACGGCTGGGTGCCCGGCCTGCCGGCGCTGGACGCGGTGCGCATGGGGCAGCCGCAGACGGCGCCGCTGCGCAGCTTCTACGAAACCTACGGTTTCAAGGGCCTGGCCAAGGCGCTGGGTGGCGGGGAGTCGCCGGCACTGGCGCCCGCCGCCGCCGCGCCGCGCGTGAGCACCCTGGCCTACGACACCCTCCTGACCTGGGACGCCTTCGACCGTTGGCTGGCAAGGATCGAAGCCGCCGACCTGACCGCCATCGACACCGAGACCACCTCGCTCGACGAAATGGTGGCGCAGATCGTGGGCATCAGCTTCAGCGTGACGCCGGGCGAAGCGGCCTACATCCCGCTCCAACACGAAGGCCCGGACGCGCCCGAGCAGCTGCCCTTCGACGAGGTGCTGGCCCGGCTCAAGCCCTGGCTGGAGAACCCGGCGAAGCACAAGCTCGGCCAGCACATCAAATACGACCGCCACGTCTTCGCCAACCACGGCATCGAGGTGCGGGGCTACGCGCACGACACCATGCTGCAGAGCTACGTGCTCGAAGTGCACAAGCCGCACGGTTTGGGCAGCCTGGCCGAGCGCCACCTGGGCCGCAGCGGCATCAGCTACGAAGACCTGTGCGGCAAGGGCGCGCACCAGATCCCGTTCGCGCAGGTCGCGTTCGACAAGGCGGCCGAGTACTCGTGCGAAGACAGTGACCAGACCCTGGACGTGCACCGCGCGCTGTGGCCGCAGATCGAAGGAGACGCCAAGCTGAAGTTCGTCTATGAACTGGAAATCGCCAGCAGCGAGACCCTCTACCGCATCGAACGCAACGGCGTGCTGATCGACGCGCCCACGTTGGCCAAGCAGAGCCACGAACTGGGCCAGCGCATCTTCGCGCTGGAGCAGGAGGCGTATGAAATCGCCGGCCAGCCCTTCAACCTCAGCAGCCCCAAGCAGTTGGGCGAGATCTTCTTCGACAAGCTGGGCCTGCCCGTCATCAAGAAAACCGCCACCGGCGCCCGCAGCACCGACGAGGAGGTGCTGGAAAAACTGGCCGAGGACTACCCGCTGCCGGCCAAGATCCTGGAACACCGCAGCCTCATCAAGCTCAAGGGCACCTACACCGACAAGCTGGCCCAGCTGGCGTTGCCGCGCACCGGCCGCGTGCACACCCACTACGCACAGGCCGTGGCCGTGACTGGGCGCCTGTCCAGCAACGACCCCAACCTGCAGAACATCCCCATCCGCACCGCCGAAGGCCGCAAGGTGCGCGAGGCCTTCGTGGCCGCGCCGGGGCACGTCATTGCCAGCGCCGATTACTCGCAGATCGAGCTGCGCATCATGGCCCACCTGAGCGACGACCATGCCCTGCTGCGCGCCTTCCAGGAAGGGCAGGACGTGCACCGCGCCACCGCGGCCGAGGTCTTCGGCCTCACGCCGGCCGAGGTCAGCAACGAGCAGCGCCGCTACGCCAAGACCATCAACTTCGGCCTGATCTACGGCATGGGCACCTTCGGTCTGGCCAAGTCGCTGGGCATCGAGAACGCCGCCGCCAAGACCTACATCGACCGCTACTTCGCGCGTTTCGCCGGCGTCAAGCAGTACATGGACGACACCCGCGAACTGGCCAAGCGGCAGGGCTACGTGGAAACCGCGTTTGGCCGCAAGCTGGTGCTGCCCGACATCCAGAACGCCAAGGGCGCCAAGCTGGCCGCGCTGGAGCGCCAGGCCATCAACGCGCCCATGCAGGGCACGGCGGCCGACCTCATCAAGCTCGCCATGGTGGCGGTGCAGAAAGCCCTGGACGAGCAGGGCAAGGGCACGAAAATGATCATGCAGGTGCACGACGAACTGGTGTTCGAAGTGCCCGAGGCCGAGGTGGGCTGGCTGCGCACCGAAATCCCGCGCCTGATGGCGGGCGTGGCGCAGATGAAAGTGCCGCTGCTGGCCGAGGTGGGCGTGGGGCCGAACTGGGAGCAGGCGCACTGAGCATGTGGACCCGGCGCCACCTTCTTGCTGCCGGCCTGGCCACGGCCGGCCTGCCTGCGTGGGCGCAGGCGGCCGACAAATGGGGTGCGCAGCGCGGTGAGCTGCCCGCCATCGCGCAGCCCCATTGGGCCCTGACAATTGGCGCATTCCTTGAAAGTTGATCGACTGCCATGAGCCGCTTCGTCCGGTTCGGAAAACCCGAATATCGCGCCTCCCCCCTTTCCTTTATCTCACCTTCGGTCAGGTTCCAGCAGCACGGCGTGGCCTGAGGCTGCGTGCCCGGGGGCGGGGCCGACGGCAGCAGGGGGGATCAGACCACTCCGCCGTTGCCAAAGCTGAATTCGAACACGGAGCCCTGACCGACCTGGCCTTCGCCGCAGATATGACCGCCGTGGCGTTCCAGAATACGGCGCACGGTGGCCAGGCCGATGCCCGTGCCTTCAAAGCCGTCGCCGGGCATGTGCAGGCGCTGAAAGGGCTGGAACAGCCGGTGCGCCTGCGCCATGTCAAAGCCGGTGCCGTTGTCTTTCAGGAACAGGTCGCCCGCGTGGCCGTCTGCGTCGTGCGACTGCCCCAGTTCGATCAGTGTTTCGGCCCGATCGCGGGCGTACTTCACGGCGTTGCCCAGCAGGTTCTCGAGCACGATGCGAGCCAGGCGTTCGTCGCAACGCACCCGCAGTCCCGGGGCGATCTGCCAACGCAGCGTGCGTCCGGGGTTTCGCTCCTGTTCTGCGCGCAGGATCGACAGCGCCATGGCGCTCAGATCCACCTCGCTCAGGGTCAACGAACCCTGGCTGACGCGGGCCAGCCCCAGCAGGTCGGCGATCAGCGTGCTCATGCGGTGGGTGCTGGCCAGCACGCGGTTGAGCAGTTCGGCTTCCTGCGGATCGATCCGGTCCTCCAGCGACTCCTTGAGCAGCTGGGTGAAGCCGTCGATGGCACGCAGGGGCGACTTCAGGTCGTGCGAAACCGAGTAGGCAAAAGAGTCCAGCTCGACATTGAGTTTCTGCAGCTCGGCGGTCCGCTCACGCACCCGTTGTTCCAGCGTGGCGTTGAGCCGCTGGATCTCGCTCTCGCGTCGCATCCGGACAAGCTCCGCTGCAGCCCGGCCCGCGAAGATCGACATCAGTGCCCGAGCCTCTGAACCGACAGTGACCGGTCGGCGCCACAGGGCGGCAAGCACACCGGCCGGCGTGCCGCCGAGATCGAACAGGCATTGGCCGACGTATGCCTCGACCTTCCAGGCGGACAGGAGCTCGGCGTCGGGACAGCTCGCCTTGATGCCGCTCTCCCGTATGAACAGGTCGCGTTGCGCCAGCGTTCCCTGGCAGGGCATGCCGTTGGGGTCGTAGTCGAACGGTGGGGCGGGCTCACCATCCACCCAGACCGAGAGCGTGTGAATTCGTTCATCCGCCCGCAGCTCGCCGATCAGGACAATGTCCGCCTTGAGCGTCAGTGCGGCGTGCCGCGTCAGCGAGGCGAAGAACGCATCACCGGTCTCGCCCGCCATGCCTTGCGCCACACTCAGCAGCAAGGCTTCCCGGCGCTTTTCCTCGGTGGTGTTCAGAAAGCAGGAGAGAACGCACTGCTCGCCGTCGATCTCGATCAGTTCGGCCCACATCTTGGCGTCGATCACTTCGCCGCTGGCGTGCCGCATGCGGGTTTCGAAACCGCTCACATGGCCGTCGGTCAGCAAACGCCGCACGAAGGTCTGTCGCTCTTCGGCGCTCAGCCAGCCGCCGGTCTGCAGCGTGGTCCGGCCGATCAGCTCCTGCCTGCCCAGGCCCTGCACCGGGTCCCGGGCCTGGTTGACTTCGATGAACTGGCCGTCGCTCAGCCGCGTGATGGTCATCTTCAGCGGGCTGAAGTTGAAGGCCTTGGCAAAGCGCTCCTCGGACTTGCGCAGCCGCTCCATGGCCTGGTTCTGTGCGGTGACATCGGTCACGGTGGTGATCACCAGCCGGTCATCGGGGTCGTCGCTCATTTCGCTGGAGATGAGGGCATCGAACAGCGTGCCGTCGCTGCGCACGCCCTGGGCGGACGCCTGGCTGGTGCGGCGGTCCCGACCCAGTTGCTCCAGGTAGGCGTTACGTTCCTCGGGTCGGGCCCACAGCAAATCGTCAGGACGCCCCAGCAACTGATCGCGCGTGTAGCCGTAGCAGCGCAAGAACGCGGGGTTGACGTCGAGGATGGTGCCGGTGCGGGCTGACTGCGCCAGCATGGGGCTGGGGCAGTTGCGGAAGAAACGCGCCAGGCGATCCTGGCTGCGGTCGCGCTCGCGCTGCGTCTGTTGACGCATCTCCAGTTCGGCGGTCAGGCACTCCATGGCCTCTTCGCTGCGGCGGCGACTGTAGTAGACCATGAGGGCCACCACGACGAGGGTGGCGATGTAGGTCAGCAGGGCGGCAGGACCGGTCCGCAGGTTCCGCGGGACGATCCAGGCGTTCCATTCCGCCAGGGTCAGGGCGGTGATGAGTGCGATGGCGGTGAACACGGTGCCCAGCATCGTGCGCTGACTGGTGAAAATGCCGGCTCCCACCACCGCCCCCAGAAAGAGCAGCACGCCCGCCGCACGCACCGAACCCAAACTGATGCTGGCCACCGTGGCGGCCCCCAGCACGCCGAACAGCACCAGATGAACCGCAAGCCGGTCATGACCCCGTCGCAGCAGCACCCAGCCGGTTGCCGCAACCAGCGTGATCAGCGCCGGCGCAAGCACATCGAGGCGGTGGGGCGTGAAAAGGAGCAGATACAGCGCCACCAGCAGGGCCGCCACGGCCACCAGCAGGGCGATCCGTTGCAGAGTTTGGGCTACGCTGAACAAGTAGCCAAATCGAGTGACCCGGCGTGCCAAAGGGCGCTG
>CAYRWN010000056.1:0-21471 GCA_964428045.1 uncultured Hydrogenophaga sp. | reverse complement strand
GACGGCCCCGGCCAGCATGTGAGAGGCCCAGACCCGCTGCAGGAGCCGGACAAGCGCGACGCCATTCTCGACCTGTACCAGCGGCTGAACCCGCAGGGGCGAATCAGCTTCAACGCCATGATGAATGCCCACAACGTGTCGCGGGCGGAGGTGCAAAAGTTCTTCCAAGAACTCACTGGCGACCCGAATGTGCCCATCGGCGAGGGAAGTTTCGTCGATGCCTACGACGAGGGCGGGCTGGCGAACTCGTTGGGCTGTGACGCGCAGGTGCCTTACCGCAGTCGAGCGTTCCAAGAGATTCGCACTGGTCAGGCGTCCAACTTCGGCGTGGTGCGCGAGAAGGTCGCCGGGTTCGTGAACTCGCTTCGGGTCAAGCGCAAGGCCGAGGCCATTGGGCAAAAGTGCAGCATGGATGACCCGGACAAGATCGCCGTGGACCTCAACGGTAACGTGCTGACCTGCCAGAACGTCAGCGCCAAGGCCGTCGCCCCGAACGGCGAGAGCCACAAGATCGGTCATGTCAGCGACCTTTCTGGCGTCCGCCTCAATACGGCGACCCATTGGAGCAAGCGCGAGGAGTGCCCAAACTGCCCGATGCTCCAGATTTGCCACGGCAGTTGCATGTTCTTGGAGGGGCCGTTGTGGGAGGCGTCTTGCGACAACGCGTTCTCTGACGCTGTGCCCATCTTCGCTGCCGGTATCGAGTTTCTCACGGGGCTGGTCCCCGTCCGAATCGAAGGCCCACACCGCAGGGACCGGCACGATTTATGGCTCCGCGACGCAACGCCCGCACCCGCTCGTCGTCGAGTGATCCCCATCAACAAGGTGGCAGCATGACCGGCAAGACCATCATCGGACTCATCGGACTTGCTGGAAGCGGAAAGACACTTGTGGCGCGGCATCTCGTCGAGCGGCACGGGTTCGTGCGGCAGCGCTTTGCTGGGCCGCTGAAGGAGATGATCAAAGTCGGGCTGGGCCTGACCGACGAGCAGCTGGACGGTGCTGCCAAGAATGAGCCGATCGCATGGGCCGGTGGTTGCACGCCGCGCCATCTGATGCAGACACTCGGGACCGAGTGGGGCCGTCGGATGGTCCATTCGGACGTCTGGATCAACCGTTGGCGGTGTCTCGTCGAGCAGGAGGCCTCGCCGTTGATCGTCGTGGACGACGTGCGATTCCCCAACGAGGCGGCAGCGCTGCGCAGTGTGGGCGGCAGTCTCTGGCGCGTCTATCGCCCCGGACTCATGACCTCCAGCCACGCCTCAGAGCGGGCGCAAGCTCAGATCACCGAGGACATCCTCATCAACAACGCCACGTCCATCGCTGAGATGTTTCGCTCGGTAGATGCCGTGGTCGCCCATGCCAAAGGAGCATCAGCATGATCGTCAACCAGTCGACCGCCCAGCCTTTGCCGGAGATGCCTTACTGGAGCAAGCCCGCCTTCCACGCCGCGCTTCAGTCTGTGCCTTTCAAGCAGCAGGACGCCAGCGGGAACCTGATCGTCAACGTCAACGACTACTTCTTCAAGGTGGTTCAGGGGCAGCTTGTGATGGCTCGCGTTCCGGAGAACCTCGGACTCCCTGAAGCATGGGAACCGGTTCCCGATGACAACTTCCACCGATCGAAGGCCCTGTCGATGCTCGGTCTCAACGCGGACTGAGGCGCACATCATGAGCGACTGGAAATCAATCCTTGGGGCTGTGGCCCCGACGCTTGCCACCGCAATCGGTGGCCCGTTCGCTGGCATGGCGGTCAAGGCGATCTCCGGCGCTCTGCTGGGCCACGATGAGGCGACGCAGGAGGAAATCGCCGCGGTCGTATCCGGGGCATCGCCCGAGCAGTTGGTCGCCCTCAAGCAGGTGGACGCCGACTTTGCCGTCCGGATGAAGGCGCTGGATGTGGACTTGGAGCGGATCGCCGCCAGCGACCGCGACAGCGCCCGGAAGCGGCAGGAGGCGACCGGCGACCTCACGCCGCATCGGCTGGCGTACCTCTACGCGTTTGCCTTCTTCGCCGTGATCGCCTTCCAGTGCTGGCTGGCCTACGAGCAGAAAGAGGTGCCGATGATGATCGGCAAGACGCTCGACATGCTGCTTGGGGTGTTGACCGCGATGGTGCTTGGTTCGAAGGAGTACTTCTTCGGCTCGTCGTCGTCGTCAGCCAAGAAGACCGAGATCATGGCTCAGGGGGCCAACCGCCACTGAGTCTCCTGTTGCGCTGTTGCCAGAGCAGCCTTGCCCCGGGG
The DNA here is from genome assembly GCA_964428045.1 of uncultured Hydrogenophaga sp. Classification (GTDB taxonomy): domain Bacteria; phylum Pseudomonadota; class Gammaproteobacteria; order Burkholderiales; family Burkholderiaceae_C; genus Hydrogenophaga. The sequence continues at coordinate 19,226 of CAYRWN010000056.1, read as the reverse complement.
GAGACCTCGGGGCTTTTTTACTTGGCGTCTGCGGCCCGCGCCATCTCGACCAGAAGCGCGACGGCGGGCATGACCGTCTTGGGGTCGCGCAGGGCGTCGAGGATGGCCGGGAGGCGCTGCTCCCACGACTCGCCTGCCGCTGCCGGGTCGGCTACGCCGAATGTCTCGTGGATGTGGTTTTCGAGATGGGCCATTGCTGAGGATGATACCTGCGCGGGGGGTGGTTTCGGGTGTGCCGGGTGTGCCGGGGCCTGTGCCGGGGGGCCGTGTGCGGCCCACGTTGGCGCTCAGGCGGGCTGGGGAGAAAAGGGCGGGGCGGTGGCCCCAGCCGGGCCTTCTGCGGGCCGTTTGGCCCGTTCCTGTGCCGGTGTGTGCCGGTGGTCTGTGCCGTCGGTCCCGGCGCTTGAATCGTTCGCTGCGTTTCGTGCGTTGGCGGTGAGGGTGGGATTCGAACCCACGGAAGTATTTGATACTTCGGCAGTTTTCAAGACTGCAGCCTTAAGCCACTCGGCCACCTCACCCCGGAAGATCAAGCCCATGATAACGGCAACGCGGATTTCAAGACCGCTGGATTAAACCACTCTCCCACGTCTCCGGCGCGGGCCCGATTGTAGCCGCCGGGGCGGCTCGGACTCGGGATCCGGCGATCGCGCTGGCCGGTGCCAGCATGCCGCGCTGTTCGATGAAGCGCACGACCACGTCGACACCCGCCAGCGTCTTGAGGTCGGTCATGAGCCAGGGGCGGCGCGCGGTGTCGGCCTTCATCACGTCAAGATCTGCGCCGACGTGGGGGTCAGGCCGGGCGGTCTCATCAGCCATGGCCATGGGAGCCGTGATCGTGGCCATGGATGTGACCATGTCCGTGGCCGGTCGCGTGGTCTACGTTCTCGGGTTCGAACGGCTCGCGCACCTCGGTCACGTTCAGGTGCATGGTGCGCAGCAGGTCGGCCAGCAGGTGGTCGGGTTCGATTTTCAGATGCTCGGGTCGCAGTTCGATGGTCACGTGGCGGTTGCCCAGGTGGTAGGCCGCGCGCATGAGGTCGAAGGCGGGATCGTGACTGTGCCCGTGGTGGGGTTCGGTGCAGGCGGTGATGCGCAGCACCGCCTGCGGCGCCGCCACCACGCGCAGCAGCGAGCCGTCCTGCGTGACCAGGACGTCACCGCCGCGCAACACGGTGCCGCGGGGCAGGAACACGCCGACGCGGCGCCCGTCCGACGACTCGGCGTCAAACCGGCTTTTCTGGCGCACATCCCAGTTCAGCGTGAGGGTGGCGGCGCGGCGCACGAGCACCGGTGCCAGGCCCTTGCCCTGAGGGACGCGTTTGGAGACTTGCAGCATGTTTTCTTCCCTGTTTGCCATCAAAACAGGAAGTATCGCTGGGTCACGGGAAGTCTGCTGGCCGGTTCGCAGGTCGGCCGCACGCTGTCGGCGCACGCGGTGTGGCGCTGCGGTGCGATGGCCCTCTGGGGCCGGTGGCTGTCGTGCTTCATGCCGAGCTTGGTCACGCTGCGGCCGTGTTGCACCGCTGCCGCGCTCTTGGCCCGGCCGTGGCGCTGCAGGTCATCGACAGGCTCAGGGCGACCGGTTCAGGTTCAGGCCAGCCGCGTTGTGACTTCATCTTGTCGGCCGTCCGCCCGGTCCGGATGATGCGCCGTCGCGGCCCGTGGCCCGCCAGTCGCTGCTCATGATGCCGATGGCGTCCATGTCGCGCCGGATGTCCTCGGCGACGCTGGTCTCGCGGGGCGGATGCGGTTGTCGGCAACGGCCAGGTGCTCCGGGAAGGACGCGTCCAGGAGAAGGTGGCTCATCTGAAGGGCCTATGCTCATCGAGCGTGTCGCCGTGCAGTGCCTCCTGGGAGTCGGGATCTACGGCCGCCCCCAGGCAGTTGCCGTGATGGCACTCGGCGTGGAACACCAGTCCTCGTGCAGCCTGGAGGCCGATGACGGCGGCGTCGATCCGTTCTCGCAGCGGCGGGGGCCGACTGGGGCTGCCTTGGCCCGGCAAACCGGCGTTCAGGGCAGATCCGTCGACGGCCTGATGTGGCAGATCGCGCTGGCACGCCATCCGTCGACACCTCGCTGCGGCACCGTATTGCCCACCACGCCAGCGTTTGTCTTGCAGTGGCCGGACCGCCTGCGGGCCGAGCTGCAACTGCCGCCCGCGCGACCGCAGTGCTCTTGTGGGTGGTCAAGGGCACGATCAACCGCGACATCGGCGACATTCCGGGCGCTAGCCCGGCCACGGTGAAGAATCACCTGGAACGCCTCCACGCCAAGCTGGGCGTGGAGGCGCGCACCGCAGCGGCCGCCATGGCCATCAACCGCGTGCCGCTGCTGCGGCCGCGGGGCTGACGCGTCAGCGCGCCAGCAGCGCGTTGACCGCCTGCAGGTCGCTGGCCCTGAGCTGGCCGCTGGCCTGCTTCAGGCGCAGACCACCGATGAGCACGTTGTAGCGTGCCACGGCCAGGTCGCGCTTGGTCTGGAACAGCTGGCTCTGGGCGTTGAGCACGTCGATGTTGATGCGCACGCCGACCTGGTAGCCCAGCTGGTTGGCATCCAGCGCACTCTGGCTGGACGCTTCGGCCGCTTCGAGCGCCTTGACCTGCCCCTGGCCCGACAACACGCCGAAATAGGCGCTGCGCGTGGCCTGACTCACACCGCGCTTGGCGCCTTCGAGGTCGGTACGGGCCTTGTCTTCCAGTGCCAGCGTCTCCTTCACGCGGTTCTGCACCGCGCCACCCGTGTACAGCGGCATGTTGAACTGCACACCCACGGTCGCGGTGTTGTTGCGCACATAGCCCAGGCCGGACTGCGGGGCGCGCGCGATCTGGTACTGGCCCACCAGGTCCAGCGTGGGTTTCTGTCCGGCTTCTGCTTTCTGCGTTTCCAGCCGGGCGATGTCCAGGGCGCGGGTGGCCTGAAGCACGGCGGGGTGGCCGGTCTCGGCCTGCGCCACCCAGGCTTGCGGGTCTGCCGGTGACAGCGCGGGCAGCGCCACCGGCGCGGCCAGCGGTCTGGGGCTGGTGTTGGACTTGCCCACCAGCTGGTCCAGCGCCAGCTTCTTGACGCGCAGGTCGTTCTCGGACGCGATCTCTTGCGCGACCACGAGGTCGAACCGGGCCTGGGCTTCACGCGAATCGGTCACGGTCGTGGTGCCCACCTCAAAGTTGCGTTTGGCGGCGGCCAGTTGTTCGCTCACGGCCTTCTTCTGGGCCTGGACAAAAGCCACCGTGTCCTGCGCGGCCAGCACGTCGAAATAGGCCTGGGTGGTGCGCACGATCAGGTCCTGTTCGGCGCTCTCCAGCTGGGCCTTGGCGATGTCGATGGACAGCTGGCCCTGCTGGTCCGCCACGGCATTGGCCGGGCGGTACAGCGGCTGGCTGGCCGACAGGGTCACATTCTGGGTATTGAATGTGCTGTCGAGCGCACCGGCGGAACTGTTGCGGTTGTTCCAGTTGGCACCGGCCGACAGACCGGCCTGCGGGCGCAGGCCGGCGCGCGCCTGTTCGGCCTTGGCCAGGCTGGCGTCGTAGGCCGAACGGGCCGACAGGAAGGTGGCGTCGTAGCCTCGCGCCGACTCGTAGAGCTCCACCAGGCTTTGCGCCTGGGCTGCCGATGCGCTGCCCAGGGCCAGCATCACCGCCAGTGTTGCGCGGTTTGCGGGGAACCGGGGCGCGAGGAGACCGCAGCGGCGGTGAGCGGGGGCGTTCATGGAGGATTCCTTGTGGCGTGGTCGCAGGTCGAAGGGCGGGGTGGTTCAGTACATCGGCACGCCCGGGTCGCGTTCTTGCGACCAGGCGTCGATGCCGCCGTGCACATTGACCACGTTCTCAAAGCCCTGCTGCATCAGGAAGTGCACCACCTGCGCGCTGCGGGCGCCGTGGTGGCACAGGCAGGCGATCGGCTGACTGCGGTCGAGCTCGAGGTAGCGGGCGGGCACGCTGCGCATGGGCATTTGCACCAGTGTGAAGCCGTCTTCCGTCTTGACGCTGGCGGTCTGGCATTCCCACGGCTCGCGCACGTCCAGCAGCACCGGCGCCGCGCCAGGTTGCTCGGCGGCCATTTTCTGCAGCCAGTCGTTGAAGTGGGAAGGGCGGATGGATTGCATGGTGCTCAGAAGCAGAAACGCGAGGGCTCGGGGAAATTGCGCAGGCGCGGCGCGACCGTGTCCCAGGGCTGGGCGGTGCGGTAGCTGGCGTCGGCCACGCGGGTCACGATGGTCGCGCGCATCACGGGTTCCTGCCCGGCGATCATGGCCAGACGTCCGCCCGGAGCCAGCAGGGCCAGCAAGGCTTGCGGCACTTCGGCCAGCGAGCCGGCCACCAGGATCGCGTCCCAGGGGGCTTCGGCGGCGCAGGCGGCGAAGCCGTTCGCGGCCGCGTCGGCCACGCGCACGTCGGCGTTGCCGATGGCGGCGGCCAGCAAGTTGTCGCGCGCTGCGCGGGCGATGGATTCGTCGATTTCCAGCGACACCACACGCTGGGCCAGCTGGGCCAGCAAAGCGGTCGTGAAGCCACTGCCGGTGCCGATCACCAGCACCTTGTCGGTGGGCTGCACGGCCAGGTCCTGCACCAGACGGGCCTGCACGCGCGGCGCCAACATGATCTGGTCGGGGGCGCTGCCCAGGGGCAGTTCCATGTCCACGTAGGCCAGCGCCTTCTGGGCGGGGGGTGCAAACCGGTCGCGCGGCACGCTCTCGAGCAGGGCCAGCACGGCCGGGTCCAGCACTTCCCAGGGGCGGACCTGCTGCTCGATCATGTTGAAGCGGGCCTGTTCCAGGCTGAGGGTGTTCGGGAACGTCATTTCAGATACTCCGGTGGGTATGTTAGCCGATTCTGGTCCATTTTACCGATCGGGGTCGCCGACAGGGGTCGGCGCTCGCCCCATCAGGTTCCGGAACCAGCGGCCCAGGTCGTCCATGTAGCAGTACACCACGGGCACCACCACCAGGGTCAGGATGGACGAGGTGATCACGCCGCCGATGACCGCCTGGCCCATGGGTGCGCGCTGTTCGGAACCTTCGGTGAGGGCAAAGGCCAGGGGCACCATGCCGAAGACCATGGCCAGCGTGGTCATGAGGATGGGGCGCAGCCGCACCTTGGCCGCCAGCAGCAGGGCGCTTTCGCGGTCCAGCGGCGTGGCCCCGTCGATGCCGTGTCGCGCGCGGATGGCGAAGTCCACCAGCAGGATGGCGTTCTTGGTCACCAGCCCCATGAGCAGCACGACGCCGATGACCGAGAACATGCTCATGGTCGAGCCGAACATCAGCAGCGCGAGCGCCACGCCGATCAGCGTCAGCGGCAGCGAAGTCATCAGCGCCAGCGGCTGCAGGAAGCTCTGGAACTGGCTGGCCAGGATCATGTAGATGAAGATGATGGCCATGGCCAGCGCCGAGACGGCGTAGCCGAACGATTCCTGCATGTTCTTGGTGGAGCCGCCGAACTCCGTCCGGTAGCCCGGTGGCAGGGCGATGGTGTCCAGCACTTGCTTGATCTCGCCCGACACCTCGCCGGCCGAGCGGCCGTAGACGTTGGCGTTGATGGCCACCTCGCGGTTGAGGTTGCGGCGGTTGATCTGGTTCGGCCCGGAGCCTTCCACCACCTGGGCCACCTGACCCAGGCGCACCACGCGGGCGCTGTCGTCGGCGTTGCTGCCCACCACACCACTGCCGACCAAGAACGGCAGGGCGGCCAGGTCGGCGGTGCGTCCGCGCTGCTCGGGCGCCAGGCGCACGTTGACGTCGTAGCTCTTGCCGTCGGCGGCGCGCCAGTTGCCCACCGTCTGGCCGGCCACCAGGGTGCGCAGGTTGCTGGCCACGGCGGCGGCGTTCAGCCCTGCGTCCGAGGCCAGGTCGCGCCGCAGACGGACGTCCACCGTGGGCTTGTTGGGCTTGAGCGAGGAGTCCAGATCCACCAGGCCCGGGATGGTGCGGATCTTCTCCAGCACCAGCGCGTTCAGGCGTTCGAGCTCGGCCAGGTCGTCGCCCTGGATGGAAAACTCGATCTGTTTGTTGCCACCCACCGGGTCCAGCAGACCGGCGTGCGTGACGGTGATGCCCGGCACATTGCGCAGGCGCTCGCGCAGCCTGGCGGCCATCGCATCGGCGTTCACGCTGCGGTCCTTGCGGTCCACCAGGCGCACGTAGATGCTGGCGTTGTTGCGGCCTTGCGCGTTGGCGGTGTTGAGGGTGGCGAGCGTGTACTTCACCTCCGGAAACTCGCGCAGGATGCCTTCCACCTGCCGGACCTTGGCTTCGGTGGCCTCCAGCGACGAACCCACCGGTGTCTGGAAACTCACCTGCGTTTCCGAAAAGTCGGCCTTGGGCACGAACTCGGTGCCCAGCAGCGGCAGCAGGGCGATGCTGCCGACGAAGGTGGCCAGCGCGATGCCCAGGGTGGCGAGCTTGTGCCTGAGCGACCAGCGCAACGCGCCCTGGTAGGCATCGGCCAGGTCGTCCTGCACGCGGTCAAACCAGCCGGTCACGCGGCCGATGGTGCGGTCGTACAGGCTCACCGGGGCCAGGTGCTGCCCGTGCTTTTCAATTTCCGGGTCGTGCCAGACCGAAGACAACATGGGGTCGAGCGTGAAGCTCACGAACATCGAGATCAGCACCGCCGCCACCATGGTGATGCCGAACTCGTGGAAGAACTTGCCGATGATGCCCCCCATGAAGCCGATGGGCAGGAACACCGCCACGATGGACAGCGTGGTCGCCAGCACCGCCAGGCCGATCTCCTGCGTGCCATCCATCGACGCCTGGTAGGGCGACTTGCCCATCTGCACATGGCGCACGATGTTTTCGCGCACCACGATGGCGTCGTCGATCAGCAGGCCCACCGACAGCGTCAGTGCCATCAGCGTGATCATGTTGACGGTGAACCCGAACAGGTTCATGAAGAAGAAGGTGCCCACCAGCGCAATCGGCAGCGTCAGCCCGGTGATGACGGTGGAGCGCCAGCTGTTGAGGAACAGGAAGACGATCAGCACCGTGAGGATGGCGCCTTCGATGAGGGTTCGCCGCACGTTGTCCACCGACACCCGGATCGGCCGCGAACCGTCGGCGATCGGTTCGAGCCGGATGCCCGGCGGCAGCTGCGCCTGCATCGACTGCAGCACCTGACTGAGTCCGTCCGTCACGGCGATGGTGTTTTCGTCCTGCGCCTTCTGGACCTGCAAGAGCAGGGTGCGCTGGCCGTTGTACAGCGCCAGCGCCTCCACCTCCTGCGTGGCGTCGCTCACCCGCGCCACCTGACCCAGGCGCACCGGGCTGTCGCCGCGCCGCGCCACGATGATCTGGTTGAAATCCTGCGGGTTCTGCATGCGTCCCAGCACCTGCACCACGCGGTCGCGCTCGGTGTTCTTGAGCGTGCCCACCGGCAGGTCCTGGTTCTCGCTGCGCACGGCAGCCACCACCTGGTCGGCCGTCACGCCCAGCGCCTCCATGGCGGCCGGGTCCAGTTCGATGTTCACCGCGCGCTGTGTGCCCCCCACCAGCGACACCGAACCCACCCCGCGCACGTTCTCCAGCCGCTTCTTGAGGGTCTGCTCGGCCCAGGTGGTCAGTTCCACAGCGCTGGGTGGCTGGGCCGTGGTCGTGTCCGGCAGAACCGCGACCGACCAGATGGCCCGTGCGGACGGATCGAAGCGCAGCACCTGCGGTTCTTCCACTTCGTCGCGCAGCTTGGGGTGCAGCGTGGCGATCTTCTCGCGCACGTCTTCGGCGGCCTTGCGGCCATCGATGTGCAGCTGGAACTCGATGATGACGACCGACTGGCCTTCGTAGCTGCGCGAGGTCAGCGCGTTCACGCCGGCGATGGCGTTGACCGTCTCTTCGACCTTCTTCGTGACTTCACTCTCGACGATTTCGGGCGAAGCGCCCGGGTAGGCGGTGCTCACCACCACCACCGGAAAATCGATGTTGGGGAACTGGTCGACCTTCAGGCGTTGGAAGCTGAACAGTCCCAGCACTATCAGGGCCAGCATGACCATGGTCGCGAAGACCGGGTTGCGCAGCGAAACCTGGGTGAACCACATGGCCGGTGTCCTCGCGGCCTGTCAGGGCTTGGCGGGCGTGGTGGCCGCCCTCTTCACGGCCGTGCCTTCGCGGATGGCACCCGCCGTGGCGCGCAGCACCGTTGTACCGTCGGACAGACCGGCCACCCCGTCGACCACCAGCATGGCTTCGCCGGCGTGCTCGGCCTGCCGGCCCAGGGAGACCACCCGGTGTGCCACCTGGTCGTTCACCAGCACCTGCACATAGGGTTCGGGCTTGTCGTTGCGCACCGCCGACAGCGGCACGGCGCTGGCCTGCAGCGTGCCGGTGACGATCCGCCCTTGGGCGAACAGGCCCTGGCGCATGCCCGCCGCTGCGGGCACCCGCAGGTAGACCAGCACGCTGCGGCTGCCGGCCTGCACGCTGGGGTTGATGCGCGCCACGGTGGCCACCACCGGCCGGTCCAGGCCTTCCACGGTCAGGCTGGCGACCTGACCCGGTTGCACCGCGGCGGCGTCTGCCGGTGCCAGCGCGGCTTCCAGTTCAAAGGCCGACAGGTCCACCACGTCCATCAGCCGGGCGTCCACACCGACGCGTTCGCCGTTCTGCACCATGCGGGCCGCAATCTGGCCGTCCAGGGGTGAGCGCAGCGTGGTGTCGGCCACCCCCTTGCGCGCAATGTCCAGCGCGGCCAGCGCGGCGCGGTGGTTGGCCTCGGCGGCGGCGAGGTTGCCGGCCGTGGTGTCCAGCGCCGTGGCCGAAATGAAGCCCTGCAGCACCAACTGCTGGTTGTTGTCGAAGTTGCGTTTCGCGATCGTCACCTGCGCCTGGGCGGCGCGGGCCGTTTCTTCGGCCTGTCGCGCGCGGGCGCTGGCCTCGGTGCTGTCGATGCGGGCCAGCACCTCGCCCGCCTTCACGCTGTCACCTTCCCGCTTGACCAGGCCCTGCACCTCGCCGGCGGCGCGCGCCTTGATGGTGGCCGTCTGCAGGGCCTTGAGCGAGCCGGACACGGCCACCGCCTGTTCCAGCGCCAGCCGCTGGACGGACGCCAGGTCTCGGGCCGCCACCTCGTACACCGGGGCCTGCAGCTGGGCGGCCGCCGCAGTGGCGGCGGCCTCGCGCTGCACCGCTCGCTTGTTGAGGGCGCGCGCCACGCCGACGGCAATGCCCGCGATCAACAGGGCCAGCAGCAGCCATTTGAGCCAGGCGGGGCGTTGGTGGGGGTGGGCGCTCATGGGGTGTCGGGTCGGAGGGTATGGGGGCTGGCCGGATCGGGGCGCACCTGCATGCCATGCAGCAGCAGGTCCACCTGGCTGTCGATGAAGGTGCGCGGCTCGATCTGCTGGCTGGGTGGGCAACAGGGTGCCATGGAATGTTTCCAGGTCAGCAGGAAGATCATCGGCGCGATCAGGCTGTAGACCGCGTACTCCAGGTTCATCGGTCCGAATTCGCCGCGGTCCATGCCGCGTTGCAGGATGCGTTTGAGCAGGTCGTGCCCCGGGTTGATCACGTGCTGCTGGTAGTACAGCGCCACGTCGGGGAAGGTACCGGCTTCGCTCAGCACCAGCTTGGTGATGCCCGATGCCCGCGTCATGCCGATGCGTTCCCACCAGCTGTGCAGGCAGTGGCGCACCAGTTCGGCGCTGCTGCCCTCGAACGCGTCGAACTCCGCGTTCCACTTGTCGAAACGGCCGGCCAGGGTTTCGTGGATGACGGCCTTGAACAGCTCTTCCTTGCTGGGGTAGTACAGGAACAGCGTGCCTTTGGACACCCCTGCACGCGCCGCCACCTCGTCGACCCGCGTGGCGGCAAAGCCCTTTTCCACGAAGAGGGCGAGCGCGGCTTCCAGCAGTTCGCCGGGTCGCGCCTCTTTGCGGCGCTGGTGGGTGGCGCTGGCGGGGGGGGGCGGTGTGGGGGACATGGCTTTACTGACCAATTGGTTAGTAATATACCCCAGCTCGCTGACGGGGTATCGGGCATCAGCCCAGCTTGATGCCCACCCGTGCGATCTGTTGCCCCTGCATGCGGCGCACGCTCAGCTCGGCGTTGCCCAGCATGGCGTGGTCGCCCACCACCGGCGGCCGGCGGATTTCGGCGCGCAGCCAGGCGTCCACGTCCTGGTCCGCGTTGGCCGGTACGGGCAGGCCGTAGAAGGCGCAGAGCGCTTCCAGCGGCGTGTGGCCGTCGATCTCGAAGTCGCCGAACACCCGCCGGCTTCTGGCCTCGTCCTCGGGGTCGGGCAGTGCCAGCCCCAGGCGCCGCGCGCTCCAGGCGATCGTGCTGCCTTGCAAGAGCAACGAAGCCAGCACCACCACAAACGCCACGTTGAAGTAGGTCTGAGCACCCGGCACGCCCGCCATGACCGGGAACACGGCCAGCACAATGGGCACCGCCCCGCGCAGACCCACCCAGGCAATGAAGGCGATCTCGCGCGGCGGAAAGCGCAGCGGCGCCAGACAGAGCCAGACCGAAAGCGGTCGCGCCACCAGCATCAGCACCAGGGACACCCCCAGCGCCGGCCAGAGCGTGGCCAGCAGGTTCGACGGTGTCACCAGCAGGCCCAGCAGCAGGAACATGCCCGCCTGCGACAGCCAGGCGTAGCCGTCCATGGCCGACAGCGAAGAACGCACCAGCCGACGCGCCCGGTTGCCCACGATCACGCCCATGGCGTACACCGCCAGAAAGCCCGAACCACCCAGCCAGGTGGTGGCGGCAAACACCGTAAGCCCCCCCGAGACCAGCAGCAGCGCACGGATGCCCCCGCCGCCGTCCTCCCCGCGGCCCAGCCGTTTGAGCAACTCGGCCATGGCATAGCCCGCCACCAGCCCGAGTGCGGCGCCCCAGCCGAACTGCTGCAGCAGGGAGCGCAGCACATCCATCCAGTGCAGTCCCGCGCCCGTGGCGCCGCCCGCCGAGGTGACCGCCAGCGCCACCCCGATGAAGGTCAGCGTGAGGTACACCGCCATCGGGTCGTTCATGCCCGACTCGATCTCCAATGTGGCGGCCACGCGTTCGTTGAGCTGCACGCCCGAGGACTTGAGCAGCGAGAACACCGCTGCGGCGTCGGTCGAACCCACGATGGCGCCCAGCAGCAGCGCCAGCGGCCAGGGCAGGTCCAGCAGCCAGCGCGCAGCGGCGCCGGTGATGCCTGCGCACACCAGCACGCCCAGGGTGGCCAGCAGCAGCGACGGTTTCAGACCGGTGCGGAAGGTGTCGAATTCGGTGCGCAGCCCGCCGTCCAGCAGGATCACAGCCAGCGCCACGTTGCCCACCCAGAAGCTGAGCCTGAAATCGTTGAACACCAGCCCGCCAGGGCCGTCTTCCCCGGCCAGCACCCCGGCCAGCAGGAACACCAGCAGGAACGAAAACCCCGCCCGCGCCGAGACCACGCCCGCCAGAACGCTGATGAACACCAGCGCAGCGGCGACCAGCAAGGGCAGGGCGAGAAAGTCGAGCGAGAGGACCATGGCGCAAAGCTAACAGAATGCGTGCCCGCCCGATGCGAAACCGGTCTGCCGGGGTTGCCGGGGTGGCAATGCCTCACCTACGGGCAACGGCCATTCAAGTGGAATTTCAAGCGCTTCAAGCTTGCCTGGTGCCCACGCTCGTCACAGGGTGAGATGCCCGCGCGCGATGGGCCTTCAGGGCGCGTCGACTTTGCGCACCAGCCGCACATGGATGGGGGTGCGCTTGAGGACGTCGTCGCGCGACTCGCCGGTGGCCGTGTTGACCACCCAGGCGTGCAGGAACTTCATCTGGCTCACGTTCTGGCCGGTCACGCCGTTCATCACGTTGCCGTAGCTGTAAGGGTTGACGCTGCGCACCTCGATGGGGATGGTGCCGGTCCAGGCCCATCCTTTGGTGGATTCGGGCAGCAGGCGTGGCGGGGTCTTCTTCGCTCCCAGCTTGGCCAGCTGTTGCAGTTCTTTCAGGTGGGGCAGGCGCCAGGGCAGGCCGTCGGCCTTGGCGCGCTGGCGGGCGTAGGCCGATGCCTGCGCGTGGTCGGCCCACTGGGGTTGGCCGACACAATCCTTGCCATTCCAGTGCATGCCCACCAGGCAGCGCTGCCACACCAGGCCGGTGCTGCGCTGGTGCAGCCACTGGCCGTCGGGTGAGGGCGTCCATTCCGGTGCCTGGGCCTGCGGGCCTGCGGCCAGCACCAGCGCCGGCCAGGTGATCGGCCACAGCAATAGCCAGGCCAGGGCGTGACGGGCGGGGCGGCAGAAGGAATGCATGACCGTTGTATCGGCCGTGCGCTGGAAAAACTGAGGCGGTGGCTACAGCAGGCGGGCGATCAGCGCGCCTTCGCTGGGCGCGGCCAGCGGCACCCAGACCTTGACCGGGCTGCCCTGCGCGACCTCGATGGCTTCGCCGTCCTGGTTCTGCATGGCGGTCAGTTCAACCACGCGGTTGCCGCCGGGGTGGATCACCTCCAGCCGGTCGCCCACGGCGAAGCGGTTCTTGGTTTCCACTTCGGCCCAGCCGTCGGCGCGCACCTGCAGCACCTCGCCCACGAACTGGCTGCGGTGGCTTTCGCTGTGGCCGGTGATGTAGTTCTGGTAGTCCTGCGCCGGGCGCCGTTCCATCAGGCCGCCGGTGTAGCCGCGGTTGGACAGGCCTTCCAGCTCCAGCAGCAACTCGGGGTTGAAAGGCTTTCCGGCCACGGCGTCGTCGATCGCGCGGCGGTACACCTGCGCGGTGCGCGCCACGTAGTAGTGGCTCTTGGTGCGGCCCTCGATCTTGAGCGAGTCGATGCCCATGGCCGCCAGCTTGCCCACGTGCTCAACGGCGCGCAGGTCCTTGCTGTTCATGATGTAGGTGCCGTGCTCGTCTTCCATGATGGGCATCAGCTCGCCGGGGCGGTCGGCTTCCTCGATCAGCCAGACCTTGTTGGCCTCGGGGTGGCGTTGGCCGCTGCCGGTGGTCGAGAAGGCGCTGGCCGCTTCCTCGTCTTCCTGCGCGAAGTTGAATCCGTCGAGCTTGGCCACGGGGGCAGCGTCACCGGTGTCGGTGTCTGTGGTCGCGGCCTGGGTCTTGTATTCCCAGCGGCAGGCGTTGGTGCAGGTACCCTGGTTGGGGTCGCGCCGGTTGAAGTAGCCGCTGAGCAGGCAGCGGCCCGAATACGCGATGCACAGTGCCCCGTGCACGAAGACTTCCAGCTCGATGTCCGGGCAGTCGTTGCGGATCGCCGCCACCTCGTCCAGGCTCAGTTCGCGGCTGAGAATGATGCGGCTGACGCCCTGTTTCTGCCAGAACTTCACCGCCGCGCTGTTGGTGGTGTTGGCCTGCACCGAGAGGTGGATCGGCACTTCGGGCCAGAGGCCTTTTTCCATCTGCTCGCGCACCCGCATGATCAGGCCGGCGTCGGCCATGATGAGCGCGTCGGGCCGCAGTTCCACCACCGGCTGCAGGTCGCGCAGGTAGGTGCGCAGCTTGTCGTTGTGCGCGATCAGGTTGCTGGTGACGAAGAACTTCTTGCCGCGCTGGTGCGCTTCGGCAATGCCCTGGGCGATCTGTTCGAGCTTGAATTCGTTGTTGCGTGCGCGCAGGCTGTAGCGCGGCTGACCGGCGTAGACGGCGTCGGCGCCGAAGTCGTAGGCGGCGCGCATGCGTTGCAGCGTACCGGCGGGCAGGAGCAGTTCGGGGGCTTTCATCAGGGTGAGGATTGTCCCGCATCGGGCGCCGCCGTGCACGGCCACAAAACCGCACCCCCCGTACTGGCTTTGCCTGTCATCACAATGACTTCGCATCTCTGCCAGAACCGGTGCTTGAGCGCGACACGTCCATCCGGCATGATGCGATCATGCCCGCTGTGGTCCCTGAGGTCTTTCCGGAGTCGCCATGCGCCAGCCAGCCCTCTACAGCCGTTCCGCCCGCGCAAAGCCCGTCGAGGCCGCCGCGAACGGGATGCCGCCAGTGTCCAAGGTGCCTTCGCGGGCCTGGCAGGCGCTGGAGCGGGCGGCCGTCAATCCGAAAGTGATGTGGGTGGCACTGGCGCTGCTGGCGGCTTTGCTGGTGGCCAGCCAGTGGCAGGCGCAGCGCTCCGCTCCCAGGGCCTTGACCCAGAAAGACATCGACGCGGCCGTTCTGCGCACCTTCACCACGCAGAACCTGCCTTCGCGGGCGGCCCGGGCTGCCGACAAGATCGGCCCCGCCGTGGTGCGTGTCGAGGCGTTTGCACGCGACAAGCGCGGCGAGCTGGTGGAGCAGGGCGTGGGGACCGGTGTCGTCATCACCGACCGCGGCGTCATCCTGACCAACCTGCATGTGGTGCAGGGCGCGCAGTCGGTGCGTCTGGTGTTTGCCGACGGCAGCGAATCGCAGGCGCAACTGGCCGGCATGCAGCCCGAGCACGACCTCGCTGTGTTGCAGGCGCTGACCATTCCCGACGATCTGCACGCCGCGACCCTGCGCACGACGCACGACCTCCAGCCCGGCGACGAGGTGGTGGCGGTAGGTTTTCCATTCGGCATCGGCCCTTCGACGTCGGCGGGGGTGGTGTCGGGCCTGGGGCGTTCGTTCCGCGCGCCCGAGGGTCAGCGGGACATCGGCAACCTGATCCAGTTCGACGCCGCGGCCAACCCCGGCAATTCGGGCGGGCCGCTGGTCACCATGGACGGCGAGGTGGTCGGCATCGTCACCGGCATCCTCAATCCCACCAGCCACCGCACGTTTGTCGGCATCGGTTTTGCCGTCCCGATCGAGAGCGCTGCGTCGGCGGCCGGCCTCCCCCCATTCTGAAACCGCAGGAGCTTTCATGAGCGACACACAAACCCCCGAGACCGCCCAGCTGATGGAGCAGATCCTGTTCGAGGTCAAGCGGGTGGTGGTCGGCCAGGACCGGTTTCTGGAACGTGTCATGGTCGCGCTGCTGGCACAGGGGCACCTGCTGGTCGAGGGCGTGCCTGGCCTGGCCAAGACGCTGACGGTGAAGACCCTGGCCAGCGTGGTCCAGGGGCGCTTCAAGCGCATCCAGTTCACGCCCGACCTGGTACCGGCCGACCTGGTGGGCACGCGCATGTACAACCAGAAGACCGGCGACTTTGCCACCGCGCTGGGCCCGGTGTTCGCCAACCTGCTGCTGGCCGACGAGATCAACCGCGCGCCGGCCAAGGTGCAGAGCGCGCTGCTGGAGGTGATGCAGGAGCGGCAGGTGACCATCGCGGGCGAAACGCACAAGGTGCCCGCCCCCTTCCTCGTGATGGCCACGCAGAACCCGATCGAGACCGAAGGCACGTACCCGCTGCCCGAGGCACAGGTCGACCGCTTCATGATGAAGGTGCTGGTGGACTATCCGACCGACGAGGAGGAATACGTCATCGTCGAACGCGTCACCGGTCCGGCGGTGCAGGTGCAGTCGGTGGCGACGACCGAACAGCTGGCCGCACTGCAGGCACGTTGTCGGCAGGTCTACGTGGATCCCTCGCTGGTTCAGTATGCGGTCAAGCTCGTGTCGGCCACGCGCACGCCCGAGAAGCACGGGCTCAAGGACGTGGGCCGCCTCATCACCTACGGCGCCAGCCCGCGCGCCACCATCGGCCTGGTGGAAGGCGCGCGCGCCCTGGCCCTGATGCGCGGGCGCAGCTATGCGCTGCCCGAAGACATGGTGGCCTTGGTGCCCGACGTCCTGCGCCACCGCGTGGTGCTGTCCTACGAAGGCCTGTCCGAAGGACTGACCAGCGACGCGCTGATCGAACGCATCATGAAGGCGGTGCCGGCGCCGGCCAAACCACTGGAACACGAAAAGAAAGCCGCCTGACGGAGTGCCGCCATGTTGCTCAGCCTGTTCAAGCGCAAAGCGCCACCGCCTGCTTCGGTGCCCGTGGGCGATGGCGGTCGCACCGAGGCGCTGCTGCGGCGCCTCGAATGGACCGTCATCAAGCGGCTGGACGGACTGCTTCAGGGTGACCACCGCACCCTCATGCGGGGCAGCGGCCTGGATCTGGCCGACCTGCGCGAGTACCAGCACCACGACGACGTGCGCCACATCGACTGGAACGTGACGGCACGCCTGCAGACACCGCACGTGCGCGTGTTCACCGAGGACCGGGAGATGGCGGCCTGGTTCCTGCTGGACCTGAGCCCGTCGGTGGATTTCGGTTCGGGCGAGCAAGCCAAGCGCGAGCTGCTCCAAGGCTTTGTGGGTGTGATCGCGCGCCTGATCAGCCGCCACGGCAACCGGGTGGGCGCCATGCTGTATGGTGCACGCGGCGTGGCCACCGTCGACACGGTGCTGCCTGCGCGCGGCGGCCGCAACCAGGTGCTGCGGCTGATGCAGATGATGCAGGCCCCGGCGACCACCTCGGCCAAGGCGCCAGCCCACGGTCCCACGCGGCTGGCCGACCTGTTGCGCAGCGCATCGCTGTCGGTGCGCCAGCGCTCCACCGTGTTTGTGGTGTCCGACTTCATCAGCGAGCCGGGCTGGGAGCAGCCGCTGGGCGAGCTGGCCCGCCGCCACGACGTGGTGGCGGTGCGCCTGCTCGACCCGCTGGAGCTGGAACTGCCCGACCTGGGTCTGCTCACCATCCGCGACGCCGAAACCGGCGAGCAGTTGCTGGTGGACACCCACGACAAGGGTTTTCGCCAGCGGTTTGCGCGCATCGCCGCGCAGCGCGAGGCGCAACTGCGCGAGACCCTGGCCCGCGCCGGGGTGGACGCGCTGGAACTGGCCACCGACGAGGATCTGCTCGAGGCGGTGCAGCGTTTTGTGAACCTGCGCCGCCAGCGAACCGGGCAACGCAGGGTGAAGATACCGGGGGTGGCGGCATGAACGGGTTTCTGAACCAGCTGCCGGTGCAGTTTCTCTGGCCGCAGTTCCTGTGGCTGCTGCTGGTGTTGCCGGCCATGGTGTTGTGGTACGGGTGGCTGCTGCGCAGGCGGCGCCAGGCTTCGCTGCGGTACGCCAGCCTGTCCATCGTGCGCGAAGCCATGGCGCGGGGCGGCAACTGGCGCCGGCATGTGCCGCCGGCGCTGCTGCTGCTGGCCTTTGCGGCCATGTTGCTCGCCGGTGCGCGGCCCATGGCCACCGTGGTCCTGCCCTCGACCCAGCAGACCATCATCCTGGCCATGGACGTGTCGGGCAGCATGCGGGCCACCGACGTGCAACCCAACCGGCTGGTGGCCTCACAGGCGGCCGCCAAGGCTTTTCTGGCCGAACTGCCGCGGCACGTGAAGGTGGGCATCGTCGCGTTTGCCGGGACGGCCCAGGTGGTGCAGCCGGTCACGCTCAGCCGGGAGGACCTCAACGCCGCCATCGACAAGTTCCAGATGCAGCGCGCCACCGCCATCGGCAGCGCCATCGTGGTGGCCCTGTCCGAAATCTTCCCGGGCCAGGTGGACCTGGCCAGCGTGACCTACGGACGGCAGAGCGACCCGTTTGCGGCGCAGGGACGCCCCATTGACCAGCCGCCCGCGGCAGGCGGCGCCAAGAAACCGATGGAACCGGTGCCGGCCGGGTCCTACGGATCGGCGGCCATCATCCTGCTGACCGACGGTCAGCGCACCACGGGCGTGGACACCGCAGAGGCCACCAAGATGGCCGCCGACCGGGGGGTGCGCGTCTACACCGTGGGCGTGGGCACGGTGGATGGCGAGGTGATCGGTTTCGAAGGCTGGTCCATGCGCGTGCGGCTGGACGAAGAGACCCTCAAGACCGTGGCGCGCGACACCAAGGGAGAGTACTTCTACGCCGGCACGGCCGAAAACCTCAAGCAGGTCTATGAATCCCTGAGCGCCCGCCTGACCGTGGAGAAGAAGGAGACCGAAATCTCCGGACTGCTGGCCCTGCTGGGTGCGGTGCTCGTGCTCCTGTCGGCCAGCCTGTCGCTGTACTGGTTCAACCGGGTGGCTTAGTCGCTGCTCGGATGGCTGCACCGGCATGAAGTGCTGAAACCGGTTCGAAGCCGGGCCTTTGCGCTCGGTCAAGGTGCTGGACGTACCCGCAGGCACAATGTCCGGCCATGAACCAACACGTGGTGATCGCCGGAGGCGGTATCGGTGGGCTGGCCTGTGCCCTGGCGCTGGCTCGGGGCGGTGTGTCGGTGGATCTGCTGGAGCAGACCGGCACACTGGGCGAGGTGGGTGCGGGTCTGCAGCTGGGCCCCAATGCCGTGCGTGTGCTGGACGCCTGGGGCCTGACCGGCGAGCTGCATGCCCGTGCGGCTTTTCCCGAGGACTTGCGGGTGCGGGACGCGCACGGTGGCCAGATCCTGGGTCAGCTGCGCCTGGGCCCGGTGATCCGGGCCCGCTACGGCCAGCCTTACGCGACCATCCACCGGGCCGACCTGCACGGGCTCTTGCTCGACGCCGTGCGTCGCCTTCCGCAGGTGCGGGTGCACCTGGGCGCCCGTGTGGCGGGCTACGAGACTTCGGCCCACGCGGTGCGCGTGACCTGCCAGGACGACTCGGTGTTCCGGGGTTCGGCGCTCATCGGTGCCGATGGCCTCTGGAGTCGCGTGCGTGTGCAGATGCTGGGCGCACAACCGGTGCGCGCCAGCGGTCACCTGGCCTACCGCGGCCTGGTGCCGGCGGAGGTGTTGCCGCAGGTGCTGCGCGGTGGCGGTGTCATCGCCTGGCTGGGACCGCGCCTGCATGTGGTGCAGTACCCGGTCCAACGGGGTGCGTATGTGAACGTGGTCGCCGTCGTGCACGGTGTGCTGGGCCAGGGCCACGGCGGCCCCAGCGGCAGCGATCCGCAGAGCTGGAGCCACGAGGCGCGCTGGAACGACCTGCAGCGTGCGCTGGGGCCGGTCTGCCCCGATCTGCAGGGCCTGCTGGCTGCAGTGGGCGACTGGAAATTGTGGGCCCTGAACGACCGCCCCCCGATGACCGGTGCCCGCGAACAGGCTCAGGGCCGGGTGGCGCTGCTGGGCGATGCCGCCCACCCGCTGCGACCCTATCTGGCGCAGGGGGCCGCCATGGCCATCGAGGACGCGTGGACGCTGGGGCGTCTGGTGCAGGATCGGCCCGGATTGGACACAGACGGGTGGCCCGACGTGCTGGCGTGCTATGCACGCTCGCGCTGGGCGCGCAACGCCAGGGTGCAGAGCCGTTCGCAACGCAACGGCACCATTTTTCATGCGAGTGGCCTGTTGCGGCTGGGCCGCAACGCTGCCATGGCGCTGCTGGGCGAGTCGCTGCTGGACAACCCGTGGCTGTACAGCGGCCCGCCAGAGCCCGTCTAGGGCTACGCTGAACAAGTAGCCAAATCGAGTGACCCGGCGTGCCAAAGGG
>CAYRWN010000055.1:0-21849 GCA_964428045.1 uncultured Hydrogenophaga sp. | reverse complement strand
TAATACGCGCGATTGGCGAACAACCTCGATCGTTCAACAAACACTGCTGCTTCCGCAACGTACCTGTTTCCAGTCGCCCGCCCCTACAGTCCCGCACATCATGATCAACGGCAACACCGAACTCATCGCCCACATCGGCTACCCGACGCACACGTTCAAGTCGCCGATGATCTACAACCCATTCTTCGAACGGGAAGGGATCAACGCGGTGGTGGTTCCCATGGGCTGCAAGCCCGAGGACTACCCGGCCTTTCTCAAGAGCGTGTTCACGCTCACCAACATCCGCGGTGCACTCATCACCATGCCGCACAAGGTGGTCACCGTCGGCCTGCTGGACGAAGTCACACCCACGGTGCGTGTGGCCGGTGCCTGCAACGCGGTCAAGCGGCTGCCCGACGGCCGGCTGGTCGGCGACCAGTTCGATGGCGCCGGTTTCGTGCGGGGCGTGCAGCGCCAGGGACTGGACCTGCGCGGCACGCGCGTGCTGGTGGTGGGCAGTGGCGGCGTGGGTTGCGCCATCGCGGCGTCGCTGGCCGCGGCGGGCATTGCCCACATCAGTCTGTACGACGTGCACGGCCCTTCGGCCGAAGCGCTGGGTCAGCGCATCCGCGACAACTACCCGGCCATCGGCGTCCAGACTGGCAGCAACGACCCGGCCGGCTTCGACCTGGTCGTCAATGCCACGCCGCTGGGCATGAACGAAGGCGACCCGCTGCCGCTCGACGTCTCGCGCCTGGACGCCCACACCTTCGTGGGTGAGGTCGTCATGCGCACCGAAATGACCGCCTTCCTCGCGGCCGCACAGGCCAGGGGCTGCACCGTGCAGGTGGGCTCCGACATGTTGTTCGAGATGATCCCGGCCTATCTGGAATACTTCGGCTTTCCGACCACGACAGCCGACGAACTGCGTTCGGTGGCCTGCCTGAGTTACTGACCGCCTCTGCGGGGCTGATTCCCCTTTGACCACGCCCCCCCTGTACCCCCACCCCGGCCGGGGCATTGCCCTGGCGATCCTGGCCACGGCCTGCTTCGCCCTGCTCGACACCACCAGCCAGTATGTGGGTGGCGTGGTGCCGGTCTTCATGGCCGTCTGGCTGCGCTTTGTGGTGCAGACCGGCATGACCGCCGCCATGCTGCTGCCCAGCCAGGGCCGGTCGCTGTTCGTCACACGGGCGCCGGGCTGGCAGCTGCTGCGCGGTGCGCTCATGGTCACCTCGGGCACGGTGGCCTACATCAGCCTGCAGCACGTGCCGGTGGGGGAATTCACCGCCATTCTCATGCTGGTGCCCCTGGTCATCACGCTGCTGGCATCCCTGCTGCTGCGCGAACACGTCAGCGGCCTGACCTGGCTGCTGGTGGCCGGCGGCCTGACCGGGGCGCTGATCGTCGTGCGCCCCAAAGGCAGCGACCTGAACGTCGGCATGTTCCTGCCGCTGCTGCTGGTGGTCGTCAACGCCTGCTACCAGATCGTCACCAGCAAGATGGTGCGCACCGAAGACCCCGGCACCATGCACTTCTACACCGGCCTCACTGGCCTGGTCTTCGGCACGCTGGCCCTGCCCTGGAGCTGGGCTCCGATGCAGGACCCCGCGCTGTGGCTGCTGGTGGGCCTGCTGGGCGTGTTCGGCTCGCTGGGGCACTACTTCATGATCAAGGGCTACCAGAAGGCGCCCGCCTCGCGCCTGACGCCCTACATGTACACCCAGATCGCCTTTGCCACGCTGGCGGGCTGGGCAGTGTTCGGCCACACCCCCGACGCCTGGACCCTGATGGGCATTGCCATGATCGCGGCCTGTGGCGTGCTCGGGGTGCGGGCGCGGTAGGGAGGGCGTCATCGGCCAGCCGGGTCAAGCGACGGACATCGCCCCTTCAAGCCGCGCCGGTCGCGCCCGGGCCACCAATGCCATCCGGGTGGCGAAGTCTGAGGGTTTCGTCGGATACTTGAAAACCGTCGGGATCAAAGCGGGACCAGGACCAGAAGCCTCTTCGATGCATGCGCCCCGAAACCCGACCCCGCGCACCGAACACCCCACCCCGAGAAGTCGCCCCTCCGGACCGAAGAACGCACATGCAGAACGGCACCTCCACCGAACATCGCCCGCCCGCCCCCTGGCGCCGCGCCGGGCTGCTCATCGGCTGCGTGCTCGCCGGTGGCCTGGTGGGTGCGGTGGGCCGGTTTGCCTTCGACAGTTCCGCCGGATTCCTGGCGCTGCCGGGGTTCGTCATGCTCGCCTGGCTGTTCGTCGCCAACCCCACCGAGTGCCTGCCCGATAAAGCGAAGCAGCGCTGAGCCAGTCCGCCTCAGCGCCCGAGACCGGCAAAGATGTTCTGGACGTCGTCGTTGTCGTCGATGGCGGCCAGGAAGGCTTCGACCTCTTCCAGCGCCTCGGCGCTCAGGCTGGCCGGGTCCACCGGGTTCCTGGGCCTGTAGCCCAGCTTGGCCGACAGCACGGTGAAGCCTTGCGCCGGCAGCGCACGGCCGACCAGGTCGAGCTCGGTCGGGTCGGTGAGGAAGACGCACACGCCGTCGTCGTCTGCGGGTTCGAAGTCCTGCGCGCCGGCTTCGATGGCGGCCATCTCTGCGTCGGCGTCTTTGCCGGCGGCTTCGGCTTCGATGATGCCGACGTGGTCGAAGTCCCACGACACCGAGCCGCTGGTACCCAGCTGGCCCTTGCGGAACAACACCCGCATCTCAGACGCGGCGCGGTTCACGTTGTCGGTCAGGCACTCGACCATCACCGGCACACGGTGCGGCGCAAAGCCTTCGTACATGACGTGTTCGTAATGAATCGCCTCACCGGTGAGGCCAGCCCCTTTTTTGATGGCGCGCTCCAGCGTTTCCTTGGGCATGGACACCTTGCGCACCTGTTCGACCACCAGGCGCAGGCGGGCGTTGACGGCCGGGTCGGCGCCGTTGCGCGCCGCGATGATGAGGTCCTTGACCAGCTTGCCGAACAGCTTGCCCTTGGCGTTGGCCGCCAGGTCCTTGTGTTTGGCTTTCCATTGCGCGCCCATGCGGTGTCCTTGTTCGGTGGGATGACCCGTGGGTCAGAAGGCAGGGAGTTTAGTGGTCTGTTTCGCGGTGGCGGTCATCGGGTGAGATCCGTTCGCCGCAGCGCCGCCGCCTGGCCTATGATGCACGCACCTCCCACGGGGGCCCGGCAACCTCCCCGTTTCAAGACGCGCGCGTCCAAGGTTTGCTCCCATCGGGGCTTTTCGCCCTGCGAAGGAGTATTTGTGGACCCCGATCAGCGTCAGCCATCCGACCCGCTCATGCAAACGACACCCACCCCGGTGACCCTGTCGCAGGCCGTGCGCTACTGGTTCCGACTGGGTCTGGTCAGCTTCGGCGGCCCCGCCGGACAGATCGCACTGATGCACCGCGATCTGGTGGACGACAAGCGCTGGATCTCGGAACAGCGCTTCCTGCACGCGCTGAACTACTGCATGCTGCTGCCCGGGCCGGAAGCCCAGCAGCTGGCGACCTACATCGGCTGGCTGATGCACCGCACCTGGGGCGGCGTGCTGGCCGGGGTGCTGTTCGTGCTGCCCTCGCTGTTCCTGCTGATCGCGCTGTCGTGGGTCTACCTGGCGTTCGGGGACACGCCGCTGGTGGCCGGGCTGTTCTACGGCATCAAGCCCGCCGTGGTGGCCCTGGTCGTGCAGGCGGTCTACCGCATGGGCGGGCGCACGCTGCGCAACGGCTGGATGTGGGCGATTGCCGTCACGGCCTTCGTCGCCATCTTCGCGCTGAAGGTCCCCTTCCCCGCCATCGTGGCGGGCGCGGCGCTGGCGGGCTGGCTCGGCGGCCGGGTGGCCCCGCAGGCGTTTCGCAGCGGCGGCGGGCACGGTGCCGTGAAGTCTTCGGGTTTGCCGGCCCTGATCGACGACCACACGCCGACGCCGCCGCACGCCCGGTTCCGTTGGGTGCGGCTCGCAGGGGTTCTGCTGGCGGGTGGTTTGCTGTGGAGCCTGCCCATGGGGCTGCTGACGGCCGCCTTCGGCTGGTCCCACCCGTTCACCCAGATGGGCTGGTTCTTCACCAAGGCGGCGCTGCTGACCTTCGGCGGTGCCTACGCGGTACTGCCCTACGTCTACCAGGGCGCGGTGGTGCAGCATGGGTGGCTGACGCCCACGCAGATGATCGACGGCCTGGCGCTGGGCGAGACCACGCCGGGTCCGCTGATCATGGTGGTGGCTTTCGTCGGCTTTTTGGGTGGCTACACCAAGGCGCTGTTCGGACCCGAGGCGCTGTTCATGGCCGGTGCGATGGCCGCTGTGCTGGTGACCTGGTTCACTTTCCTGCCCTCGTTCATCTTCATCCTCGCCGGTGGTCCGCTGGTCGAATCCACGCACGACGACCTGAAGTTCACCGCACCGCTGGCCGCCATCACCGCTGCCGTGGTCGGCGTGATCCTGAGCCTGGCCCTGTTCTTCGCCTGGCACACCTGGTGGCCCCAAGGGGCCGCGGGGGGCTTCGATGGCGTGGCGGCGGCGCTCTCGCTGGCCGCCGCCGTGGCACTGATCCGCTACCAGCGCAACCCGATCCAGGTCATCGCCGCCTGCGCGGTGCTGGGCCTGCTGGCCCTTACCCTGTTCTGAACCGAGGAGCCCCATCCGTGGGTTCGAGGACCGGACCGCCGCCGGTGGGGCCAGCGAACCGGTCGCGACCACCGCCTGAAGCCGACGGTTGGCTTGCGGATCAGCCCGGCGACTTCAGCCGCATCTGGTTGGGCAGTGGCACCGATCGGCGCAGCACGTCCTCGGCCAGCCACAGCGCGGCGCGCCGGCCGCGTTCGGCCACCATGGGCAGGGGCATCTGCTGGTAGTCGTCGTTGAAGACTTCGAAGCTGTGGTCGCCCGCGTAACCGAGCTTGTCCAGCCGGAGCACGAGGTCGACGATCTGCTCGCTGTGCACGCCTTCGCCTGGGAACACGCGGAAGGTGCGCGCGGTCGCCATGCGCTCCTCGAAGGTCTTGGTCTCCTGCCACATGAAGTCGGAGAGCTGGACCAGGAAGATCTTGCTCGGGTCCAGGTAGTCGATCTCGTCCAGCGCCGTCTTGGCCGCGAAGATGTGGAACGAATCGAGTCCGATGCCCAGGTTGGGGCAGTCGGCGCGGCAGACCACGTCCCAGGCGGTGGTGAACTCGTTGACGGTACGTCCCCAGGACAGGCCTTCGTAGGCGATCTTGATGCCCAGCGGCAGCGCCAGCATGGCGAGCTTGCGCAGGTCCCGCGCCAGTTGATCAAGGTCTGCACTGGCATGGACCGAGGTGGAGGAACACGCCAGCAGCACCTTGCAACCCAGGGCCGCGCACATCTCCAGCATGGCCTTGGCGATGTCGACCTTGTACTGGTGCAGATGGCCCGAAAGGCCTTCGAAGTCGCGCAGCACCTGGAAGCCCGTGCCGCGCAGGCCACTGGCCTTGACGGCCGCAACCGCAGCGTCGATGCCGCCGGGGTGGCCGTTGATGTCGTTGGCCTTGAGCATGACCTGCGAGAAGCCGGCGGCCTTCATGGCGGCAAGCTTGGCCTCCAGCGGCCCGGCCAGGGTGATGGTGTCCATGCCGAAACCGGCGATGGCTTCGCGGATGGCGGCGGGGGTGGGTCTCATGCTCAGGCTCCGCTGCGCTGGCTGTGCACCAGCTCGAACACGACCGAGCCGAGGTAGGTCTTGCTGATGGCGCCGCGCTGTTCGGTGTGGGCGGCCTCGGTCTCGACGAACTCCACGCCCAGCGCACGCAGCGCCTGGACGGCGGCCAGCACGTCGGGCACGCCCAGGCCGATGCGCTGGAGCTTTTCCTGCGCGTCGTGCACGTTCAGCGGTGGCTCCACCAGTTGCAGCATGAAGCGCTGGGCCGGGTCCAGCGCCGGTGTGCGCAGCAAGGTCCCCTTGGGCATGATGCCGAAACGCTGCTCGTCCGGAATCACCTCGGTGCCGAACAGCTCGTCGTAGAACGCGATCCAGTCGTTGGTGCGCTCGGGGCCGATGTACTGCACCACGCCGAAGAAGTGGATGCCGACGGTGGCGGGCGGGCGCTGGTCCACCGTGGGGATGGGCACGAAGTCCACGTCGTAGATGGAGAACTCCTTGTACCGGTCCACGAAATAGATGCGGCTGCCGCCCGCGCCGTGGATGGCGGGGATGTTCAGCTCCATCACCTCGGCGTGCGTGGGCACCGACCAGGCGCCGCGTTCGAGCACGTAATGGTAGGCGGCACGGGCATCGCGCACACGCAGGGCCATGGCCGAGATGGTGGGCACGTCGCTGCCGTGGCTGGCACCCTGCGCATCGGACGGGTGGGCGTTGACCACGATGTTCAGATCACCCTGGCGGTACAGCAGCACCTCGCGCGAGCGGTGGCGCGCCACCGGGCGAAAGCCCATCATCTCTAGCACCTGACCCAGGGCCTGCGGCTTGGTGGTGGCGTATTCGATGAACTCGATGCCGTCCAGCCCCAGCGGGTTGGCCGCGTCGCTGAACGAGGCTTGCAGGGGTTCGCGGTTGTCGCTGGTGTTGAGCAGCAGGTCACTCACGGGCGTCTCCATGGCGTTGCCGGCAGCCGGGGAATGGCTGCAGTGCGTGGTCCGACTTTAGGCCGGCCGCCTCGAAACAGTCCACCCGATCCACCTTGGTTGATCGATAATCGATCCCATAGGTTCGATCACCGTCCGTTTTTCGGGTTACCACTGCCATGCCATTCTCCCCCCTGCCCGCCGGCATGCCCCTGGACCCCAGAGACTGGATCGCCGGTCTTGAAAAGGGCCTGTCGGTCATTGAGGCGTTTGACGACCAGCACCCTCGCCTGACCGCCAGCCAGGCGGGTACACGCTGCGGCCTGACGCGCACCGCCGCCCGCCGGTACCTGCTCACGCTGCAGCACCTGGGTTACGTGGGCAGCGACGGCAAGCTGTTCTGGTTGACGCCGCGCATCCTGCGCCTGGGACACGCCTACCTGGAATCGGCCCGACTGCCCCGTCTGGTGCAACCGTTCTTGCAGCGCATCGCAGGTGCGACGCAAGAGGTGGCCTACCTGGGTGTTCTGGACGGGGGGGATACGGTCTACATCGCGCGCAGCGGCGCGGTGCGGCACCTGAACACGGGCTACCTGGTGGGTGCACGCATCGAAGCCCAACTGTCCACAGCCGGGGTGGCCATCCTGGCGGCGATGGACGAAGCCCGTCTCGATCACTGGCTGGCCGAAAAATCCTTGCGTGCCTTCACCCCGTATACCCTGGCGTCACACGCTGCTTTGCGAGACGAACTGCTGCGCTTTCGCCGTCAAGGCTGGGCCATGCTGGAGCAACAGATGGAGCTCAACTTCCGCGGCATTGCCGTCCCCCTGCTGGACCGCAACAACGCGGTGCACGGCGCCATCAGCATCACCATGCCCATCAACCAGGAGCAAGGCGAAGACGCGGTCAGGCGAGTGCTGCCGGTGCTGCAGGAAGCGGCCCGGGGCCTGCGACCGCTGATCTGAAAGAGCCGGTGCCAGCACCGGCCTGCTCAGGCAGGCAGGAGGCCCGCCGACACCAGTTCACCGCGCGTCTGGTCTGCCGTTTCGAAGCGAATGCCCTGCCAGCCGTGGATCTGCGCGGCGTCCAGGTTGCGCTGAACGTCGTCGATGAACCAGACAGTGTCTGCGCCCAGTCCGAAGCGCTGTATCGCCAACCCATAGATGCCTGGGTCTGGCTTGATCTGCTGCACATGGGCGGAAAAGATGCCGTCATCGAACGCGCCGAAGAAGGGTTTTTCGTCGAGGAGCCGCTTGGCGTAAGGCGCAGGCATGTTCGACAGGAAGCACAGCCGGTGGCCCTCGGCACGCAGCTCGTGCAAGAGCGCCACGGTGCCTTCGAGCGTCGCGAGGTGCGGCGGGATGGCGTCAATGACCGCCTGCACGTCGGCCACCGGCAGGCCGGTACGCACTGCGATGCGCCGGGCCAGGGCGTCGGGGTGAATCTGCCCCAGATCGAACAGGGCCCAGTCACTGCCCGGGTCAAAGCCCTGGAACAGCTGACGCACCAGCGCCTGGGCGCTGAAAGCGTCGGGCGCGTGCTCGGGCAACAACTGCTGCAGCAGGTCCAGGGGCTGCCAGTGCAGCAGCACACCACCCAGATCAAAGATGACGGTTTTGCGGGAACTCATGTTTTTAGACTGCGCTGAACAAGCAGCCAAATCGAGTGACCCGGCGTGCCAAGGGGCGCTGACGCGGGGAAGCAGCGCGATTTGACCGCAGTCTGCGGCCATGCCGGCCGATCTTGCGCACCCACGGTGCGCAACGGACGCACTCCGCTGCACAGCAGCCCTTGGCCTGACCAGCAGGACACCCGCAAAGCGTCCCCATCCGCCACCGCACATAAGCAAATCACCTAAAAATCGTTGGTAACCACCGCCGCGCGGCCCATGATCCGTGCCATGTTGTTGCCCGAATCCACCCACGCGCTGTTCGTGGGCGTCCTGCTGGTCGTTCTGTTCCTGAGCTTTGTGCGCGAATGGGTCAAGCCCGATGTGGCGGTGCTCAGCGCGGTGGCGGTGTTGCTGGTGGCCGGCCTGCTGAAACCGGCCCAGGTGCTGGGCGTGTTCTGCAACAGCGCGCCCTTCACCATTGCCTGCCTGTTCATCATCAGCGGCGCGCTCAGCCGCACCGGCTGCGTGGACTGGCTGGGCGAGCGCATGGCGCAGGCGGCGGGCGGCAGCGAAAGCCGTCTGCTGGTGGGTCTGCTGCTGATCGGTCTGCTGGTGTCGCCCTTCATCAACAACACGCCGGTGGTGATGGTGATGATCCCGGTGGTGATCAGCCTGGCCACGCGGCTCTCGCTGAGCCCCTCGCGGCTGCTGATTCCGCTGTCGTACGCCACCATCCTGGGCGGCACGGTCACGCTGGTGGGCACGTCCACCAACATCCTGGTGGACGGGGTGGCACGCAGCCAGGGCCTCAAGCCGTTCAGCCTGTTCGAGATCACCGCGCCGGCGCTGCTGATCGCGCTGCTGGGCTGCACGTTCATGCTGCTGTTTGCCCGCCGCTGGCTGCCCGCGCGCGAGACGCTGACGCAGCAGTTCAGCGCCAGCGCCGACCGGCTGTTCATGACCGAACTGTTCGTGCCCGAGGGCTCGCGCCTGGCCGGCCGCACCCTGCAGGACGCGCAACTGGCCAACGCGCAGACCCAGGTGCTCAAGCTGTTCCGCGGCGAAGAGGAATGGAGCGCCCCCGCCTCCGACACGCCGCTGCAGGCTGGGGACCGCCTGGTGGTGCATTCGCGCAGCAGTGCCATGGTGCACCTGCGCAGCAGCGGCCTGCACGCCGCCCCCGCGCCGCAAGGTCAGGTGCAAGACCTGGAGACCCTGCGCCGGCGCGACGTGGTCATCGTCGAGGCGCTGGTGGGGCAGACCTCGCGCTATGTGCAGCGCCCCATCCGCGACCTGGACCTGGCCTCGCGCTACGGCATCCACCTGATCGCGGTACACCGCAAGAACGCGTCCATCGCCGACATCGGCGACGACTTTCAGCTGCAGTTCGGTGACGTGCTGCTGGTCGAAGGCACGCCGCGCCAGATCCAGCGCTTTTGCGACAACGGTGACTTGTTCGCCCTCACCGAGGGCAAGGCCAGCGCGCAGCAGCGCGAGAAAGCCCCCGTGGCCCTGGGCACCATGGTGGGCGTGATGGCGCTGGCCGCGCTGGACGTGATGCCCATCGAGGGGCTGGCGCTGATCGGCGCGGTGCTGGTGGTGCTGACGGGCTGCCTCAAGCCCGACGAGGCGTACAAGTCCATCGAGTGGCCGATCCTGATGCTGATCTACGGCATGCTGGCCATCAGCGTGGCGATGCGCGAGTCGGGCCTGTCGGCCATGGCGGCGCAGTCGCTGGTGCACTGGGGCGGCGGCCTGTCGCCCTGGGTGGTGCTGTCGCTGGTGATCCTGGCCACGTCGGTGGCCACCGAGTTCATCAGCAACAACGCGGTGGCGGTGCTGTTCACGCCGGTGGTGATCGGCGTGGCGGTGGCCCTGGGTGTGGACCCGCGCCCCTTTGTGGTGGGCGTGATGTTTGCCGCCAGCTTCAGCTTTGCCACGCCCATTGGCTACCAGACCAACACCCTGGTCTACAGCGCGGGCAACTACCGCTTCAGCGACTTTGCGCGCCTGGGCGTGCCCATGAACCTGCTCACCTGGGCGACGTCGAGCCTGCTGATTCCGCTGTTCTGGCCCTTCCACCCGGGCTGAGGCTGAGAGGCAATCGGTCATGCCCGCCTGGACGCCCCAAAACACCGCCTGCGGCGTTGCCAATGCGCGCCGTAGCCCGCGCTACGGCTGTGCTTTGCGCCTTGCCGGCGGCGCTTTGGGGCGCCCTTTCGGCCACGCCCCATTCCCTCTCGGCCTCTGAGTCCACGCGACACGCCGGGGCAAGCCCCGGCGGCACAATGGCCGCTCTGTTTGCCGGAGCCTTGGTCATGTCCTTGTTCACCAGCCCCACCCACTACCCCAGCACCCGCCTGCCGCTGTTCGCGCGCAACGTGGTCAGCACCTCGCACCCGCTGGCGGCGCAGGCCGGCCTGCGCATGCTGCTGCAGGGCGGCAACGCGGTGGATGCGGTCATTGCCGCGGCAGCGGCGCTGACCATCACCGAGCCGGTGAGCAACGGCCTGGGCTCGGACGCGTTCTGCATCCTCTGGGACGGCCAGCAGCTGCACGGGCTCAATGCCAGCGGCCCCGCGCCCCATGCCTGGACGCCCGGCTACTTTCACGGCAAATACGGCGCCGAGGCGCTCACGCCGCCCAAGCGCGGCATCGATGCGGTGACGGTGCCAGGCGCGGTGGCCGGCTGGGTGGCGCTGAGCGAGCGCTTTGGCCAGCTGCCCTTTGCCGACCTGATGCAACCCGCCATCGAGCTGGCCGAGCGCGGCTATGCGGTGCCGGTGGTGGTGCAGCAGAAGTGGGCCGCCGCCACGCCCGAGCTGCAAGGCCAGCCGGGCTTTGCCGATGCCTTCTTGCCCTGGGGCCGTGTGCCGCAGCTGGGCGAGCTGTTCCGTTTTCCGGCTGCCGCCCGGGGCCTGCGCGCGATCGCCGAAAGCAAAGGCGAGGCCTTCTACCGCGGCCCCATCGCGCAGGCGCTGGCACGCTTTGCCGCCCAGCACGGCGGCGCGCTGACCGAGGCCGACCTCGCCGCCTACCGGCCCGAGTGGGTGACGCCCATCGGCCAGGAATACCGGGGCTACACGCTGCACGAGATTCCACCCAATGGTCAGGGCATCGCGGCGCTGATCGCGCTGGGCATCCTCTCGAACTTCGACGTGGCGGCTCTGGAGGTGGACAGCGTGGCCGCGCAGCACCTGCAGATCGAGGCGATGAAGCTGGCCTTCGCCGACGTCTACCGCTACGTGGCCGAGCCGCGCGCGATGGACCTGAGCCCCGCGCAGATGCTGGACCCGGCCTACCTCAAGCACCGCGCCGCGCTGATCGACATGCACCGCGCGCAGGACTTCGGTGCCGGCAACCCGGCCAAGGGCGGCACGGTGTACCTGACGGCGGCGGACGAGCGCGGGATGATGGTCAGCTTCATCCAGAGCAACTACATGGGCTTCGGCTCGGGCGCGGTGGAACCAACGTTCGGCATCAGCCTGCAGAACCGGGGCCACGGCTTCAACCTGGGCACCGGCCCGGACCGCAACACCGCCAACCTGGTGGCGCCGGGCAAGCGTCCCTTCCACACCATCATCCCGGCCTTCCTCACGAAAGACGGCCAGCCGGTGATGAGCTACGGCGTGATGGGCGCCAACATGCAGCCGCAGGGCCACATGCAGACCCTGGTGCGCCTGCTGGACCACGGCCAGGGCCTGCAGGCCGCGTGCGACGCGCCGCGCTGGCGCTTCGACTCGGGGCTGCACATCAACGTGGAATCGGCCATGGATCGGGCCACGGTGCAGGGTCTGCAGGACCTGGGCCACCAGACGCGCAGCATCGACGACCCCTACCAGGACTTCGGCGCCGGCCAGTTCATCTGGCGCCTGGGCGACCCGGGATCGGAAGGCTACGTGGCCGCCAGCGACCCGCGGCGCGACGGCCAGGCGGTCGGTTTCTGAGGTCTGACCGGGTCCCCGAACGGCCGACCGAAGCGGTGCGCTGACCCTGATTCCTGCGCTGCGTCAAAACCCGGTGACGCGCTGGGCGTACCATGACGCCATGAACGTCCACCTCCGCTTCCTGGGTGCCGCAGGCACCGTCACCGGGTCCAAGGTCCTCGTCGAGTTCAACGGCCAGAGCCTGCTGGTGGACTGCGGCCTGTTCCAGGGCTACAAGCAGCTGCGCCTGCGCAACCGCGACCCGCTGCCGGTGCTGCCCAACCACATCGGTGCCGTGCTGCTCACGCACGCCCACCTGGACCACAGTGGCTACCTGCCGCTGTTGGCCAAAGAGGGGTTTGAGGGCAAGGTCTGGTGCACGCCGGCCACGCGCGACCTGGTCAAGATCCTGCTGCCCGACAGCGGACACATCCAGGAAGAGGACGCGGCCTTTGCCAACCGCAAGGGCTTTTCCAAGCACGCGCCGGCCCTGCCGCTCTACACCGAGGGAGATGCGCTGGACTGCCTCAAGCTGCTGCGCACCGTGCCCATGGGACAGGCGTTCGAACCGCTGCACGGCTGGACCGCGCGTTTTTCCAGCGCCGGTCACATCCTGGGTGCGGCCAGCCTGCTGCTGGAGGTGGGCGGCAGACGCATCCTGTTCTCGGGCGACCTGGGCCGCCCCGACGACATGCTGATGCTGCCGCCCGACCAGCCGCCCGCGGCCGACGCGGTGGTGATCGAGTCCACCTACGGCGACCGCGAACACCCCGACGAGGACACGCTGGCCGAACTGGGACCGGCCCTGCAGCGCGTGGCCGCGCGCGGTGGCACGGCCGTGATGCCGGTGTTTGCCGTGGGTCGCGCGCAGGAGATCCTGCACGCCATCGTGCTGCTCAAGGCCAACGGTGTGCTGCCGCACAGCCTGCCGGTGTACCTGGACAGCCCCATGGCCATCCACACCACCGGCCTGTACGACAACCATCTGGGCGAACACCGGCTCAACGCCGCACAGTGCCGCGACATGGAGCACGTGGCCAAGATGACGCGCAGCGCCGACGAGTCCAAGGCCATCGCTGCCCAGCACGGCCCCAAGATCGTACTGGCCGCCGCCGGCATGGCCACCGGCGGGCGGGTGCTGCACCACCTGGCGCAGTACCTGGGGCATCACCGCAACATGGTGGTGCTGACGGGTTACCAGGCCCCCGGCACGCGGGGCGATTCGCTGGCCAAGGGCAACAAGAGCATCCGCATCCACGGGCAGGACGCGCCGGTGCGCGCCGAAGTGGTGCAGCTGCAGTCGGCCTCGGCGCACGCCGACGCCAGCCAGCTCATGGACTGGCTGCGCGCCTTGCCGCGTCCACCGCACCGCGTGTTCGTGACCCACGGTGAGATGGGAGCTTCCGACGCGCTGCGTCACCGCATCGAAACCGAGCTGCGCTGGCGCGCCATGGTTCCGGAACACGGTTCGACCTGGGCTGTGTGAAGAATTCCCCCCTGCGCCGCTGAGGCGTCTTCCCCCCTGCTGCGCGGGGAGGACGGCACCTGTGACCGGGCCAAGCCCGTTCCACGGGACCACTTGACCGGGGCACGTGTGCCGGAGGCGTTACGCTTGTGGGTATGCCTTCGATGAAACACGCCTTGCTCCTCGCTGCCGCCGTACTCGCGCCCTCGGCTTTTGCGCAGACCACCAACCCCGAATTCACCCGCTGCATGGAAGAGTTGCGTGCGCCGGCGCGCGCCGCGCGCGTGCAGGACGCGACCTACACCCGTTTCACCCAGGACTTGCAGCCCGACCTGAGCGTGATCGAGAAACTGAACTTCCAGCCCGAGTTCAAGCTGCCGATCTGGGACTACCTGGCCGCGCTGGTGGACCAGCAACGCGTGAATGAAGGCCGGGCGCAGCTGGCGCAGCACGCCGACACGCTGGCCCGCGTGGCCCAGCGCCACGGCGTGGACCCGGCCACCGTGGTGGCGGTCTGGGGTGTGGAAAGCAACTACGGCCAGAATTTCGGCAAATACCCGCTGGTGCAGGCGCTGGGCACCCTGTCGTGTTTCGGCCGGCGCCAGGCCTTCTTCCGTGGCGAGTTCTACGCCACGCTGCGCATCCTGCAGTCGGGCGACATCGCGCCCGAAAGGCTGGTGGGCAGCTGGGCCGGCGCCTTCGGCCACACCCAGTTCATGCCCAGCACCTTCGAACGCCTGGCGGTGGACGGCGACGGTGACGGCAAACGCGACCTGATCGACAACACCGCCGATGCCCTGGCCTCCACCGCGAACTTTCTGGCCAAGGCCGGCTGGCAAACCGGGCAGCCCTGGGGGTTGGAAGTCCGGCTGCCCACGGGCTTCAACGCCTCGGGCGAAGGCCGCCGCAGCAAACGCCCCATGAGCGACTGGATCGCACGCGGTGTGGTTCAAGTGGACGGTACCCCGCTGCCCCGCGACCTGGGCAACGCCGGCCTGATGCTGCCCGCCGGCCCGCAAGGCCCGGCCTTTCTGGTGCTGCGCAACTTCGACGCGCTCTTCAGCTACAACGCGGCCGAAAGCTACGGCCTGGCCATCGCCCACCTGGCCGACCGCCTGCGCGGTGGCGCCCCCTTCGCCACCCCCTGGCCCACCGACGATCCGGGCCTCTCACGCGCCGAACGCCGCGAACTGCAGGGCCTGCTGGTGCTGCGCGGCCACGACATCGGCGACATCGACGGTGCCTTGGGCGAAAGAAGCCGAGCTGCCATCCGCATCGAACAGCAACGCCTGCGGCAGGAAGCAACGGGACGCGGGGGGCAGAAGGTGCTGCGGGCGCTGCGCACCGAGGGGCCGCCCCAGGCCCCGGTGGAGGCCGTGATCACCCCAGCTTCACCGCCGTCCCGCTGACCGCGACCATCATCATGCCGTTGGTCTCGCCCAGCACTTCGTAGTCGAAGTCGATGCCGATCACGCCGTTGGCGCCCATCTCCTTCGCGGCTTCGATCAGGCCTTCGATGGCCGCGTCGCGTGCGCCCGAAAGCGAACGCTCATAGCCCCCCGCGCGGCCACCGACCACGTCGCGGACCGAGGCGAACAGGTCGCGGAAGATGTTGGCGCCGATGACGGCTTCGCCGTTGACCACGCCCAGGTACTGGCTGCGCGGAATGTCCGGCGGCGTGGTGGTGCTGAGGAAGAAGCCGTCGGTGCTCTTGGAAAACCAGCCCATGTGTGTGCTCCCGTTCAAGTGAAAACGCACCGTCCGGCGGGTGCCCGTGCATTGTGCCGCTGCGGCCGACAGCGCGTCCGCATCACAGCCAGCCGAACTGCGCCCGCACGTCGCGCGCCGTGAGGTTGACCGGCGCGGAGGGTGCCTGCACGTACTGGCGCAGGTTGGGCGCGCGCACGCCGCCACCGTCCTGCCCGAGCACGGCCACGCCTTTGATGCGCCAGCCGCGCTCGCGCAGGCCGGCCACGTAGGTCTGCGCGTCGGGGTAGTCCATCAGGTCGGTCTGCACAGCATTGGGCAGCAGGCTGAAAACGACCGCGTCGCAGCGCGAACGGTTCACTTCCTGCACGAATTCGTCCAGCGTGGTGCAGGTGTTCTGCAGCGCGCCGACGCGGGCGTAGAAGCGCACCGGTTTGCCCGACTGCAGCTGGATGTCGCGCACGCTGCGGTTGAAGCAGCCCGTGAGGCTGCGCGTGACCGAGGTCTTGCGGGTGTTGGCGTTGCCGATGAGGATGTAGGCGTCCATGCCGGCATTCTCGCCCACCGGGCCGTGCGGCCCGCCAGCGCAACTGGCAGGCCTACCAGCGTAAGTGCAACTGCCCGCCCTGCAGGGCCCAGGCGTGCTGGGCCATGGCGCGGGCTTCCTGCTCGTCGTGGGTCACCAGGATGGCGGTCATGCCGGCTTCGATGATGCGCTCGCGGAACTCGGTGCGCAGCTGGTCGCGCAGGTCGGCGTCGAGTGCACTGAAAGGTTCGTCCAGCAGCAGGGCCCGGGGCCGGGTGATGAGGGCGCGTGCCAGCGCCACCCGCTGCTGTTCGCCGCCCGACAGCGTCCACACCCGGGCCGTGGCGTGACCCGCCAGTCCGAAGCGGGTCAGCAGGCCGCGCGCCTGCTCGCGCGCGTCGGCCTTGCGCACGCCCTGCTCGACCAGACCGAAGGCCACGTTGTCCTGCACGTTCAGGTGCGGGAACAGCGCGAAGTCCTGAAACATGAGGGCAAAGCGCCGCTGCTCGGGCGGCACCCGGGTGATGTCCTGGCCATCGAACCACACGCTGCCGCGCTCGGGCGCCTCCAGGCCGGCGATGATCTTGAGCAGGGTGCTTTTTCCGCTGCCGGAAGCGCCGAGCAGGGCCACGGTTTCACCCGCGTCCACGCGCAGGCTCACGCCGGCCAGCAGCGGCCGGTGGTCCCATTGTTTGGCGATGTCGCGCAATTCAAGCATGGGGGGCATTCTCGCGGTGGCGGCCTTCGATGAGGGCGAACGCGCCCAGCGCCAGCAGCATGAGCAGGCCGGCCAGCACGAACGCGGCGTCGAGGTGGGCCTGCCCGGGGCGTCCCAGGTGCTGGTAGATCAGCGTGGAGAGCGTCGTCCATTCGGGCCGCGCCAGAAACAGGCTGACGGCAAACTCGCCCAGTGCGGTGGCGGCGGCGAAGGCCATGCCGCGGCGCAGGGCCGGTGCCACCAGGGGCAGCGTGACGCGCCAGAACACACGCCCCGGACGGGCACCCAGGGTGGCCGCCGCCTGGGCCAGGCTGGCGGGCAGGCCATCGAGCGCCGCCGCCAGCGACTTGGCCACAAAGGGGTAAGCCAGCAGCACGTAGGCCGCGATCAGCAGCACGAGACTGGCGCTGGCCTCGGGGTAGAGCAGCAGCAGGCCAAAGGCCACCGTGACCGAGGACACCACAAAAGGCAGAAAGGCCGCAGCCCGCCAGACCAGCGCCAGCGCACCGGGTGCCGGACCCGCGTGGCGCGCCTGGGCGGCGGCGTCCAGGGTCCTCACGCCCAGCGCGTGCAGCAGGCCCAGCACGGTGGCACAGACCAGGGCGACGGCGGAAAAGCGCAGCGTGTTCCACAGCGCGGCGAGTGTGTCGGTCTCGGCCAGCACCGCCGCACCCTGCCCCGCCAGCAACGCGCGGCCGGCCTGCCACACGATGGCCAGCAGCGGCGCGGCGCAGACCACGGCCAGCAGGGCCAGGGCACCCCCCACCGCCAGCCATGGCCCCAGGCCTTGCGGCCGCTGGCGCAGCACCGGCACCACCCGCCCGGGCGCAGCCAGCCGGCGTTCGATGGCGGCATAGCCCAGGGCCACGGCGCCGGTCAGCGCCAGCATCCACACCGCCAGCACGCTGGCGCGGCCCAGCTCCAGTTCGTGCGCGACCAGGGTGTAGATCTCCACCTCGGCCGTGGCGTAACGCTGTCCGCCGAGCACCAGCGCCAGGCCGAAGCCCGCAAAGCAGTACAGAAAAACCAGACACAGGGCCGAGGCCAGCCAGGGCGCGATGGCCGGCCATTCCACCCGCCAGAACGCACGCCAGGGCGTGGCGCCCAGCGTGCGGGCGGCAGCCACGCGCGGCGCGCTCACCTGCTCCAGCGCATCGACCCCGGCACGCACCACCACGCAGAGGTTGAAGAACAGGTTGCCGTAGAGCAGCAGCCAGGGGGTGTCGGTCAGTTCCACACCCGCCGCGGCCAGCGGCGCCCCCAGCAGGCCGCGCGGTCCCCAGAGTGCCAGCACACCCAGCGCGGCCACCAGCGTGGGCACGACAAAAGGCAGCATCAGCAGGCGCAGGGCCAGCGTGCGGCCGGGGAAGTCCAGCCGCGCCAGCACCCAGGCGATGGGCAGACCCAGCAGCAAGGCCAGGGCGCAGGTGATGGCCGCCTGCGCCAGGGACCACAGCACGCGCCCGCGCAGATGCTCGTCCTGCCAGACCTCGAGCCAGCGCAGCGGTTCTGCGTCCGCGCCCGGAGCCAGCCCCTCGGCCAGCAGGCGCAACACCGGCGCCACCAGCACCACCGCCAGGAACAGCAGAGGCAGCGCCGGAAGTGCCTTCGCCAGCACACGCCGCACAACCGGCTGCGCCGCGCCGCTGACGCGGTCTCCCCGGGGGGAAGCCGCGAAGCGGCGCAGGCGGGTCATTTCAATACGGTCCGGGTCCAGCGCTGCACCCAGGCCCGGGACTTGGCCGCGGCTTCCGCAGCGGGCGGGCTGTCGTGGGCCGCCGGAACGGCCGCATGGCGCTGCATCACCTCCACATGGGTGGCACCTGCTTCGGCCGGGTACATCCACATGGTGGTCTGCAGCGACTGCTGGACCGCGGGCGAGCGCATGAACTCGATGAACCGGCCCGCGGCTTCGCGCGCGGCGGGGCTACCGCCCTTGACCAGGGCCACACCCTCCACCTGGCGGAAGACGCCCCCCGGGAGCAGGAGGTTGGCGGTGGGGGACTCGGTGATCTTCTCCTTGCTGTAGAACACCTCGGCCGCCGGGCTGGTGGCGTAGCTGACCACGATGGGGCGGGTGCCCCCGTTGCGCGTGAACTCGGTGTAGTAGGCCTCGGTCCAGCCCTTGGCCACTTTCACGCCGTTGGCGCGCATGGCCTTCCACCAGGCAAAGGCCTTCTCTTCGCCCAGACCGCCGATGGTGGCCAGCAGAAAGGCCATGCCGGGGCTGGAAGTGGCCGGGTTCTGCACCACCAGCAGCTTGGCGTACGCAGGCTGGGTCAGGTCGTCCAGGCGGGTGGGCAGGGCCAGCCCGCTCTTGGCGAACCAGGCCTTGTCGATGTTGAGCGTGACGAAGCCGTAGTCCACCGGCACCACACCACCCTCCATCGGGGCGGCCGACGGACGCTGCGCGGCCGGACCGGTGTAGGGCTCGATGACGCCGGCGGCCAGGGCGCGCGGCAGCAGGGTGTTGTCGATGCCATAGACCACATCGGCGATGGGCCGGGCCTTGGTCAGGATGAGCTTGTTGGTCATCTCGCCCGCATCGCCGCCCTTGACGATCTGCAGCTTCACGCCGGCCTCTTTCTCGAACTGCGCCAGCTGCTCCTTGGGCAGGTCGAACGAACTGTGGGTGAGGACGCGCAAGGGCACGGGCGCATTGGCCAGCGCGAGGGGCGCCAGCGATGCGCCCGCGAGGGACAGGAGAACGGGCAACAGAAACCGACGCTGCATGTGAAACCGCCTTTCGTATCGACAAAACCAGTTCGGCAGCGACGGGAAAGACGGCCTTGCACGAACGGCGGGCCGGTTCAACACGCTCCCTACGCTGGCACAACCCAGATCAGGTGAGAGGGGTATTTCTCAGCGCTGTGACCCTTTGGACCTCAGCGCACCCCCGGTGGACAACGTGATTGTAGGCCAGCCGTATTAGCCCTTGAAACGGCTGAGAAATGTGCGCAAAAGCCGCTCAAGAAACGGCGAGAAGGATCGAAAAGAAGGTACGCCCTTTCAGACGGGCAGGTCCAGCAAGACAACCGTTTGCAGAAGAAAAGAGAAAGAGGAAAGCGCCATGCACCACCGTCCCTTTGGTTCCCGCCTGTCCCTGGCCCTCGGATCGCTGACACTGACGCTGCTGACGGCTTGTGGTGGTGGCGGCGGCGAAGAAGCCCCCTCGCCCCCTCCATTGGCCACGCCCGCCGCCATGCCGGTCTGCGACGTCACCGGCGTGCCCAGACCCGGGCCCGAACTGTTCAACCTCCTGGCCAATCAACCGGCCGAGATCAACGGCTACGAAGCCCGTGTGACCCTGCTGACCTCACCCCCGGGCTATTCCTACGCGGGTCTCACCATCCAGATGACGGTGCCCATGTACGACATGCGGGCGACGCTCAATCCGGGCTTCAGCCAGCAGGAGACGCCCAACCGGATGGGCGTGGAAATGAGCAGCCTGCTGGCCCCC
Organism: uncultured Hydrogenophaga sp.; assembly: GCA_964428045.1. Classification (GTDB taxonomy): domain Bacteria; phylum Pseudomonadota; class Gammaproteobacteria; order Burkholderiales; family Burkholderiaceae_C; genus Hydrogenophaga. Next base: position 1,919 of record CAYRWN010000055.1, on the reverse strand, counting down.
GGTTCGGTGGGCTGCGTGGCCGGCGTCACCCGCGTGATGGAGGAGAGTTCGAACGTGCAGGTGGTCTGGTCCAGCGGCACGCTGCCCCAGATTCCGCTCGACCAGCTGCCCGCCAGCGCGGTCAACGGATTCGAGTTCACCCACAACTTCGCCAGCACCCACGCCACGGCGGTGTTTCGCATGAGCAAGTCGGGACTGGCCGATACGGGTTCGGTCCGGATCTGCCATGTGGGGAGCAGCGTCACCTGTTTCACACCCGCCGTCACGGACGACGAAACCCTGTGGACCTTCCGCCTGCCGATCACCCAGCCCGGCATTTATCTGCTTTCGGCTCCGTCGGCATCCAACGACTGAACGGGTGGAAGACGGCCAACGAAAAGGCCCCGAAAGGGGCCTTTTCTTGTTGTGGAAGAGCGCATCGCACCGGGCCATGCCCGGCGGGCGATCAGCCGCCTTTCTTGGAGCGCTTGCCGGGGTTCTTCTTGGTGCGGGTGGCGACACCGCGCTCCAGGCTCACGCGCTGGCCACGACCGGGCGTGGGCAGAACGACACCGTTGGCGGCGGTGGGACGGGGGGTGGCGCGGCGGTCGGCTTCGGTGACGAGTTTGTTGCCCATGGCGGTCTGTGTCTGAGGGTGGGTTGAAAACCCGGTATTGGACCACAGCCGAAGCGGCCCGCAGCCAAGGGCTCCGCCAGGGACCACCGGTGTCGTCCAGCACGAGGTGCCCGCGAACGATAAGCTGTGAGGCATGCATGCGCTGCTCACCACCTTTTCCTGGCAGGAACTGCGCCACCACCCCTGGCGCAGCGCCGCCGCGGTGGTCGCGGTCATGCTGGGCGTCGCGCTGGCGCTGGCGGTGCACCTGATCAACGCGTCGGCCCTGGCCGAATTCGCCAACGCGGTCAGCACCGTGAACGGCCAGCCCGACCTGAGCCTGCGCGCCCGGCAGGGCCCCCTGGACGACGCCCTGCACGAGCGCGTGGCGGCCCACCCGGGCGTGGCACTCGCCAGCCCGGTGCTGGAGTCGTCCACCAGCGCACAGGACACCCAGGGCCAGCGCGTGACCGTGCGCCTGCTGGGGGTCGACGCCCTGGCGGTGGCCAGCGTGTCGCCGGCCCTGCTGCCCCGGCTGGCCGAGGGCGCCGACCGGCTGGACCTGTTCGCGCCCGACGCGGTTTTTCTCAATCCCGCGGCGCGCTCGGCCCTGGGCGCTGCGGCCCAGCTGCAACTGCAAAGCGGGCTGCGTTGGCACCCGGTGCGCGTGGCCGGCACCGTGCATGCGCCCGGCGCGCCCCTGCTGGTGATGGACGTGGCCGCGGCACAGGCCCTGCTGCAGCGGCCCGGCGCGCTCAGCCGCATCGACCTGCGGCTGGCGCCCGGTACCCAGGCCGACCAGCTCTTGCAGGACCTGGCGCTGCCGGCCAGCGTGCTGGCGCAGCGCCCCGAACAGACCGGCGAACGCGCCAGCCTGCTCTCGCGCGCCTACCGGGTCAACCTCACGGTGCTGGCGCTGGTGGCCCTGTTCACCGGGGGTTTCCTGGTGTTCTCGGTGCTATCGCTGTCGGTGGCGCGGCGCCAGCAGCCGTTCGCGCTGCTGGGGGTGCTGGGCCTGTCGGCGCGCGAGCGCCTGCGCCTGGTGCTGGCCGAGTCGGCGCTGCTGGGGGTGCTGGGCAGCGTGCTGGGTGTGGCCCTGGGCACCGGCCTGGCCGCGCTGGCGCTGCGCGTGCTGGGGGGCGACCTGGGCGGGGGCTACTTCGCCGGGGCCGCGCCCACGCTGCACTGGAGCCCCTGGGCCGCCGGGCTCTACGGTGCGCTGGGCGCGGTGGCCGCCGTGGCCGGGGGCTGGTGGCCGGCGCGGGCCAGCGCACGCCTGGCGCCGGCGATGGCGCTCGCCTGGCTGGCGGTGCGGCTGACCTCG
>CAYRWN010000054.1:0-22923 GCA_964428045.1 uncultured Hydrogenophaga sp. | reverse complement strand
CATGGGGTCGCATCACATTCCTCATTGGGGTGTTTGAGTTGCGCTTCTTTGTTTCGCTCACAGACCAGGGCGGGATCGTGCGTGCGGGGTACCCAGCTCCGCGAATGTCCCCCGGCCCGGGCTGCGCCCGTGCCTCCTCCTTTATTTCGCTGCGCTGGGCACCCCCACCCACCCGATCTGGCGATGCCGGTTGGTGTGCCATGGGGGAGAGCCGATGCGCAGCGAGAGAAGGTGGTGATGCGGGCCTGCCGCAGCGAAATAAAGGAGGAGGTCTTTGCGCAGCAAAGACCGGGGGACATTCGCGGAGGCGGGCCCGCGTCGCCGCCTTCCACCACACACGTCAGCCAAGACAACGCACAAAACCGGAGACAAGCCAAATGGGCAAAGTAGCACTGGTCGGCAAGATCACCCACGTCCCCTCGATGGTCCTCAGCGAGCTTGACGGACCCCGAAAAGGCTCCCGCCAGGACGCCATCGACGGCCACAAGGAAATCGCGCGCCGCTGCAAGGAACTGGGGGTCGACACCATCGTCGTCTTCGACACCCACTGGCTCGTCAACGCCAGCTACCACCTCAACTGCGCCGGGCACTGGGAAGGAACCTACACCAGCAACGAACTGCCCCACTTCATCAGCAACATGGGCTACGCCATTCCCGGCAACCCCGCACTCGGCCAACTGCTCGCCAAGGTCGCCAACGAACACGGCGTCGAAACCCTGGCCCACCACGCCACCACGCTGCAGCCCGAATACGGCACCCTCGTGCCCATGCGCTACATGAACGAAGACCAGCACTTCAAGGCCATCTCGGTCTCGGCGCTGTGCACCTCGCACTACCTCAACGACAGCGCACGCCTGGGCTGGGCCATGCGCAAGGCCGTCGAAGACCACTACGACGGTACCGTCGCCTTCCTCGCCAGCGGCTCGCTCAGCCACCGCTTCGCGCAGAACGGTCTGGCGCCCGAATATGCGTTCAAGGTCTGGAGCCCTTTCCTGCAGCACCTGGACAACGAGGTCGTACGCATGTGGAAAGCGGGCGCGTGGAAGGACTTCTGCGAGATGCTGCCCGAGTACGCCGCCAAGGGCCACGGCGAAGGCTTCATGCACGACACCGCCATGATGATGGGCGTGCTGGGCTGGAGCGAATACACCGGAAAAGCCGAGGTCATCACGCCGTACTTCGGCGCCAGCGGCACCGGCCAGATCAACGCGCTGTTCCCGGTGCTGTCGGTCAGCGGCGCGGCCATCCCGCAGCCCGTGGCCTCGCGCGCCGACGGCTTCTCCACCATCGCCACGCGGCTCTGAAACCGGAGGCAACCATGCCCCACCTCGTCATCCTCTACACCCCCAACCTCGACAAGCCCGCTGCGCAGGGCGGTGTCGACATGAGCGGTCTGTGCCGCGCGCTGGCCGACGCCATGCTCGCCGTGCGCGACGAGCAGGATAAGCAGGTCTTTCCCACCGGCGGCACGCGCGTGCTGGCCTACCCGGCGGCGCACTGCGCCATCTCCGACGGCGGCGCAGCCGGCATCGCCGCGGGCCTGGGCGGTGACTACGCCTTCATCTACATGAACCTGCGCATGGCCAAGGGCCGCAGCGCCGTGGTGCACCAGCGCGTGGGCGAGGCGCTCAACGCGGTGGTCAAGGAGCGCTTTGCCGAACAGCTGGCCAGGCGCCCCATCGGCATCACCGTGCAGGTGGACGAAGGCATCGAAGTCTTCGACGCCAAGAACAGTTCCCTGCACCCGCTTTTCAACAGGACATAAAGAAGCCATGTTCGACGACGCCCTCGTTCAGCAACTCGCCGCCGAGCTGCAGCAGTCCCAGCAGACCCGCACCCAGGTCGAGCACTTTTCCAAACGCCACCCCGGTATGACGGTCGAAGACGGCTACCGCATCGGCCGCGCCTGGGTGGATCTGGAGAAGGCCAGCGGCAAGCTGGTCATCGGCCACAAGATCGGCCTGACCAGCCGCGCCATGCAGATCAGCAGCCAGATCGACGAGCCCGACTACGGCACCCTGCTGGACGACATGCTTTACGTGGCCAAGGCCGGCGAGGTGCTGGAGATCCCGACCCAGAACTTCATCGCCCCGCGCGTCGAGGTGGAGCTGGCCTTCGTGCTCAAGGCGCCGCTGGCCGGCCCGAACGTCACGGTGGAGGACGTGCTGGCCGCGACCGACCACATCACGCCCGCCATCGAGATCATCGACGCGCGCATCGAGCAGTTCGACCGCCACACCCAGGTGATGCGCAAGGTCTGCGACACCATCAGCGACAACGCGGCCAACGCCGGCATCGTGATCGGCGCCGGTGACCCGGCTTTCAAGGCCGACCCGCGCAGCACCAACCGCCCCTGGTGCGGCGCCATCCTGCGGCAGAACGGCGCGGTCGAAGAGACCGGCCTGGCCGCCGGCGTGCAGGGTGACCCTGCGATTGGCATCGCCTGGCTGGCCAACAAGCTTGCGCCCTGGGGCGAGACGCTGCAGGCCGGCGAGATCGTGCTCGCGGGCAGCTTCACGCGGCCGGTGGCGGCCAAAGCCGGCGACCTGTTCGAGGCCGACTACGGCCCGCTGGGTTGCCTGAAGTTCCGCTTCGTCTGACCACACACATGTATAGAAGGAGACAGGACATGGCCGACGCCTTCCTCAGACCCGCCCGCTTCAGCGACGCCGAATGGCAGGCGCGCGTGCAGCTCGCCGCCTGCTACCGCATCTTTGCCCACCTGGGCTGGGCCGAGCTCATCTACAACCACATCTCGCTGCGCGTGCCGGGCCAGAAAAAGTCCCCCCTGCCCGGTGCTTCGCACCGTTCTCCCCCTGAGGGGGACGATTCGTCTTGGGAGCGGCCCGGCGACGAACCCGACCACTTCCTCATCAACCCCTTCGGCCTGCACTACACCGAGGTCACCGCGTCCAACCTGGTCAAGGTGGACGTGCAGGGCAACATCATCGGCCACAGCGACTGGCCCATCAACCCGGCCGGCTTCACCTTCCACGGCGCCATCCACGCGACCCTGCCCGACGCGCACTGCGTCATGCACGTGCACACCACGCCCACGCTGGCCGTGTGCTGCACCGAAGAGGGCCTGAGCTACACCAACTTCTACGCCGCACAGCTCTACGGCCAGGTGGCGTACCACGAGTTCGAAGGCATCACCGTGCACCTCGACGAAGGCCAGCGCATCCTCGCGTCGGCGAGACGTCACGCCGGGCCGCTCCCAAGTGACGTCGCCCCCCTCGGGGGGGAGGAGCAGCTTGCTGCTCCCAGGGGGTCCGATGACGTCAAGCCGGTGCTGCTGCTGCGCAACCACGGTCCCGTCGTCATCGGCCGCACGCTGGCGCAGGCCTTCAACCTCATGTGGCTGGTGCAGCGCGCCTGCGAGGTGCAGGTCGCGTCGCAGGCGTTGGGCAAACTGCGCCCGATTCCCGTGCCGGTGCTCGAAGGCTGCGTGCGCGATTCGCTCAACTTCAACCCCCAATTCGGCGCCGGTGAAGACTCGTTCGCCGCCATGCAGCGACTGATCGACCGCATCGACCCCGGCTACCGCGCATGAGTGATTCACCCGTTTTCAAGAAAGTCGCCATCGTCGGCGTCGGCGCCATCGGCGGCCTTTTCGCTGGTTGGCTCGGTTCGCGCCTGCCGGCCGGGCAGGTGCAGCTCTCGGCCGTGGCGCGCGGCGAGACCCTGCGTGCGCTGCGCGAGCGCGGCCTGGTGTGGGTCGATGCCGACGGTGCGGAACACAGCGTGCCGCTCAACGCCAGCGACGACGCGGCGAGCCTGGGTGCGCAGGACCTGGTGATCGTCTCGGTCAAGGGCCCGGCCGTGCCGCAGGTCGCGCCCGCCGTGCGCGCGCTCATGGGGCCGCAAACGACAGTGCTGGTCGCCATGAACGGCGTGCCCTGGTGGTTCTTCGACGGCCTGCCGGGCGAGGCCGCTGGCCTGCAGCTCAAGGCGGTGGACCCGCTGGGCCTGACGGCGCAGCACATCCCCACCGCGCAGGTCGTCGGCTGCGTGGTGCACGCCAGCGCCTCCGCGCCGCAGCCCGCGCGCATCGAGCGCATCAGGAACAACCAGCTCATCATCGGCGAGCCTGCGGGTGGTGTCTCGCCGCGGCTGCAGGCGCTGGGCGAACTGCTCACGCAGGCCGGCTTCGGCGTCACCGTGTCCGAACGCATCCAGCGCGACATCTGGTTCAAGCTCTGGGGCAACATGACCATGAACCCGGTCTCGGCCATCACCGGCGCGCCCTGCGACCGCATCCTGGACGACGAGCTGGTGCGCGGCTTCTGCAGTGCCGTCATGCGCGAGGCGCAGGCCATCGGCGCGCGCATCGGCATCCCCATCGATCAGCAGCCCGAAGACCGCCACGCCGTCACGCGCAAGCTCGGCTCGTTCAAGACCTCGATGCTGCAGGACGTGGAAGCCGGCCGCCCCATCGAGCTCGACGCCCTGGTCGGCGCGGTGCGCGAAATCGGGCAGCATTTGGGCGTGGCCACGCCGAACATGGATGCGCTCATGGGCCTCACGCGCCTCATGGGCCAGATGAAACAGCTCTACCCCGACACACCATGAAGATCCCCCAGAACACCTTCCGCGATGCCCTCCAGGCTGGCCAAGCCCAGATCGGCTGCTGGGTCGGCTTCGCCTCGCCCGACGTGGCCGAGGCCCTGGCCGGCTGCGGCTTTGACTGGCTGCTGATTGACGGCGAACACGCGCCCAACGACCCGCGCACCGTGCTCGACCAGTTGCGCGCGATCGCCCCCTATGGTGCGCCCGACGGCAAGACCCACGCGGTGGTGCGCGCGGTCGAGGCCGACGTCGCCCTCGTCAAGCAATACCTCGACATCGGCGCGCAGACCCTGCTGATCCCGATGATCGACACCGCCGAGCAGGCCGCGCTCATGGTCCAGGCCATGCGCTACCCGCCCGAAGGCATCCGCGGCATGGGCGCGGCGCTGGCGCGCGCCTCGCGCTGGAACCAGGTGGGCGACTACGTGCACCTGGCCAACGGCCAGATGTGCCTGCTGGTGCAGGCCGAGACCGTGACGGCAGTGAAAAACCTCCAGGCGATTGCCGAGACCGAGGGCGTGGACGGCGTGTTCTTCGGCCCGGCCGACCTCTCGGCCAGCATGGGTCACCGCGGCCAGCCCGGCCACCCCGAGGTGCAGAAAGTCATCATGGACGGCATCGCCACCGTGCGCGCCGCCGGCAAGGCCGCCGGCATCCTCGCCACCGACCCGGCGCTGGCGCAACGGTACCTGGATGCCGGCGCGCTGTTCGTGGCGGTGGGGGTGGATACGACGCTGCTGGTGAAGGCGGCGAGCGGATTGGTGCAGCGGTTCAGTGGCGCCGTCCCGAAAGGGGCAACCGCGTTGTCGGAGGGGCATTGAACGCCAACGCGGCGCCATGGCTGAAGAAGAAGCCCCGACAAGCCGATTTCATGAAGAACGGTTCGGCCGGGGGAAGATCGTGACAATGGGGTTTGCGGTCGTTGCAGTCCCGTCGGTGTTGATCGCAAGCAGGTACGTGAGCGCCCTTGGAGACTTCTCAGTCGCTGTCCATGAGCGATGCGTCAAGTTACAGTGACGCTGAAGGCCGCTGGCGTTGGTGACTTTGCCACGGCAGCATGTCTGTCCTCAGATCACGGTCGCGGTGGACTGGAGGTTGGTGGCCGAGAATCAAGGAGTCAGGGAATTTTCTGAATCAAGGCGACGCTGAACCAGTCCCCGTGGATGTGATCGCCCGCACTCGGGATGGGCTGCAAGGCGCAAAACGCAGGCGGGGCGGGCGGCCCGTCGGGGCATTGCAAGGCAGCACAAACTCCCGCAGCGGGATGGGCGCGCCGCGAAGGACTTGTTCGGCGTCGCCTCCATGCCATCGGGTCGCAGGGTTTCACATCGACATGTTTTCCGCTATCTCCGTACCCACGAGCCTGCCGTCCCGCTACATGGCGCGCAGGGTTGCCCTGCTGACCCAGCATGGCAAGGAGCGAGTCCTGAAGCCGGTTGTGGAGTCTGCACTGGGCTGTGTGATCGAACACATCGACCGCTACGACACCGATCTTCTGGGTAGCTTCACCCGGGAAGTGCCACGCCCCGGTACGCAGATGGATGCCCTTCGGCGCAAGGCCCGCAAAGGCATGGAACTCAGCGGACTGCCGCTTGGCATGGCCAGCGAGGGCAGCTTCGGTCCCGATCCATTCACCGGCCTGTTCCCCTGGAACGTCGAGCTGGTGATGTGGATCGATGACGAGTTGGGCATTGAGGTGGTGGGCAAGGCGCAGGGTCCCGGCCGAAGCGGCCATTTGCTGACGGGTGACTGGGCGGCTCTGGAGGCCTTTGCCGCCCGCGAAGGCTTTCCCCTGCACCACCTGGTGCTGCGCCCCGAACACCAGGACGACCCCCGTGTGCACAAAGGGCTGGCGGACCCAGTCCAGCTTCGCCGAACCTTTGAGGCCTGTCGCGACATGGCGGCCAATGGAATGGTGTTTGCCGAAACCGACTTACGCGCCTTCGCCAATCCCTCCCGCATGGAGCGTATCGGCCAGGCCGCTGCCGATCTGGTGCAGCGCTTGCAGACCTGTTGCCCAGTTTGCGCGGCGCCAGGCTTGAGCGTGACCGAGCGTGTGCCGGGGCTTCCCTGCGAGGACTGCGGCCTGCCGACCGCTGGCTACCTCAGCGAGGTCTGGACATGCCCGCGCTGCCGCCACCAGGTCACGGTGCCTCGGACAGATCGCCGGTTCGCCGATGCGGCACACTGTGATCACTGCAATCCCTGACCCGGCTGGCCCCAGGCGCCTCGCCCATGCGGCTCGGTGCCTTCTTGCTCCGCCGACATCGGCAGAGCCCGATTGGACAGCGCACACGCCTTGGCCGACCCGCCGACGGTCACGCCATCCCCGCTCCAGCCGCTGATCGAAAGCGGCCAGGCCCCGCGCCAGCCGCACCACCGCGTCCAGCGGGAGGCCGTCGGCGCCCAAGCCCTGCCCCGGCGTGTTGTGGCGTTCGTCGTGTGGGCGCACCGCTCCGGTGCCCGCCACCCGCAGGCGCGGCCCGATGAAGATCCTGTCTGCTCACGCATTGTCGGCGTTGTTCTGTTCGCGCTTGAAGCACTGGCCGGTCCGGATCGAGTGCACGGCTTCGAGACCGGCGCAGGCGTCCTCAACGGCGGCGACCGCGGTGCGGCGGTCGATGGACGCCCGCCGTGCGTCCAGAGCGTTCTCCCGGCACAGCCCGATTCCGGGTTTGTCCCTCAGCCGCCCAGCGCCGGAAACAGCTTCACCAGCCCGGCGGCCATCACCTCCACAGCCAGCGCGGCCAGGATCAGGCCCATCAGCCGCGTCATCACGTTGATGCCGGTCTGGCCCAGGAAGCGCGCAATCGGTTTGGCCATCGCGAAGCAGGCGGCCGTGGCCAGCGCGATGATCACGCCGTAGCCCACCAGGGCGGCGTGCTGGAAGAAGGTCTTGGCCTGGTCGGCGTAGATCACCACGGTGGACATGGTGGCCGGGCCGGTGAGCAGTGGAATGGTCAGCGGCACCACGGCGATGGAGGCCCTGGAGCCCGCGTCGTCCACCTCGCCCTGGGTAGCCTTGGCCTCGGCGGGCTGAGCATTCAGCATGGACAGCGCCGAGGTCAGCAGCAGCATGCCGCCGCCGACCTGGAAGCTCGCCAGCGAGATGCCGAAGAACTCCAGGATCTGCAGGCCGACGATGGCGCAGGTGGCGATGACGGCAAAGGCACTGAACGACGCGATCAGGATCGTGCGCTTGCGCTGCGGCGAGCTGAACCCTTGCGTGTAGTGGATGAAGAACGGAACGATCGCCAGCGGGTTGACGATGGCCAGCAAGGTGATGAGAGGCTTGAAATCCATGCCGCTATTGTGGGGGCGGGGCGGTCGATCCGGCGCCGGGCCGCCCCAAGCCGGATCAGCCCCCGTGGGGGGCAGCGACCCGCGCAGCGGTGGAGCGTGGGGGTGCCGGGTCGCGCCTTCTGAACATGCCGTATCCTTCCATGTGCAGCACCTTGTCGCCGTGCTGGTTGAACATTTCCCAGGCGGTGCGCACCAGGCCGACGTCGGGGCGTTTGTTCATCGGCCGTTTCTCTGTGATGGTGTGCTGCAGCCGCAGCACGTCACCGGGGTAGACCGGTTTGGTCCACTTCAGGCTTTCCAGCCCGGGAGAGCCGAGGCTGGACGTCTCGTGCAGGAAGTTCGTCACCATCAGCCGCATGGCCATGGCGCAGGTGTGCCAGCCGCTGGCGCTCAGGCCGCCGAACACCGAGGCCTGGCCGCCTTCGTCGCTCAGGTGAAAGGGCTGCGGGTCGAACTGGCTGGCGAAGGCGATGATCTCCTCGCGCGTGGGCGAGATCGTGCCCAGGTCGCGCACCTCGCCGATCGCCAGGTCTTCCCACCAGATCCTGATGTGCGGGCTGTTTTCGGGTGTTGTCGCGGTCATGTTCAGCGGCCTCCTGAAACGTCGATCAAGGACATGGTGGTGTAGCTCGCAGCGTCCGACAGCAGCCAGACGATGGCCTGCGCCACCTCGTCGGCCGTGCCGCCGCGCTGCATGGGCACCAGGTGCTTGAGCTGGTTCACCCGGTCGGGGATGCCGCCCGAAGCGTGGATCTCGGTCTCGATCAGGCCGGGCCGCACCGCGTTGACGCGCACGCCCTCGGCCGCCACTTCCCGGGCCAGACCGATGGTGAAGGCGTCGATGGCGCCCTTGCTGGCCGCGTAGTCCACGTACTGCCCGGGCGAGCCCAGGCGCGATGCCGCACTGCCCACGTTGACGATGGCGCCGCCTTCGCCGCCGTGGCGGGTGCTCATGCGCCGCACGGCCTCGCGCGCGCAGAGCATGGAGCCGATCACGTTGATGTCGAACATGCGCTTGAAGCGCGCCACGCTCATTTCGTCCACCCGCGCCGTCACGTCCACCACGCCCGCGTTGTTCACCAGGCCGGTGAGGCGGCCCAGCCTGGCGTCCACTTTCTGAAACATGCGCAGCACCTGCGCTTCGTCGGCCACGTCGGCCTGCACGGTGATGGCCGTGCCCCCCTCCGCGCGGATGCGGCGCACCACCTCGTCGGCCGCCAGTGAGTGGCTGGCGCAGTTCACCGCCACCGCCCAGCCTTGCTGCGCGGCCAGCAAGGCCGTGGCCGCGCCGATGCCGCGGCTGCCGCCCGTGACCAGCAACACCCTGCCCGGGGTCCTGTTCATGAAATTGCCTCCTGCAAGTACCGTGTTTTGCGGTTACAACCGCGTTTGCCAGAACTTACCGCAGGTTCGGACGCTGCGAACGTCGCGCACCGGACCTGCATGCCCCGCAACGTTTGGAGACACCATGGGTACTTTTGTCCAGCTCACCGCCGATGACGGCTTCCAGTTCCCCGCCTACGTGGCGCAGCCCCCGGTCCAGTCCAAGGGTGGGCTGGTCGTGCTGCAGGAGATTTTCGGGGTCAACAGCCACATCCAGGCCGTGGCCGACGGTTACGCCGCCGAAGGCTATTTTGTCGTCGCGCCATCCACCTTCCACCGTGTCAAGGCCGGGGTTGAACTGGGCTACACCGAAGCCGACATGGGCGCCGGCTTCGAACTCAAGACGGCCGTGGAGGCCTTGCCGGAGCCGGGCGTGCTGGCCGACATACAGGCCGCCATCCGCCACGCCGCCCAGGGTGGCAAGGTGGGCATCGTGGGTTACTGCTGGGGTGGCCTGCTCACCTGGCGCAGCGCCTGCCTGCTGAACGGCCTGTCGGCGGCCGTGCCCTACTACGGCGGCGGCATGACCACGCCGGCCGAGGTGGCGCGCCAGCCGCGGGTGCCGGTGCTGGCCCATTTCGCCGAGCAGGACCAGTGGATTCCCATGGACACCGTGGCAAGCTTCCGCCAGGCCCACCCGGACGTGACGGTGCACACCTACGCCGCGCACCACGGCTTCAACTGCGACCAGCGCGGCAGCTGGAACGCCGAGGCCGCCCGCACCGCGCGAGCGCGCACGCTGGCCTTCCTGGCGCAGCACCTGAGCTGACACCGTGCCCTTGCTGCAGCGTCTGCTGTCGGGGTGTGCGCTGGTTGTGGCGGGCCATGGGCTGGCGCAGGCTCAGACGCCCTATGCCGGGCCGCTGTTCGACGCCCACCTGCACTACAACGACGATGCCTGCGTGCACGCCGTGCCGGAACCGGCATGCCCGCACCCGCTGGAGGACGTGCTGGCGCGCATGCAGCGCAACGGCGTTCGGGCCATCGTGGCCAATTCGCGGCCCAACGACGGCACCCGGGCGCTGGCCCAGGCCCGCGCCCAGACCCAAGCGGCCGGCGTCACGGTGGTGCCTTTCATCCGCCTCTACCGCGACCGGGCGGACTACAGCAACTGGTTCCGCGACCCCAGCATTGCCGAGCTGGTGCTGGCCGAGCTCGCGCGCGGTACGCCCAGCGGTCCTTACCGGGGTCTGGGCGAGTTCCACCTGTATGACAGCGCCAACGCCAACGGACCGGTGGCGCGCCAGCTCATGGCCCTGGCCGGAGAGAAAGGCCTGGCCATCCTCGCGCACGTGGACGACGCGGCCATCGATCTGCTGATGGCGCACACCGCCGCCGGCCGTTCCAGGGCGGATCATCCCCCCCGGGGGACAGCGACCCGCGCAGCGGCGCAGCCGCGGGACCACGCCATAGGCGGAGGCACGCATGGGGGCTTTCGTTTGATCTGGGCGCACACCGGCATCGGCGGCACGCCGGTGGAGCGGGTGGACGAACTGATGGTCCGCTACCCCCAGCTCATGGGCGAGCTGTCGTACCGCCCGGGTCTGACCTGCGAGGGTGGCCAGCTGTGCCCGCAATGGCGCGCCCTGCTGCTCAAGCACCCGGACCGCTTCCTGATCGGCTCCGACACCTGGGTCAACCAGCGCTGGCTGTACTACGACGAGCTGATGCAAGGCTACCGCACCTGGCTGGGCGGACTGCCGGCCGACGTGGCCCGGCGCATCGCGTGGAACAATGGCGCCCGTCTCTTTGGTCTGAGCGCCACGAACCGATGATCCAGCTGCACCACTATCCCAGCACCGCCAGCACGGTGCCGCACATCCTGCTGGAGGAGCTGGCCGTGCCTTTCGAGCTGGTGCTGGTCGACCGCATGCGCGAAGAGCAGAAATCGCCCGATTTCCTGCGCCTCAACCCCAATGGTCTGGTGCCGGTCCTGGTGGACGGCGATCTGGTCCTGTACGAAACAGCGGCCATCTGTCTGCACCTGTGCGACACCCATGCCCGTGCTGGCCTGGTGCCCGCACTGGGCACGCACGACCGCGCCCACTTCTACAAGTGGCTCATGTGGCTGACCAACACACTGCAGGCCACGCTGATCGTCTACTTCTACCCCTGGCGCTGGGTCGAACTGGACAACGCGGCCGGCGCCGAACAGGTGCGGCGGCAGGCCCAGTTCCGGGTGATCGAGCTGCTGGGGTTGCTGGACGCCGAGCTGGCGCGCCACGGCGGCCCCTGGTTCACGGGCGAACCCTACAGCGGTCTGGACCCATTCGTGTTCACGCTGTGCCGGTGGACGCGCAACTTCAGCGAGCAGCAGGCCCGCACCTTCCCGCACCTCGGGCCTTACCTGCAGCGCATGCTGGCGCGCCCGGCGGTGCAGCGGGCACTGGCCAGCGAAGACGTGCAGCCGCCTTTCGTCTGACGGTCAGCGCCCGCTGCGGGCCAGGTAGCGCTTGCGCCAGAACACCACGCCCAGCAGCACGGCGATGGACGCCATGCTGCCCATCGCCCACCAGAAGCCGGCGCTGTGGTGCAGCAGCGGAATGAACTCGAAGTTCATGCCGAAGATGCCCGCGATCAGGTTCAGGGGCAGGAAGATGGCCGTGAGCGCCGTGAGCGTGCGCATGGTGTCGTTGGTGCGGTTGCTCTGGGCCGAAAAATGCATCTGCACGGCGGTTTCGGCGTTCTGTTCCAGGCGCCTCACGTGGTGGATCACGCGTTCGATGTGTTCCAGCACATCGCGGCTGCGCACCTTGAGCAGCTCCAGCCCTTTGTGCCCCCCGAAGTGCTCGCTCGCGCCCTCGATCACTTCCCAGCCGGCGAGTGCCTCGATCCAGTCCTGGATGGCCGCGCGCTGGTCTTCGCAGATTTCGTCGAGCTGGTGCAGCGAAATGCGCGCGTCCAGCAGCGAGCCCCAGTTGTTGAAGCGCGTGGACGGGTGCAGCAGTTCGGTTTGCCAATGGTCGAGCTGGCGCGTGAGTTCGCGGCGCAGCTCCAGGTAGCCGTCGACCATCTGGTTGACGATGCGCAGCATCAGGTCGGCCGGGCCGGTCGGCAGGCTCACGCCGGCCGCTCGCGCGCTGCTTGCGCCCGCCGCCAGCAAGCGCGCGGCGTAGTGCTCCAGCACCGTGCAACCGGCCGGGTGCACCGTCAGCAACACCCGGTCGAACACCGCGAACCCCACCGGACTGGTGTCGATGCGGCGCAGCACCGGCGGCCCACCGCGCCGCACCGGCCGGCTCAGCGGCTGGCCGGGGTGGGCCAGGTCGGTCTCGCTGTGGCCTGCGGCCAGACGCCGGAACACCAGGATGTCGTACTGCGAGGTGTAGTCGAAGTGCGAGGGCAGCTGGTTGTTCAGCAGGTCCGAGATGTGCAGGTCCACCAGCGACGTGCCGTGAAGCAGGTGCATGGTGGTCTGAATGCGGGTCTGTTCGAGTTCGAACTCGCGCCGACCGCAGGCGATCCACACAAAGCCCTCGGCCGGCAGCTGCGACGGCAGCGTGTCGGTCTCGAGCGCCGAACCCGGCAGGATGTGAAAGACGCGCATCGGACGGGCGGGGATCAGCCGCGCAGCAGGCGCGCGGCGTCGCGCGCGAAGTAGGTCAGTATGCCGTCGCAGCCCGCGCGCTTGAACGCCATCAGACTCTCCATCATCACAGCGTCGTGGTCCAGCCAGCCGTTCTGCGCGGCGGCCTTGAGCATCGCGTATTCGCCGCTGACCTGGTAGGCAAAGGTCGGCATGGCGAAGACGTCCTTCACCCGGCGCACGATGTCCAGGTAGGGCATGCCGGGCTTGACCATCACCATGTCGGCGCCTTCGGCGATGTCCAGCGCCACCTCGCGCAGGGCCTCGTCGCTGTTGCCCGGGTCCATCTGGTAGACCTTCTTGTCGGCCTTGCCCAGGTTGGCGGCCGAGCCCACGGCATCGCGGAAGGGGCCATAGAAGGCGCTGGCGTATTTGGCGCTGTAGGCCATGATGCGCGTGTGCACGTGGCCGGCGCTTTCCAGGCCCTGGCGGATCGCTCCGATCCGCCCGTCCATCATGTCGCTGGGCGCGACCATGTCCACGCCGGCTGCGGCCTGGGTCAGCGCCTGCTGCACCAGGATCTTCACCGTCGGGTCGTTGAGGATGTAGTTGTGCTCGTCCAGCACGCCGTCCTGGCCGTGGCTGGTGTAGGGGTCCAGCGCCACGTCGGTCATCACGCCCAGGTCGGGAAATGCCTTCTTCAGTGCTCGCACCACGCGCGGCACCAGACCGTCGGGGTTCATCGCTTCCTGGCCGTCTGGCGTCTTGAGCGACTGGTCGATCACGGGGAACAGCGCCATGTAAGGAATGCCCAGCTTCACGCAATCCTCGGCTACGGGCAGCAGCAGGTCCAGGCTCAGGCGTTCCACGCCCGGCATGGATTTGACCGGCTCGCGCCGATCGACGCCGTCGAGCACGAACACCGGGTAGATGAAGTCCGACGGGCTGAGCCGGTGCTCGCGCACCAGGTCGCGTGTGAAGGCGTCGCGGCGCAGGCGGCGGGGTCGGGACAGGGGGTAGGGGGCGGGCGTGTGCATGGCTCGATTGTGGCAAAGCTGGCCGGCAAGACGTGCGTATTGCGCCACGGTCAAGACACGGCGTCTGGGTCTGCGGCGATTCGTTGCAGTTTGAAAAGCGGGTAAGTGTGTGTATAACTCCACGTGCATACGAAAATAGCATCAACGGCAAACACCGTGCCGGTGCTATTTTCAGGCAGCCGCACTTTCGGCAGCCTGGCGGTCTGTTTGGGGCAGGCCATCGAAACATCGCCGGCCCTCGGACGGGCAGGTGCACGCCAGGCTGCCGCCCAACTCAACAGAAACCTCTCATGTCGCAAAACAAGAAAATCAGCGCTGGACCGTCGGGATCCTCCAGATCGGGGGGGGGGCAGCGAGACCACTGCGTGGACGCTGGACGAGCACTGGCCGGGGCTGATCGCCGGACTGGCCGACCAGATCACCGAAGGCGTCAGTGCGCTGCAGCACCAGATCGACCAATTGCTGGCGCGCGGACGCATCAGCAAGGCCGAGCACCGCACCTTGAGCATCCCGGCCGATCGCATCAAGCAGGCGGGTGTCAGCGCCCAGCAGGTCACCCGTTTCTACAGCGGCCGCATCCGTCAGACCCACGAGAAGGTGGACATGTCGGTGCTGGTCGAGGGTGTGCTGCAGGAGCGCAAGCAGGAACTGGGCATTCTGGGCATTGCGCTGCGCCGCAAGCTCAAGCCGGTGGAGGTGTTGATCGATCCCACCGTGGCCCACACCTTTGTCAACGCCGTGCTGGACTGGGGCCTGCCGTTTGGCAACCGGGTGGACGTGCGCATGGATCTCAACGCCTGGCCGCAGCACGCGCGCCTGCAGGTGCGCGTGTTCAACGACGGGGTGCCCCCTTCGAGTGCGGCCAGTTCCGACAACGTCAGCTGGATGCTGATCCGCCAGATTGCCCTGACGGCCGGTGGCATCGAAGTCGAACGGGAAATGAACGACGAAGGCGTGGGATTCACCGCCCTGTTCACCCGCACGGTGCAGGCGGTGGACGGCATTTCCGCGGTGGATCTCTCGGACGAACAGTCCTCCATGTTCAAGTCCCTCTCGGGCACCTATGTGCTGACCATTTCGCCCAGTTTGCAGATCCGCGCCGACGTGCGCGACGCCTTGCGTGAAATCGGCGTCCTCTCCGACAGCGTGGTCGACTTCCACCAGGCGCGTGAGGCGATCAAGGGCCGCATGCCCAACCTGATCGTGGTCGACTCCGAAATCAAGGACGATGCCTTCGAATCGTTCCGGCGTGATCTGCTGCGCGAAGTGTTTGAATTTCCTTTCGTGGAAATTTCTCCGGACGACAGTTCGTTCGACATGTCCGGTTTTGGCGAGTTCTCCATGGCCAAAGTGGGGCGCGGCAACATCAGGGAGGCCCTGGGCACCGCCGTCATGTTCGAACTGGCCAAGATGATGTAAGACCTTGGTACTCTTTAGCGGCTGATTTGAAAAATGGCCGCTCGACACCTGTCAGATTTGACAGGTTTTTGTTGAATGGGGCCTGAAAACTGTTGTAACATTGCATCCGGACGAACCGAAAGGCGAGTCCCCCGCTTTTCCTCCCTGAGCGGGTGCCTTGGTGTGTGACAGCAAAAAGGCTTATCCACCCGGCCCTGTGGGCCGGGTTTTTTTTCGCCTGCGCGGGATGGGTCGTAGGCTTTCTTGCAGCGATGCGTTGCGGGTCCCCGGTACTACACTGCTTCCATGCTCTGGGTCAAAACCTTCCACATCGTCTTTGTCGCCAGCTGGTTTGCCGGCCTGTTCTACTTGCCGCGCATCTTCGTCAATCTGGCGACGGTGCCCCCCGAGAGCGTGGCTGAACGTGAGCGCTTGCTCCTCATGGCGAGCAAGCTTTTCCGATTCATGACCTTGCTGGCCGTTCCAGCCCTGGTGCTGGGCCTGTGGCTCTGGCTGCATTACGGGATCGGATTCGGACCGGGCAATGGCTGGATGCACGCCAAGCTGCTGGTTGTGCTCTTGCTGCTGGGTTACCACCATGCTTGCTGGGTGATGCTGCGCAAATTTCGCCTGGGGCAGAACCGGCGCAACCATGTCTGGTACCGCTGGTTCAACGAAGCACCCGTGATCATGATGGTGGTCGTGGTGGCGCTGGTGGTGGTCAAGCCCTTCTGACGGACGGCCCAAGCCCGTGCACGTGCGATCTTCGGCCTGGACACTGGCCTGGGTCTTTACCGGGCTGGTGCTTTACGCCAGCCTGTACCCGTTTGAAGGCTGGCGCCTGCAAGGCGTATCGCCCTGGGCTTTCCTGTGGGCACCCTGGCCCCAGTACTGGACCGCATTCGACCTCTGGACCAACCTGGTGGGGTACATCCCGCTGGGTTTCCTGCTCGCGCTGGGCCTCATGCGCTCGGGGTGGGGGGGCTGGTCCTGGCTGCTGGCGGTGCTCGGTTCGCTGCTGCTGACGCTGACGGTCGAGACGGTGCAGAACTTCTTGCCGATGCGCATACCGTCGAATGTGGATCTGGGGCTCAATGCGGCCGGCGGCCTGGTGGGCGCCTCCATGGCCTGGGTGTTGCAGCACCTGGGGGCCCTGAGGCGCTGGAGCCAGTTCCGTGCCGACTGGTTCACCCCGCAAGCCCACGGCAGCCTGGTGCTGCTGGCGCTGTGGCCGGCCGCGCTGCTGTATCCGGCATCGGTGCCGTTCGGGCTGGGCCAGGTGGCCGAGCGGGTCGAGGACGGGCTGCTGAGTTTGCTGGCCGACACGCCGTTTCTCGCCTGGATGCCCGTGCGGATCGACACGGCTCTGCCGCTCAGTCCGCTCACCGAGGCCTTCTGCATCGCCTTGTGCCTGCTGGCGCCGCTGTGCCTGGGCTACGCCGACCTGCGGTCGGTGGGCAGGCGGGCGGTGTTCCTGGTCATGCTGTTCGGCTGTGCCCTGGCTGCTGTGGCGGTTTCGTCGGCGCTCACTTATGGTCCAACGCACGCGTGGTCGTGGTTGACGCCCCAGGCCGGTCTGGGTATGGGGCTGGCGCTGTTGCTGGGCCTGAGTCTGCTGGGCGTGCCAGCCCGCTGGTGCCATGTGGGCCTGCTGCTGAGCTTGGCGGTATCGCTGAGCCTGCTCAACCGGGCACCCGCCAGCGCGTATTTTGCGCAGTCGCTCGAAGTCTGGGAGCAGGGCCGTTTCATCCGGTTCCACGGTCTGTCGCAGTGGCTGGGCTGGTTGTGGCCCTTCGCCGCGCTCTGGCTGGGGGTTCGTTCGCTGGCGATGCCGCCTGCGCGGCCCGACTAAAATTCCCGCATGGTCGAGCACAAGTCCTATTACGAACGGCACATTTTCTTCTGTCTGAACCAGCGCGATTCGGGCGAGGCCTGTTGTGCGCAGCACCAGGCGCAGGCGGCGTTTGAACGTTGCAAATCGCAGGTCAAGGCCTTGGGTCTGGCGGGCCCTGGCCAGGTGCGCGTGAACAAGGCCGGTTGCCTGGACCGCTGTGCGGGTGGTCCGATCGCCGTGGTCTACCCGGAGGCGGTCTGGTACAGCTACGTCGATGCCAGCGACATCGACGAAATTGTCACCTCCCACCTGCGCGATGGTGTGGTGGTGCAGCGGCTGCAGACCCCCGTCGAGACCGGGCGCTGAGTGCAGCTCCCCCACCCGCCGCCGTGGGCGGTTTCGCCCGCAACGTCCGCATGAACGCCCAGACCGAACACCTGCTGCAAGAAGGCCCGGCCGGCACCATCGAGGTGGCGATCGACCGGCCCGAGGCCAGTCCCCTGGGTGTCGCGGTCATCGCCCACCCGCACCCGCTGCACGGGGGTATGCTCACCAACAAGGTCGTGCAGACACTGGCGCGCGCGTTCGTGAGCACGGGCTGGACGGCGGTGCGGTTCAACTTCCGAGGCGTGGGCCGCAGCGAAGGTGTTTACGACGAGGGCCGGGGCGAACTGGACGACCTGCTCGCCGTCGTGCGGACCCAGGCTGCCGGTGGCCCCTTGTGCCTGGCGGGCTTTTCTTTCGGCGCTTTCGTGACCAGCCATGCCGCCGCCCAGTTGCAGGCCGTGCGGGATATCCAGCGCCTGGTGCTGGTGGGCACCGCAGCCAGCCGCTTCGCCGTCGCTCCGGTGCCGCCGGAACTTCACCTGCGCAGCCTCGTCATTCATGGCGAACAGGACGACACCGTGCCGCTCGCATCGGTGCTGGACTGGGCACGCCCCCAGAGCCTGCCGGTGCTGGTCGTGCCCGGCGGTGGTCATTTCTTTCACGGCCAGCTGCCGCTGCTGCGGGAACTGGTGTCGCGACATCTGCGGGCCTGAGGCCCGGTTTTTCAACTTTTTCAGGGAGCGCGATTTGTTGCGTCGTTGGTTGAGTCTGATCGGGGCCTGTCTGTGGGCCACGATGATCGTGTTTCCGGCTGCGGCTCAGACGCCACAGCCGCCCGAAGTGGCGGCGCGCGCCTATCTGCTGCTGGATGTGACCGCGGGTCAGGTGCTGGCGGCCAAGGACGCCGACAAACCCGTCGAGCCGGCATCGCTGACCAAGCTGATGACCGCCTATCTCGTGTTCGACGCGCTCAAGGCCGGCAAGATCAGCCTGACGCAGACCTTCCCGGTGAGTGAACGCGCCTGGAAGATGCCCGGTTCGCGCATGTTCATCGATCCCAAGATGCAGGTGCCGGTGGAAGACCTGATCAAGGGCATGATCGTGCAGTCGGGCAACGACGCCACCGTTGCGCTGGCCGAGGGCGTGGGCGGTTCGGTCGAGCGCTTTGTCCAGATGATGAACGAGCAGGCCAAGGTGCTGGGCATGCGTTCGAGCACCTTCAAGAACCCCGAAGGCCTGACGGTGGCGGGTCACCTGACCTCCGCGCGCGACCTGGCCACCCTGGCCACGCGCCTGATGACCGACTTCCCCGACTACGTGGGCTACTACGCCATCCAGCGCTACCGCTACCCGGGCACGCCGGCGGCCAACGACACCAACCGCAACCTGTTGCTGTTCCGCGACCCCAGCGTGGACGGTCTGAAGACCGGTCACACCGACGTGGCGGGGTATTGCCTGGTGGCGACGGCGCTACGTCCGGTGCCCGCGCTCGGGGCAGGCGCGCAGGGCCAGCGCCGGCTGCTGAGCGTCGTGCTGGGTGCGGCCAGTGAAAACGCCCGCGCGGCCGAAAGCCAGAAGCTGCTCAACTGGGGCTACACCGCATTCGAGGCGGTGCGCCTGTCGGCCGCCGGTCAGCCCGTGGTCAGCCCCAAGGTCTGGAAGGGCAAGGCCGCGACGGTGGCTCTGGGCCGTCCCGAAGGGGTGGTCGTGGCCGTGCCGGCCGGTGAGGTCGCCAGGCTCAAGACCGAAGTGGTGCGACCCGATCCGCTGGTCGCCCCCCTCCAGCGCGGCCAGGCTCTGGGCATCCTGCGCGTCTCGCTGGCCAACGGCACCCCGGTGGCCGAAGTGCCGCTGTCGGTTCTGCAGACCGTGGAAGAAAGCGGACTGTTCGGGCGTGCCTGGGATGCCCTGCGCCTCTGGATCCAGTGACCGTCGGCTGCTGCAAGGTCCTGACGGGCCGCGCACCAGCGCCCGTTTGGCGGTTTTCAGGCCCCGTGATATAGTCGAAGGCTCTCCGGAATTTTCCGAGGAGTCTTCGTTTTCGCTCTTTTCAAACGTTTAGGGACGTTTTTCAATGCCAACCATCAACCAACTCGTGCGCCACGGCCGGGAGGTCGAAAAGACCAAGTCCAAGAGCCCGGCCATGGAAAACTCGCCGCAGCGTCGTGGCGTGTGCACCCGCGTGTACACCACGACCCCCAAGAAGCCCAACTCCGCGCTGCGCAAGGTCGCCAAGGTGCGCCTGACCAACGGTTTTGAGGTCATCTCCTACATCGGCGGTGAAGGCCACAACCTGCAGGAACACAGCGTGGTGCTGGTTCGCGGCGGTCGTGTCAAGGATCTGCCCGGTGTGCGTTACCACATCGTCCGCGGTTCGCTGGACCTGCAGGGCGTGAAAGACCGCAAGCAGGCGCGCTCCAAGTACGGTGCGAAGAAGCCCAAGGCCAAGTAATTCTGGTTTTTCGGTGTTTGGCCGGTCGGCAAGCCGTGCTGAACGTAGTGACCCCAAAGCGCCATGTCGGCGTCGGGTCGAGTAAGTGAGGGCCTTGCTGGGTTCTCGCGGTGCCTGAAAAGGTGCCAACTGAAGCAAATTTGAGGTGAAACATGCCACGTCGTCGCGAAGTCCCTAAACGTGAAATCCTGCCGGATCCCAAGTTCGGCAATGTCGAACTCTCCAAGTTCATGAACGTGATCATGGAAGGCGGCAAAAAGGCGGTTGCCGAGCGCATCATTTACGGTGCCCTCGAGCAGATCGAGAAGAAGACCGGCAAAGACCCGGTGGAAATCTTTTCGACCGCCATCAACAACGTCAAGCCCATGGTGGAAGTCAAGTCCCGCCGTGTCGGTGGTGCCAACTACCAGGTGCCCGTTGAAGTGCGTCCCGTGCGCCGTCTGGCGCTGTCGATGCGCTGGATCAAGGAAGCTGCCCGCAAGCGCAGCGAGAAGTCGATGGCCATGCGCCTGGCCAACGAGCTGGTCGAGGCCACCGAAGGCCGTGGCGGCGCCATGAAGAAGCGTGACGAGGTGCACCGCATGGCCGAAGCCAACAAGGCCTTCAGCCACTTCCGCTTCTGATTCACGCGGGCGTCATGCGCGCCCGCTAGCCTGTTGGAAGCGAGCCCGCGGGCCCCATAAGGGTCGCGGGCTTTGGTACTTAATTTTGGAGAATTTTCATGGCACGCAATACGCCTCTGGAGCGTTACCGCAACATCGGTATCTCGGCCCACATCGACGCCGGCAAGACCACCACCACCGAGCGCATCCTGTACTACACCGGTGTGAACCACAAGATCGGTGAAGTGCACGACGGCGCCGCCACCATGGACTGGATGGAGCAGGAGCAGGAGCGCGGCATCACGATCACATCCGCCGCCACCACCTGCTTCTGGCGCGGCATGGACAACTCGTTCCCCGAACATCGCTTCAACATCATCGACACCCCCGGCCACGTGGACTTCACCATCGAGGTGGAGCGTTCCATGCGCGTGCTCGACGGCGCCTGCATGGTGTACTGCGCCGTGGGTGGCGTGCAGCCCCAGTCGGAAACCGTCTGGCGCCAGGCCAACAAGTACAAGGTGCCGCGTCTGGCCTTCGTGAACAAGATGGACCGCACCGGTGCCAACTTCTTCAAGGTCTACGACCAGATGAAGCTGCGCTTGAAGGCCAACCCGGTGGCGATCGTGATCCCCATCGGCGCCGAAGAGCACTTCACCGGCGTGGTCGATCTGCGCAAGATGAAGGCCATCATCTGGGACGAAGCGTCCCAGGGCATGAAGTTCACTTTCGAAGACATTCCCGCGAACCTGGTCGAGCAGGCCAAGGAATGGCGCGAGAAGATGGTGGAAGCCGCGGCCGAAGCCTCTGAAGAGCTGATGAACAAGTACCTCGAAGAGGGTGACCTGTCCGAAGCCGAAATCACGGCCGGTCTGCGTGCCCGCACGCTGGCCTGCGAGATCCAGCCGATGCTGTGCGGCACCGCGTTCAAGAACAAGGGTGTGCAGCGCATGCTGGACGCCGTGGTCGAGCTGCTGCCCTCGCCGGTGGACATCCCGCCGGTGGCCGGCACCAACGAAGCCGAAGAGCCCACCAGCCGCAAGGCCGACGACGAAGAGAAGCTGTCCGCCCTGGCGTTCAAGCTGATGACCGACCCGTTCGTGGGTCAGCTGACCTTCGTTCGCGTGTACTCGGGCGTGCTCAAGAAGGGCGACACCGTCTACAACGCGGTCAAGGGCAAGAAGGAACGCATCGGCCGTATCGTGCAGATGCACGCCAACAACCGCCAGGAAGTGGAGGAAATCCGCGCCGGCGACATCGCTGCCTGTGTGGGCCTGAAGGAAGTGACCACGGGTGAGACCCTGTGCGATCCGTCGGCCATCATCACCCTGGAACGCATGGTGTTCCCGGAGCCCGTGATCGCCCAGGCCGTCGAACCCAAGTCCAAGGCCGACCAGGAAAAGATGGGCATCGCCCTGAACCGCCTGGCTGCCGAAGACCCGTCTTTCCGCGTGCGCACCGACGAAGAATCCGGCCAGACCATCATCGCCGGCATGGGCGAGCTGCACCTGGAAATCATCGTTGACCGCATGAAGCGCGAGTTCGGCGTGGAAGCCAACGTCGGCAAGCCCCAGGTGGCCTACCGCGAAACCATTCGCGGCACCGTGGAAGAAGCCGAAGGCAAGTTCGTGCGCCAGTCCGGTGGCAAGGGTCAGTACGGCCACGTCGTGCTCAAGATCGAACCGCAGGAAGCCGGCAAGGGCTTCGAGTTCGTCGACGCCATCAAGGGCGGCGTGGTGCCGCGCGAATTCATCCCCGCGGTGGAAAAGGGCGTCAACGAAGCCCTGACCCAGGGCGTGCTGGCCGGTTACCCGGTCGTGGACGTCAAGGTCACGCTGCACTTCGGTTCGTACCACGACGTGGACTCGAACGAACTGGCGTTCAAGATGGCGGCCATCTTCGGCTTCAAGGAAGGTTGCAAGAAGGCCCAGCCGGTCATTCTGGAACCCATGATGGCCGTGGAAGTGGAGACGCCGGAAGACTACGCCGGTACGGTGATGGGCGACCTGTCCAGCCGCCGCGGCATGGTGCAGGGCATGGAAGACATGGTCGGTGGCGGCAAGGCCATCAAGGCCGAAGTGCCGCTGTCCGAAATGTTCGGCTACTCGACCTCGCTGCGCTCGGCCACGCAAGGCCGTGCGACCTACACCATGGAGTTCAAGCACTACTCGGAAGCTCCGCGCAACGTGCAGGAAGCCATCATCAGCGCCCGCGCGAAGTAATTGGCCCACCCCTGCGCGGCTTCGCCGCTTCCCCTCAAGGGGAAGCCGCTGGCGGCCCGGCAAAGCCGGTTCCGCAGCGGCACTTGAAGGGGATCGGTCTGCGCAGGATTGTTCTTGTCTTCGGCGCCCTTGGGGGTTGGCCCGCTGCCCGTGGCGGGTCTGGGCCGGAGACGTTAAACGCACACGGGTTTTGTTCTTTCAACTGAGGTAATTGCAATGGCAAAAGAGAAATTCGAGCGGACCAAGCCGCACGTGAACGTGGGCACCATC
>CAYRWN010000053.1:0-23268 GCA_964428045.1 uncultured Hydrogenophaga sp. | reverse complement strand
CTTGTCGGTATTTTCAACAAGGACTAAGAACTCCACTTTTCAGGGGCAAGGTCAATACGAAGAAGCTCAGCCTCGCTGAGCCGAAGCGTCTTTGCCAGAGAGGCGACCGAGCGAATCGGATCACAGGGATAGCTCGGCTTGTTCAGGTAGAGGCCCATTCAGCAACTCCAACGCTGTGATCGCAAGCTGACCCGCAAGATCGCGGTTCAGTTGATCGGCGCCATCCTGACGGGCCCGCCTTGATGCCAGGCCTCTGCCGAGCCGCTGTCCTGGCAAGCTCGGATGGCCCGCACACCTCTCAAGACAGGGCTCGCATGCGCACAAGGGCGCATCGGTGGTGTTGGTGCCTCTCCCGACCCTGGGGAACCACCAAGCCCAGACGTCCGCCGTTCTGGCAAACTGGAACGGTGTTACCTGACACTGGCCCCGATACCCAAGGAGACATTCCATGCAAAGTGTTCTGATGCGGCTGCTGGCCGCGGCCACGCTGGCTTTTGCGGCCCTGGGCGCGAGCGCGCAGCCCGCCGAGCTGGAGGGCGTGAAGCTCGATCCGACGGCCCAGGTCGGTGGCGCGACGCTGGCGCTGAACGGCGCTGGCGTGCGCACGCGCGCCGTTTTCAAGGTCTATGTGGCCAGCCTGTATGTCCCCACCAAAGCCGGCAGCGCTGCCGCCCTGCTCGGTCAGAAGGGGCCGCGCCGGGTGGCCATCACGATGTTGCGCAACGTCGACGCCGACACGTTTGCAGGCGCCTTGGTTGAGGGTCTTCAGAAGAACCACAGCGAGGCGCAGTTCGCGGGGTTCAAGGCCCAGTCCGACGCGTTGACCGCCAGCCTGAAGGCCGCTGGCGAAGCCAAGAAGGGAGACGTGATTCACATCGACTTCGTTCCGGACTCGGGGACGCGCGTCACGGTGAACGGCAAGCAGCAGGGCGGTGCGATTGCCGGTGAAGACTTCTACGCGGCTTTGTTGCGCATCTGGCTGGGGGACAAGCCGGCAGATGCCGCTCTGAAGAAGGGCATGATCGGCGCCTGAGGCCCCGGCGCTCGCCGCTTGGCGGGCGCACCTGATCGGCGCTGAACGAGGGCGCGACCGTTCCCGCTCGGGCAACCGCTGCGGGGCTGGCCCGGAGCCCCTTCAACCCCGTTCTCGCCACACGCTCGGGCTCATCCCCGTCCAGCCCTTGAACGCGCGGATGAAGCTTTTTTCGTTCTGAAACCCCGCCGCCTCGGCCACCTGCTTGACGGGTTTTGAACTGCGCTGCAGCAGGGCCATGGCGCGCTCGCGGCGCACCTCGTCTTTCAGCGCCTGCAGCGTGGCGCCTTCTTCTTTCAGTTGCCGGTGCAGGCTGCGGGCCGAGGTGTGCAGCAACC
Source organism: uncultured Hydrogenophaga sp. (assembly GCA_964428045.1). Taxonomy (GTDB): domain Bacteria; phylum Pseudomonadota; class Gammaproteobacteria; order Burkholderiales; family Burkholderiaceae_C; genus Hydrogenophaga. The sequence goes on along the minus strand of CAYRWN010000053.1, from coordinate 21,897 downwards.
TGGCCAGGTCGTCGGCGTTGCGGGTGTCTTGCGGCTGCGTCAGCAGCAGCTGGCGCACGCGCTGCACCAGCAGCCGGTCGCGCCGGTAGGGGCGCACCTGGATGGGCAGGGCGCGCTGCAGCATCTGGTTCATGGCGGCTTCGTCGCGCTTGACGGGCAGTTGCAGGTAACGCGCGTCGAAGCGGACGGCGGTCTGCTCGGCATCGAACCGGGTGGGGCCGTCGAACAGCACGGCGTAGGCGTCCGCATGGGGCGGGGCGCCAAAGGCGAAGCGGGCGCCGCGCAGCGGGATGCGCGAATCGACGAACCAGCAGGCCAGGCCGTGCACGTTGCGCAGCACCGAGACATGGCAGAACTCGCGCAGCGACCCGTCGCCGCCGGGTGGGCGGTGCTCGGTGAGCACGATGGCGGCCTCGTCGCCCTGCACCTGCAGCGCCAGCGTGATGTCGCGCGTGAGCAGGCCGTGGTGGCGGCACCAGCGCTTGAGCGCCACGCCCAGCGTGGGGGCCGAGAGCGAAGCCCGCGCCAGCAGGCCGTAGCTGCCCCAGGGCAGGGGGCGGCTGAACCAGCCCAGGGCCTCGTCGTCCAGCGCCTGCATGGCGGCGGCGGACAGCCATTCCATCTGCAGTGCGGTGATGCGGCCGTCCGGACGCTCCAAATCGGCTGGCTTGATTTGTGCAGCCTTCAGGGCGGCCAGAGGTGATTCCCCCCGCAAGCCAAAGGCGTGGGTGATCGCCGAAACAAAGGCCATGGGGGTGGCTGCCGTGGCAGGGCGGGGGGGGGCAGGCGGCGGGCTGCGGCTGGGCATGGCTGGAGTCTGACACGGATGGCGCGATTTGCAACCTGATTGCCCGCCCATCTGACGGGCCGGTCGTTATGCTGGAGGTTTCGCTCCGTCCAGATTTCGCCCGGATGCCAGAGGAGACAGGCCCATGGAAAACCCGTCGAACAGCGCCCATCCCGCCGCGCTCAGCCAGGCCGCAGGGCGCACTGACGTGCCCCTGATCGAACAGACCATCGGCGCCTTCTTCGACGCCATGGCCGCGCGCCACCCGCAGCGCGAGGCGCTGGTGAGCGTGCACCAGGGTCGGCGCTACAGCTATGCCGCGCTGGCGGCCGAGGTGGATCGCCTGGCCAGTGCGCTGCTGGGCCTCGGTCTGCAACCGGGCGACCGCATCGGCATCTGGTCGCACAACAACGTGGAATGGGTGCTGATGCAGCTGGCGACCGCTCAGGTCGGCCTGGTGCTGGTCAACATCAACCCGGCCTACCGCACGGCCGAGCTGGAGTACGCGCTCAACAAGGTGGGCTGCAAGGCGCTGGTGTCGATGGCGCAGTTCAAGACCAGCGACTACCTGGGCATGCTGCGCGAGCTGGCGCCCGAGCTGGCCGATTGCGCGCCCGGCGCACTGCAGGCTGCGCGCCTGCCCGGGTTGCGCACCGTGGCCTGGATCGATGTGGCGGGCGAGGGCGCCGAGCAGCCGGGCATGATGCGTTTCTCCGCGCTGCTGGCCAGTGGCAAGACCGGCGACCCGCGCGTGGCACAGGCGGTGGCCAGTCTGTCGCCCAACGACCCGATCAACATCCAGTTCACCAGCGGCACCACGGGCTTCCCCAAGGGCGCGACGCTGACCCACCGCAACATCCTGAACAACGGCTTCTTCATCGGCGAGTGCATGAAGCTCACGCCGGAAGACCGGCTGTGCATTCCGGTGCCGCTGTACCACTGCTTCGGCATGGTGCTGGGCAACCTGGCCTGCTTCACGCACGGCAGCACCGTGGTCTACCCCAGCGACGCGTTCGACCCGCTGGCCGTGCTGCAGACCGTGCAGGACGAAAAGTGCACCGGCCTGCACGGCGTGCCGACCATGTTCATCGCCGAGCTGGACCACCCGCGTTTCAACGAGTTCGACCTGCGCACCCTGCGCACCGGCATCATGGCCGGTTCGCCCTGCCCGGTGGAGGTGATGAAGCGGGTGCAGGCCGACATGCACATGGGCGAGGTGACGATTGCCTACGGCATGACCGAGACCAGCCCGGTGAGCTGCCAGAGCAGCACCGACACGCCGCTGGACAAGCGCGTGTCCACCGTGGGCCTGGTGCAGCCGCACCTGCAGATCAAGATCGTCAACCCCGAGACGGGTGAGGCCGTGCCGCGCGGCGAGCGCGGCGAGTTCTGCACCAAGGGCTATTCGGTGATGCACGGCTACTGGGGCGACGAGGCCAAGACGCGCGAAGCCATCGACGCCGACGGCTGGATGCACACCGGCGACCTGGCCACCATGGACGACGAGGGCTACGTCAACATCGTCGGCCGCATCAAGGACATGGTGATCCGCGGCGGCGAGAACATCTACCCGCGCGAGATCGAGGAGTTCCTCTACCGCATGCCGCAGGTGCAGGACGTTCAGGTCGTCGGCGTGCCAGATGCCAAGTACGGCGAGGAGCTGTGCGCCTGGATCGTGGTCAAGCCCGGCCAGACGCTGGACGAGGAGGCCGTGCGCGCCTTCTGCAAGGGCCAGATCGCGCACTACAAGGTGCCGCGCTACATCCGCTTCGTGGAGGCTTTCCCGATGACGGTGACCGGCAAGATCCAGAAGTTCAAGATCCGCGACGCCATGAAGGACCAGCTGGGGCTGACCGAACAGAAGACGGCATGAGGTGTCGGCCCCCATGATCCTCGCCCGTTCCGGCCGAGCCGAGCCTGTCCAAGCCCTTTGAAAGGTTCGGGGCGAACGGATTTGTCAAAGACCAGAGCCCCACCCATGACCATTCTTGACACAAAACTCAACGCCCGCTCCGCCGACTTCCAGGCCAACGCCGCCGCCATGCGCGCGGTGGTCGATGACCTGAAGGCGCAGATCCAGAAGGCCACGCTCGGCGGCGGCGAGGCCGCCCGCGCCAAGCACACCGCGCGCGGCAAGCTGCTGCCGCGCGACCGGGTGCAGATGCTGCTGGACCCGGGCACGCCCTTCCTGGAACTCAGCCCGCTGGCCGCCATGGGCATGTACCCGGACCGCGACGGCAGCGACAGCGCGCCCTGCGCCGGCGTCATCGCCGGCATCGGCCGCGTCAGCGGCGTGGACTGCATGATCGTCTGCAACGACGCGACGGTGAAGGGTGGCACCTACTACCCGATGACCGTCAAGAAGCACCTGCGCGCGCAGGAAGTGGCGCAGCAGAACCACCTGCCCTGCATCTACCTGGTGGACTCGGGCGGCGCCAACCTGCCGAACCAGGACGAGGTCTTCCCCGACCGCGACCACTTCGGCCGCATCTTCTTCAACCAGGCCAACATGAGCGCCCAGGGCATCGCGCAGATCGCGGTGGTCATGGGCTCGTGCACGGCCGGCGGCGCCTACGTGCCAGCCATGAGCGACGAGACCATCATCGTCAAGAACCAGGGCACCATCTTCCTGGGCGGCCCGCCGCTGGTCAAAGCCGCCACCGGCGAGGTGGTGAGCGCCGAGGACCTGGGCGGTGGCGACGTGCACACGCGCCTCTCGGGCGTGGCCGACCACCTGGCGCAGAACGACCTGCACGCCATCGCGCTGGCGCGCCAGGCGGTGAAGAACCTCAACGCCCGCAAGGTGCCGCCGATCACCACCATCGACCCGGTGGCGCCGCTGTACCCGGCCGAGGAGCTGTACGGCGTGATCCCGACCGACACGCGCAAGCCGTTCGACGTGCGCGAGATCATCGCCCGCATCGTCGACGGCTCGGACTTCGACGAGTTCAAGTCGCGCTTCGGCACCACGCTGGTCTGCGGCTTCGCGCGCATCGAAGGCATGCCGGTCGGCATCATCGCCAACAACGGCATCCTGTTTTCCGAATCGGCGCTCAAGGGCTCGCACTTCATCGAGCTTTGCTGCCAGCGCAAGACGCCGCTGGTCTTCCTGCAGAACATCACCGGCTTCATGGTCGGCCGCAAGTACGAGAACGAAGGCATCGCCCGCAACGGCGCCAAGATGGTGACGGCCGTGGCCACCGCCGCCGTGCCCAAGTTCACCGTCATCATCGGCGGCAGCTTCGGCGCCGGCAACTACGGCATGTGCGGCCGCGCCTACTCGCCTCGCTTCCTGTGGATGTGGCCGAACGCGCGCATCAGCGTGATGGGTGGCGAGCAGGCCGCCAGCGTGCTGGCCACCGTCAAGCGCGACGGCATCGAGGCCAAGGGCGGCCAGTGGAGTGCTGAGGAAGAAGCCGCCTTCAAGGCGCCGATCAAGGAGCAGTACGAGGTGCAGGGCCACCCCTACTACGCCACCGCCCGCCTGTGGGACGACGGCGTGATCGACCCGGCCGACACGCGGCGCGTGCTGGCCCTGGGCCTGAGCGCGTCGCTGAACGCGCCCATCCCCGAGACCAAGTTTGGACTTTTCCGCATGTGATGTGTATGATTTTTGCTTTTCATACACATTGAAGGAGGTTCGACATGCGGACCAACATCGTGATCGACGACAAGCTCATGGCCGAAGTCATGGCAATGGGCGACTTCAAGACCAAGAAAGAGGCGGTCGAAGAGGGGTTGCGCCTGCTCAAGCGCAAGAAGGCCTACGCGGCTTTGCTGGCCGCGCGCGGCACCCTGTTCTGGGACGATTCCGACGAAGCCTGGGCAAAAGCGCGGGAAGAACAGCCGCCGCTTGAACTGTCGTTGCAAGAGCCTTCTGCCCGCTACAAATCCAAGTCACGCAAACCTGTTGCCAAGGCCGCGAAGGCCGTCGCCCGGCCTGCTGCAACGCCGCGTGCGCGGAGCAAGGCGTCATGATCCTGGTGGACTCCAGCGTGCTGATCGATCACTTTCGGGGCACCACCAACCCGCAGACCGAACAGCTCAGGCACTGGCTGTCTGGGCAAGACGTTGCGCCAGACATCGGGGTGGCCGATCTCGTGATCTTTGAAGTGGTACGCGGTTTCTCCAACGCCGCCGCGCAGGCGCGTGCGCGTGACCTGTTGCTGGCGCTGGAGGTGGTGGAGATCGGCAGCCTGGACAACGCCCTGCAGGCGGCCACGCTGTACCAGCGCCTGCGCCGGACCGGCCGTACCGTGCGCAGTCCCATTGATGTGCTGCTCGCCAGCTACTGCATGACCCACGGCCACACGCTGCTGCACCGCGACGCCGACTTCGAATCGCTCAAGACGCTGGGAGGGCTGGACACATGGCCGCAGTGAGCTGGCAGACCCACTTCCTGCAATTGGCACGCTACAACGTGTGGGCCACGCGCCGCCTGCTCGACGCGGTGGCGGTGGTGTCCGACGCCGACTACCGCAAGGACGTGGGTCTGTTCTTCAAGAGCATCCACGGCACGCTCAACCACCTGCTGGTGGGCGAGCACCTGATCTGGTACCCGCGCTTTTCCAAGGGCGCTTCGCCCAAGATGGCGCTCAATGAAGAAGTCGAGCCGGACCGGGCGCGTCTGGGCCAGGCGCTCAAGGGTGGCGCGGCCAACTGGCTGCCGCTGATCGAGAGCTGGTCGGCCGAGCGCTTCGATGGCGTGCTGAGCTACACCACGATGCGCGGCACGCCCGCCACGCTGCCGTTTGCGGCCACGCTGGCGCACGTGTTCAACCACGCCACCCACCACCGTGGCCAGATCACCGCCGCGCTCACTGCGCTGGGACAGCCCGGCCCCGAGCTGGACTGGGTGGTCCACCTGCAACTGGAAGCCCAGAAGCCATGAGCACAGCCCTGACCATCGCGGTGCAGGACCACATTGCCCGCATCACGCTCACCCGGCCCGAGGTGCGCAACGCCTTCAACGACGCGGTGATCCAGCAGCTCAAGGCCGCGTTCGAGTCGGTCGGTGCGATGGACGACGTGCGCGCCGTGGTGCTGGCGGCCGAAGGCCCGGCCTTCTGCGCCGGTGCCGACCTGAACTGGATGCGCCGCATGGCCGACTACACCCGCGAGGAAAACATCGCCGACGCCGGGCAGCTCGCGGCCATGCTCAAGGCCATCTACGAATGTCCCAAGCCGACCATCGCCGCGGTGCAGGGCGACGTGTTCGCGGGCGGCATGGGCCTGGTCGCGGCCTGCGACATGGCCGTGAGCGTGCGCACCGCGACCTACTGTCTGAGCGAGGTGAAGCTGGGCCTGATCCCGGCCACCATCAGCCCCTACGTGATCCGCGCCATGGGCGCACGCGCCGCGCACCGCTACGTCCTCACCGCCGAGCGTTTTTCTGCCGACGAGGCGCACCGCATCGGCTTCGTGCACGAGCTGGTGGACACGGACGCACTCGATGCCAAGGTGGGCGAACTGGCGCAGGCGCTGGTCAGTGCCAGCCCGGCCGCCGTGCGCGCCTGCAAGAAGCTGGTGCAGGACGTGGCCGAACGCACCATCGACGATGCGCTGATCGCCGCGACGGTGGAAGGCATCGCCGACATCCGCGCGAGTGAAGAAGGTCGCGAAGGCGTGGCGTCTTTCTTGCAAAAGCGCAAACCCGCCTGGCTGGCGGGGTAATCTGGCCCTTCCACTTCAGGAGGACCGCTCATGGACAGCAGCATCTGGACGTCTTTTGTCGAATGGCTCAGGGGCTTCGGTGCCCAGGCCGCCCAGCAGGCGGCCGACGCCGGGGTGCAACTCGGCGGTGTGGTGGGCGCGCAGGTGGTCGAGGGCGTGAGCGCCGCCGCCAGCCAGATGGACATGCCCAGCCTGCTGGCCCTGGCGGCCGCGCTCGGCGGGGCCAGTGGTTTCCGGCTCTACGCGGTCGTGTTCATCGTCGGCATCGCGGGCTGGATCGGCTGGATACCGTTGCCCGAAGGCCTGCAGGTGCTGCAGCACCCGGCCTTGCTGGCCACCAGCGGCGCGCTGCTGTTCGTGGAGTTTTTCGCCGACAAGATCCCGGGCCTCGACTCGCTGTGGGACCTGGTCAACAGCGTGATCCGCATCCCCGCTGGTGCGGCACTGGCCGCGGGCGTGTTCGGTGCCGACAACGCCACCATGGCCGTGGTGGCGGCGCTCATGGGCGGCACGCTGGCCGCCAGCAGCCAGGCCGCCAAGACCACCACGCGAGCGGCCATCAATACCTCGCCCGAGCCGTTCTCCAACATCGCCATGAGCCTGGTTGAAGACGGCCTGGTGATCGGCGCCGTGTGGCTGGCCACCAACGAACCGGTGGTCTTCGGCATCTTGCTGCTGATCGCGCTGGTGCTGATGTGGATCGTCACCTGGACGCTGTTCAAGTTCCTGCGCGCGGCGCTGCGCCGCCTGCGTGATCTCTTTTCCTCCGCTTCTGCACCTGCCTAGGACCCTGCCATGTTCCAGAAAATCCTCATTGCGAATAGAGGCGAAATCGCCTGCCGCGTCGCCGCCACCGCGCGCCGCCTGGGCGTGCGCACCGTGGCCGTGTATTCCGATGCCGACGCCAGTGCCAAGCACGTGGCCGCCTGCGACGAGGCGGTGCACATCGGCGGCAGCGCGCCCAAGGACAGCTACCTGCAGTGGGAGCGCATCATCGCCGCGGCCCAGGCCACCGGCGCCCAGGCCATCCACCCCGGCTACGGCTTCCTGAGCGAGAACGAGGCCTTTGCCGACGCCTGCGCCCAGGCCGGGCTGGTGTTCATCGGCCCGCCGTCTTCGGCCATCGAGGCCATGGGCCTGAAGGCCGAGTCCAAGCGCCTGATGGAGCAGGCCGGTGTGCCCCTGGTGCCCGGCTACCACGGCACCGACCAGGACCCCGCGATGCTCAAGCACGAGGCCGACCGCATCGGCTACCCGGTGCTCATCAAGGCCAGCGCCGGCGGTGGCGGCAAGGGCATGCGCGCGGTGGACAAGGCCGAGGACTTTGCGGACGCACTGGCCAGCTGCCAGCGCGAGGCGCGCAACAGCTTTGGCAGCGACGCGGTGCTGATCGAGAAATACGTGCAGCGCCCGCGGCACATCGAGATCCAGGTGTTTGGCGACACGCACGGCAACTGCGTCTACCTGTTCGAGCGCGACTGCTCGGTGCAGCGCCGCCACCAGAAAGTGCTGGAAGAAGCGCCCGCACCCGGCATGACGCCCGAGCTGCGCAGCCAGATGGGCGAGGCCGCGGTCGCCGCAGCCAAAGCGGTGAACTACGTGGGCGCTGGCACGGTGGAATTCATCGTCGAGCAGCCGGGCGGCTATGGCCTTGAAGGGGCGGATGCGGGTTTCGCCGCCGGGCCGCCCCAAGGCGAAACAGCCCCCTCGGGGGGCAGCGACCCAGCGCAGCGGCGGAGCGTGGGGGCTCGGTTCTATTTCATGGAAATGAACACGCGGCTGCAGGTGGAGCACCCGGTCACCGAAGCCATCACCGGCCTGGACCTGGTGGAGTGGCAGCTGCGCGTGGCCAGCGGCGAACCGCTGCCCTTGCGGCAGGACCAGTTGAGGATGCAGGGCCACGCCATCGAGGCGCGCATCTGCGCCGAAAACCCGGACAACCAGTTCCTGCCCGCCACCGGCCGGCTGGCCGTGTACCGCAAGCCGGCGCACGTGGCCTTCGAACGCGGCGCGATCCGCTTCGACGACGGCGTGCGCGAGGGCGACGCCATCAGCCCCTTCTACGACTCCATGGTCGCCAAGCTGATCGTGCACGGCGCCACCCGCGCCGAGGCGCTGGCCAGGCTGGACGCCGCGCTGGCGCAGACCCGCATCGTGGGCCTGGCGACCAATGTGCAGTTCCTGCGGCACGTGGTGCGCAGCGACGCGTTCGCCACGGCCCAGCTGGACACGGCGCTGATCCCGCGCGAAGCCGCGAATCTGTTCCAGCAGGACAAGATCGGCCGCCCGCTGGCCGTGGCCGCCGCCGTGGCCCAGACCCTGGTGCACGAGAAGGCCGGCGAGACGGCCGATCCGTTCTCGCGCACCGACGGCTGGCGTCCCTTCGGCCTGACGCAGCGCCGCTTCGACTTTGAATACCTGGGCGAGGCCCTGACCGCGCAGCTGACCTACCTGCACGACGGCGCACTGAGCCTGACGGTGGGCGACGTGGCCGGCCCGCTGGTCTTCAGCCCGCTGCCGGTCGACAGTGGCACCAGGCTGGACCTGCAGTTCAACGGACAGCGCCAGACGGTGCAGACCTGGCAATTCGGCGAGAGCGTGCACCTGTTCTGCGACCTGGGTGCCACGGTGATCACCGAGCTGGACGCGCTGGCCCACGCCGGCGAGACTGCGGCCGAAGGTGGCCGCCTGACCGCGCCGATGCCGGGCAAGGTGGTGAGCTTCACCGTCAAGGCCGGTGACGCGGTCAAGAAAGGCCAGCCGCTGGCGGTGATGGAGGCCATGAAGATGGAGCACACCATCGCCGCGCCCGCCGACGGCATCGTGGCCGAGCTGCTGTTCGCGCCCGGCGACCAGGTGGCCGAAGGCGCGGAGCTGCTGAAGCTGCAGGCGGCATGACCGTGGGGGCTTGGGCCTCCCGCTACAGTCCCGGCATGCACATCACCTTCTGCTGCACCGACACCCAGGCCGAACCCTGGCTGCAGGGCCTGCGCGCGGCGCTGCCCGGCGCCACCGTGGACGTCTGGCAACCCGGCGCCCCCCAGGCCGATCACGCGGTGGTCTGGGCGCCGCCCCAACAGTTTCTCGACCAACAACAGGCGCTCAAGGGCCTGTTCAACATCGGCGCCGGTGTCGACGCGCTGCTCAAGCTGCGCCTGCCACCGGGCGTGAAGGTCGTGCGCCTGGACGACGCGGGCATGTCGGTGCAGATGGCCGAATACGTGTGCCACGCCGTCATCCGCCACTTCCGCGAGTTCGATGGGTATGAGGCCGATGTGAAAGCCGGCAAATGGTCGTACCGCAAGCCGCGCGAACGCCAGGACTTTGCGGTCGGCGTCATGGGCCTGGGTGTGCTCGGCGAACGGGTGGCGAAGGCGCTGACGGTGTTCGACTTTCCGGTGCACGGCTGGAGCCGCACGCCCAAGGCCATCGCGGGTGTGGTGACCCACAGCGGCGAGGTTGGCTTCAACACCTTTCTGTCGAATTGCCGGGTGCTGGTCAACCTGCTGCCGCTCACCGCCGACACGAAGGACATCCTCAACCGCGATACGCTCGGGCGCTTGAAGCCGGACGGCTACCTGATCAACGTCGCCCGTGGCGCGCACCTGGTCGAAGACGAGCTGCTGAAACTGCTGGACAGCGGCCATATGGCCGGCGCCACGCTGGACGTGTTCCGCACCGAGCCGCTGCCCGCCGGGCACCCGTTCTGGCAGCACCCGAAGATCACCGTCACACCCCACACCTCGGCGCGCACGCTGCGCGATGAAAGCATCGCCCAGATCGCGGGCAAGATCCGCGCGCTCGAAGCCGGCCAACCCATCGCGGGTGTGGTCGATCCCGTGCGCGGCTATTGAAGAAGAGACACCCCATGAACATCCCCTCCACAGTCCGCCTCATCGACGTCGGCCCCCGCGATGGCCTGCAGAACGAAAAGCAGCCCGTGACCGCGGCGGTCAAGATCGAGCTGGTGCATCGCCTGCAGGCCGCGGGCCTGAAAGAGATCGAGGTCACCAGTTACGTCAGCCCCAAGTGGGTGCCGCAGATGGCCGACAACCACGCCGTGATGGCCGGCATGACCCGCCAGCCCGGGGTGCGCTACTCGGTGCTCACGCCCAATCTCAAGGGCTACGAGGCGGCGGTGCTGGACCAGCCCGACGAGATCGTGGTCTTCGGCGCCGCCAGCGAGGCCTTCAGCCAGAAGAACATCAACTGCTCCATCGCCGAAAGCATCGAGCGTTTTGCACCCGTCGTCGCCGCTGCCCAGGCGGCCGGCATCGCGGTGCGCGGTGCGATGAGTTGCACCGTGGGTTGCCCGTACGAAGGCGACATCGCACCCGAGCGCGTGGCGTACCTGGCGGGGCTGATGAAAGGCATCGGCGTGCAGCGCGTGGACGTGGCCGACACCATCGGCGTGGGCACGCCGCTCAAGGTGCAGGCGGCCATCGAGGCGACGCTCCAGCATTTCCACATCGACCACATCAGCGGCCATTTCCACGACACCTACGGCCAGGCGCTGTCCAACACGCTGGCTGCCTTGCAGATGGGCGTGTGGAACTTCCAGTCGTCCGTGGCCGGGCTGGGCGGCTGCCCGTACGCCAAGGGCGCGACCGGCAACGTGGCCACCGAAGACGTGGTGTACCTGCTGCACGGCATGGGCATCGCCACCGGCATCGATCTGAACGCGCTGGTGGATGCGGGCCAGTTCATCAGCGAGCACCTGGGCCGGCCCAGCGGCTCGCGCGTGGCGCGGGCGCTGCTGGCCAAACGGGCGGCTTGACGATGGAACTGCACGTCTGGCTCGCCTACTTCGCCGCCGCCTGGGTGATCGCGATCTCGCCCGGTTCGGGTGCGGTGCTGTCCATGACGCACGGCCTGGCCTATGGCGTGCGCGGCGCCAGCGCCACCATCCTCGGCCTGCAGCTGGGTGTGGCCACCATCCTGCTGATCGCCGGGGTCGGCGTCGGCGCCGTGCTGGTGGCGTCGGCCACCGCGTTCACCGTGGTCAAGGTGGTCGGGGCCTGTTACCTCATCGGGCTGGGTTGGCGGCAGTGGCGCAGCCCGGTGGACGAAGCCACACCGGGTGTGCAGACACCCGCAGCCCCCGGTGGCGCTGGCCTGCCGTCGGCGAAAGAGCGGGTGGCGCTGGGTTTTTTCACCAACGTCACCAACCCCAAGGGCATCGTCTTCGTGGTGGCGGTGCTGCCGCAGTTCATCGACCCGGCCCGCCCGCTGTGGCTGCAGTTGCTCATCCTGCTGGCCACCACCCTGTTCGCCGATGTGATCGTGATGCACGGCTATGCTTTCCTGGCCTCGCGCGCGCAACGCTGGCTGGCCACCGCCAAGGCCCGCCGAACCCAGAACCGGGTGTTCGGTGGGGTGCTCATGGCCATGGGGGCCAGCCTGTTCATGGTCAAACGCACGGCAAGCTGAACGTGCCGCCAGGGGCTTTCACTGCCGCTTAACATCGGTCCATGAACGCAAATCCGAACGATGTCCTGCCCCCCGGTGTGCAGCGCGTGAGCGAAGCGCTCGCTGCACGGGGCCATCCGCATGCCCCCGTCATGCTCAGCGAAGCGGCGCGCACCGCACAGCAGGCCGCCGATGCGCTGGGCGTGGCCCTGGGCCAGATCGCCAAGAGCATCATCTTCCGCCGCAAGAGCGACAACGCGGCCGTGCTGGTGATCACCTCGGGCGACCTGCGCGTGGACGAACACAAGGTGCAGGCCATCGTCTGCGCCGAGGGCGGCAAGCTCGGTCGTGCCGATGCCGACTTTGTGAAAGAGCGGACGGGGTTCTCCATCGGTGGCGTATCGCCGCTGGCGCACGCAACGCCGCCGGTCACGCTGATCGATGCGCAGCTGTTCCGTTTCGACGTGGTCTGGGCGGCCGCCGGACACCCGCACGGGGTGTTCCAGATCTCCCCCGGGCAGTTGCGCGCGATCACGGGCGCGCCCGTGCACGACGTGACCGTGGTCGCGGAGGTGCCGGCATGAGGTCAACCCCCCTGCTGAATCTGGCGGATGCACGCCGGCGCAAACCCGACCAAAGCGTGCCCTCGCCCTGCATCTCGGTCTGCGAACTCGACGAGCGGCGCGGCAGCTGCAAGGGCTGCCTGCGCACGCTGGACGAGCTGCGCGCCTGGGGTGCGATGACGGACAGCGAGAAGCTGGCCGTCTGGGCGCGCATCGAGGCGCGGCAGCCGGGCGCCGTGGCCTGACCGGGGTGCCGCCATGCCGAATGCCGATACGCCGCACGACATCAGCTTCTGGTACGACCCGATTTCTCCCTACGCCCACCTGGCGTTCGAACGCCTGCCTGTGGCGCTGATGGGCCTGAGCGTGCAATTGCGTTACCGGCCGGTGCTGTTTGCGGCGCTGCTCAAGGCGCATGGCCAGCTCGGCCCGGCCGAGATTCCGGGCAAGCGCGACTGGACCTACCGCCAGGTCCGCTGGCTGGCGCAACACCACGGCGTGCGGCTGGATCTGCCGGCCGCGCACCCGTTCAACCCGCTGGCGCTGCTGCGACTGGGCCTGGCCACCACCACCGACGACGCGCCGGGTGAAACCAGCCGCTACGTGACCGAGCTGTTGTTTCACCATGTGTGGCACGGCGGGCAGGACGCGACCGATCCTGCACGGCTGGCCACGCTGGAGGCGGCCTTGCAGAACCACATGGTGCAGCGCCAGCGCCCCTGGCAGGCCCCCGACAGCGAGTCCGTGCGGCAGCGCCTGCGCGCGAACACCGACGCTGCGCTGGCGGCGGGCGTCTTCGGTGTGCCCACGCTGGTTTGTCGGGGGCGCCTGTTCTGGGGGCAGGACGCGCTGCCCATGCTGCGGGCCAGTCTGGAAGGCGATCCGTGGTTCGACGGGCCCGACTGGGACGCCGCCGCGCAATGGCCGGTGGGCGTGAGCCGTCGCTGATCAGCGTTCCGGTCGGTCGCTGACCGCCGTTTCCTTGATCTTGCGCAGAGCATCGACCGCGTGGGTCTGATTAAACTGCCACGACGGGCCGGTGCAGAACCCATGGGCCGGACCCACGCAGCACGACACCCCATGCCAACAGGAGATCGACCATGTTCAAGAAGATGCTGGTACCCACCGACGGGTCTGAAGTTGCACAGAAGGCCGCACTGGCCGCCGTCCAGTTGGCCAAGAGCCAGGGCGCCGAGGTGATCGGGGTGTATGTGATCGATCCGTTCCCCTACATCGGCATCGGTGACGCCTCGGCCGCCGGCCTGCAGGCCTACCTGGCCGAGGCCAAGCGCGCGGCCGGTCAGGCGCTGGAGGCCATCGCCAAAGCCTGCCAGTCCGAGGGCGTGCCGTTTGCCGGCGACACCATCGAACGCAACGTGGTGTACGAGGGCGTGCTGGAAACCGCCGAGGCCGAAGGCTGCGACCTGATCGTCATGGCCTCGCACGGCCGCCAGGGCGTGAAGGCCCTGATCCTGGGCAGCGTGGCGCAGAAGGTGCTGACCCACGCCAAGATCCCGGTTCTGGTCGTCAAGGGCTGAACACCGGGCGCCATCCTTCGCGGCCGTCCAGGCCGCCACGCCTGCCGCCTGTCCATGGGCTGTACCAGGACGTAACCCGTCCCGGGCCAACAGCTACGTCTGTTTACGAGGGCGTGCGTCAACCTGCTTAAATGGGCGGCCATGACGCCGCTGCACCTTGCCCCCCTGTTGGCCGACCTCGGGCGGCGCACCCTCGCGGTGGCCGCACTGTCCGCCGCCTTGCTGCTGGTCGCCTGCGGGGGCGGCAGCGGCGGTGGCAGCGCCAGCCCCCCGGTCGACACCTCGGGCACGGCTGCTGGCCTGCCCGACAGCCCCACCACCCAGCTGGACGCGGTCCGGCTGGCCGACCAGGGCAGCTTCGGCCCGACCGAGGCGCTGGTGGCCACCATCCGCACCCAGGGTGCCGCCAAGTGGGTGTCCCAGCAGATGGCCCTGCCCGCCTCGCGTTACCGCAGCGGCGGCACGGACGCGGTGCACCGGCACACCAGCCAGACGGATTTCTGCCAGGGCAGGGGCGACAACTGCTGGCGTGACTGGTCGTCGAGCACGCCGCTGTTGTGGGACTTCTACCGCAACGCCGTCTCGCAGCCCGACCAGCTGCGCCAGCGGGTGGCCCTGGCACTGCAACAGATGGTGGTGGTGTCCAACCTGGAAGTCTCGGGCACCTACGGCCTGCGCAACTACCACAACATGCTGCTGGACCAGGCGTTCGGCAACTACCGCGACATCCTGCGCTCGGTCACGCTCTCGCCCGTGATGGGCGACTACCTGGACAACGTCAACAACGACAAGGCCGCACCCAACGAGAACTTTGCGCGGGAGCTGCTGCAGCTGTTCGCCATCGGAACCTGTGAACTCAACAGCGACGGCAGCCTGCGGGGTGGTGTCTGCCAACCGACCTACAACAACCAGAACGTCCTGGACTACGCCTACGCCCTCACCGGCTGGACCTACCCGGCCGGTGGTGCCACCCCCTACGGTTGCTGGCCGCGCGGGGCCAACTGCCAGTACTACAACGGTGACATGGTGCCGCTGCCCGCGTTCCACGATACACGGGCGCGCTCCCTGCTCGCCGGCGTCACGCTGCCAGACGGTCACACGGCTGGCGCCGCGCTGGAGGCCGTGCTCGACAGCCTGATGGCACACCCCAACACGGCGCCTTTCATCGGCAGGCAGCTCATCCAGCACCTGGTCACCAGCAATCCCAGCCCGGCTTACGTGGAGCGGGTGGCGCTCGCGTTCCGCAGCGGCCGCTACGAGGGCTTCGGGGGTGGCCGTGCGGGCGACATGAAAGCCACCGTGGCCGCCATCCTGCTGGACGCGGAAGCCCGCGCTGGCAATCCGGCGTCCCGCGCGGGACGCCTGCGCGAGCCGGTGCAGCTGTTCACCGGCGTGCTGCGCGCCCTGGGCGGCCAAACCGATGGCGACGCACTGGGCTGGTGGTGGGGCGAAGAACTGCGCCAGCACATGTTCCGTTCGCCTTCGGTGTTCAACTTCTACCCGCCCGACTACCCGCTGGCCGGCACGCCGCTGGTGGGACCGGCCTTCGGCATCCACAATGCCAACAGCGCCCTGCAACGCGCCAACTTTGTCAACTACCTCGTGTTCTGGAACGGCTCGGGCCCCAACGCCAGCGTGCCCGGCGCGGTCGGCACGCGCGTGAACCTGCAGACCTTCGTGGCGGACGCCAGCGATCCGGCGCGGCTGGTCGATCGCCTCTCGTTGCTGGCCCTGGGCCAGCCCCTGCCTGCGGCTGCCCGCGCCGCGGTGATCCAGGCGGTGGGCACCTACACCCAGCAAAACAGCGGCAATGACCATCTCGTGCACCGGGTGCGCCAGGCGGCTTACCTGATCTTCGCGTCACCCCACTACCAGGTCACCCGCTGAGGCCGATCCATGGAACACCAACCCCACGCTGTCGAGCAGGCCCTGTTCAACCGCCGCCGCTGGCTCCAGTACAGCGGTTCTACTTTGGCTGGCGCTTTGGGCGTCACCGGTCTGTCGGCCCTGAACCAGACCCCGGCCAACGCCCAGTCGGGCTACAGGGCGCTGGTCTGCGTCTTTCTGTATGGCGGCAACGACGGCTGCAACACGGTGGTCCCCACCGACACGACGCGCTACAACCAGTACGCCGCGGTGCGGGGTGCGATGGCCCTGCCGCGCAGCAGCCTGGTGAACCTGAGCGGGTCCGACCATGGCCTGCATCCGTCGCTCTCGGCGCTGGCGCCGGCATGGGCAGCGGGCGACCTGGCGCCGGTGTTCAACGTGGGCCCGCTGTTTGCACCGCTGAGCAAGGCCGAGTACCGCAGTCTGCCGGCCAGCGACGCCCGCATTCCCCAGAGCCTGTTCTCCCATTCCGACCAGCAGGTGTTGTGGGAGTCGGCCAGCAGCCGGGTGACCGAGCGCACCGGCTGGGGCGGTCGGGCAGCGGCCACGCTGGGCACCACCAACCCGGTGATCTCGGTCGGCGGGAACGGCCGTTTCGGCCTCTCGGCCCTGCAGACACCGCTGGTGTTGCCCGAGCCCGGCGGCACATTCGGCCTCAACGGGCTGCAGAACCCGACCTGGGCGCCCGAGCTTGAACGCCGGCGGGCGCTGCAAGCGCTGTACGCCGGCAGCGACGGCAACGCGGTGCTCAACGCCTACATGGCGCAGCAGCGCGACGCGCTGGACATGTCGGCGCGCCTGGGGGCGCTGGTGGCGGTGCGGCCGGGTGACCAGGCCGGGTCGCTGATCGATACCGCTTTCGCCCCCATCACCACCGATGGGCGCGTCAACACCCCCATCGGCCGACAGCTGTACCAGGTGGCCAAACTGGTGCAGGGACACGTCACCGTGCAGGGCAGTCGTCAGATCTTCTTTGCCCAACAGGGCGGCTACGACACCCACAGCGGCCAGATCGCCGGCACCAGCCTGGATGGTGAGCACGTCCGCCTGCTCAAGGCCCTGGGGGATGCCATGGCCTGCTTCTACAACGCGATGCGCGCCATCGGCATGGGCGAGAGCGTGACCCTGTTCACCCAGAGCGACTTCGGTCGCACCTTCAAGCCCAACAACAGCAGCGGCACCGACCACGCCTGGGGCAACCACCAGCTGGTCTTGGGAGGGGCGGTCAACGGCGGCACCACCTACGGCACCGCACCCACGCTCGTCATCGGCGGGCCTGACGACGTGGGCCAGGACCCCTGGGAACTGCAGGGGCGCTGGATCCCCACCACCAGCGTGGACCAGTACGCGGCCACCTTGCTGGGCTGGCTGGGCGCCTCACCGGCCCAGCTGGGCACCATCCTGCCCAACCTGCGCAACTTCGGCAGCGCGACCAGCCTGGGTTTCCTGCCGGCCTGACCCTGGCCCGGGCGCACGCCAGGCGGTTCAACCGGCCGGTGGTGCGGTTCCCTGGGGTGCCACCGCGCCGTGCGTCGGCAGTTCCAGGAAGTCGAAGACCGCGCCGATGTGTTCGTCGAAGTCGCTGATCGCGTGGTCGCTGCCGGGCAGCAGGCGGAGGCTGCCGCCAGTGCAGAACGCCAGCATTTCCCGCCAGTCCAGCACCTCGTCGCCCTGCGCCACGACGGCGAACTGGCTGTGTGGCGTGGCCGGATACAGGGCGCCCAACCGGACGATGTCCGCCTCCTGACCCCGCAGCTGGTCCACAAAGGCCGGCTCAAAGAAGAAGCGCTCGGCCGGGTCGTGCCAGGCGGTCTGCTCGCCGATGTACTTGGCCAGATCGCGCGCCGGGAACACGGCCGGGTTGAGCAGCACCGCCTTCGCGCAGCGGGTCTGCAGCGCCAGCCAGCGGGCGTAGAAGCCGCCCAGCGAAGACCCCGCCACGGCCATGGTGTCGCGGGGCCAGTCCCGCACGCCGGCTTCCACCAGGGCCATGGCCTCGGCGGGGGAGTGCGGCAGCTGCGGACACCACCAGGTCGCGTCCGGATGCCGCTGGTGCAAGCGCAAAGCCACTTTGCGGGCCTTCATCGACTGGGGTGATGAGCGGAATCCGTGCAGGTAGAGCAGGTGGGTGGTGGGCATGGTGGTGTGTGGGCGGCGGTCCGGTCCTGGGCCAAGGATAATCGGGCCTCCATGGCCGCCGTCTTCGAAAAACCCTCCGTCTGGCAGCGCATCGCCCCGGTGTTCCAGGGTTTCGATGCGCCGCTGGGTTTCGCCATCCTGCTGATGGCCGGGGTGGGGCTGCTGACCATGTATTCGGTCGGTTTCGACCACGGCACCCGGTTCGCCACCCACGGCCGCAACATGATGCTGGCGGCGGGGGTCCTCTTTCTGGTGGCCCAGGTGCCGCCGCAGCGGCTGATGGCACTGGCCGTGCCCATGTACATCGCCGGGGTGGTGCTGCTGCTGGGCGTGGAGTTCTTCGGCATCACCAAGAAGGGCGCGACGCGCTGGGTCAACGTGGGCATCGTGATCCAGCCCAGCGAACTGATGAAAGTGGCCATGCCGCTGATGCTGGCCTGGTGGTTCCAGCGCCGGGAAGGACAGCTCAAGCCGCTGGACTTCGTGGCGGCCGGCGCGCTGCTGGCGGTCCCCGGCGTGCTCATCCTCAAGCAGCCGGACCTGGGCACGACCCTGCTGGTGATGGCTTCCGGGCTGGCCGTGATCTTCTTCGCCGGCCTGAGCTGGAAGCTCATCATTCCGCCCGTGGTGATGGCCGCTGTCGGCATCGTCGTGCTGATCACGATGGAGCCCGAATGGTGCCAGCCCGGCGTGGACTGGCAGGTGCTGCACGAATACCAGCGCCAGCGGGTGTGCACGCTGCTGAACCCGACCAAGGACCCGCTGGGCAAGGGCTTTCACATCATCCAGGGCATGATCGCCATCGGTTCCGGCGGACTCTGGGGCAAAGGGTTCATGCAGGGCACGCAGACGCACCTGGAGTTCATTCCCGAGCGCACCACCGACTTCATCTTCGCCGCCTTCTCCGAGGAATTCGGTCTGCTGGGCGTGCTGGTTCTGATGGCCGGTTTCGCGTTCCTCATCCTCCGCAGTCTGATGATCGCCGTGGAGGCGCCGACGTTGTTTTCCCGGTTGATGGCGGGCGCCATGACGGCGAACATCTTCGTCTACGCCTTCGTCAACATGGGCATGGTCAGCGGCATCCTGCCGGTGGTGGGCGTTCCGCTGCCCTTCGTCAGTTACGGCGGCACGGCCATGATCACCCTGGGGGTGGTGCTCGGCATCCTGATGTCGATCGCCAAATCCAAGCGGCTCATGCAGTCATGAACCCCCACGCTCCGCCGCTGCGCGGGTCGCTGCCCCCCGAGGGGGCTGATCCGGCTGGGGGCGGCCCGGCGCCGGATCGCCTGAACCCCCACGCTCCGCCGCTGCGCGGGTCGCGGTGTGCGGTCGCGGTCATCGGCGCCGGCAACATGGGCGCGGCCATGGTCGAGCACCTGTGTGAAAACGGCTGGCCGGTGGTGGTGTGCGACATCGATACCCGTCGGCAGCAGCAGGCCCTGGCCGCCGGTGCGGAACTGGCCGATACCCCGCAGACCGCCGCCCGCGCACTCGTACCCGACGGCGTGCTCATCGTCTGTGTGGTGGATGCGGCGCAGTCGCAAGCGGTGCTGTTCGGTGAGGGCGGCGCGGCGGCGGCGCTGCACCCGGGTCAGACGGTGATGCTCTGTCCGACCCTCGCGCCGCAGGACACCGAGTCGCTCGCTGACCGGCTCGGGCAGTCGGGCATCGGCTGCATCGACGCGCCCATGTCCGGCGGTCCGGCGCGCGCCCGCGACGGTTCCATGAGCCTGATGCTCGCGGCTTCATCCGCCTTGCTCGCGCGGCACGTCGACTTGTTGCAACTGTTGGCCAGCCGTCGCTTCGTCATCAGCGAGCGCGTGGGCGACGGCGCGCGCACCAAGCTGGTCAACAACCTGCTGGCCGGCATCAACCTGGTGGGCGCGGCCGAAGCCCTGGCGCTGGCCGAACGCCTCGGGCTGGACCTGGGTACGACGCTGGACGTGATCGAGCAGTCCAGCGGGCAGAGCTGGATCGGCTCCGACCGCATGCGCCGCGCCATCGCCGGCGATTTCGAACCCCGTGCCCATGTCACCTTGCTGGAGAAGGACACCCGGCTGGCGGTTCAGGCCGCACAGGACGCCGGTTTTGAAGGCCCGCTGGGCGCCCGCACGGCCCAGGCCTTTGCCCAGGCGCACGCCGCCGGCCTGGCCGACCGGGACGATGCGGCCCTGCTGCTCTGGCTGCGCGCGGCCCGCCGCTGATCGTTCCAAGACCCCGGCGCCAGCGCGCCGGTGGCCGCGTTCTTACAATGGCCTCATGATCGCAAGCGAACCCACCCTGGCCCGGCTCTCCAGTGCACAGAGCCTGCTCCTCGAACCCTTTGGTCTGACGCCCGACCACCTGAAGAAGGCCCTGGGCGAGATCATGGCGCGCGGCGCCGACGACGCCGACCTGTATTTCCAGACCACGCGCAGCGAGGGCTGGAGCCTGGAGGAGGGCATCGTCAAGACCGGCAGTTTCAGCATCGACCAGGGTGTGGGCGTGCGCGCCGTCAGCGGCGAAAAGACCGCCTTCGCCTATTCCGACGACCTGTCCTGGGACTCGCTGCTCGACGCTGCGCGCACCGTGCGAAGCATCACCGGCCAGGGGCAGGATCGCAGGGTCAAGGCCGGCAAGACCCGGGTGCCGAAGTCGCGTTCGCTCTACCCCGGGCTGGACCCCATCGGCACGCTGGACAGCACGGCCAAGGTCGCGTTGCTGGAGAAGGTGGAGACACTCGCCAAGGCCAAGGACCCCCGCGTGGTGCAGGTCATGGCCGGCCTGGCGGCCGAACACGACGTGGTGCTGGTGGCACGGGCCGATGGCACCCTGGCCGCCGACGTGCGGCCGCTGGTGCGCCTGTCGGTCACGGTCATCGCCGAGCAGAACGGCCGGCGCGAGGTGGGGTCGTCCGGCGGCGGTGGCCGCTACGGCCTGGCCCATTTCGACGACGCCCTGGTGCAGCACTATGTGGACGAGGCGGTCGAGGCCGCCCTGGTCAATCTGGACGCGCGACCCGCGCCGGCCGGGGAGATGACCGTGGTGCTCGGCCCCGGCTGGCCGGGCGTGCTGCTGCACGAAGCCGTGGGTCACGGCCTGGAAGGCGACTTCAACCGCAAGGGTTCCAGCGCCTTCAGCGGCCGCATCGGCCAGCGCGTGGCGGCCAAGGGTGTGACGGTGCTCGACGACGGCACCATCGCCGACCGCCGCGGTTCGCTCAACGTGGACGATGAAGGCTGCACCACGCAGAAGAACGTGCTGATCGAAGACGGCATCCTCAAGGGCTACATCCAGGACGCGATGAACGCGCGCCTGATGGGCGTCAAGCCCACCGGCAATGGCCGGCGAGAGAGCTACGCCCATGTGCCCATGCCGCGCATGACCAACACCTACATGCTGGGTGGCGACAAGAGCCCCGAAGAAATCGTCGCCTCCATCAAGAAAGGCCTGTACGCCACCAATTTCGGCGGCGGTCAGGTGGACATCACCAGCGGCAAGTTCGTCTTCTCCGCCAGCCAGGCTTACTGGGTGGAAAACGGGAAGATCCAGTACCCGGTCAAGGGCGCGACCCTGGTGGGCAGCGGCCCCGAATCGCTCAAGAAGGTCAGCATGATCGGCAACGACATGCGGCTGGACAGTGGCGTGGGGACCTGCGGCAAGGAAGGCCAGAGCGTGCCGGTGGGCGTCGGGCAGCCGACGCTGCGCATCGATGGCCTGACGGTCGGCGGAACCGCATGAGAGGAGGGAAATCCTCCAGCACACACCGCGGAACCGGCTTTGCCGGGCCGCTGGTGTGGTCCCCCTATGGGGGAAGACGCGCAGCGGCGCAGGGGGTGCGCCTGTAAGGCGCTCCAAATTCTGCCTGTGCGAGCCTGTCCGGAATTTTGTGTGCGAGGCATAGCATGATCAGAAGGAGCAT
>CAYRWN010000052.1:0-24059 GCA_964428045.1 uncultured Hydrogenophaga sp. | reverse complement strand
GGTCCCGGGGGACCCGGAAGTCGCCGCCCCCGCCCAGCCCACCCGCCCCGCCGCCGCCGACAACGCCTGCAAACACCAGCAGCGCATCCCGGTTCTCAATGTGATCCAGCGGCTCCAGAACAGGATTCGTCTTGAACGGGTACCCGTGGTCCAGCCGCCACTGCAGCTCACCGATCCACACCGTGACCCGCGCCAGCTCGGCCGCGTATTCGTTGAGTTCGATGCCCAGCACATTGGCCGGACCGGTGGCCAGCTCCACCTGCCGGTCCAGGCCCAGCGCCTCGGCCTCGGTGTTCACCAGGTGCTCCACGTCCTTGAGGCACTTGAGCGCCAGGTACAAAAAGTTGCCGCTGCCGCAGGCCGGGTCGAGCACGCGGTAGGCGGCCAGCCGCTGCAGAAACTGCACGTGCAGCGCCAGCGCGTCGCGCCAGGCCTTGTCGCCCGCCTTCTTGCTCTTCTTCAGCAGCGCGGCCATCTGCGCCTTGACGCCCGCCCATTCGCGCAACAGCGGCCGGCGGATCACCGGGTCGATGATGCGTTCGATCGTCGCCGGGTCGGTGTAGTGCGCGCCCAGCTGGCTGCGCTTGCCCGGGTCCAGACCGCGCTCGAACAGCGTGCCGAAGATGGACACGTCGATCGCGCTCCAGTTCTTGGCGGCGGCGTTGCGCAGCTCGGTCACGTCCATGGCGTCGAGCACCGGCACCGCAATCGTCTGGAACAGGCCGCCGTTGAACCAGGGCACGTCGTCCACGCCGAACAGGCCGCCGTCCTTCATGGCCTCGAACAGCTTGCCCAGGTTCTGGCCCAGGCGCTCGGGCGCCATGGTGCGGGCGTTGATGAGCCGGTCGAACAGCTGGCCGGGCAGCAAGCCCACGTCTTCGGCAAAACAGCAGAACAGGCACTGCGTGAGGAAGTGGGCCACGGCATCCGGCCCGTTGCCGCGCTGGCGCAGGCGTTCGGCGAGGGTGGCAAAGCTGCGCGCGGCTTCTTCGGTGATGTCGCGGTTGGTGGTGCGCGGCCGAAAGCTCTCGGGCGCGGTCCACACGCGCTTGAGCAGCTCGCGCTGGTCGTGCTGTTCCAGGTCGGCCAGGGCGATGTCGTGCCGCTCGCTGGGGTGGCCGTTGAACTGGGTGTGGATGCGGATGTGCAGCCGGTCGCACACCACCAGCAGGGGCGGGTTGTCCAGCGCCAGGGTGTAACCCAGCAGCTGGCGCAGGGCGGCGTCGAGGTTCTTGCCGGGGGCCTTGTTCTCCCAGGCGAAGGCGCCTCGCTTGAACACGTCGGCATAGCCGCTGGCCTGCCCGGCCAGGCGCCCGCCCTGCTCGAACAGGTAGCCCGGCTCGGTGCCGGGGCGCGGCACGCCCAGCAGGTCGCACAGGTCGATGAAGTGGCTCTGCGCCCCCTGTTCCTCGTTGAGCGCGCAGGCCGGTCCCCCTGGCCCCCACTTGGCAATGAATGCGTGCGGCGTCATGCGGTGTTCTTCTGTGGTGATGGCGTCGCCGGGCATGGTAGCAGCGGCCGTGTCCCGAGCCGGGCCTTGTTGCGCTGCATCAAGGCAGGCGTCAGGCTTCGGGTCTAGATTGGGCGTTTCGAGCCGACGGGCGCCACCAGCCCGGGCATTGCCGTGTGAGCCGAGGAGACCCGAACCATGCTGCCCGCCTACATCACCCACGCCGACTGTGCCCGCCACGACATGGGCGCGCACCACCCCGAGTGCCCGCAGCGCCTGTCCGCCATCAACGACCACCTGCTGGTCAAGGGCCTGCTCGACTACATGGTGCCCTACGACGCACCGCTGGCGACGGAGGAACAGCTGGGCCGGGCCCACACCTCGCTGTACGTGCGCGAACTGATGGCCATGGCACCCACCGAAGGCACCTGCCAGGTGGACCCGGACACCTGCATGAACCCCTGGACACTGCCGGCCGCGCTGCGCGCCGCAGGCGCCGCCGTCGAAGCCACCGAGCTGGTGCTGGCCGGCAAGGCCTCCACCGCGTTCTGCAGCGTGCGCCCGCCCGGCCACCACGCCGAACGGGCCGCGGCCATGGGTTTCTGCTTCTTCAACAACGTGGCCGTGGGCATGCGCCATGCGCTGGACGTGCACGGCCTGCAGCGGGTGGCGCTGATCGACTTCGACGTGCACCATGGCAACGGCAGCGAAGACATCTTCCGCGGCGACGAGCGGGTGCTGATGTGCTCGATCTTCGAGAAGGGCCTGTACCCGTTCAACGGTGAAAGTTCCGTGGGGCCGAACATGGTCAATGTGGGCCTGCCCACGCGCAGCGGCAGCGATGCCTTCCGCGCCGCGGTGAGCGAGCACTGGGTGCCGGCGCTGGACGCTTTCCACCCGCAGCTGATCTACATCTCGGCCGGCTTCGACGCCCACCGCGAAGACGACATGGGCAACCTGGGCCTGGTCGAGGCCGATTACGCCTGGGTCACGCAAGAACTGATGAAGCTGGCCGATAGACACTGTCAAGGCCGTGTCATCTCCTGCCTCGAAGGTGGCTATGTGCTCAGCCCCCTGGCCCGCAGCGTGGCCGCGCATGTGCGCGTTCTGATCGGCGCGGACTGAGAGGCCCCCCTGCGCCGCTTCGCGTCTTCCCCCCGGGGGGACCCCGCCAGCAGCCCGGCAAAGCCGGTTCTGCGGTGTGCGATGGCCAACGATCCTTCGCACCACCACGGCAGGACGTGGCACACGGATTTCGATTGAATACCTTATGGACAAACACTACCTCACCCCGCTGTTCCAGCCCGAATCGATCGCCGTCTTTGCCAGCAAGGACAGCCCCGAGACGCAGACCCCGCAAGCCGTCGCCCTGGTGGAAGCGCTGACCGCCCAGCGCTTCAAGGGCAACCTGGTGTTCCTGGACATCCACACCAGCGGCACCCTGGCGGACCTGGCGCAGACCCGGGCCGATCTGGCCATCATCGCCCTGCCGCCGGCCGAAGCCCTCGAGGCGCTGGAGGTGGCCGGGCGCATCAAGTGCAAGGCGGTGCTGATGGTGGGCAGCGGCATTCCCGCAGCCATGGCGACCGAGATGCACCGCACCGCCAAGCGCCACGGCATGCACCTGCTGGGCCCCAACAGCCTGGGTTTCCAGCGTCCGGGCCTGGGGCTCAATGCCAGCGCGGTGGGCCCCCTGACGCAGCCAGGCCCGCTGGCGCTGGTGTCGCAGTCGGGCGCACTGACGGCCTCCATCCTCGACTGGGCGGGCCAGAACGGGGTGGGCTTTTCCAATGTGGTGTCCCTGGGCCCCAACACCTCGGTGGACATCGCGCAGGTGCTGGACTACCTGGCGTCGGACGCGCAGACCCACAGCATCGTCGTCTACCTCGAAGGCATTTCCAGCGCGCGACGCTTCATGAGCGCGCTGCGCGCCGCGGCCAACGCCAAGCCGGTGATCGTGCTCAAGGCCGGGCGCAAGACGGCGGGCAACAAGGCGGCTCAGACCCACAGCGGTGCCATCGTGGGCAGCGACGACGTGTTCGACGCCGCGCTGCGGCGCGCCGGTGCGGTGCGGGTGCGTTCGTTCGTCGAACTGTTCTCGGCCTCCAAGTGCCTGGCCTCGCGCTACCGCCCGGTGGGCCGGCGCCTGGCCATCGTCACCAACGGCGGCGGCCCCGGTGTGCTGGCGGCCGACTGGGTCAGCGAAATCGCACTCGAACTGGGTCAGCTCTCGCCCGAGACGGTGACCCAGCTCCAAGGCAAACTGCCGGCACTGGCATCTCTGACCGACCTGATCGACCTGTCGGAAGAGGCCACCGCCGCGCACTACCGCGCCGCCATTGATGCCGCCGGGAACGACAAGGCGGTGGACGGCGTGCTGGTGGTGCATTCGCCCAAGGCCGGCATCGACGCGGCCGACATCGCCGCCGCCATGGCGGAACAGAAAGCACGGCTGGGCAAACCCTTGCTGTGCTGCTGGATGGGCGACGCTTCGGTGGGTCAGGCGCGCGAAGTGCTTTCCAAAGCCAACATACCGAGTTTCCGCACGCCGGAAGCGGCCGTGGGTGCCTTCGGCAACATCGCCAGCTTCTACCAGAACCAGCAGCTGCTGCAGCAGACCCCGCCGCCGTTGTCCACCCTGGCGCAGCCCGACGTCGAAGGGGCACGGCTGCTGATCGAGAACGTGCTGACCGAACGCCGCAAGGTGCTGACCGAGATGGAATCCAAGGCCCTGCTCTCGGCCTTCCACATCCCGGTCACGCAGACCATCCTGGCGCGCACGGCCAACGAGGCCATGATGATCGCGACCCAGCTGGGTTACCCGGTGGCGCTCAAGATCGATTCGCCCGACATCAGCCACAAGAGCGATGTGAACGGCGTGGCCCTGAACGTGATGAACGCGACCGCCGTGCGCGACGTGTACCACACCATGATCCAGGGCGTGGCCAAGCTGCAGCACGGTGCGCGCATCAACGGCGTGACGGTGCAGAAGATGGCTTTCAGCAAGCGCGGGCGCGAACTCTACATCGGCCTCAAGACCGACGATCCGTTCGGCCCGGTGATCGCCTTCGGCGCCGGCGGGACCATGATCGAGCTCATCAACGACCGCGCCATGGAACTGCCGCCGCTCAACCAGTTCCTGGCGCGTCGGCTGATCGAACGATCGCGCGTGAGCGAGACCCTGGGCGAATGGCGGGGCGCCAGCGCGGTGGACCGCGACGCGCTGGAGCGCGTGCTGCTGCGGGTGTCCGAAATGGTCTGTGAACTGCCGCAGCTGCGCGAGATGGACATCAACCCCATCATCGTCGACGAGTCGGGCGCGGTGGCGGTGGACGCGCGCATCGTGATCGACAGCGCGCCCGCCACGGCGCGCAACTACGCCCACCTGGCCATCCTGCCCTACCCGGCGCGTTACGAGCAGGTCTGGCCGCTGCGCGGTGGCGGGGAATACACCGTGCGCCCCATCCACCCGGACGACGCCCAGATGCTGCAGGACCTGGTGCACGGCCTGTCGCCCGAAAGCCGCTACTACCGCTTTGTCTCGAGCATGACCGAGCTGCCGCCGGCCATGCTCTCGCGCCTGACCCTGATCGACTACGACCGCGAAATGGCGCTGGTGGCCATCCACCGCACACGCGAAGTGGGCGCGGATGGCGAAACGGTGGAAACCGAGCGCATCGTCGGGGTTTCGCGCTACATCACCAACCCGGACAAGGCCAGTTGCGAGTTCTCGCTGGTGGTGGCCGACGACTTCAACGGCAAGGGCCTGGGCTCGCGGCTCATGCTCAGCATCATGGAAGAAGCGCGCGACAAGGGTCTGGCCGAGATCGAAGGCCTGGTGCTGGCCAACAACCCCGGCATGCTCAAGCTCATGAAGGGCCTGGGTTTTGACATCAAGCCCTTTGCCGACGATCCGGACTTCAAGCTGGTCACGCACGCTCTGTGAGCCTGTTCGCCGCAAAAACTTGTCCGCCTGCCATCTCTCATAGGTATTCATTTTTAAATTAGTCGTAGTAGTAGAGGGCAGCCGCAGCTGTGGACAAGCGGATTTTTTCCTGAAGAATCAAGGTGCTGGGGACCGCGCAAGGCTGTGCAGCGGACCCGTTTCCCACCGCATCGCCAACGGGGATAACCTCCAACCTATCAACAGGAATGTGGATAACAACAAGGTTGTCTGGAATTTATCCACACCCTTGTTCGTAAAGGCCGGTGCGGCAGTGTCCGGGCCAGACAGGTGGTCCGTGGCTGGCCGATGGCGCCGCAATGTCCACAAGGCCTGCGATCAAGACAAACGAGCGTCTCGGGAAAGTGGCTGCTTGGCCACGTCGGGAAACACCCGACTGGTAAGATTCACAGTATCTCAAGCGCACCCGGCCCGCCGGGTGCCGTCCGGCCCCTGGTCTCCTCCCGCTTCGAGCGTTCCGCGCGCCCTTCATGTCCGTCGCCCTCGCCGCCAACGCGCCCACCACCTTCGAAATCAAGAGCGCCCAGTTGCCCCTGGTGGCCTTGCTGCTCAGGTCGCCCGATCTGGAACGCCTGGCCACCGAACTGGCCCAGCGGTTCGGTGACATGCCCGACTTCTTCGACCACGACCCGCTGGTGATCGACCTGTCGCCGTTGCAGGCGGGCGCTCAGGCCGACAGCCCGGTGGACTTTGTGGCGCTGTGTGCGCTGCTGCGACCGTACCGGCTGCAACCGCTGGCGGTTCGCGGTGGCAACGAGGCCCAGACCGCGGCCGCGCTGCTGGCCGGCCTGGTGCTGGCCAACGACGCCACCGTGCAGCGCGCCAGCGCGGCGCCCGCCACCGCCGCTCCGGCGGCGGCCGAGGTGGCGGCAGCGCCCGTGGCACCGGTTCCTGCGCCCGGTGCGCTGGTGATCGACAAACCCTTGCGCTCGGGCCAGCAGGTGTACGCCCGCGGGCGCGACCTGGTGGTGATGGCCATGGTCAACCCCGGCGCCGAGGTGATCGCCGACGGCCACATCCACGTGTACGCGCCGCTGCGCGGCAAGGCGATCGCCGGCGCGCGCGGCAACGGCGACGCGCGCATCTTCGCGCTGGGCATGGACCCGGAGCTGATTTCCATCGCCGGCATCTACCGCACCAGCGACACGCCGCTGCCCGCCAGCGTGCGCGGCAAGGCGGCGCAGGTGCGCCTGGTGCCCGGCCCGGATGGCGACAAGCTCGTCATCGAACCCCTGAAAGCCTGAACCCCTGACTTCCCGAACCTTCGAGGACCCTTCACCATGAGCAAAATCGTTGTCGTCACTTCCGGCAAGGGCGGTGTGGGCAAGACCACCACCAGCGCCAGCTTCGCGTCCGGCCTGGCGCTGCGCGGCCACAAGACCGCCGTCATCGACTTCGACGTCGGCCTGCGCAACCTGGACCTGATCATGGGCTGCGAACGGCGCGTGGTCTACGACCTGATCAACGTCATCCACGGTGAGGCCAACCTCAACCAGGCCCTCATCAAGGACAAGCAGTGCGACAACCTGTTCGTCCTGGCCGCCAGCCAGACGCGCGACAAGGACGCGCTGACGCAGGAGGGCGTGAAGAAAGTGCTCGACGACCTGTCGGCCATGGGTTTCGAATACATCGTCTGCGATTCGCCCGCCGGCATCGAGACCGGCGCGCTCATGGCCATGCACTACGCCGACGAGGCCCTGGTGGTGACCAACCCCGAAGTCTCCAGCGTGCGCGATTCCGACCGCATCCTGGGCATGCTGGGCAGCAAGACGCAGCGGGCCATCGAAGGCAAGGAAGCCATCAAGGAACACCTGCTGATCACGCGCTACAACCCCAGCCGCGTGGCCGACGGCCAGATGCTCAGCCTGGAAGACATCCAGGACATCCTGCGCATCAAACTCATCGGCGTGATCCCCGAGAGCGAGAACGTGCTGCAGGCCTCCAACCAGGGCACGCCGGCGATCCACCTCAAGGGCACCGACGTCGCCGAGGCCTACAGCGACGTGATCGACCGTTTCCTGGGGGCCGACAAGCCGCTGCGCTTCATCGAAGCCGAAAAGGTCGGCTTCTTCAAGCGCGTGTTCGGAAGGAAGTAAGCCCATGTCGTTCCTGTCTTTCCTGCTCGGCGAGAAGAAGAAGACCGCCAGCGTTGCCAAAGAACGGCTGCAGATCATCCTGGCGCACGAGCGCAGCGGCCGCAACGCCGCCGAGCCCGACTACCTGCCAGCCCTGCAGAAGGAGCTGGTGGCGGTGATCGGCAAGTACATCAGGATCAACCCGGACGACATCAAGGTCCAGCTCGAACGCCAGGACAACCTGGAAGTGCTGGAGGTCAAGATCGAACTGCCGGATCGCAAGTGAACCTTGGACGCTGAGCGCGCATGGTCCGCATCCAGTTCGACCTGCCCACGGGCTTCACCTTCGCGACCGACATCCCGATCTGCATCAGCCACGTCAACCAGGGCGGCCATCTGGATACGCCCAGCTGCTGACCCTGGTGTCCGAGGCGCGGGTGCGCTTCTTCAAGTCGCTCGGTCACCGCGAATCGGACGTGGCGGGCGGCCCCATCGTGGTGGGTGACCTGGTGGAGCAGTACAAGTCCGAAGGCTTCCACGGCGAAACCATGCGCGTGCGCATGGTGCCCAGGGACTTCAGCCGCTGCGGTTTCGACCTGGTGTACGGCATGGCAAGCCTGGAGACGGGCCGCGAGGTGGCGCGCGACAAGATCGGCATCGTCTTCATCGACCGGGCCTCGCGCAGGTCCACCCCCGTTCCACCGACTTTTCTGGCCCAGATCGCCGCGTTGCCAACCCGGCCTGACGGTTCGCGCGTTCTCGCACACGGCGGGTCGCGACGGTTTGCAGCCACGGCGGGCTTGTCTATCATGGGGTCCACCCCCCTGCTTCGGAGGTTCACCATGCGCGTCATCACCCCCTTCCTGGCCCTGCTGGTGCTGGTGGCCGGCCTGCTCACGGGTTGCGGCACCCAGGTGGTCAATCCCGTCACCGGTCAGTCCGAGCGCACCGTGATGGACGAACGCACCGAACTGGCCGAGGGCCGCAAGGCCCACGCCGAGATCCTCAAGGCGTACGGCGTCTACCCCGACAGGAAGCTGCAGGCCTACGTGAACGGCGTGGGCCAGAAGCTGGCGTCCCAGTCGCACCGGGCCGGCATCACGTGGACCTTCACCGTGCTCGACAGCCCCGAGATCAATGCCTTCGCGCTGCCGGGGGGTTACGTCTACATCACGCGCGGCATCCTGGCCTACATGGAAAGCAAAGCCGACATGGCCGGCGTGATCGGGCACGAGATCGGCCACGTCACCGCGCGCCACGGTGCGCAGCGTGCCACCCGGGCGCAGAACGCGGGCCTTGGGGTGCTGGCCGCCACCGTGCTGGGCGCGGTGCTGGAAAGCCAGGCGGGCCTGTCGGGCGGCACCGAGATGTTCGGGCAGCTGGCCCAGGGGGTGGCGGCCGGCTACGTGGCCAAGTACAGCCGCGAACAGGAGCTGCAGGCCGACAAGCTGGGCGCGGAATACCTGGCCCGCAGCAACTACAACCCGCGCAACATGATCGATGTGATCCGCGTGCTCCAGCTGCAGGAAGCGTTCGCGATGGACGAAGCGCGCGCTGCGGGCCGCAACCCCGGCGAACGCGACGACTGGCTCTCGTCGCACCCCAGCAACGACCAGCGCCTGCAGGCCATCAGCGCCAACACCGCGCGTTACCAGGGCAACTTCGCCGACGATGGCAGCCGCCGTTTCCTGCAGGCCATCGAAGGCATGCGCTACGGCGACAGCCCGGAACAGGGCCTGGTGCGCAGCAACGGCTTCTACCACCCGGTCATGGGATTCGCCATGACGGCCCCGGCCGGCTGGCGCATCCAGAACAACGCCGACTCGCTGGTGTTCGTGCATCCGCAGGGCGATGCCGCCTTGCGCATGGTGGTGGTGCCGCCCAGGGCCGGCAACTCGCACGACGAAATCCTGCGCAACGCCTTCAAGGCCAACCAGGGCCAGGTCACGCGCGGGAACATCAACGGTTTTGCCGCGACCCACTACAACGGCACGGTACGGAACGCCCAGGGTCAGGCCCAGGCGGCCGAATTCACCCTGGTCACCGGTCCCAACCAGACCACATACGCCATGCTGTACCTGGCGGGCAGCGCGGCGGCCAGGCAACGCGCCCTCGCGGGTCTGGTGGCGACGGAAAAGTCCTTCCGCGCCCTGAGCGCGGAAGACGCCCGGGCCGCCCGGCCCTGGCAGATCCAGCTGCGGCCCTTCCCGCGCGAGGGTTATCCGGAACTGGCGCGCCAGTCGGTGGTGCCGGTCAACCTCCTGCAGCTGATCAACGGCAGCTACGGGCGTACCGATCCGCCCGCAGGGCAACTGGTGAAGATCGTCACGGCGCAGTGAGGCCCGGCGTTCGGCCGCGCCGGACGGGCCCGTTGCGCACGCGCAGGGCTATCATGGCCGCATGCTGATCGAAACCCTGGGCGCCGCCCGCGACATGGGGCGCCTGAACCAGATTCTGGGTGTCTTCATCCGCCATGGCTTTGGCGACAGCGTGCGCCGCCTCGGGCTGGCCGACCGGCTGGAGCGCGCCGGTCATGCGCTGCACTGGGAACACGCGGCCGACCTCGCGCGGCTGGAACCGCCGGTGCAGGTGCGCCTGGCCATCGAAGAGCTCGGCCCCACCTTCGTCAAGCTCGGTCAGATCCTGGCCGGCCGCGCCGACCTCTTCGGCCCGGAATGGATCGCCGAATTCGAGAAGCTGCACAGCCGGGTGCCGGCCCTGCCGCTGGAGCGGCTGCGCCCCCAGCTGCGCGAGGACCTCGGCGGCGAGCCCGAAGACGTGTTCGCCCGCTTCGACACCGAGCCGCTGGCGGCCGCATCCATCGCGCAGGTGCACCGCGCCCAGCTCCAGGACGGCACCGAGGTGGTGGTCAAGATCCGCCGCCCCGGCATCGCCGACACCATCGCGGCCGACCTGCGCCTGCTGGGCCGCCTGGCCGCCCTGGCCGAGGCCGAGCTGCCCGCGCTCAAGCCTTACCGGCCGCAGCTGCTGGTGCGCGAACTCGCGCGCTCGCTGCAGCGCGAGCTGAACCTGGCCAGCGAATGCCGCAGCGCCGAGCGCATCGCCGCCCACATGGCCGGCCTGCCGTGGATCGTGGTGCCCAAGGTGCACTGGGACTTCACCAAAGAGCGCGTCAACGTGCAGGATTTTGTGGACGGGATACCGGGCCACCAGGTGGACCGGCTGGACGCCACCGGGCTGGACCGGCGGCTGCTCGCCCAGCGCGGTGCCCGGGCGGTGCTCCAGCAGATCGTGCAGGACGGCCTGTTCCATGCCGACCCGCACCCGGGCAACGTGTTCTACCTGCCGGACAACCGCATCGCCTTCATCGACTTCGGCATGGTCGGGCGCCTGTCGGTGCGCCGTCGCGAGGAGTTGCTCCAGTTGCTGCTGGGCCTGGTCGAGCGCAACCCCCAGACCGTGGCCGATGTGCTGCTGGACTGGACCGGAGACGAACACGGCGTCCACCTGGGCACGCTGGAGACCGAGATCGAGACCTTCGTCGACCAGTACCACGGCGCGCCGCTGGCCGACCTGAACCTGGGCCAGATGCTGGGGGACGTCACCGCCATCCTGCGCGAACACCACCTGGGCCTGCCGTCCGACCTGGCGCTGCTCATCAAGGCTTTCATCACCCTCGAAGGCATGGGCCGCGGCCTGGACCCGACGTTCCACATGACCTCGGAAGCCCTGCCCCAGCTGCGCCAGGTGGTGCGCGCCCGCTACCAGCCCAAAGTGCTGGCGGCCCGTGCCTGGCAGACCCTGCGCCGCACCCTGGCGGTGGCCGAACAGCTGCCGCACGACGTCAGCCGCCTGCTGCGCAACGCCCGGCGCGGGCGGGTGCACGTGGGCATCGACGTCGCCCACCTCAAGCGCGTGGGCGACCAGATCGACCGCGCCGCCAACCGCCTGACCATGGCCCTGGTCATTGCGGCGCTCATCATCGGCTCTTCCATCGTCATGACGGTGCAGGGCGGCCCCACCCTGTTCGGCCTGCCGGCCTTCGGCTTCATCGGCTTTGCCAGCGCCTTCGTCGGTGGGCTGTGGCTGGTGCGCGCCATCTGGCGCAGCAGCAAGGGCCGGGACGTGGCGGACGAGTGAAGCCAGCGCAGTTTCCCACACGGTGGTACATTAACGGGTTCGCCTTTGGCGATCAGCCGCCCGCAGAACGTACAACTGCGGTGGAGCCTCCCCGGCAGAGGGGAGGGCTGATCCGGCCTCTCCTGGGCGACGCGCACGCGTTCTCACCGCGTTCGGATTTTTTCCCTGCTGTTGTCGATGCCCCTGCCGGGGATCGCACCCCGCCCTGCCGGTACGCCCGGCACGGCAGCGGGTTTCGCAGCCGGGCACCCCGGCGCCTGGGGCTGCCAATGGTTTTTCGGGTGTACAGGGCTTTGCGGCATGCCGCCCGCCCCCACCCCGGGTTCTGATTTGATGATTCACGTCTCTACTGCACACGAACATGCGCCGGGCGCCACGCCGCCCGCATCCCTCACGCTGGGCCGGTACCGCATCGCGGCCTGCCCGGTGGCCCTGCCGGGCGGCCGTTTTGCCGCCCAGGTGGCCATCGCCAGCGGCCATGGCAGCGCCAGCACGGCGCGCGTCATGCGCTTCGTCGACGACTTTGCCACCCACGACGACGCGGTCCGCTACGCCCAGGCCCAGGGTCTGTCCTGGGTCGCTGCCCGCCAGCCCGCCACCGACCGACCGGCCCCGCCGCTGCCCCTGCAACCGGCCCAGGCCATCCGCATCTGAACCCCACAACGACTCCACGTCTCAAAGGAACCGCCATGGCCAAGGAAGAACTGATCGACATGATGGGCATCGTCAACGAGGTGCTGCCCGACACGCGCTTTCGCGTGACGCTGGACAACGGGCACCAGTTGATTGCCTACTCCGCCGGCAAGATGAAGAAGAACCACATCCGCATCCTCGCGGGTGATCGCGTCTCGCTCGAACTCTCGCCCTACGACCTGACCAAGGGTCGCATCAACTTCCGCCACATCGAGGGCCGCGGCCCGGTGGCGCCGCGCAAGCCGCGCTGAGCGCCTGGGTGCCTGAGCGCCTGGGTGCCTGGGTGCCTGACGCGCCCGGCACGAGCGCCGCAGGTTTGCGGGCCGGTGGCGCTCTGTGGCTTGTGCCGCCCTGGCAGACGACTCACATCCCCATGCCGCCGTCCACCGGCAGGCCGGCACCGGTGACGAAGCGGGCCGCGTCGCTGCACAGGAACACCACCGCGTCGGCCATGTCCTGCACCGTGCCCAGCCGGCCCAGCGGCGTTTGCGCCACGATGGCGTCCACCGCCGCTTCGGGGGTGGCGAACAGGCCCGCTGCCACCACGTCCCCGGCCAGTTTCATGCCCATGTCGGTGGGCACCAGGCCCGGGTAGATGCAGTTCACCCGCACGCCGTAGCCCAGCCGACCCGCCTCCATCGCCGCCACGCGGGTGAGCCGGTCGACCGCCGACTTGGTGGCCGAATAACCGGCGATGGCCGGAAAGGCGATGGTGGCCGCGACCGACGCGATGTTGACCACCGACCCGCCCCGGCCCGCCAGACCTCCAGGGCGCATGGTGCGGAACGCGTGTTTGAGACCCAGCGCCGTGCCCACGATGTTCACGTCCAGCATGCGTCGCAACGCGGCCGCGTCGATCTCGGCGACCAGCGCGGTCTCTTCCACCCCGGCGTTGTTGACCAGGATGTCGAAACCGCCGAAGGTGCTGTGGGTGGACGCGACGGCGGCCAGCCAGCCGGCTTCGTCGCACACGTCCAGCTGCACGAAGGCCGCCCTGGCGCCGGTGGCGGCGATGGCCCTGGCCGTTTCATGGCCGGTGTCTTCGAGGATGTCCCCGATCATGACCGCCGCGCCCGCTGCGGCCAGTGCCTGCGCCATGCCGGCGCCCAGACCGCGGGCCCCGCCGGTCACCAGGGCGGTGCGGCCTCCGAGTGGGATGGTTGACATGACTGAAGCTCCCATGGAATGACGCGTTCCGGGTGGAACGCCGACGGCCACTGTAGGGGACCGTGACCACCGCCGGTAGGCAACCCCTGTGTGTTCTGACGGGGCGGCCCTGGGACTGTGTCAGCCCGCTGAGCGCCGGCTGCGCCGCGCCCGCACGGCAGTCGCCAGCCCCTGCAGCACCGGCACGGTCTGTTCGAAACCGATGCAGGCGTCGGTCACGCTCACGCCGCGCTGCAGCGGCTGGCCGGGGGTGATGTCCTGCCGGCCCTCGGCCAGGTGGCTCTCGATCATGATGCCGGTGATGCGCGGGTCGCCGGCAGCGATCTGCCCGGCCACGTCGGCCGCCACGTCGATCTGCCGACGGTGCTGCTTGCTGCTGTTGGCGTGCGAGACGTCGATCATCACCTGCTCGCGCAGGCCCGCGACTCCGAGCAGGCCGCAGGCGGCGTTCACGTCGTCGGCGCGGTAGTTGGGCGCCTTGCCGCCGCGCAGGATGACGTGGCAGTCCGCGTTGCCGCGGGTCTCGAAGATGGCGGCCTGGCCCATCTTGGTCATGCCCATGAAGGCGTGTGGCGCCTGAGCGGCCTGGATCGCGTCGCTGGCCACCTTGACGCTGCCATCGGTGCCGTTCTTGAACCCCACCGGGCAGGACAGGCCCGAAGCCAGCTGGCGGTGGCTCTGGCTTTCGGTGGTGCGCGCGCCGATCGCGCCCCAGCTGACCAGGTCGCTGATAAACTGCGGCGAGAGCAGGTCCAGGAACTCCGTGCCCACCGGCAGGCCGGCGGCCAGCACGTCCAGCAGCAGCTGGCGGGCCATTTCAAGCCCTTCGTTGATGGCAAAGCTGCCGTCCAGGTGCGGGTCGTTGATGTAGCCCTTCCAGCCCACGGTGGTGCGCGGCTTCTCGAAATACACCCGCATGACCACCAGCAGGTCGGCGGCCAGCGCGTCGGCCTGGGCCTTGAGCCGGTGCGCGTACTCCATGGCCTGGTCGTGGTCGTGGATGGAGCAGGGACCGACGACGACGATCAGGCGGTCATCCAGCCCGTGCAGCACGCGCGAGAGCGCCGTGCGGCTGCTTTCCACCAGCGCCTGGGCGGCCGGTGGCGTGGGCAGCCATTCCTGCAGCAAGGCGGGCGTGATCAGCGGGCGCACCGCACCGATGCGCAGGTCGTCGATGCGGGTGGTGTCGTGCGTGGACAGGGGCGTGGCGGTGTGGACGTGGTGGGGCATGGGACGGGGAGCGGCGGCCTGGCGGCGCGCGCTCGCGGCATTTGGTTACAAGTTCGCCGATTTTGCGGCAAATGACCGCTCAAGCGGCGGATGCGCCCGGCCGATCCCAAGCTCAACACCCGGCAGGGCCCGAGCCGCATCATGCGCTCAGGCATTCCCTGCGGATGCGCGGACGACAGCGAGGCGATCATGCACCCGACCACGACGGTTTCCCTCTTGCTTCTGGCGCTGGCCCTCGCCGCGCCCGCCCACGCCTGGGACGGCCGGGACGGTGAACCCGCGCTGCGCCTGCCCGGCGAGCCTGGCGTTCAGGTCTGGCCGGCCGGGCCGGCCCTGAAACCGCGCCACTGGGCCACGGACCTGTCTGATCGCCTGCTCCCCAAGGCCCGTCCGTCACTGCCCTCGGTGCAGTGGCGTGGCGAAGGCGTGTTCCGCCCCGGCTGGCAGCCCGACGCCCCGGTGCTGGTGGAACGCACCCGCACCGCCCTGACCGCGCACTGGCGACCCTGGAGCGTCGGGTCCTGGAAGCTGGGCGCCGCCATGAGTTACCACCAGGTGCTGCCCCGCAGCAACGGATCGCCCGGCCTGGCCGCCATGCCCATGGCCAGCTACGAACAGCCGGGCTACCGCGTGAACCTGGGGCTCGTCCCGCCCAGCGGCGAACGCCGTTCGGCCGTGGTGCTGGGCCTGAACGTCCCGCTGCACTGAGCGCCCGGGCCGGGTCCCGCCGCCCTCAGGGTCGGCGGTAGCGCACCGGCTGGCGCGCCCAGTAGCGGTTGTCCAGATGGTCCAGCCGCACCGTGCCCCCGGTCGACGGCGCGTGCACGAAGCGTCCCTCGCCCACGTAGATGCCCGCGTGCCAGGCCGGGTCGTTGCCGAAGATGACCAGATCGCCGGTGCGCAGCTCGCCGGCGCCGACGGACTGCCCGAACCCCGCCAGCTGCGCCACGGTGCGCGGCGGCGTGCGCCCCGAACGGCTCTTGTAGACGTAGCCGATCAGGCCGCTGCAGTCGAAACCGCTCTCGGGTGTGTTGCCGCCGTACCGGTAGGGCGTTCCCACCAGCCCCATGGCGTGGATGGCGATATCGCTGCCTTGCTCAGCCGTGATGTGGGCCGGCGTCGCCGGGTCGCGTGCCGGCGGGGCGCTGCCGCAGGCGGCCAGCAGCAAGGCCAGGCCCAGCGCGGCGAGGGGTGTGGGGCTCGGTCGCATGGGGTTTCAGGCCAGGGCGGCGGCGCGCGATTGCCAGAACCGGGGCAGCGCCGCTTTGCTGCATTTCTGCAGCGCGCACAGCAGCGCGTGGTCGGGCCGCGCCACGCCATGGCGCAGCATCAGGTCGTGGCGGATGCGGCCCAGCAGCTCGGTCGCCATCTCGGCGTCGGCCAGGGCGCGGTGGGCGGCGCCGGTGCGCGGCAGGCCGAACCAGTCCACCAGCTGCCCCAGCTTGTGGCTCGGTGCGTCGGGGTAGAGCCGGCGCGAGAGCAGCACCGTGCAGGCGTAGGGCTGTGCCGCCGGCAGACCGCACAGGGCCAGCTCGGCCTGCCAGTAGCGCCGGTCAAAGGCGGCGTTGTGCGCCACCATCGGCGCGTCGCCCACAAAGCGCGCCGCGTCCCGCATCACCTGCGCCGCCGCCGGCGCGGCCTGCACCATGGCGTTGGTGATGCCGGTCAGCTGCGTGATGAAGGCCGGGATGCGCACCCCCGCGTTCATCAGGCTCTGGAACCGGTCCACGGCACGGCCACCCTCGGTCATGACGATGGCGACCTCCGTGGCGCGGTCGCCCAGGCCCGGCGATGTGCCCGTGGTTTCGAAGTCGATGACGGCGATGCGGTCGGTGTTCATCTGCCGGGGATTCTAGGAGCCCGGGAGTACCCGGGAACGGCAGCCTCCAGACCCCACCTGGGTTGCCCAGCGGTCGGCTTGCGCTGCCGACGGGTGGCACGGCGTCACTTCACCTCGGTCACGAACTGCGCAGGCGGTCGATCAGCACGGGGGCTTGGGGTTGCGCCAGGTCGCCCATGCGTTGCATCGCAATCGCGTCGAACGGGCATTTCACCGCACACAGCGCGCAACCGGTGCAGCCGGTTTCGTCGTGCAGCGCGCTCTTTTTCTGCCAGCCCGGCACCACCTGGAGCGACAGCACATGCGGCGGGCATACCGCCACGCACCAGCCGCAGCCCGTGCAGCGTTCGGGGTTGATGAGGGGCAAAGCCTTGCGCTCGCTGGCCATGGCGGTATTGTGTGGTCACCATGCCCATCGACGACCCCGACCACCTCAGGCGCCTCCTCGCGCGCGACCGCACCATCGCCGTCGTCGGCCTCTCGGCCGACCCCTGGCGCCCCAGCCACGACGTGGCCCAGGCCATGCAGCGGCGGGGCTGGCGCATCGTGCCCGTGAATCCCCGCGTGGACCAGGTCCTGGGCGAAAAGTCCTACGCGCGCCTGGAAGACATTCCCTTTCCCGTCGGCATGGTCAACGTCTTCCGGCGCGAGGAAGACATTCCCGACATCGCGCGCAGCGCCGTGGCCATCGGCGCCAGATCGCTGTGGCAGCAGCTGGGCCTGCGCAGCGCCGAGGCCGACCGCATCGCCACCGCCGCCGGCCTCGATGCGGTCTGGGACCGTTGCCTGAAAATCGAAGCCGCGCGGCTGTGCCCGCGCTGAGCCTTGCGGCCCATGCCCGAAACCACTTTCCACATCCCCACCCTGCGCACGCAGGACGATGCCGACGCCGTCATGTTCGAGCTGCAAGACCTGCCCTGCGTGAACCAGGCGGACGTCGACCTGGCCGGGCAGACCGCCTGGGTCAGTCACACGACCATGATCGCGCCCCAAGACATTGCAGCTGCCCTGGTCGAAGCCGGCTACGACGCCCAGGTGCAAGGCACCTGATGGCCCGCTTCAACCTGCAAGGCCCGCAGCGCAAGATCGTCTACGTCGGCCTCTACGAACTGATCGCCATCGTCATCGCCAGCACCGGTCTGGCCATGGGTTCGGGCTCCAGCCTGGAGCGGGCGGGCGCCATTGCCGTGGTGTCTGCGGTCATCGCGGTGGTGTGGAACCTGGTCTACAACACCCTGTTCGAGCGCTGGGAAGCGCGCCAGAGCGTGCGCGGGCGCAGCGTCCGCCGCCGTGTGGCCCACGCCGTCGGCTTCGAGCTGGGTTTTCTTGTCATGCTGGTGCCGCTGTTTGTCTGGTGGTTCGGCATCGGCCTGTGGCACGCGCTGGGGCTCGAGATAGGGCTGGCGCTGTTCTTTCTGGTCTACACCTTCGTCTTCAACTGGGCATTCGACAAAGTCTTCGGCCTGCCCGCTGCGGCGCAGTGAGCGCCCCAGCACCCCATCCGACGGAACACCTTGACAGCCGAAGCCGGCCGACGGAGACTTTGCTGCACTGCAGCATGGAGTGCCACATGAGCAACCACCCCTGGGACCTGGACGACCTGCTGGCCGACCTGCACCATGCCCGCAAGCGCGAAGACCTGGGCCGGCTCGCCTTCGTGGCGTACTGCGACGTGCGGCGCTGGGCGCGCGAAGCCGGGCGGCCCGTGCTGGCCGAACAGGCGGCCCGGCCCATCACCGAAAGCCCGCACCACAGCCGCGAAGCCTTTCTGCAGCAGATGGACCAGCTCATTCAGGAGCTGGAGGCGCTGCACGAGGCCACCGCACCCGGCCCGCAACGACGCGCCGACCCGGCGGGCTGGTCGCCGGCCCACCACGCTGCCTGAACGCGGGGCACCGCCGCCAGGCCGCCCCTCGCCCCACCAGCGAATCACCCGGCAACACCCATCGGCGCGTTACGTCTGATTACGCCCAGCGGCCATTTTTGGGAACAAAATCCCAAAAATGGACCAAGCCAACCGCGTCGAACGCGCCATCGACCTTGCCGTCGCCCGGCTGTTGCGCCCCCTGTTCCGGGTGCTGCTGCGGCACGGCAAGTCGTACCGGGCGTTTGAAGATCTGGCCAAGCGCACCTACGTCGAGGTCGCCATGGGCGACTTCGGCATCCCGGGCAAGAAGCCTTCGGTCTCGCGCGCTTCCATCCTGTCGGGCCTGACGCGCAAGGAAGTGCAGCGCCTGCTGCAAGCCCCGGCACCCGAAGACGCCAGCACCGGCGAACGCCGCAACCGCGCGGCCCGGGTGCTCACCGCCTGGCTGCGCGATGCCGACTTCCTCGACCCGCAGGGCGATCTCCGTCCGCTCGACGTGGAAGGCGAGCGGGGCTTTGCCGCGCTGGTCAAACGCCACAGCGGCGACATGCCCACCCGCGCCGTGCTCGACGAGCTGCTGCGCGTGGGCGCCGTGGAACGCCTGGCCGACGGCCGGGTTGCGTTGCTCGCCCGTGGCTACGTGCCGCGGCAGGGCGCCGGCGAAATGGTCGACATGCTGGGCGCCGATGTGGCCGACCTCATCGAAACCATCGACCACAACCTGCACCAGGCCGACCAGGCCCCGCGTTTCCAGCGCAAGGTCATGTACCGCGGCGTGCCCGTGCACGCCCTGCCCGCGTTCCGCGCCCTCAGTGCCCGGCAGGCGCAGGCGCTGCTGGAACAGCTCGACCAGTGGCTGCAGCAGGCGGACAGCGGCCAGCCGCCCGGCACCGGTGCACAGCCCGTGGCCCGCGTCGGCATGGGTATCTATTACTTTGAAGAAGTCGCGTCCGACCCGATTCGACACCCAGGAGAACCCTCATGAAGATGCGCAACATCACCACCGCGCTCGGCGTCAGCGCCGCGGCCCTGCTCATCGGCCTCACGGGTTGCGGGGGCGGCGGTGACGGCGGCATCAGCGGCACCGGCGTCATGCGCCTGTCGCTCACCGACGCGCCCGCCTGCGGCTACGAAGAGGTCAACATCACCGTCGAAAAAGTGCGCGTGCACCGGTCCTCAACGGCCGAAGACGGCCACGCCGGCTGGTCGGAAGTGGTGCTCAACCCGCCGCGACGCTTCGACCTGCTCGAACTCACCAACGGCGTGCTCGCCGCGTTGGGCCAGACCTCGCTGCCCGCCGGCCGCTACACCCAGATGCGCCTGGTGCTGGCCGCCAACGGCGGCGCCACCCCGCTGGCCAATTCGGTCGTGCCCACCGGCGGTACCGAAAGACCGCTCACGACCCCCAGTGGCCAGCAAAGCGGCCTCAAGTTCAACGTGAACATGGAAGTGCAGCCCGGCCAGGAGGCCGACTTCGTCATCGACTTCGACGCCTGCAAGTCGGTGGTGCGGCGCGGCAACTCCGGCCAGTTCAACCTCAAGCCGGTGGTCAGCGTCATCCCGCTGCTGTCCG
Source organism: uncultured Hydrogenophaga sp. (assembly GCA_964428045.1). Classification (GTDB taxonomy): domain Bacteria; phylum Pseudomonadota; class Gammaproteobacteria; order Burkholderiales; family Burkholderiaceae_C; genus Hydrogenophaga. Next base: position 4,099 of record CAYRWN010000052.1, on the reverse strand, counting down.
AAGCCGGCCAGCGCGTCGTCGGTCATGTCGGTTCCGCGATCACAACAGGCTCGACCACCGTATCGCTGCAGCAGGGCGGCGTACCGGTCAGAGCCACCGCACCAGCGGCCAATGGCGAATTCGTGCTGTTCCCGGTGCCAGCCGGCAACTACGACCTGGTCATCAGCGCGGCGGGGCGCGTCACCGCCGTCCTGACCAGCGTGCCCGTGGGCACCACCTCGGTCACCACCCTCAACACCCCCGGCTTCGCCTTCTCGCCGCCGCCCTCCACATCGACCAACGTCACCGGCACCGTCACGCCCACCAGCGCCACCGTGCGTGCCCTGCAGACCCTGACCGGCAGCCTCACCGTCGAAGTGGGCTGGGCATCGGTCGACGCCGTCAGCGGTGGCTTCCAGGTCGCCCTGCCCGATCAAGCCCCGGTGAGAGCCGCCTACGTGCCCAACGCCACCACCTACACGTTCAGCGCTGAATCGGCCGCTGCGGGTCGCTATGCCCTCGAAGCCGCCTCCGAAGGTTCTGTGCAGAGGCAAGACATCAACACCTCGGCGCTGCCCCCCAGCATCGCGTTCAGCTTCCCCTGAAAGGAGCCCGTCCATGCAATCGGCAAGACGCATCCCGGACACGCCCGTGGCGCGGCACCTGCACATCACCGGCCGCGTGCAGGAGGCCTACTTCCGCGACAGCATGGCCATGCAGGCCGACGCCCTGGGCGTCTGCGGCTGGGTGCGCGACCGGCGCGACGGCAGCGTCGAAGCCATGGCCTGCGGCACCGCCACCGCCCTGCGCGCCCTCATCGACTGGGCCCAGCAGGGCCCGCCCAATGCGCGCGTGCACCGCGTGGCCGTGAGCCTGGCCGACACGTCCGACGTGCTCATCGGGTTCGAACAGCGCGACCCGGTGTAGCCTGCGTCGGTGTCAGGCGGTTGAAGGCGCGTTGCCGGCTTCCAGCCGGTAGCCCAGCCCGCGCACCGTGTGAATGAGCGCGGTTTCGTGGGATTCGTCGATCTTGCTGCGCAGACGGCGGATGTAGACATCCACCACATTGGTCAGCGGGTCTTCGCTGTGCCCCCAGACGCTGGCCAGAATCCGCTCGCGGCTGAACAGCCGACCCGGGGCGCTCATCAGCAGCTCCAGCAGGGCCAGCTCGCGGGCCGTCAGGCTCAGCGGCTGTCCGGCCCGGCTCGCCTTCATGCTTTCGCGGTCAAGCACCAGATCGCTCACCTGCAGTCGGGCCGTACGCCCCGGCTGCAGCGGCCGGGCTCGCCGCGCCAGCGCCTCCAGCCGCGCCAGCAGTTCCTCGAACGCGAAGGGTTTGCACAGGTAGTCGTCCGCGCCCATGCGCAGACCGGCCACACGGTCATCCAACGTGCTCAGCGCGGTCAACATCAGGATGGGCAGCGCCACCCCGGCAGCGCGCAGCGTCTGGCAGATGTCCATGCCGCTCATGCCAGGCAGCATCAGGTCCAGCACCAGCACCGTTGGCGGATCGGCAGGCTGCAGGCGTCGGGCCGCCTCCTGCGCCAACGCCAACCCAGCGTGACCCGTGGCAGCACGCTGCACGTGGTGTCCTTCAGCCCGCAAGCCGCGCAGCAAGAAATCGGCGATCCGTGGATCGTCCTCGACCAGCACAATGTTCATGGGTGTAGAGAGGCGTTCTGGTCCATTTCCAGCTCGGACAGGACCGAATCCGAATCGTGCCACTGCGGAAGCCGCAGCACCGCGCAGGTGCCGCGCCCATGTTCCTTGGGGCCTGGCGAAGCCGCATCGCAAGGGCTTTGCAGATCCAGCGTCCCGCCGTGCGCCTGCGCCAGCGCACGTGCGATCGGCAACCCCAGACCGCTGCCACCTGCCCGGTGCTGCCGGGCCAGCCCGCCCCGGTAGTGGCGCTCGAACACCTGCCCCAGCTCATGCGGCGCAATGCCAATGCCCAGGTCCCGCACCCGAAGTTCCACCACACCGTCCCGCACCTGCAGCTGCCAGTGCACAACGCCGCCGCTGTACGAATACCGGATGGCGTTGTCCAACAGCAGCAAGATCAGCTGCGTCAGTCGCTGCGCATCGCCGAAGACCCTGGTCTGTCCGGGCGGTTCGCCATCGGCTTGCAGGCGCACCCCGTGTTCGGCCGCCAGCGCCACCGCCTGGCTCAGCGCATCAAGCAGTGGCTGACGCAGCGTCACCGGCTCCCGCTCCAGGCTGAAGGTCTCCATGTCGGTGCTGGCCATGGCCAGCAAGTCGTCAATCACCTTGCCCTGCTGGCGCGAGATTTCGACGATGCGCGTCAAGGCCTCACGGTACTCCGCCACGGCACGGTCCGGCCCGCGCAAGGTCACTTCGGCCTCACCCCGTATGGCGGTGGTGGGCGTGCGCAGCTCGTGGCTGATGTCGGCCAGCAACTGGCGCCGCCGCACATCGGTGCGTCGCAAAGAGGCGTTGGCCTGGTGCAGGTCGGCCGTGCGTTCGCGTACCGTGGCCTCCAGCACCTGGCGCTGTTGCGTCTCGCGGTGGTGGTGGCGCTCCAGCGCCTGCGCCATCGCGTTCATGCTGCGCCCCACCTCGGCGAATTCGTCGCGGCCCGTGAGGTCGATGCGGTGTTGCAACTGACCGCGTTGCAGGGCCTGTGCACCCGCCGTCAGCGCATGCAGCGGCCTGCGCAGCGCTCGCCCGAAATAGGCCGTTGCCGCCAGCGCACCCAGAGCCAGCGCCAGCGCCGTGCCGATCCACCAGGCCCGCATCTGCGCCAGCGATGCATCGGCCGCAGACCGCTCGCGCTCCATGGCCGCCTTCTCGCGGTCAATGCTCTGCGTCACGACTGCGCGCAAGTCCCGCCCGTCCGCCTGTTCGAACACCGCCGTCAAGGCCTCCCAGGCATCGCTGGCGCGCACTTCCGGGGCCAAAGGCTGCAGCTGCCGCACAGCAACACTCAATGTGGCCACGCTGTGCGCCAGCACTTGCAGCGCGTCTTGCCGTGCTGCGTGCTCAGCCGGCGCCTCGGCCGCCAGCCCCATGTCCTCCGCCAGCTGCGTCAGGCTGGACAACTCGCCCAGCAAGGCCTGCAGCCGCTGCGTCAGCGCGTCACGCTCGGCCAGTTGGCCACCGGTCTCGATCTGATGCTGGGTCACCCAGGATCGCAGACGCTGCTTCGTGGCCGACAGTTCCACAAACCGCTGCAAGATGTCACTGGCCACGCGCCCGCGCACCACCTGCCGCTCGGCCTCTCGAACGGCAAAGACGGCGGCCACCCCCTGCAACACCACCGCTGCGGCCAGCAGCAGCAGAACCAGACCCAGTCGGAATCGGAACATGGTCGCATTGTGGCGAAGCGGCCAAACCTGCGCGCCTGTTCATCTGTCGTTCATCTGAACGACAGACTTTGCTCATCTTCCGTTCAGCCCCGTTTCAAAGCCCCGCCGTCCAATGCCTCTCGGGCAGCCGCTGCGGCGCGCCCGCAACAAACCCAACCCATTCAAGGAGCCCCTGCATGTACGCCAAACTCGCCGTTCCCTTCGTCATCGCCGCTGCCAGTGGTGTGGCCAGCGCCACCGTGGTCAACCAGGCCATCACCGAAGCCGAAGTGCTCGGCGCCCAGAAGGCGTGGTGCCAGGCCCTGGTGGACATCAGCACCGCCCACGACAAGGGTGGTCAGAAGGCAGCCAAGGACCTGGCTGAAAAAGTCATCGACGCCGCCTACGGCTACCAGATGGGCGCCGTGCTCTTCAAGCCCACGCTGACCGTGGCCCCGCAGACTTTCCGCACCACCCGCGCCGGCGCGCTGGCCTACTTCGTCGGCGGCGACAGCGCCTTCCCCAAAGACACCGGCTTTGCCCTCAAAGGCTGGAACAAGTGCGAAGCCAAGAACGCCGCCGTCTTCATCGCCGGTGACTCCGCTTCCACCATGGGCAACGTCATGATCACCGGCAAAGACGGCAAGGTCACCACCGTCGACAAGACCTGGAAGTACGTGAAGGACGACGCCGGCAAGCTGCGCATCGTGCTGCACCACTCCTCGCTGCCCTACACCGGCAACTGACCGGCCGGTAAGGTAACGGCGCCTGGCCCATTCAGCCAGGCGCCCTGGGTTGGCACCGAAGAACTTAGG
>CAYRWN010000051.1:0-25504 GCA_964428045.1 uncultured Hydrogenophaga sp. | reverse complement strand
GCCGTGGCCACGCCCTCGGCGTTCTGGCGCACGGTGGTCACCACCCGGCTCAGGGACGCCTGCATGTCGCGCATGGCCGACAGCAGCGGCGTGAACTCGTCGCGGGCCGTGTCGGCGGCGGTCGTTGTCAGGTCGCCGTCGCGCACCTTCTCGGCCATGCCCTGGGCCTGGGCCACGCGGTGGCGCAGCTGGCTGGCGACCCAGGTGGAGAAACCGATCAGCAGCACCGCGATGACCACCGTCGCGCCGGCCACCAGGCCGGAGACGGCCAGCACATGCCTTTCGACCCGATCAATGTCGTTCGTCAGGCCAGCAGACTGGAGATCGACCCCTTCGTGCAGCACCTTCAGCAGGGCGTTCCTCTTGACGATGGTGTGCTCCAGCAGGAATGCAAAGGCCTCGTCCTTCTTGCCGGCCTGGATCAGCGCGAGGTTGGCCTCCCCCGCCTTCCAGAAGTCGGCCATCACCGGCGGCAGGGTGGCAAAGTGCGCCTTGCCCTCGGGCGAGAACAGGCGCTTCTCGTAGGCGGCGAGCACCTGGTCCATGTGTCTGCGCTTCTCGCCGATGTCCTTGAGGGTGTCCTGCAGCTCCTGCGGGTCGCGCGCCAGCATGGCGTGGCGCAGCTGCAGCGAGGTCCGGGTGACGCCGAGCTCCAGTTCTGCCATGGCGCTGAGTTGCGCCACACGGTTCTTTTCGGTGAAGTCGGCCAGTTCGGCCGACTGGTGCAGGCTGATCCAGGCATACGCCGCCGTGGCTGCCAGCCCCAGGGAAATCAGCGCACTGATCGCGTACAGGCGCCAGGCGATGCCGAAACCGGTTGATGTCTTGTTCATGTAGGTACCCGTGTTGCGCGTTGCGCGCTCGTGCCATCACACCGGCAAGGCGACCACCGCCTGCCATCCCCGACCGGTCGCTGCGCGCGGCAACCCCTCGAAAGCCGTTGTGATGCCTGCACTATCGGCGTCGCAGCCGGTCTCTGAAGGTCTGAAAAAGCCTGCAATTGGCGCCCATTTCCAACCGGCCGGGGGTGCCAGGCACCGACCGGTCCGGCGGTCACTGCCCAAACGATGTGCCAAATGGGGGAGGCAGGACGCCTTTCACCCTCAGTACCGACGGCCGATATCGAGCAGGGTCAGCACACCCAGTGCAGCGAAGATGAACGCAGAGACGCCGTGCACCAGCCGCATCGACACCTTCCGGGCGACGCGCTCGCCCAGCCAGACGGCCGGCACATTGGCCAGCATCATGCCCAGCGTGGTGCCAGCGACCACGGCCGCGAAAGCGTCGTAGCGGGCGGCCAGCGCCACGGTGGCGATCTGGGTCTTGTCGCCCATCTCGGCCAGGAAGAAGGCCACCACGGTGGTGCCGAACACGCCCAGGCGCAGACCCTTGGCGTCGGCCTCGTCGGCGTCGATCTGGTCGGGGATCAGCATCCACACCGCCATCGCCAGGAAGGAGGCGCCGATGATCCAGCGCAGCCACTGGGGGCCAATGGCCTCAGCCACCCACTGGCCCACGGCGCCGGCCAGCGCGTGGTTGGCCAGGGTGGCGACCAGGATGCCGGCGACGATGGGCCAGGGCCGGCGGAACTTGGCGGCCAGCAGCATGGCCAGCAGTTGCGTCTTGTCGCCCATTTCACCGAGCGCGACGACGCCGGTGGAGACCAGGAATGCTTCCAAGATGTGTTCCTCAGGGCCAGACCAAAGCAATGACCACGACGCGTCCCCGGCCCGACCGGAGGCGTTGTGGTCACAGGTCTTGCCAGGCTGGGTGTGGACCCAGGCTGCCCGCGCCATGGCCGTGAGGACCAAGTGTGTTGACGCGGGCCCTTGCAATGTGTGCCCTGCAAGGCGGCTACTCCCCCATGACGGGTGAACGGCGATTCTAACGTCAGCGACCCGCGCAGCGGCGGAGCGTGGGGGCCGACGGGCCAGCCGCCGGGCCGCCCCAAGGCAGGCCCAGCCCCCTGGGGGGGCAGCGACCCGCGCAGCGGCGGAGCGTGGGGGCCGACGGGCCAGCCGCCGGGCCGCCCCAAGGCAGACCCAGCCCCCTGGGGGGGCAGCGACCCGCGCAGCGGCGGAGCGTGGGGGCTCTAGTTACTGAACTTGAACACCGCCGTGCTGGCCAGCAGATTGGGCAAGGTGCGCACCTCCTGCCCCTCGTGCAGGCCGAAGCTGTCGGTGATGCTCAGCCCGCAGCTTCGCGCCAGCACCTCGAAGTCGGCGTAGGTGCCGACGCGGATGTTGGGCGTGTCGTACCACTGGTAAGGCAGGCGCTTGGTCACCGGCATGCGGCCCTGCAGCACCGCCAGCCGGTTGGGCCAGTGGGCGAAGTTGGGGAAGGCCACCACGCCGCTGCGGCCCACGCGCGCGGTCTCGCGCAGCATGGTCTCGGCGTTGCGCAGGTGCTGCAGGGTGTCGATCTGCAGCACGACGTCGAAGGCGTCGTCGCCGAACATGTTGAGCCCGTCCTCCAGGTTCAGCTGCAGCACGTTGACGCCGCGCTTGAGGCAGGCGTGCACCTTGGCGTCGTCGATCTCCACGCCGTAACCGGTGCAGGCGCGCGTCTCGCGCAGGTGGGCCAGCAAGGCGCCGTCGCCGCAGCCCAGGTCGAGCACACGGGAGCCCGGCGGCACCAGGCGGGCGATGGATTCCATCAGGTGGCGTTCGCTCATTGCTCACCTCCGGCCACCGTCTGTTCAAAGTAGCTGCGCACGGCCGCGTGGTAGCGCGGGTCGTCCAGCAGGAAGGCGTCGTGCCCGTGCGGCGCGTCGATCTCGGCGTAGCTCACGTCGCGCCGGTTCTCCAGCAGGGCCTTGACGATCTCGCGCGAGCGCGCGGGCGAGAAGCGCCAGTCGGTGGTGAAGCTGACCAGCAGGAACCGGGCCTTGGCGCGCGCCAGGGCGGCGCTGAGGTTGCCGTCGTAGTCGCGCGCGGGGTCGAAGTAGTCGAGCGCGCGGGTGATCAGCAGGTAGGTGTTGGCGTCGAAGTACTCGCTGAACTTGTCGCCCTGGTAGCGCAGGTAGCTCTCGATCTGGAACTCGACATCCTGGGTCGAGTACCTGTACCCCCACGCTCCGCCGCTGCGCGGGTCGCTGCCCCCCGAGGGGGCTGCCCCGCCTTGGGGCGGCCCGGCGGCGGGGCGCGCACCGTTGGCCAGCACGCCGTCGAGGTCGGCGGGTTTGAGCGTGCGGCCGAACTTCTCGTTCATCACGTCGTCGCTCAGATACGTGATGTGGCCGATCATGCGGGCGATGCGCAGGCCGCGGCGCGGCAGCGTGCCTTCGCGCAGGTAATGGCCGCCGCAGAAGTCGGGGTCGGTCACGATGGCGCGGCGCGCCACCTCGTTGAAGGCGATGTTCTCGGCCGTGAGGTTGGGCGCGCTGGCCACCACCACGGCGTGGCGCACGCGGTCGGGGTACTGCAGGGTCCAGCTCAGGGTCTGCATGCCGCCCAGGCTGCCGCCCATGACGGCCGCCAGCTGCTGGATGCCCAGCGCGTCCAGCAGGCGGGCCTGGGCGTTGACCCAGTCTTCCACCGTGACCACCGGAAAGTCCGCACCCCAGGGCTGGCCGGTGGCGGGATTGGTGTGCGTGGGGCCGGTGCTGCCAAAGCACGACCCGATGTTGTTGACGCCGATGACGAACCAGCGGTTGGTGTCCACCGGCTTGCCGGGGCCGATCATGTTGTGCCACCAGCCTTCGCTGCGCGCCAGCGGCTGGCCGTGCTCGTCGGCGTGGAAACCGGCCACGTGGTGGCTGGCGTTGAGGGCGTGACAGATCAGCACCGCGTTGGAGCGCTCGGTGTTGAGCGTGCCGTAGGTTTCGACCTTGAGTTCGTAGGCCGGCAGCACGGCGCCGCTTTTGAGCGGCAGCGGTGCGTCGAACCGGAACGTTTGAGGGGTGACGATCACTGGCATCTCCTGCAAGGCAGGTCCGAAAAGAGAAAAGCCCGGAACACCAAGAGGCAGACCGGGCATCTCCCCTTTAGCGGCATTTTTAAAGCGCCCGCAATCCGGAACAAATCGGCGCTGGCGAAGTATAGCGGCGACCGGCACAACGGCCGGAGACGGTTGCGCCCAAGACGGAGCGCACAACACGGGTCTGCACAAGACTACCCCTTCGCCAGCGTGCGACGACCGACGCCTGGGGCGTGCCCGACACAGGCCAGGACGTCGCCGCACAATCACACGACACGCTGCCATTACCCGATCCCGCTCGCCACGAACTGAAAGCGACGTCAACCGTGCGGAAATGGCACCGGACAAATGGATGCGGAGGCGGCCAGCGGTACTCGAACCATGGCCAGCCGTGCGCTGTTGTAATTGCGCACCAGGCCCGTGAGGGGCTTGCGCATCCCGAAAAATTGTTACTGCATTTCAGGCAAACGGCGCATAATGTTTTCCGTGGGCGTCTGCTGGCGCCCGCTGAACCAGTGATTGGTCGGTTTCGCGTGCTACAGGTTGTTGTGTGCTAACGGGGCTCCATCGCTACTTTTTTCAGTGTTTCTAGGAGTCCCGAACATGGGCAACAAACTGTACGTCGGCAACCTGCCGTATTCCGTGCGCGACGAAGACCTGCAACAGGCCTTCAGCGCCTTCGGCTCTGTCAACAGCGCCAAGGTGATGATGGAGCGCGACACCGGTCGCTCCAAGGGTTTCGGTTTCGTCGAAATGGGCAGCGATGCAGAAGCGCAGTCGGCCATTGAAGGCATGAACGGGCAGTCCCTGGGCGGCCGCAGCCTCGTGGTCAATGAAGCCCGTCCGATGGAAGCCCGCCCCCCCCGCACCGGCGGCTTCGGCGGCCCGCGTGGCGGTGGCGGCTACGGTGGTGGTGGCGGCGAAGGTGGTTTCCGCAGCCCCTACGGCGCTGGCCGTGGCGGTCGCGAAGGCGGCGGTGGCCGCGGCGGTTACTGAGCGTTGTGCCCAGCCGCCAGACCGCATCGACGGTCTGAGAGACAAGCCCCAAGGCCCCGGCCAAGGGGCTTTTTTGTCGCCTGAATCCGTCCCGGTGAACGGGTGCGTCAGGACTGCCCCTGGCCTTTGCGGTGCTTGCGGGGCCGCCCGGCCAGCAATCGGTCGAACAGCGGGTTGGGCAGCAGGCGCAGCAGCTTGGCCACCACGCCCATCTGCCACGGGATGACGCGGTAACTGATCTGCGCCGCGATGGCCCGGAATGCGCGCTCGGCGAAGGCCTCGGCGCTGAGCAGAAAAGGCATGCCGTACCGGTTCTGCCGGGTCAGCGGCGTGTCGACGTATCCGGGCAGCAGGGTCACCACCTTCACACCCGTGCTGCGCAGTTCCCCGCGCAGGCTTTCGCAGTAGGCCACCACGCCGGCTTTGCTGGCGCAATAGGCACCGTGCCCCGGCAGCCCGCGAATGGCCGCCACACTGGCAATGCCCACCAGAGAACCGCTGCCGCGCGCAATCATGCCCGCCACGAACGGGTGGAACGTGGCCGCCAGGCCGGTGTTGTTGATGGCAAAGGTGCGTGCCTTGACGTGGATGTCCTCGGGTTCGGCGGTGTCCATGCCGATGCTGATCCCCGCGTTGGCGATCACCACGTCGGGCAGCCCCTGGGCCTGGATGCAGGCGCGACCGGCCGCCACGATGCTGTCGACCTCGGCCACATCGGCCCCGTACACGCGGCAGCGCTGCGGACCATGGCCCTGCGCGTCGGCCCAGGCCTGCATGTCGGCGGTGCGGCGCGCCACCAGCGCCAGCCGCCAGCCCGCCTGCGCATACCGCGCCGCCAGCGCCTGGCCGATGCCGCTGGAAGCACCGGTGATGAACACCAGCGGGGACGGTTTCGGTGCCTGTGTCATGGGTCGATCCTCAACGCGGCGACAGCGTCGCGCGCACCCGGCCGCTGAGCACCGCCACGCGCACGTCGCCGCCCTGGTAGTCCAGCGTGTCGGCCTGCAGCCGGTCGTTGCCACGGACCAGCAGGACCGGGCGGTCCGAGGTCACACGTTCGGGGTTGGCGAACACCTGGATGGCTTCGCCCCGGAACTCCAGCCGCGGCGCCGCGCCGACCTGATCTGGCCGGCCGGCTTCGCGGATCACGACCGCGTCACCGGCCAGGGTGAACGCGGTCTGTTCGTCGTTGCTGATGATGCGCTGCGCGGTGGCCGTGGTCAGCTGGCCGCCTGCGCCCACCGACCGGATGCGGGCGTTGTCGATCTCCACAGTCCGGGTGTCCGGGTAGTGACGGGCTTCGGCACCGAAAATCTCGCTGCGCAGAGCGCCACTGGCGTCGAAAGCCTTGACCGAGAACCGCTGCATGACGTAGTCGGGTTCGTGCGCAAGCGGTCGCTCGGGCTGGGGTTCGGGCACTTCCGGAGTCGCACGCAGCAGCCAGTACGACGCCACCGCGAGCAGGGCCATGAGCAGCACCGGCAGGTAGATCGAGACCTGGTCCCACAGATGCTGGCGCGAGAGGCGGCGCGGGCCAGCTGCCGATGGCCGGGCGACGGACGTCAGCGTCGGCGCGTTCACCGGGCCGCCGCTTCCAGTTCGCGCGCATAGGCGCCGTGCGCCACCAGCAGCAGGTCGCACAGCTCGCGCGCCGCGCCGGCACCGGCAGGTGCCTGCGTGATGTGGTGGGCCAGCGCCCGCACTTCGGCGTGGGCGCCCGGCGGGCAGCAGGCCAGGGCCACGCGCCGAAGCACGGCCAGATCGGGCCAGTCGTCGCCCATGGCAGCGGCCTGCGACCAGTGCAGCCCCAGGCCTGCCAGGATATCGGCCGCTGCGGGCGCCTTGTCTTCGGTGCCGTAGCGCACGTGCTGCACGCCCAGCGCCTGCAGGCGGCTGCGCAGCGCAGGCGAGTCGCGGCCGGTCACCACCGCCGGCGTGAGTCCGGCACGCTGCAACAGCTTGATGCCGTGACCGTCGAGCGAATGAAAGCGTTTGAACGTTTCACCGGCCTCGCTGATGTACAGCCCGCCGTCGGTCAGCACCCCGTCGATGTCGAAGAACACCACCCGCACCGGCTGGGCGCGCAGCAGCAGCACGGGATCAAAGTTCAGCACAGGACGCAGGGGGGGCAGTTCGGGCAGGGACATGGTGCGCAATGCTAACCGGGGCGCACGAAAGCACCGAGTGAAGTGCCTTCATGCCAGGGCGCCGCGGAACCGGCTTCGCCGGGCCGCCAGCGCCGCCCCCTGGGGGGGGTGACGCGCGCAGCGCGGCGCGGGGGGCCTCACATCCTGCGGCGCGGGGGGTTCAAATGACTTTCGCGCGCATCAGGTCGTTGCTGTTGAGCGCGCCCACGAGACAGCCGGCATCGTCCACCACCAGCACGCTGGTGATGCGGTTGGCTTCCATGAGCTCGGCGGCGCTCACGGCCAGCGCATCGGCAAGCACCGTGCGCGGGTTGGCGTGCATGACCTCGCGGGCAGACAGGCTGCGAAGGTCCACGCTGCTGCCGGATCTTTCGATCAGGCGGCGCAGGTCACCGTCGGTGAAGATGCCTTGCACGCGTCCATTGGCGTCGACGATGGCGCTCATGCCCAGGCCCTTGGCGCTGATCTCGCGCATCACCGTCATCAGATCGGCCTCGGGCGGCACGCGGGGCAGGTCGTCGCCGCGGCGCATCACGTCGCTCACGTGGGTGAGCAGTTTGCGGCCCAGGGCGCCACCGGGGTGGGAGCGGGCAAAGTCGTCGGCCTTGAAGCCCCGCGCGTCCAGCAGCGCCACGGCCAGCGCGTCGCCCAGGGCCAGCTGCGCGGTGGTGCTGGCGGTGGGCGCCAGGTTGTGCGGGCAGGCTTCCTTGTCCACCGCAGCGTCCAGCACCACGTCGGCATGGCGGCCGAGCGTGGACCCGGCGCGACCGGTGAGCGCGATCAGGGGCACGCCCATGCGCTTGATCAGCGGCAGGATGGCGGTGAGCTCCTCGCTCTCGCCGCTGTTGCTGATGCCCAGCACCAGGTCGGCGGGGGTGATCATCCCCAGGTCGCCGTGGCTGGCTTCGGCCGGGTGCACGAACATGGCCGGCGTGCCGGTCGAGGCCAGCGTGGCGGTGATCTTGCGGCCGATGTGGCCGCTCTTGCCCATGCCCATCACCACCATCCGGCCCCGGCAGGCCAGCGCCAGGTGCACCGCGCGGGCGAACCGGTCGTCCAGCCGCGCGGCCACGGCCTGCACCGCCTGGGCTTCAATGTCCAGGGTTTCACGGGCCAGCGACAGGGCACGTGCCGGGTCGAAGGAAGCAGGGTGGGTCATGGCGCCATTATCGGCGCGCTCGGGGCACGGCGCCGCGGGCACGGGCAGACCGGCCGCTAACATACCGGCATGAACGCGCTCGACCTCACCCTGCTGTACCTGGCCGCGGCCGTGCTGGGTGTGGTGGGTTGCCGGTTGCTCAGACTGCCCCCCATGCTGGGTTACCTGGTGGTGGGGGTGGTGATCGGTCCCAACGCCCTGGCGCTGGCGCAGAACTCCGCCAACCTGCGCTTCATCGCCGAGTTCGGTGTGGTGTTCCTGATGTTCGTCATCGGCCTGGAGTTCAGCCTGCCCAAGCTCAAGGCCATGAAGCGCCATGTGTTCGGTCTGGGCCTGTCGCAGGTGGTGCTGACGGTGGTGCTGACCATGCTGGCGTCGCTGGCGCTGGGCTTGCTGCTGCCCACCTGGTGGCAGATGGAATGGCGAACGGCGCTGGCCCTGGGGGGGGTGATGTCGATGAGCAGCACCGCCATCGTCATCAAGCTGGTCGCCGAGCGGCTGGAGCTCGAATCCGACCACGGCAAGCGGGTGGTGGGCATCCTGCTGTTCCAGGATCTGGCCGTGGTGCCGTTGCTGGTGCTGATTCCGGCGCTGGGCTCGCCGCCCGACGAACTGTTCATGGCCCTGGGTATCGCGCTGCTCAAGGCCGTGGTGTTGCTGGGCATCCTGCTCACCGGTGGCCAGAAGGTGATGCGCTGGTGGCTCACGCTGGTGGCGCGGCGCAAGAGCGAAGAGCTGTTCATGCTCAACCTGCTGCTGATCACCCTGGGCCTGGCCTGGCTGACCGAACACGCCGGGCTCTCGCTGGCCCTGGGCGCCTTCGTGGCCGGCATGCTGATCTCGGAGACCGAATACAAGCACCAGGTGGAGACCGACATCCGGCCCTTCCACGACGTGCTGCTGGGCCTGTTCTTCATCACCATCGGCATGCTGCTGGACTGGCGCCTCGTGCTCGAACGCTGGCCCCTGGTGGTGGTGCTGTGCACGCTCTCGCTGGGCTTCAAGATCGCGATGATCACCGGCCTGACGCGCCTGTTCGGCGCCCCCATGGGCACCGCACTGCGCACCGGCCTGTACCTGTGCCAGGCGGGTGAATTCGGTCTGGTGCTGCTGTCGCTGGCGGGTCAGAACAACCTGGTGCCGCCGGCGCTGTTCAACCCCATTCTGGCCAGCATGGTGATCTCCATGCTGGCCACGCCTTTCATCATCCAGACCACCAACGCCGTCGTCTCCCGCGTGGTGGGCAGCGACTGGCTGATGCAATCGGTCCAGATGACCACCATCGCGCGCAAGGCGATCAGCGCCGACAAACACGTGATCATCTGCGGCTACGGACGCTGCGGCCAGAACCTGGCGCGGCTGCTTGAGGCCGAGGGCATTCCCTACATGGCGCTGGACCTCGATCCCGACCGCGTGCGCCAGGCCGCCGCCGCCGGCCACTCGGTGGTCTTTGGCGATGCCGCCCGCCTGCAGGCGCTCATGGCCGCCGGCCTGCACCGCGCCAGTGCGGTCGTCATCACCTACATCGAAACCGCCAGCGCGCTCAAGGTGCTGCACCACACCCAGGAGCACGCGCCGCAGGTGCCGGTGGTGGTCCGCACCATCGACGACCTCGATCTGGAACGGCTGCGGGAAGCCGGCGCCACCGAGGTCGTGCCCGAAGCGATCGAAGCCAGCCTGATGCTGGCCAGCCACGCGCTGGCCCTGGTGGGCGTGCCCATGCGGCGGGTGATCCGGGTGGTGCAGAACCAGCGGGACGCGCGCTACAACCTGCTCAAAGGCTACTTCCACGGTGCCGACGACGACAGCGTGGAAGATGCCGACACCGAGCGGCTGACCACCGTGACGCTGCCCACCGGCGGTCGCAAGGTCGGCCGCACCCTGGGCAGCCTGGCACTGGACGCCATGGGGGTGCGCGCCGCCAGCCTGCGACGCGCCAACGGCCGCAGCGCGCCGCTGGACGACGACACCGTGCTCGAGGGCGGCGACACGCTGGTGCTCAGCGGCACCACCACGGCGCTGGCCCTGGCCGAAGAAAACCTGCTGGCCGGGCGGGACTGAACGGCCAACGCCCAGCGGGCCAGCCTGTTTGCCCCGGTCTATGTCATGGTCTTTTTAACGACTGGGTTTTCTTGCAAACCGGCCGGTCTTTAATGCGGGATCCGCCCGCCCCTACCACTGGAGACCCCCATGATCGATCGTCGCGCCTTTCTGGGCGCCGGCCTCGCCGGCACCGCTGCCCTGAGTTTCACGTCCGCCTGGTCCCAGCAGGCCGCCCCCCATTTCGGAGCACCCACGCTGCCGGCCACCGGTTTCAAACGCATGAAGCTGGGCGCGATGGAAGTGATCGCCCTGAACGACGGCGCGGTGCGCCGGCCGCTGGGTGAAGAGTTCGTGCGCAACGTGCCGCTGGAGCAGGTCAAGTCGCTGCTCGCGTCCCAGAGCCTGCCCATCGACTACGTGGACATTCCGTTCACCCCCTTTCTCGTCGTCAGCCCGGCCGGCAAGTTCCTGATCGACACCGGCTTTGCCGACAACGGACCGCCCACCACCGGCAAGTTGATGGGCAACCTGGCCGCCGCCGGTTTCAAGCCCGAAGACATCGACCACGTCGTCATCAGCCACTACCACGGTGACCACATCAACGGCCTGCGCAAGAAAGACGGTTCGCTGACCTTCCCCAAGGCCAAGGTGCACGTACCCGCACCGGAACACGCCTTCTGGTTCGACGACGCCAAGATGAACGCTGCGCCCCCGGCGGCCCGCGGCGGCTTCGACAACGCACGACGCGTGATCGGTGGTCTGCCGGCCGAGGTGCTGGTGAAGTTCGAACCCGGCGCCGAACTGGCCCCCGGCATCCGCTCGGAAGCCGCCTTTGGCCACACCCCGGGCATGAGCATCTTTCGCGTGAGCAGCGAAGGCCAGCAGTTCGTTTACGTGGCCGACGTCACCAACGTGCCCGCACTGTTCGCGCGCAGCCCCGACTGGGCGGTGCAGTTCGACATGGACGCCGAAGTGGCACGCCAGACACGCCGCCGCATCTTCGACATGCTGGCCAAGGACAAAACCCTGGCCGGCGGCTTCCACTTCCCCTTCCCGGCGTTCGGTTCCCTGGAAACGGCGGGCAACGGCTACCAGTTCAAACCCATGGCCTGAATGAAGTGACGTCGGCCCAGGATGCGGTGGAACCGGCTTCGCCGGGCCACTCGCACCGCCGCCTTGAGGGGGTGACGCCGCAGGCGGCGCGGGGGTGTTCATAATTGCTTCATGGACACCTCCGCCTACCTCAAGAGCCACATCCGCACCGTACCCGACTGGCCTGCGCCGGGTGTGCAGTTTCGGGACATCACGCCGCTGCTGCAGGACCCCAAGGTCTTCCGGGTGCTGATCGACACCTTCGTGCACCGCTACATGGACGCGGCCCTGCGCCCGACAGTGGTCGCCGGGCTGGATGCGCGTGGTTTCATCATCGGTTCGGTGCTGGCCTACGAACTGGGCCTGGGCTTCGTGCCCATCCGGAAAAAAGGCAAGCTGCCTTACACGACGGTGGAAGAAACCTACGAACTGGAATACGGCAGCGCCACGGTGGAACTGCACACCGATGCGGTCCACGGCGGTGACCGGGTGTTGCTGATCGACGACCTGATCGCCACCGGCGGCACCATGATGGCGGGACGGCGCCTGCTGGAAAAACTGGGCGCCGAGGTGATCGAGGGTGCCGCCATCGTGGACCTGCCCGAACTCGGCGGCTCACAGCGCCTGCGCGCATCGGGCCTGCCGCTGTTCACCCTGGTCGACTTCGCCGGCCACTGAAACCGCGGCGTCGCGCTGAGCTCAGATTCAGCGCCGGTCCGCCCCAGGTTGAACCGCAGGCGCCTGGGGGGCAGCGACCCGCGCAGCGGCGGAGCGTGGGGGCAGATGCCTCAGAGTTTGCCGTACTGCGTTTCGCTCAGCGCACTGAAATCGCTGTGCGACTCGGGCTGGGGCAGGTGCTGGAACACGTCGGCTTGCAGCGGGCCGCCGCGCAAAGGCGTCTGCACGGCCTGAAGCGCCTTGCGAAAGGCCTCCAGTTCGTCGCTTTCCACCGGCTGCGCGACACCGCTGCTCGAACGCAGGTCCGGGCGCTCAATGGCGGTGTCGCTGGCGAGCGGCGCTGGCGCCGAGGAGGTTGCCTCGCGCCGGGTCTGCGCGGCCACGGCGGCCTTGAGCGCAATGCCCCGCTGATCGTGCACCGGCTTGCGACGCCAGTAGACCGAGCCGACCTTCATGTCGTGCCGCGTTTGGGTGCTGGTCTGGATCCAGCGCTCGATCTCCAGCAGGTACTCGTCGGGCATCACATCGGCGGGCAACGCCAGGTCGATCAGCACCAGGAAGCTGTCGCCATTCGCATCGAGCGTGAGCACCTTGAACTCGTAGCTCGAGGACAGCACGCCGCCCCGGATCATGGACTCCCGCACCACCGAGAACAGCTGTTCGCGGCGCAGGATGCGGCGCCCGCGCCGCGGCGAAATCAGCGGCAGCGTGGTCTGGCCGAAGGATTTGCGCGCGCGCAAAGACGGACCCTTGCGGGAGCCGGCGGTTTTTTTGACGTTCAGCCAGTTGAGCAGCATCATGGTTCAAGCCTCGAAGGCGCCAGGGGCGTTGGCCCGGTTCATCGGCCTGGCGGCGCGGGAATTGAGCGGGTGGCGGTGAGCGGGTGGCGGTGAGCGGGTCGCTGGGCAGCGGTCAGGTGACCGCTACCCGCTTGGGTTTGTTGTACAGGCGACGGGCGAGCACGGCCGACATCGCCACGGTCAGGTCCAGCGCCAGCTCCGGGAAACGCGTCGAGAGCTCGCGAAAACGCAACGGCGTCAGGCACCACAGTTTGCAGGCACTGCCGGCGTTGACCGTGGCGCTGCGCGGCAGGTGGCTGAAAAAGGCGCCTTCGCCCAGCAGCGAACCCGGCCCCACCATCGCCAGCCGGATGCGGTCCTTGTCGTCTTCGTAGTGCACCGTCAGGCTGCCACTTTCGACGAAGTAGACCGTGCGGTCCTTGACGCCCTGCTCGATCAGCACCTGACCCTGCTGCAGGCTCACGGGCTGCAGGTAGTCGGCCAGGTTGCGCCACTGCGGTTCCTGCAGGTTCAGTGGCACGGCATCCAGCGCGCTGCTGTGCTTCATCGCCTGGGCCAGGTCCAGGATGTCAAAGCGCGTGGAAGACGGCGTGGCGGCGTTCATTGCGCCACCATAACCGGCCGGAGCGGGCGTGGAAGGTGGTCTTTACGCGCGCTTACAACTTCGCTCCCGGCGGCTCGCTACAACGAACGAACGGCAATCGTCGATTCACTTGCCGATGCAAAAACGCGAAAAAATCTCGCCCAGCAGGTCGTCCGCGCTGAATTCGCCCGTGATCTCGCCCAGGGCCTGCTGCGCCAGGCGCAACTCTTCGGCCAGCAGGTCCAGGTGCTCGGCCTGCGCCGTCAGGTTTTCGTTCGCCAGCGCCAGGTGTTCACCGACGCGGTGCAAAGCCTGCAGATGCCGCTCGCGCGCCATGAACAGGCCGTCGCCCGCGTGCTGCCACCCGGCCAGCTGCAGCAGGCGTTGGCGCAGCGCTTCCAGTCCATCGCCCTGTTTGGCCGAAATGGCCAGATCCCCGGCCGCCCGGGCCTGCTCCAGCCTGGCGCGGGCCGCCTCGGTGCACTGGTCCAGTTTGTTCCAGACCTGCAGCACGGTCACGCCCGCGGGCAGCTCGGCGGCGATCGCTGCGTCGGCGCTCTGGTAGTCCGGCTGGTCGCAGCGCGAGAGGTCGTGCAGGAACAGCACCGCATCGGCCCGTTCGATCTGGCCCCAGGCGCGCGCGATGCCGATCTGCTCGACCTCGTCCACGTCGGCGCCTTCGCGCAGACCGGCGGTATCGATCACGTGCAGCGGCACGCCTTCGATCTGTATCGTCTGCTGCACCACGTCGCGCGTGGTGCCGGCAATCGGCGTGACGATGGCCAGTTCAGCGCCGGCCAGCGCGTTGAGCAGCGAGCTCTTGCCCGCGTTGGGCTGGCCGGCGATCACCACCTTCAGACCATCGCGCAGCAGCGCGCCCTGGCGCGCTTGCGCCAGCACAGCCGCCAGACCAGCGCGCAGGCGCTCGAGCTGACCGGCCGCGTCGGCCTTCTGCAGGAAATCGATCTCTTCTTCCGGGAAGTCCAGCGTCGCTTCGACCAGCATGCGCAGATGGATCAAGGCGTCGCGCAAGGCGTGGATGCGGTCCGAGAACACGCCCGCCAGCGAGCGGCTGGCGCTGCGCGCAGCGGCTTCGGTGCTGGCGTCGATGAGGTCGGCCACGGCCTCGGCCTGGGCCAGGTCGAGT
This sequence comes from uncultured Hydrogenophaga sp., assembly GCA_964428045.1. GTDB lineage: Bacteria > Pseudomonadota > Gammaproteobacteria > Burkholderiales > Burkholderiaceae_C > Hydrogenophaga. The sequence continues at coordinate 10,941 of CAYRWN010000051.1, read as the reverse complement.
TTGTCGTTGAGAAAGGCGCGCTCGGTGAACTCGCCCGCGCGCGCAGGGCGCAGCCCCCGCAGCAGCGGCTGGCCATCGGCGCCGGCCGCCTGGGCCACCTGCAGGCAGCGCGCCAGCAACAGCTGCAGCACCACCGGCCCGCCGTGGCCCTGCAGTTCCAGCACGTCTTCACCGGTGTACGAATGCGGCCCCGGAAACCACAGCGCCAGTCCGTGGTCGATGGGCTGGCCCGCCGCGTCCGGGAAGGGCAGGTAGGTCGCTTCGCGGGCCCGCGGCAGACGCCCCAGCAAAGCCGTCACGAACGGCGCCAGCTGCTGACCCGAAACCCGCACGATGCCCACCGCCCCGCGACCGGGCGCGGTGGCGATGGCGGCGATGGGATCCCGGGAAGCGGCGAGCATTGAGCGACAGGATACGGTGGAAAGAAAAAGGGCCTGCAAAAAAGCAGGCCCTGCCGAGCGAAGTGCCCCATCCAGGATGCCGTGGAACCGGCTTTGCCGGGCCGCTCGCATCGTCCCCCCGGGGGGAAGCCGCGCAGCGGCGCAGGGGGGAGCCTATTTCTTAAAAAGTTCGAACGGGTTCGCGATCTTCAGCGGCACGCCCATCTTGCTGTTGATGTACGCCTGCTGCGCGATGGTCAGCAGGTTGTTCGTGATCCAGTACAGCACCAGGCCCGACGGGAAGAAGAAGAACATCACCGAGAACATCAGCGGCATCAGCCACATCAGCTTGGCCTGCAGCGGGTCCGGCGGCAGGGGGTTCAGCGCGGTCTGCACGATGGTGGTGAGCGTCATCACGAAGGGCAGCACGTAGTACGGGTCCAGCGTGGACAGGTCGGTGATCCAGCCCACCCAGGGCGCGTTGCGCATTTCCACCGACGACAGCAGCACCCAGTACAGCGCGATGAACACCGGGATCTGGATCAGGATCGGGAAGCAGCCCCCCAGCGGGTTGACCTTCTCTTCCCGGTAGATCTTCATCATCTCCTGCTGCATCATCTGCGGGTTGTTCTTCAGGCGCTCGCGCATTTCCATGATGCGCGGGTTGATCGCCTTCATCTTGGCCATGCTCCGGTAAGCGCTGGCGTTGAGCCAGTAGAACGCCGCCTTGAGCAGCACCACCAGCAACACGATGGCCCAGCCCCAGTTGCCCACGTAACCGTGGATCTTCTCCAGCAGCCAGTACAGCGGCTTGGCGATGATGGTCAGCCAGCCGTAGTCCTTCACCAGTTCCAGGCCCGGTGCCACGGTTTGCAGCACGGTCTCCTGCTGCGGGCCGACGAACAGTCGCGCTTCGACCGCCTGGCTCTGGCCCGGCGCCACCGCCGGCAGCGTGGTGATGGTCCCGACGGCGTAGAGGTTGTTGTCCACCTTGCGCGCAAAGTTCTCGCGGGCCGTGCCGTCGGCCAGCAGCCAGGCGCTGGTGAAGTAGTGCTGCACCATGGCGATGTAACCGTCGCTGGTGCTCTTGACGTAGCTGGCGCTGTTGTCGGCGATGTCGCCGAACTCCACCTTCTGGAACTTCTGGGCGTCGGTGTAGACCGCCGGGCCGGTGAAGGTGGAATAGAAAGGCGTCTCGCTGGTGGTGGCCGAGCCGTCGCGCACCAGCTGCACATACAGCTGCGGGTTCACCGCCGCTTCACCGCGGTTGACCACCTCGTGGCGCACGCCGATCACGTAGCTGCCGCGCTGCAGCGTGTAGGTCTTGACCAGCTTGACCCCGCCGACTTCGGCCGACTCAAAGCGCACCTGCAGTTCGTTCTGGCCATCGGCCAGCGTGGTCGGGCCAGCCACCAGGGTCATGGGCGTCTTGTGGGTGGGGAAGGCGCCACCGATCAGCCCGGTCTGGGCGATGTAGGTGTGCTCCGGCGTCTGGGTCAGCAGCTCGATCGGGGGCGTGCCCAGCTCGCCGCTGGCGTGTTGCAGCAGGGTGGCGCCCACCAGCGAAGCACCTTCGGTGTTGAAGGTCAGCTTGAACAGGTCGGAGCTGACGTCCACGCGCTGTCCGGCGGCGGCCGGCGCGGTCGCACCCGCGGGAGCGGCACCGGCGGTTGCGGGCAGGGCGCCGCTGGCGGCAGGCACCGAACCGTCGGCCGTGGCGGCAGCCGGCTGGCCGTTGGCCGGTGCAGCCACCGTGGCCGGCGCCGGGAAGAAGGTCGGCTTCTGGCCGTTGTGGATCTGCCATTTGTCCCAGATCAGGACCATCGAGAAACCAAACACCACCCACAGGATGGATCGACGGATGTCGTTCATGACAGGTTCTGCTTTTCGGGGGAAGAGGAAGGAATCAGCCGCGAGAACAGCCGGGGCGCTGATGCGGGTACGGGGTCGCAGCCGCCCTCGCACCAGGGACCGCAGCGGGCTATGCGATGCAGCATCAGGTAGGTGCCGGCCAGCGCGCCGTGGCGCTCCAGGGCGCCGATGGCGTACACCGAACACGTAGGCTCAAAGCGGCAGCTGCTGCCCAGCCAGGGGCTGAGCAGCAAGCGGTAGCCCTTGACCAGGCCGACCAGGAAGCGACGGGGCCATTCAGCCAGCATGACCGGCCTCCGCCGCCTGCGCCGGCGCACGCACCACCTTGCCCAGCAGCAGCAGCAGCTCGGCGCGCACCGCGCGCTTGAGCGGCTCCGAAGTGGCGCTGACGTACTGCTGGCGGCTGAATTCGCTGCGCAGGCGCACCACCCAGGCCGCCTGCGGCAGCCCGGCCGCCACCGTGCGGGCCACTTCGTAGATCTGCCGGCGGATGGCGTTGCGCGTGACCGCGCGGCGCGCCCAGCGTTTGGGCAACAGCACGCCCAGCCAGGCGTCGGCTGTGGCAAACAGGGGGCGGCCTTCGTGCTCGCCACCGAGGGCGGCACGGTGCAAGGCGAAATGGGCGGTCTTGGCCACGGGTGGGCCCGCCAGAACGGCCTGGAACTGGGCGCGGTTGCGGATGCGCTGCATCAGACACTCCCCAGTGGGCGGGCGCAGGCAGGCATCCGACCGACCAGCATCGGCCAGTGCGTCAATGGCCTCAGACGGCCAGACGCTTGCGGCCCTTGGCGCGGCGCGCGTTGATGACGGCGCGACCACCGCGGGTCTTCATGCGCACGAGGAAACCGTGCGTGCGGGCGCGCTTGATCTTGGAGGGCTGGTAGGTGCGTTTCATTGCCATGGCAGTGCGGCCCGGGCAAACCCAGGGCTGTTCAAGTTAGAGGGAAACCCGCGATTATCGCGTCAAAACCCGAAACAGGGCAAGCACTTAACCGGCAAACCCGGTTTTCTGCGTAAACTCCGGACGGACCGCAGCGCTTTGGAATCCGAGCCAACCATGCGATGCACCGCCTTGTGGATAAGTGCCCCCGCGCACTACAATGCCGCTTCCGCCCTCTGTCATTTGTCCACAACACTCTCTCCCGTTTCCCCAGCATGATCGAGGGCACTCCCGACGACCCGACGCCGCCCGCGGCCGCCGAACTCTGGCAGACCTGCGTGGACCGGCTGGCGCAGGACATTCCCGAACAGCAGTTCAACACCTGGATCCGCCCGCTGGCCGCCCGCGTGGCGCCGGACGCCTCCAAGGTCACCCTGCAGGTGGCCAACCGCTTCAAGATGGACTGGATCCGGGCGCAGTACGCGGCCCGCATCACCGCCCTGCTCGAAAACATCCAGGGCGCCCCTGTCACGCTGGAGTTGGCACTCGCTCCGCGCGAAGGACCCGCCAAATCGACGCCGACCACCCGCACCGTGCAGGAGCAGGTGCTGTCGGAAATGCCCGACATCGCCCCGGCAGAGGCCGCGGTGGTGGCCGGGCCCAAGACCCGGCTGAACCCGGCGCTGACCTTTGCGACCCTGGTCGAAGGCTCGGCCAACCGCATGGCGCGCGCCGCCGCCATGCACGTGGCCGGCAGCCTGGGCCAGCTCTACAACCCGCTGTTCATCTACGGCGGCGTCGGTCTGGGCAAGACCCACCTGGTGCACGCCATTGGCAACCAGCTGCTGGCCGACAAGCCGCAGGCGAAGATTTTGTACATCCACGCCGAGCAGTTCGTCTCGGATGTGGTCAAGTCCTACCAGCGCAAGACCTTCGACGAGTTCAAGGAGCGCTACCACTCGCTCGATCTGCTGCTGATCGACGACGTGCAGTTCTTCGCCAACAAGGAACGCACGCAGGAAGAGTTCTTCAACGCCTTTGAAGCGTTGCTGGCCCGCAAGAGCCACATCGTGCTGACCAGCGACACCTACCCCAAGGGCCTGGCGGACATCCACGAACGCCTGGTCTCGCGCTTCGATTCCGGCCTGACGGTGGCCATCGAACCGCCCGAGCTGGAAATGCGGGTGGCCATCCTGATCAACAAGGCGGCGGTGGAGAACGCCGTCATGCCCGAAGAGGTGGCTTTCTTCGTGGCCAAGAACGTGCGCTCGAACGTGCGCGAGCTCGAAGGCGCGCTGCGCAAGATCCTGGCCTACAGCCGCTTCAACCAGAAAGACATCTCCATCCAGCTGGCGCGCGACGCGCTCAAGGACCTGCTGTCGATCCAGAACCGGCAGATCAGCGTGGAGAACATCCAGAAAACCGTGGCCGACTACTACAAGATCAAGGTCGCGGACATGTACAGCAAGAAGCGCCCGGCCAGCATCGCGCGCCCGCGCCAGATTGCGATGTTCATCGCCAAGGAACTGACCCAGAAGAGCCTGCCCGAGATCGGCGAGCTGTTCGGCGGCCGCGACCACACCACGGTGCTGCACGCGGTGCGCAAGATCGCCGCCGAACGCCAGACCAACACCGAACTGAACCAGCAGCTGCACGTGCTGGAACAGACGTTGAAAGGATGACCCCCATGCGCCGCTGCGCTGCCCCCGAAAAAAGCCTTGCAAACCGGTGAAAATAGCGAAGTTTTGGCTTGAATAACCATGACCGGCCAGCCGGCCAACCGAGACGAAAGACCCTGACATGATCGTTTTGAAATCCACCCAGGACAAAGTGTTGGCTGCGCTGCAGTCGGTGTCGGGCATCGTCGAGCGGCGTCACACGCTGCCCATCCTGGCCAATGTGCTGCTGCGCAAGACCGGCGGCCAGGTGCAACTGACGACCAGCGACCTGGAAATCCAGATCCGCACCACCGCCGAGCTGGGCGGTGACGACGGCTCGTTCGCCACCACCATCGGCGCACGCAAGCTGATCGACATCCTGCGCACCATGCCGGCCGACCAGGCCGTGAGCCTGGAACACACCGGCGGCAAGACCATCCTCAAGGGGGGCAAGAGCCGCTTCACGCTGCAGAGCCTGCCGGCCGAAGACTTCCCGCTGGTGCAGGAGTCGGCCAGCTTCGGCCCCGCCTTCAGCGTGCCGCAGAAGACGCTCAAGAGCCTGCTGGGCCAGGTTTCGTTCGCCATGGCGGTGCACGACATCCGCTACTACCTCAACGGCATCCTGTTCGTGGCCGAAGGCAAGAAGCTCAGCCTGGTCGCCACCGACGGCCACCGCCTGGCGTTTGCCAGCGCCGACCTGGACGTGGAAGTGCCCAAGCAGGAAGTGATCCTGCCGCGCAAGACCGTGCTGGAACTGCAGCGCCTGTTGTCCGACAAGGACGGCGCGATCGAGATGCAGTTCGCGTCCAACCAGGCCAAGTTCAGCTTCGACGGCATGGAGTTCGTCACCAAGCTGGTCGAGGGCAAGTTCCCCGACTACAACCGCGTCATCCCCAAGAACCACAAGAACATCGTCACGCTGGGCCGCCAGCCGCTGCTGGCCAGCCTGCAGCGCACCGCCATCATGACCAGCGAGAAGTTCAAGGGCGTGCGCCTGAACGTCGAACCCGGCACCCTGCGCGTGGCGTCCAGCAACGCCGAGCAGGAAGAAGCCGTCGACGAGCTCGACATCGACTACGGCGGCGACGCCATCGAAATCGGCTTCAACGTGACCTACCTGATCGACGCGCTGCAGAACATGACCCAGGAAATGGTGCGCATCGAACTGCAGGACGGCAACAGCTCGGCGCTGGTCACCAACCCCGACGACAACGCATTCAAATACGTGGTGATGCCCATGAGAATCTGACCCCCTGCGCCGCCTTCGGCGTCACCCCCCGGGGGGCGCCAGCTGCGGCCCGGCAAAGCCGGTTCCGCGCTGGCCTTGACAAGAAGCTGCGCACCACCGGTCCCCCCTTGCTCAACCCGCACTGTGCGGGTTTGGCGTTTCTAGAAGTCTGTGAGATCCGACATGTCCGAAGCCAACAAGCCCGCCGAAACCGGAAACGACGCCGTCCACACCGGTGAAGCGGGTGCCGACAGCTCCAATTTCCAGCCCAAGATCGACGCCCACCAGGCCGGCGCGAGCGAGGGTTATGGCGAGGGCGCGATCCAGATCCTGGAAGGCCTGGAAGCGGTGCGCAAGCGCCCGGGCATGTACATCGGCGACACCTCCGACGGCACCGGCCTGCACCACCTGGTGTTCGAGGTGGTGGACAACTCCATCGACGAGGCCCTGGCCGGCCACTGCGACGACATCGTCGTCACCATCCACACCGACAACTCCATCAGCGTGACCGACAACGGCCGCGGCATTCCCACCGGCGTGAAGATGGACGACAAGCACGAGCCCAAGCGCTCGGCGGCCGAGATTGCGCTGACCGAGCTGCACGCCGGCGGCAAGTTCAACCAGAACAGCTACAAGGTCTCGGGCGGCCTGCACGGCGTGGGCGTGTCGTGCGTGAACGCGCTGTCGGTGTGGCTGCGCCTGACGGTGCGCCGCGAAGGCCAGGTGCACCAGATCGAATTCGCGCGCGGCTTCGTGCAGAACCGCCTCGTCGAGCAGCGCGACGGCGTCGAGGTCTCGCCCATGAAGGTGACGGGCGCGACCGAAAAGCGCGGCACCGAAGTGCACTTCCTGCCCGACACCGAGATCTTCAAAGAGAACAACGACTTCCACTACGACATCCTGGCCAAGCGCCTGCGCGAGCTCTCGTTCCTGAACAACGGCGTGCGCATCCGCCTGAAGGACGAGCGCAGCGGCAAGGAAGACGACTTCTCCGGTGCCGGCGGCGTCAAGGGTTTCGTGGAGTTCATCAACAAGGGCAAGCAGGTGCTGCACCCCAACTGCTTCCACGCCATCGGCGACCGGCAAAGCGACCAGGGCACCAACATCGGTGTCGAGGTGGCCATGCAGTGGAACAGCGGCTACAACGAGCAGGTGCTCTGCTTCACCAACAACATCCCGCAGCGCGACGGCGGCACCCACCTGACCGGCCTGCGCGCCGCGATGACCCGCGTCATCAACAAGTACATCGAAGAGAACGACCTGGCCAAGAAGGCCAAGGTGGAAGTGACCGGCGACGACATGCGCGAAGGCCTGTGCTGCGTGCTGTCGGTCAAGGTGCCCGAACCGAAGTTCTCCAGCCAGACCAAGGACAAGCTGGTGAGCAGCGAGGTGCGCGGCCCGGTGGAAGACGTGGTGGCCCGCCTGCTGACCGACTACCTGCAGGAAAAGCCCAACGACGCCAAGATCATCTGCGGCAAGATCGTCGAGGCCGCCAAGGCCCGCGAAGCCGCCCGCAAGGCCCGCGAGATGACCCGCCGCAAGGGCGTGCTCGACGGCATGGGCCTGCCCGGCAAGCTGGCCGACTGCCAGGAGAAAGACCCCGCCCTGTGCGAGATCTACATCGTCGAGGGCGACTCCGCCGGTGGCTCGGCCAAGCAGGGCCGCGACCGCAAGTTCCAGGCGATCCTGCCGCTGCGCGGCAAGATCCTGAACGTGGAGAAGGCGCGCTACGAGAAGCTGCTGAGCTCCAATGAAATCCTGACCCTCATCACCGCGCTGGGCACCGGCATCGGCAAGGCTGGCGGCGGTGAAAACGGTGGCGCCAACGGCGACGGCAAGGACGACTTCAACGTCGCCAAGCTGCGCTACCACCGCATCATCATCATGACCGACGCCGACGTCGACGGCGCCCACATCCGCACCCTGCTGCTGACCTTCTTCTACCGCCAGATGCCCGAGCTGGTCGAGCGCGGCCACATCTACATCGCGCAGCCGCCGCTGTACAAGGTCAAGAACGGCAAGGAAGAGCTGTACCTGAAAGACGCACCCGCGCTGGACCAGTTCCTGCTGCGCATCGCCCTGAACGGCGCCAAAGTGCAGACCGGTGGTGCCGCCGGCACCACGCTGGAAGGCGACACCCTGGCCGAACTGGCGCGCAAGCACCAGGCCGCCGAACGCGTGATCGACCGCCTCTCCAACTTCATGGACGCCGAAGCCCTGCGCGCCATCGCCGACGGCGTGAGCGTCAAGCTCGATACCGTTCACGACGCCGAAGCCAGCGCCGTGGCCATGCAGGCCAAGCTGGCCGAGCTGAGCAGCACCGGTGTGCCGCCCGAAGTGGCCGGCGAATTCGACGCCCGCAGCGACAAGCCCATCCTGCGCATCAGCCGACGCCACCACGGCAACGTCAAGAGCAGCATCCTCACGCAGGACTTCGTGCACGGCGCCGACTACGCCGCCCTGGCCACCGCGGCCGACACCTTCCGCAGCCTGCTGGGCGAAGGCGCCAAGGTGCAGCGCGGCGAAGGCGACAAGCAGAAGGAAGAGCGCGTGAGCGACTTCCGCCAGGCCATGCAGTGGCTGATCGGCGAAGCCGAACGCACCACCGCCCGCCAGCGCTACAAAGGCCTGGGCGAAATGAACCCCGAGCAGCTGTGGGAAACCACCATGGACCCGCAGGTGCGCCGCCTGCTGCGCGTGCAGATCGACGACGCCATCGAAGCCGACCGCGTGTTCACCATGCTGATGGGCGACGAGGTGGAACCGCGGCGGGAGTTCATCGAGACGAACGCGTTGCGGGCTGGCAACATCGACGTTTAAGAATCATGAAATTCCGCCATGGAATCACCGAATTTCATGGTGTTTGATATCGTGGCGGCATGTTCATCGAGCGCCGCCACCTCACTTCCCAGCTTGCCGGGCTGCTGAGTTCCTTCCGCGCGGTCGAGCTGGTCGGCCCGCGACAAGTCGGCAAGACCACGCTGGCGCGCCAGTTCATCGACGTCGCCAGTCCCCAGTACTTCGACCTCGAAGACCCGCTCTCGCGCCAGCGCTTGGCTGAACCGATGGGCACGCTGGCGGGCCTGCACGGGCTGGTCGTGATCGACGAGATCCAGCACCTGCCCGCCTTGCCCGAGACGCTGCGCGTGCTGATGGACCGGCCCGATCGCATGCACCTGAACGGCCAGTACCTGCTGCTGGGAAGCGCCGCACCACGCGTGATGCACAAGAGCGAATCGCTGCTCGGCCGTGCGGTCACGCTGGAAGTGGCCGGTTTCGACATCAGCGAAACCGGCACCGACGCGGATGTCCTGCAGCAACTCTGGCTGCGCGGTGGCTTCCCGGCCGCCTACCTGGCCCCGGACGACGCCGTCGGCACCCAGTGGCGCCACGCTGCCATCCAGCGCCATGTGAGTGGCGACTTGCCGCTGCTGGGCATGAACGCCCCCGCGCCGCTGATGACGCGCTTCTGGCAGATGCTGGCGCACTACCACGGCCAGACTTGGAACGCCGCCGAGCCCGCGCGCTCGCTGGGCATCAGCGAACAAACCGTGCGCCGCTATCTGGACTACCTGACCCAGACCTTCATGGTGCGCCAGTTGCAGCCATGGCACGAGAACCTTGCAAAGCGGCAGGTCAAGGCGCCCAAGATCTATTTCCGCGACACCGGCCTGCTGCACGCGCTGCTGGGCATCCGAAGCCTGCCGCAACTGTTGGCACACCCCCTGTGTGGCGCCAGCTGGGAAGGCTTCGCGCTGGAACAAGTGCTGCGCATTGCCCAGCCCGACCATGCCTACTTCTGGGCCACCCATCAGGGTGCCGAACTGGACCTGCTGCTGTTCAAGGACCAGCGCCGCATTGGCGTGGAGTTCAAGCGCAGCGACGCGCCCAAGTTGACCCCCAGCATGCGCATTGCCATGGACGATCTGAAGCTGGACGCCCTGTACGTGGTCTACCCCGGCCCGCACCGCTATGCGCTGGCGCCCAACGTCGAAGCGGTGCCGCTGACGGCGCTGCTGGCCGCCTGACCACCGGCCATTCCCCCGCCGGCCGCTGCTCCGCACAATGGCCTGAGCCCCGCCCCCTGCGGGGCGATGCAAGGAGGCCGGCATGATCTACTACAGCGGCATCAAGGCCACCTGCTTGTTGGCCGTCTGGGTGGTGGTCTTGGTCACGGTCTTCTTGAGCTTCTTGCCGGCGGCCACGGCCTGGTCCACCTGCTCGGTGGCGGCCTGGGTGACCTGGCGGCGGGTGGTGGCGGCCTTGCGCTTGGAGGCGTTGAGCTTGCGGGTGGCCACGGCCTTGGCGGGCAGGGTTTCACCGGCGACGAGCTTGACGAGCTCGGTGGTGCCTTCTTCCAGGCGCACGGCCACGCTGCTGAGCAAGGTGGCGGCGGGCAGGGCAACGCGGGTGGGCGTGTCCAGCACGTTCAGGTTGGCGCTGCACTCCAGGCGCCGGGCGTTGGCGGCGACCAGGCTCACGCCTTTGGTGGCCAGGTCCACGGCAACGCCCACGGCGGTGTGTGCGCGGTCGGTGCCCAGGCGCAGGCCCTTCACGTACAGGCCGCTCACGCGCTGCTGGTTGTCGATCAGGGTGGCGCTGGCGTTCTTGCCCAGCGACGAGGCGCCGCGGGTCACGGCGGACGCAAAGCGCTCGTCGAAGTAGCCGATGACGCGTTCGCCACCGAAACGGGTGGTGTTGATGACGTTGGTGGCCGCCATGCCGGACGCTTCGATGGCCTGGGTGGCGACGGTGGACAGGTTTTTGTTCGACATGGTGGACTCCAGGGGGTTGATTGGTTGGAACCCGCTGGTGGTGGGCCGTTGGCTCATGCCCTTCAGACGGGTATGAGCGCAGTGTGTCGAAAAGCCCTTGAGGTGGCACCTCAGATCCAGGGTTTTCCCATAGGGTCTGGTGCCTAAG
>CAYRWN010000050.1:0-26010 GCA_964428045.1 uncultured Hydrogenophaga sp. | reverse complement strand
CGGTATTTTCAACAAGGACTAAGAACTCCACTTTTCAGGGGCAAGGTCACACCACTCGAACGCGCTGCGCTCCAGGTCGGTCGCGCGGAACAGCAGCTCGCCCAGCGGCTGCCGGCCCAGCTGCTGCACCTGCACCCAGGGGTTCGTCGGTCCCCATTGCGGGATGACCGTGCGCGCATACAGGCGGGCCTGCCCATGGCAGCGCAGCCACACGCAGCGCACCCAGGCCACCTCGCCGTGGGGCATGGTCAGCCGGTCGGCTTCGTGCGGCAGCGGTGTGGCCAGGCCTTCTTCGATCACCTCCACCGACACCTCGCCCCAGGTCTCGCGCAGCCGCGCGGTGAGCGAACCCCGCTCGTTCAGCCAGCCGGTGAGCAGCGGGTCGGTGGTCAGGTCCGGCAAGGCGTTTGCCGGCAGCCAGGTGGGGCGGTTTTGCATGGGGGCGCATTGTGCGGCCAAAAGAAAACGGCGCCCCGCAGGGCGCCGTCCTTGTCTCCTCGGCTCTCGGTGATCGTCAGGCTGCCTTGACCTTCAGGCGCCAGGCGTGCAGCAGCGGCTCGGTGTAGCCACTCGGTTGTTCCTTGCCCTTGAAGACCAGGTCCAGCGCGGCCTGGTAGGCCTTGCTGGTCTTCACGTTGCCGGCCATGGGCTGGTAGAGCTTGTCGCCGGCGTTCTGCTTGTCCACCTTGGCGGCCATGCGCTCATACGTGTCGCGCACCTGCTGCTCGGTCACGATGCCGTGGTGCAGCCAGTTGGCCACGTGCTGGCTGCTGATGCGCAGCGTGGCGCGGTCTTCCATCAGGCCGATGTCGTTGATGTCCGGCACCTTGGAGCAGCCCACGCCCTGGTCGACCCAGCGCACGACATAGCCCAGGATGCCCTGGATGTTGTTGTCCAGCTCGGCCTGCTTCTCGGCGGCGCTCCAGTTCGGGTTCGCGCTCACCGGCACGGTGAGCAGGCCGGTCAGGATGTTGTCACGCTCTTTGCCGGCGTCGATCTTTTCCAGTTCCTTCTGCACGTCGGACACCAGCACCTGGTGGTAGTGCAGGGCGTGCAGCGTGGCGCCGGTGGGCGAGGGCACCCAGGCGGTGTTGGCGCCGGCCTTGGGGTGGGCGATCTTCTGCTCCAGCATGGCCTTCATCAGGTCGGGCATGGCCCACATGCCCTTGCCGATCTGCGCCTTGCCGCGCAGACCGCAGGAGAGGCCCGCCAGCACGTTGTTGCGCTCGTAGCTCTGGATCCAGGCGCTGGTCTTCATGTCGCCCTTGCGCACCATGGGGCCGGCGAGCATGGCGGTGTGCATCTCGTCGCCGGTGCGGTCCAGGAAGCCGGTGTTGATGAAGGCGACGCGGCTGGCGGCGGCTTCGATGCAGGCCTTCAGGTTCACCGAGGTGCGGCGCTCTTCGTCCATGATGCCCAGCTTGACCGTGCTGTCGGCGAGGCCGAGCACCTTCTCGACGCGGCTGAACAGCTCGCAGGCGAAGGCCACTTCGCGCGGGCCGTGCATCTTGGGCTTGACGATGTAGACCGAGCCCTTGCGCGAGTTGCGGATCGCGTCCTTCTTGCTCTTCTTCAGGTCGTGGATGGCAATCGCGGTGGTGACCATCGCGTCCAGGATGCCTTCGGGAATCTCCATGCCTTCGGCGCCCCACAGGATCGCGGGGTTGGTCATCAGGTGGCCCACGTTGCGCACGAACATGAGCGATCGACCGTGCAGGCGGACCTTCTTGCCGTTCGGCGCGGTGTATTCGCGGTCGGCGTTCAGGCCGCGCGTCATCGTCTTGCCGCCCTTCTCGAACGACTCGACCAGCGTGCCCTGCAGGATGCCCAGCCAGTTGCGGTAGGCCAGCACCTTGTCCTCGGCGTCCACGGCGGCCACGGAGTCTTCCAGGTCCAGGATGGTCGACAGCGCGGCTTCGACGACCAGGTCGCTCACGCCGGCGGCGTCGGTCTTGCCGATGGGAGTCGCGCGGTTGATCTGGATCTCCAGGTGCAGGCCGTTGTGCTTGAGCAGCACGGCGGTCGGCGCCTTGGCCTCGCCCTGGAAGCCGATGAACTGGCTCTTGTCGGCCAGCTTGGACGTGCCGCCTTCGGCCAGGCCCACCACCAGCTCACCGTCCTTGTTGACCTTGTAGCCGGTCGACTTGACGTGCGAACCCTTCTTCAGCGGGGCGCAGCGGTCGAGCACGTAGCGGCAGTACGCGATGACCTTGGCGCCGCGCTTGGGGTTGTAGCCGCCCTTCTTGCCGACCTTCTCGCAACCCTTGTCTTCGCTGATGACGTCGGTGCCGTACAGCGCGTCGTACAGGCTGCCCCAGCGGGCGTTGGCGGCGTTCAGCGCGTAGCGGGCGTTGAGGATCGGCACCACCAGCTGCGGGCCGGCCTGGGTGGCCAGCTCGTCGTCCACGTTCTTGGTCGTGGCCTTGACCTTCTTGGGCTCGGGCACGAGGTAGCCGATGGTCTCCAGGAACTTGCGGTAGCCGGCCATGTCCCGGATCGGGCCGGGGTTGGCGCTGTGCCACTTGTCCAGCTCGGCCTGCAGGCGGTCGCGCTCGGCCAGCAGGGCGGCGTTCCTGGGCGCCAGGTCGGCCACGATGCTGTCGAAGCCCTTCCAGAAGGTCTCGGCGCTCACGCCGGTGCCGGGCAGGACCTGGCCGTTGATGAACTCGTACAGGTCGGTGGAAACCTGCAGACCGTGGATCTGGGTGCGTTGTGTCATGGAAGGACTCCGTCGGTTCAAAAAAAGAAAAAAGCAATCAGTCGAAAAACGAAAGAACGTCGCGCAGGTTCGTGGCCGTGCGCGTGGGCGGCGTGCCCAGTTCTTCAAAGGGTTGGTTCTGGCGGTTCACCCACAGCGTGCGGTAGCCGAACCAGGTCGCGCCCAGCGCGTCCCAGCCGTTGCTGCTGACGAACACGATCTGCTGGCGCGTCAGGCCGGTCGCCTTCTCGCCCTGCGCGTACGCGTCCGGGTGGGTCTTGAACTTGCGGATGCCGTCCACGCTGATCACGTGGTCGAGCAGACCGTCGAGCCCGGCGCTGCGCACGGCGATGCCCAGCATCTGCGGCTCGCCGTTGCTCAGGATGCCGGTGACGATGCCGCGGCTCTTCAGGGCCTGCAGCACCTCGCGGTTCTCCGGGAAAGCGCTCAGGCTGCGGTACTGGTTCATCAGCTGCGTCGCCTTGCCCTCGTAGGCGGCCCAGTCGCTGCGCGCCGCGGGTTCGATCAGCTTGATGGCGTAGGCCAGCGCGGCCTGGGTCAGTTCCCAGAACGGACGGTAGTGCGTGCCGTGGTCGCTGGTGGTCACCAGCCGGGTGTATTCGATCTGCTTGTCGCGCCAGACGGTGGCCAGCCGGGTGCCCTGGCCCGGGAACAGCTGCTCGGCGAGCAGGCCGACGCTGTACACGTCGAACAGCGTGCCGTAGGCATCGAACAGGACCGCGCGGGGGTTTTCCATTCCATCACTTTATTCGAGACTTGTCATTCCATTGATTGCATGATTTTTGATTTATCTATGACTTTTTTGAATGTAATGACCAGCGGGATCGGCGACCTATCATGGCAAGCGCCATGTCCCGCCCGCTCGACGCCTACAACCTGCAGCTGTTCACCGCCGTCGCGGCCGAAGGCTCGATCGCCCGCGCCGCCGCGCGCGAGCACATCGCGCCCTCGGCCCTGAGCCGGCGCCTGGCCGACCTGGAGCACGCGCTGGGCGCGCCGCTGCTGGTGCGTTCGCCGCGCGGCATCGCGCTGACCGACGCCGGGCGGCTGGTGCTGGCCCGGGCCGAACGCATCGACCACGAACTGCAGCAACTGGCCGGCGACGTGCAGGCCCTGGGCGACGAGGTGGCCGGGACCGTGCGGCTGTGGGCCAACCCCTCGGCCGTGATCGGCGCCCTGCCCGAGCGGCTGCAGGCGCTGCGCGAACGTTTCCCGCGCGTGAGCGTGCGCCTGCACGAGGGCAACACCGCCGACGTGCTGCGCGCCTGCCTGGACGACCGCGCCGACGTGGGCGTGGCGGTGCAGGCCGACGCGCCACCGGGCATCGAGACCTGGGCCTTCGCCAGCGACCCGCTCATGGTGGTGCTGCCTGCCGGCCACCCGCTGGCGCGCCTGCGCGTACTGACGTTCGCGCAGGTGCTGGACCACCCGCTGGTGGGCGTGCAGGTCGGCGGTTCGCTGGACCAGACCCTGAGCCAGCGCGCCGCCGCGCTGCACCGGCCCATCTCGTTCGCCGTCACCGTCAACAGCTTCGACGCGGTCTGCCGCATGGTCGAAGCGGGCCTGGGCATCGCCGTCGTGCCGGCCAGTGCCGCCTCGGCCTACGCCGGCACCCGCCGCTTCGTGCGCCGCGCGCTCGACGAGCCCTGGGCACCGCGCCAGCTGTGCGTGTACGCGCTGCGCAAGACGCCGCGGCTGCGGGCGGTGCAGGCGCTGATCGAGGCATTGCAGTCACCTGAATAGGGTTCCTCCGGACATCGCGCCCCGGCATGCCCCCTGTGCCGAACCGGCGCTGGCGCAGTGCTGAGATGGTGCCTAGAGTGCGCAGCCATGTCCGCCGCGCCCTCCTCACCCGACGCGATCCGTTTCGACGGCCGCCTGCTGTTTCTGAGCACCGACCCAACCCTGGTCAGCGCCCAGCTGGCGGGGCGCGACCTGGCGCTGGTGGAGGCCGGGCCGCTGCGCGAGAGCGTGTCCACCGACGAGATCACGCCCATCCCGGTGCTGGTGCATTTCGACGACGAGCTGGGCCGCCACCCCTACGTCGGCTTCAAGGCCGGCGATCAACTGCCCATCGGCGTCAACGCGGTGCGGCAGGGGCGCTTTGTCGTCACGGTGGCGGGGGCGCGCTACGGCAAGGGCTCGTCGCGCGAGCACAGCCCGGTGGCCGAGCGCGCGGCCGGCATCCGGCTGGTGATCGCCGAGAGCTTCGAACGCATCTACCGCCAAAACGCCGACAACGTGGGCCTGTTCACGTCGACCGACTTCAGCCTGATCGAACGCATCCAGCGCGGTGAGGCGATCGCGCTGGACGAGCTGGTGGCCGGGCGCGACGCGCTGGCGGCCACCATCCTGCGCCACGGCGGCCTGCTGCGGTACGGCCGTGCGCGCATGGCCGGGGCGTCCCCCGTTCCGCTGCCGACCGGCGACGCAAGACCGAAGACCCTGTTCCAGAAAATCCTCGAACGCCACCTGCTGGCCACGCCCGACACCGGCGACGCGCTGGTGCCGGGGCAGGGCGCCTTCGTGCGCGCCGACCGCCGCTTCATCCACGAGTACTACACGGGCATGTGCGCCCACCTGCTGGACACCACCTTTGGCGACGGCCTCGCGCTGCACGAGCCGCCGACCATCCTCGCCTTCGAGGACCACCTCTCCTACGCCGACCGCAGCCCGGTGCACCTGGGCCAGAACCTGCTGGGCCAGGCGCGCCACCTCTCGCGCGCGCACCGCGCCTTCGTGCAGCGCCACGGCCTGCGCCAGCACGGTTACCTGGCCGGCGACCCGCTGGACCCCGAGGGCACCGTCTGGGGTGCGGGCTCCGAAGGCATTTCGCACGCCCTGGTGGCCGAGCGTTACGCGCTGCCCGGCCAGCTGATCGTGGGCACCGATTCGCACACCCCGCACAGCGGCGCGCTGGGTTGCGTGGCCTTCGGCGTGGGCACCACCGACATGGCCAACGCCTTCGTCACCGGCGCGGTGCGCCTGACCGTGCCCGAGGTGCTGCGCGTGGAACTGACCGGCGCGCTGCCCGCCGGCGTGAGTGCCAAGGACGTGGTGCTGCACCTGCTGGCGCGCGCCGACATCCGCGCCGGTGCGGGCGTGGGCAAGGTGTTCGAATTCGCCGGCCCGGTGGTGGACGCGCTGTCCACCGACGAACGCACCACGCTGACCAACATGACGGCCGAACTCGGCGGCTTCACCGGCCTGGTCGCGCCCGACGCCGAGACGGTGCGCTTCCTGCGCGAGCGGCGCGGGGTGGACTTCCGGATAGAGCCCTGGATGCGCAGCGACCCCGGCGCGGCTTATGCCCAGGTCATCACCGTGGACTGCTCGGCGCTCAGCCCGCTGGTGGCGCGGCCGGGCGACCCCGGCAACGGCGTGCCGCTGAGCACACTGAGCGAGCGCGTGAAGCCGCAGATCGTCTACGGCGGTTCCTGCACCGCAGGCAAACGCGACGACTTCGACGCGTACCACGCGGTGCTGGCCTGGGCCGCGCAGCGTGGCCTGAAGGCGCCCGAGGGCGTCACGCTGTACCTGCAGTTCGGCACCGCCGACGTGCGCGCCTACTGCGAGCAGCGCGGCTACCTCGCCGCGTTCGACGCCGTCGGCGCCCAGCTGCTGGCCCCGGCCTGCGGCGCCTGCGCCAACTGCGGCCCGGGCTCGTCCACCGACGCCTCGCAGGTGACCATCAGCGCCATCAACCGCAACTTCCCCGGCCGCAGCGGGCCGGGCCAGGTCTGGCTGGCCAGCCCGGCGACCGTGGCGGCGAGCGCCATCGCGGGGGAGCTGGTGTCGTTCGCGGAGCTACAGCAACGCTATGCGGGCTGAGTCAGTGTTTCAAATGGCCCAGCAGCAACTGCGCCGCCGGCGTCAGCGCCCCCGCGCCCCGGAAGCAGATCGCGAATGCGCGTTCGGCCCAGGGCTCGTCCAGCGGCACCACGCGCAGGCCGTAGTCCGCCGCGCGCGGCTGGGCCACCTCCATCGGGATCACGCTGATCGCCAGCTTCGTGCGCACCACGCGCAGCGCGGCCTCGAAGTCGGTCACGATCATGCGGTACTTCAGGTGCCGGCCCATCTCGGCGGCGGCGCGCACCATCAGCGCCTGCACCGCGCTGTTGACCGGCAGGCCCACGTAGTCCCAGTCCAGCGCGTCGGCAAAACGCAGCCGCTCGCGGCCGGCCAGCGGGTGGTCGGCGGGCATCACCAGGCCCAGCCGGTCTGTGCGGTAGGGCACGCTGTCCAGCCCGCGCAGGTCGGCGCCGTGCGGGCTCTTCCAGCAGATGCCCAGCGAGGCCACGCCGTCGCGGATGCCCTGCACCACCTGCGGGCTGGTGCGCACCTCCAGCTCCACGCGGATGCCCCCGTGCTCGGGCACGGCCAGGAAGTCGGCCACGTCGTCGGCCAGTTTCTCGGCCATGACGGACGCCGTGGCCAGCACCCGCACCTGGCCGCGCACGCCGACGGCAAACGCGGCCATGTCGCGTTCGATGCGCTGGGCGCCCAGCAGCAGCTCGCGCGCGTGCTCCAGCAGGCTCTCGCCGGCGGGGGTCGGGTCCACGCCGTGGCGGCGGCGCACCAGCAGCGGCGTGCCCAGCTGCTCCTCCAGCTGCGCCAGCCGCTTGCTCACCGCGCTGCCCACCAGGCTGGCGTCGGCGGCGGCGCGGGCGATGTTGCGGCTGTCGCAGACGGCGACGAAGAGGCGCAGACTGGTGAGGTCCAAGTCTTTCATGGTGTTCCCAGTCGGAATCTTTGGAGTTCCAAAGTACCGCTTTACGGCATTTTGGTGAATCCTAAACTCCCTCCACCCGGACAGATCCGGACTGGAGACAACACATGAGTACAGAAGCATCGGCGTCGGCGCACGTGCCTGACCCAGAACGCGGCGGAACCGGCTTTGCCGGGCCGCACCGCGTTGTCCCCCTGGGGGGAAGCCGCGCAGCGGCCCAGGGGGGTATCCAAATCCGCGAGGTGGGTTTGCGCGACGGCCTGCAAAGCATCGCGCGGACCTTGCCCACCGAACACAAGCTCAGCTGGATTCGCCAGGCCTACGAGGCCGGCCAGCGCGAGATCGAGGTCGGCTCCTTCGTGCCGGCGCGCCTGCTGCCGCAGCTGGCCGACACCGCCGAACTCGTGGCCTTTGCCAGGACGCTGCCGGGCCTGGTCACGTCGGTGCTGGTGCCCAACCTCAAGGGTGCCGAGCGCGCGCTGGAGACCGGCGCCGATCTGATGGTGATGCCGTTGTCGGCCAGCCACGCACACAGCCTGGCCAACCTGCGCAAGACGCCCGACGAGGTGGTGGCCGAGGTGGCGCGCATCCGCGCCGCGCGGGATGCGGCCGGCTCGCGCTGCGTCATCGAAGGCGGCGTGGGCACGGCCTTCGGCTGCACCCTCCAGGGCGAGGTGAAAGAGAGCGAGGTGCTGCGCCTGATGCTGGCCCTGCTGGACGCCGGCGCCGACCGCGTGAGCCTGGCCGACACCGTGGGCTACGCCGACCCGGCCCAGGTGCAACGCCTGTTCGAGCAAGCCCGCGCCCTGGTGGGCGAGCGCCTGTGCTGCGGCCACTTCCACGACACGCGCGGCCTGGGCCTGGCCAATGTGTTCGCGGCCTGGCAGACGGGGGTGACCCGCTTCGACGCCTGCCTGGCTGGCATCGGCGGCTGCCCGCACGCGCCCGGCGCCAGCGGCAACGTGGCCACCGAAGACCTGGCCTACCTGTTCGCCAGCATGGGCCTGCCCACCGGGCTGGATTTCGACCGCCTGCTCGCGCTGCGCGCCCAGGTGGCGCAGTGGCTGCAGGGCGAAACCCTGGCCGGCAGCATCTGGAAAGCCGGCCTGCCCAAGACGATGCTGCCCGCCGGTCAGACTCCCGCGATGGTGTGTGCATGATGAGCGCCATGAACACCGAGCACACCCCTTCTGCCCCCGCCGCCCCCGCCTCGTTACCGCTGACCGGCCTGCGCGTGGTCGAGTTCACCCACATGGTCATGGGCCCCACCTGCGGCATGGTGCTGGCCGACCTGGGGGCCGAGACCATCAAGGTCGAGCCCATCGACGGCGACCGCACGCGCCACCTGCTGGGCTCGGGCGCGGGCTTCTTCCCGCTGTTCAACCGCAACAAGAAGAGCATCGCCATCGACCTGCGCCAGGCCGAGGGCGCCGAGGTGGCGCGCCGCCTGGCCGCCAGCGCCGACGTGGTGGCCGAGAACTTCAAGCCCGGCACCATGGTCAAGTACGGGCTGGACTACGCCGCGCTGTCCCAGGTCAACCCGCGCTGCATCTACGTCAGCCTCAAGGGCTTCCTGCCCGGCCCCTACGACCACCGCACCGCGCTGGACGAGGTGGTGCAGATGATGGGCGGCCTGGCCTACATGACCGGCCGGCCTGGCGACCCGCTGCGCGCCGGCACCAGCGTGAACGACATCATGGGCGGCATGTTCGGCGCCATCGGCGCTTTGGGTGCGCTGATCCAGCGCGGCATCACCGGCAAGGGCCAGGAGGTGCAGAGCGCGCTGTTCGAGAACAACGTCTTCCTCGTCGGCCAGCACATGCTGCAGTACGCCATCACCGGTCAGGCGGCCGCGCCCATGCCCGAACGCATCTCGGCCTGGGCGGTGTACGACGTGTTCACCGTCAAGGACGGCGAGCAGATCTTCCTGGCGGCCGTGAGCGATGCGCAGTGGCTGACCTTCTGCGACGCGCTGGGTTTTGCCGACCTCAAGGCCGACCCGCAGTACGCCGGCAACAACGCCCGTGTGCGGCTGCGCGCGCAGCTGCTGCCGGTGCTGCGTGAGCGGCTGGCCGGTTGGCGCGCGGCCGATCTGGCGGCGCTGTTCGAGAAGGTGGGCCTGCCGTTCGCGCCGATCCGCAAGCCCGAAGAGCTCTACGAAGACGAGCACCTGCTGGCCACCGGCGGCCTGGCCGACATCACCCTGCCCGACGGCGAGCGCGCCGGCCAGACCGTCAAGACCACGCTGTTCCCCTTCACGCTGGACGGCCAGCGCCCCGGTGTGCGGCTGGACCCGCCGCGCATGGGCGCACACACCACCGAACTGCTGCACGGCCTGGGCTATGCGGCGTCCGACATCGAGCGGCTGCGCGCTGCGGCGGCGGTGGCCTGACGGCATCCGAGTTTCTTCACCACAACTCCACGGAGACACGACATGACCCATGACTACGCCCTGAACATTTCCCACGATCCGGCGCAGGGCCGCCCCAAGCCGGATCAGCCCCCCCGGGGGGCAGCGACCCGCGCAGCGGTGGGGCGTGGGGGTGTTGATCTTCGCCGCCGTCAGGCCGCGCTCGGTCTGGCTGCCACCGCCCTCGGCCTGCACGGCGACCTGTTCGCGCAGGCGCCCGGCTCGGTGGTCAAGTTCATCCTGCCGGTCAGCGCCGGTTCGGGCGTGGACGGCATCGCGCGCGCTGCCAGCAACCAGCTGGGCCTGGCCATGGGCACCTCGGTCGTGATCGAGAACCAGCCCGGCGCGGGCGGGGTGGTGGGCACGCAGGCGCTGGTGAAGGCCGCGCCCGACGGCCAGATCCTGAGCATGGTCTCCAACAACCATGTCATCTACCCGTCGGTGCTCAAGTCGCTGCCCTTCGACCCCATCGCCGACATCACGCCCATCACCATCATCGGCGCCACGCCGCTGGCGCTGGTGGTCAACCCCAGCCTGCCGGCGAACAACCTCAAGGAATTCGTGGCCCTGCTCAAGGCCAGCCCCGGCCAGTACAACTACGGCTCATCGGGCAACGGCACCATCCTGCACCTGGCGGCCGAGCTGTTCAAGGAAATCACCGGCACCTTCTCCACCCACATCCCCTACCGTGGGTTCGCGCCCATGCTGGCCGACATCGTGGCCGGCCAGGTGCACTGGGGCGTGGGCGCGCTGCCGGCGGTCAAGGGCCAGGTGGACGCGGGCCGCGTGCGCGCGCTGTGCGTGGCATCGCCCGAGCGCATTGCCGCCGCGCCCAGCCTGCCCACCGCCGTGGAACAGGGCTTCCCCAAATACCTGGTCGAAGGCTGGATCGCCGCGGTCGGCCCCAGGGGCATGAGCCCGGACCTGGTCAAGCGCCTGCACGCCGCCTTCGTCAAGGCCTTCAACACGCAGGAGGTGAAAGACGCCATGGCCAGGCAGGGCAACAGCATCCAGCTCACCACGCCCGAGGCGGCGCTGGCCCACTTCAAGAGCGAAATGGTGCGCTACGCGGCGCTGGTCAAACGCGCCGGTGTGGTGGCGCAGTAACCCCTTTCATCACCCATGCCCGAAGTCCACATCAGCGAAGTCGGTCCGCGCGACGGGCTGCAATCCGTCAAGGCCACCATGCCGACGGCGGACAAGTGCCGCTGGATCGACGCGCTCGCCGCGGCCGGCCTGCGCGAGATCGAGGTCGGCTCCTTCGTGCCCGCCAGGCTGCTGCCGCAGATGGCCGACATCGCCGAAGTCGTGCGGCATGCCGTTGCCATCCCCGGCCTGCGCGTGATGGCCCTGGTACCCAACCGCCACGGCGCGCAAGCCGCGCTGGCTGCCGGGGTGCACAAGCTCACGCTGCCGGTATCGGCCAGCGAGGCCCATTCGCTGGCCAACGTGCGCAAGACGCGCGAGCAGATGGTGGCCGAGCTGCGCGAAGTGGTCGCGCTGCGTCGCGAGGTTGCGCCGCAGGTGCCGGTGGAAGTCGGCCTGTCCACCGCCTTCGGCTGCACCCTGCAGGGTGCGGTGCCTGAGGATGAGGTGATCGAACTCGCCGTGGCCTGCGTGGCTGCGGACGTGGACGAGGTCGGCCTGTCCGACACCACGGGCATGGCCAACCCCGCGCAGGTGCGGCGCCTGTTCACCCGCCTGCGCGCCGAACTGGGCGACCAGGCCGGCGCCGCCCACCTGCACAACACGCGCGGTCTGGGCCTGGCCAACTGCCTGGCGGCATTTGATGTGGGCGTGCGCAGCTTCGACAGTTCGCTCGGCGGCCTGGGCGGCTGCCCTTACGCGCCGGGCGCCAGTGGCAATGTGGTCACCGAAGACCTGGTCTTCATGTTTGAGGCCATGGGCGTGTCCACCGGCGTCGATCTTCAGAAACTCATCGCCGCGCGCGAACCCTTGAAGGCCGGTCTGCCCGGCGAACCGCTCTACGGCATGACGCCGGCCGTATTCGGCACCTGAAGCATCACGAATGATCGGTCTTCCCCGGTTGATTGGAGACCGCGGCTGGGGTAATCTGCCCCGGTGGACAAACTCAAACAGCTCGAAACCTTCGCCTCCGTCGCCACGCGCGGCAGCCTGACGGCGGCCGCCAAGGCCGGGGGTGTGGCCCCGGCCATCATCGGCCGTCGGCTCGATGCCCTGGAGGAGCGGCTGGGTGTCAAGCTCATGGTGCGCACCACGCGGCGCATCACGCTCACCCACGAAGGCAGCGCCTTCCTGGAAGACTGCCAGCGCCTGCTGACCGACCTGGCCAATGCAGAGGCCAGCGTCAGCGCCGGCGGCGTCAAGGCCAGCGGCCACCTGCGCATCACCGCGCCGGCGGGCTTCGGCCGCCGCCACGTGGCGCCGCTGGTGCCGCGCTTTCGCGAACTGCACCCCGAGGTGACGATCTCGCTGAACCTGAGCGACCGCGTGGTGGATGTGGCCGGCGAAGGCTACGACTGTGCGGTGCGCGTGGGCGACCTGCCCGATTCGTCGCTGGTCAGCGTGCGCCTGGCCGACAACCGCCGCCTGTGCGTGACCACGCCGCAGTACCTGCAACGCCATGGCACGCCGCGCACGCCGGCCGACCTGGTGCGCTTCGACTGCCTGGTGCTCAGCAGCGACGCGTCACAGACGCGCGGCTGGGCCTTCTCCATGCCCGCGGCCGAGGGCAGCAGCGAACGCGAGATCAGCCACCTGCGCCCCGGCGGCCCGCTGGACTGCAGCGACGGGCAGGTGCTGCACGAATGGTGCCTGGCGGGTTACGGCATCGCCTGGCGCAGCACCTGGGAGGTGGAGGCCGACATCGCCGCCGGCCGCCTGGTGACCGTGCTCGACGACCACGCCGCGCCGCCCAACGGCATCTACGCGGTGTTCCCGCAACGCAAGCACCTCGCGCTGCGCGTGCGGCTGTGGATCGATTTCCTGAAGCACCACTACGGGCAGGCGGATTACTGGGCGGGGCGCTGAACGCTGTGCGGGCCTGGCGGACTAGGACACTGCGGCGCGCCCGTGGCAAGCTGGCTAGGGTCTGTTCACACTGTTTTTCCAAGTGCGAATGGGTTGAAAACAGCGCCAATCTAGGCGCGTGACGGCGGCCAGACTGGGTGTCTGGCCTAGGAGCCTGTCGGGCTTGACCCGCAGCCGCACGGCGCAGGCGCGGCTGCGGGGTCTTCAGCACGGTTCAAGGCTGCCGTGTGTGGCTTGGTCGCTGTTCGCTTTCATGGTGTCAGACCAGGGAAGAGAGCAGCCAGGCGGCCGTGCCCCACATCATGAGCGCGACCGCGCCGTCCAGCACGCGCCAGATGTGCAGCGAGTTCAGCCGGCGGCCCAGCCAGAAGGCGGCAGCGCCCAGCAGCAGGAACCAGACCAGCGAACCGGTGGCCGCGCCCAGGCCGAAAACCGCGCTGCCCTGGCCGTAGGCCAGCGAGGCGGTGCCGATCAGCACGGCGGTGTCCAGCCAGGCGTGCGGGTTGAGCCAGGAAAAGGCCAGTGCCGAGGCGACGGCCTGGCGCGGGCTCAAGGCGGCCGGGGCATGGCGGGTCTGTCCGTCGTCGTCCTGCAGCACGGTCAGCGCCCGCAGCTTGAGGAAACGCTGGAAGGCCTGCCAGCCGTACACCGCCAGGAAGAGCACGCCGGCGCCGATGAGCGCGCCCAGCAGCTTGTCGCTCAGGCCGCCGAGCTGGGCCAGGCCGAAAACGCCCAGCGAAATGAGCGCAATGTCGGCCAGCGCACAGACGGCCACGGTGAGCCACAGGTGCTGGCGCTGCAGGCCCATGCGCAGCACGTGCGCGTTCTGGGGGCCGATGGCCATGATCAGCGACAGGCTGAGCAGCATGCCGGCGGAAAAGGTGGGGAAGCTGAGGGTCATGGTCGTTCTCCGGTTTTCGGTGGCCGGTACCTTCCGGGGCGCCAGCGATGGCTCGCAGTGTGGCCGGGGTGGCTCTTGATTTAAAGTGAATTGACTTAAACTCAATTTGGTTAAATAAAACAAAACCCAATGCTCGATGCCCGTCAACTCGAAGCCCTGGCCGCCGTGGTGGAACACCGCGGCTTCGGTCCGGCCGCCCAGGCGCTGAACCTCACGCTGCCGGCGGTGTCGCTGCGCGTGAAGGCGCTGGAGGAGCATCTGGGCCAGCGTCTGCTGGTGCGCGGCAAGACGGTGCGCGCCACCACGGCCGGGCAGGCGCTGGTGGCACACATCAAGCAGTTGCAGCTGATGGAAGCCGACCTGCTGACCGGACTGCAGGGCGGCGCGCCGGCGCGCGGCGCGGCCTGGCAGAGCCTGAGCGTGGCGATCAACGCCGATTCGGTGGCCAGCTGGTTCCTGCCCGGCGTCGCGCCGCTGCTGCAGCGCCACCACCTGCTGCTGGAAATCACCATCGACGACCAGGACCACACGCACGACGCGCTCAAGAGCGGCGACGTGATCGGTTGCGTCACCACCCTGGCCGAGCCCATGCGCGGCTGCGTGGCCGAGCCGCTGGGCGTGATGCGCTACCGCTGCGTGGCCGCACCGGCCGTGGCGCAGCGCTGCCGCACGCCGCGCGGGGCGGTGTCACCGCACAAGCTGCTGGCGCATCCGGCCATCATCTTCAACCGCAAGGACGCCTTGCAGGACGCCTTTCTGGACAAGCACTTCGGCCTGAAGCAACCGCACTATCCGCGCCATTACGCACCGGCGGTGGATGCCTTCGAAACGGCGATCGAGCTGGGCCTGGGCTGGGGCATGGTGCCCGAGCAGCATCTGGCGGGGCGCTCCGAGCTGCAGGAAGTCCTGCCGGGTGCCACGGTGGACGTGACGCTGTACTGGCAGCACTGGGCGCGCGAGCCGCTGTCTGCCCAGCGGCTGACGCAGGCGGTCAAGGCGGCGGCCCACGCCGCCCTGCCGCCGGTGGCGACGGTCGGGTGACGCGGCGCGGGGCGGGCAGCGGTTCAGCGGCACCCTAAAATCCCGCCCCTATGCTCAAGATCAAACAGGAACTGCTGGCCGGCCTCGCGCAGGCGCTGGACCAGCTCTCGCCCGGCGCCGGCGACAAGGCCGCCTTCGAATCGCCCAAGGTCGCCGCGCATGGCGACTACGCCATCACCGCCGCCATGCAGCTGGCCAAACCGCTCAAGGCCAACCCGCGCCAGCTGGGCGAGCAGCTCAAGGCCGCGCTGCAGGCGCAGCCGGTGTACCAGCAGTGGGTGGCCGACATCGAGATCGCCGGCCCCGGTTTCCTCAACCTGCGCCTGAAGCCGTCGGCCAAGCAGCAGATCGTGCAGGAAGTGCTGCAGGCCGGTGACGCCTTCGGCGTTCAGCCGCCCAGAACGGTGGAGCAGGGCCAGCGGCTGATGGTGGAATTCGTCTCCGCCAACCCCACCGGTCCGTTGCACGTGGGCCATGGCCGCCAGGCCGCGCTGGGCGACGCGATCTGCAACCTCTACACGACCCAGGGCTGGGACGTGTACCGAGAGTTCTATTACAACGACGCGGGCGTGCAGATCGGGACGCTCGCCACCAGCACGCAGCTGCGCATCAAGGGCTTCAAGCCCGGCGACGGGCAGTGGCCCGAGGCCGCCTACAACGGCGACTACATCCAGGACATCGCCAACGATTACCTGGCCAGGAAGACGGTGCATTCCGACGACCGTGAGTTCACCGCCAGCGGCGACCCCGAGGCGCTGGACGACATCCGCCTGTTCGCCGTGGCCTACCTGCGCCACGAGCAGGATCTGGACCTCAAGGCCTTCGCGGTGAAGTTCGACAACTATTACCTCGAATCCAGCCTCTACACCAGCGGCCGCGTGGACGCCGCGGTGCAGAAACTGCGCGAGGCCGGCAAGACCTACGAGCAGGACGGCGCGCTCTGGCTCAAGTCCACCGACTACGGCGACGACAAGGACCGCGTCATGCGCAAGGGCGACGGGTCCTACACCTACTTCGTGCCCGATGTGGCGTACCACATCGCCAAGTGGGAACGGGGCTTTTCCAAGGTCATCAACATCCAGGGCACCGACCACCACGGCACGATCGCGCGCGTGCGCGCCGGCCTGCAGGCCGCCGGTGTGGGCATCCCGCAGGGCTATCCCGACTACGTGCTGCACACCATGGTGCGCGTGGTGCGCAACGGCGAAGAGGTCAAGATCAGCAAGCGCGCCGGCAGCTACGTCACGCTGCGCGACCTGATCGAATGGACCAGCAAGGACGCGGTGCGCTTCTTCCTGCTCAGCCGCAAGCCCGACACCGAATACACCTTTGACGTCGACCTGGCGGTGCAGAAGAACAACGACAACCCGGTCTACTACGTGCAGTACGCCCACGCGCGCATTTGCTCGGTGCTGGCGGCCTGGGGCGGCGACGTGGCCTCGCTGGCCGGCGCCGACCTGTCGCCGCTGGACACGCCGGCCGCGCAGTCGCTCATGCTGTTGCTGGCCAAGTACCCGGCCATGCTCACCGCAGCGGCCGAAGGCTTTGCGCCGCACGACGTGACCTTCTACCTGCGCGAGCTGGCTGCGGCGTACCACAGCTATTACGACGCCGAGCGCATCCTGGTGGACGACGAAGCGGTCAAGCGGGCGCGCCTGGCGCTGGTCAAGGCCACCGCACAGGTGTTGCACAATGGCCTGGCTGTGCTGGGTGTGAGCGCCCCGCAGAAGATGTGAGAACCCTCCCCATCATGAAATCAAGCAATCGCCGGCATGCTGGCGGCACCCTGATCGGTTTTGTCGTCGGCCTGCTCGTGGGGCTGGGCATCGCGCTGTCGGTGGCGGTCTACGTCACGCGCGTACCCGTGCCCTTTGTGGACCGGGGCGTTTCGCGAAAGCCCGCGCAGGACGTCGAAGAAGCCGAACGCAACAAGGGCTGGAACCCGAACGCCCAGATCGCCGGCAAGCCGGCACCGTTGCCCGCAGCTGCAGCCGGTACCGACACCACCGGCGCCATTTCCGTGCCGCCGGCCGATGGCCAGCCCCTGCCGGCACCCACCAAGCCCGCCGCCGACCCGCTCGGTGACCTGGTGGCCAGCAAACTGGGCCAGGGCACGCCCACGGCCAGCACGTCGGCGGCAAAAGGCACACCCACGGCCTCCACGCCCAGGGGCTCGCCGACCGCCGCCGGGGCCGATCCGTTCAGTTACTTCGTGCAGGCCGGGGCCTTCAGAACGCCAGAAGACGCCGAAAACCAGCGCGCCAAGCTGGCCATGATGGGCATGTCCGCCGATGTGAGCGAGCGCGAGCAGTCCGGCCGCACCGTGTACCGGGTGCGCCTGGGGCCCTTCACCGACAAGGCGATGGCCGAGGCCACCCGCGAGCAGCTGGAAGTCAATGGCGTGGAAGCGGCCCTGGTGCGCGTCCAGAAGTGAGTTCCGCAGAAGTGACGGGAACTTCCCCGCCCGTTCCTGGCCCCAAAGGGCCCAATCCAGGAGTCTGATCCATGCAACGTCGCGATTTTTCCCGTTCTCTGCTGGCCGCTGGTGCCACCACCCTGACCGCCGGCGGTGCCTTGCTGCCGTTCCATGCGCAGGCGCAGATCGGGGGCTTCAGGGAAGGCACGGATTACCGGCGCCTGGGCAAACCGGTGGCCACCGACAGCGGCGACGGCAAGGTCGAGGTGGTGGAGTTTTTTGCCTACTCCTGCATCCACTGCTACAACTTCGAGCCCCTGATGGCGGCCTGGATGAAGAAGCTGCCGCCCCAGGTGGTGGTGCGCCGCACGCCGGTGGCCTTCAGCGAGGCCTTCGTCCCCATGCAGCGCCTGTACTACGCGCTGGAGACTCTGGGTCTGGTGGACCAGTTGCACGAAAAGGCGTTCCGCGCCTTTCATGTGGACAAAGTGCGTCTGCAGGACAGTTCCGTCATTGCGGACTGGGTCGCCAAACAAGGTGTGGACGGCAAGAAGTTCAGCGAGGTCTTCGGATCGTTTTCTGTGGTGGGCAAGGCCAAGCGCGCCGCCCAGCTGCAGGACCTGTACGGCGTCGAAGGCACACCGGCGCTGGGCGTGGGGGGGCGCTTCTATGTGCCGGGCCAGGGGCCACGCACCCTGCAGATCGCCGACGCGCTGATCGCCGAGCTGCGCAAGGGCGCCTGAACCGCAGCGGGCGGGCGGCGGCCCGAAGCCCGACGCGCAAATTTCAGCCTTTTCGCCTGCCGTGAGGCCCGGTGCCGGGGCAGGCGCCGCTACAATGAATGCAAGTTTCGTGCCCTGGCATTCATGCGCTCATCCCACCACCCCAACCGCTTGCTGACCGGCCTGGTCCTGACCCTGGGTCTGGTGGTGGCTGCGGGCGTCCACGCCGAGCGGGCCGACCGCCACAAACCGCTCAACGCCGAGGCCGACAGCCTGCGGTACGACGACGCCCGGCAGACCAGCATCTTCTCGGGCAACGTGGTCATCACCAAGGGCAGCATCGTCATCCGCGGCGCCCAGGTCGAGGTGCGCCAGGACGCGCAGGGCAACCAGTTCGGGCTGGTGTCCGGCCAGCCCGGTTCCTTCCGCCAGAAGCGCGACGGTGTGGACGAGTA
This sequence comes from uncultured Hydrogenophaga sp., assembly GCA_964428045.1. Classification (GTDB taxonomy): domain Bacteria; phylum Pseudomonadota; class Gammaproteobacteria; order Burkholderiales; family Burkholderiaceae_C; genus Hydrogenophaga. The sequence continues at coordinate 7,605 of CAYRWN010000050.1, read as the reverse complement.
CATCGAAGGCCAGGCCGAGCGCATCGAGTACGACAGCAAGAACGAAACGGTGAAGTTCAGCGGTGCGGCCGTGCTGCGCCGCTACATAGGCAGTCGGGTCAATGACGAGGCCAGTGGCACCGTGATCGTCTACAACAGCGGCAACGACACCTTCAGTGTCGACGGCGGTCCAGGCAGCCGGACCGCGGCCAACCCTTCGGGCCGGGTGCGTGCCGTGTTCACGCCGGTGCCCAAGGCCGAAACGCCGGCGACACCGGCAGCACCGCCAGTGCCGCTCAAGCCGAGCAGCCAGCTGGGCGAGGGCCGCCCGTGAGCGGACTCTCGCCCGTCAGCACGGTTTTTCCCGACACCCGCTCAACCCTTGACGGGGTGGCGCCCGGCAGCCGGCTGGAAGCGCGCGGGCTGCAGAAGTCCTACGGCAGCCGCAAAGTGGTCAAGGACGTGTCGCTGGCGGTCGAGAAGGGCGAAGTCGTGGGCCTGCTCGGACCCAACGGCGCCGGCAAGACCACGTCGTTCTACATGCTGGTGGGCCTGCTGCGCAACGACGCCGGCCAGATCCTGCTGGATGGCCAGGCGATCGAAGGCCTGCCCATCCACCGCCGGGCACGCCTGGGGCTGGGTTACCTGCCGCAGGAAGCCTCGATCTTCCGCAAGCTCAGCGTGGCCGACAACGTGCGGGCGGTGCTCGAACTGCAACTGGACGACGCCGGCAAGCCGCTCAAGGGCGCCGTGATCGAAGAACGCCTGGACGCGCTGCTCAAGGACCTGCACGTCGACCACCTGCGCGACTCGCCGGCTCCCGCGCTGTCGGGCGGGGAGCGCCGCCGGGTCGAGATTGCCCGCGCCCTGGCCACCAGCCCGCGCTTCATCCTGCTCGACGAACCGTTTGCCGGTATCGATCCGATCGCCGTGATCGAGATCCAGCGCATCATCGGTTTCCTCAAGGCGCGCGGCATCGGTGTGCTCATCACCGACCACAACGTGCGAGAGACCCTGGGCATCTGCGACCGCGCTTACATCATCAGCGAAGGCAAGGTGCTGGCCAGTGGCACGCCGGCCGCGATCGTCGAGAACCCCGACGTGCGTCGCGTGTACCTCGGCGAACACTTTCGCATGTGAGCATGAAACCCGGTCTCTCGCTGCGGGTCTCGCAGCATCTGGCGCTCACACCCCAGCTGCAGCAGTCCATCCGCCTCCTCCAGCTGTCCACGCTGGAAATGGCCCAGGAAGTCGAGCAGATGCTCGACGAAAACCCGTTCCTGGAGCGCTCCGAGGACACCGCCGACCGTGAGGCGTTCGGGCTGGAGCAGGCCGACACACCGGTGAGCGCGGGCGAACAGATTGTCGAAGCCGCCGTGCTGCCCGCCACCGACGGACCCTCCACCGACTTTGACGGACCCTTGCCCGCCGCTGGCAGTGCCGGCGACAGCGGCGCCACCGACGAGGTGGAAAGCCGCCTGGACGGCGCCACCCCGGTGGAAGAGAGCTGGGAGGGCGACGGCACGGTGGAGATGGCGCCGGACGACAGCGAGTGGGGCGGTGACGCGCCCGCGCGCAACAACGCCAGCAGCGGTGACGACGAAACCGCCAGCGCGGCCGATCTGGCGCGCAGCCACGTGAGCCTGCAGGACCATCTGCACGACCAGGCGCGCACCCTGAGGCTGAGCGACGAAGACCGCGCCGCGCTGTACTTCCTGATCGAATCGCTCAACGACGACGGTTACCTCGATGGCAGCCTCGAAGAACTGGCCGTTGCCTGGTGGCGCCTGTTCACCGGCGCTGGCCTCGAGGCGCCACCCGAGATCGACCAGCTGGACGACGCCCAGGTCCAGCTGCGCACGGCGCTGGGCTGGCTGCAGCACATGGAGCCCGCCGGTGTGGGCGCGCGCGACCTGGCCGAATGCCTGCGCCTGCAGATCGAGGAACTGCGCAACACGCCGGCCGCGCGCGCCGCGCTGGCCATCTGCCAGCAGCCGCTGGAGCTGATCGCCAAGCGCGACATCAAGCGCCTGTGCAACCTGACCGGTGCCGACGACGACACCCTGCGCGCGGCGCTGGCGTTGATCGCCGGGCTGGAACCCAAGCCGGGCCGCCGTTTCGTGGACGTCGAACGCAACGTGGTGGTGCCCGACGTGCTGGTGGTGCGCGCCGGACGTGGTTTCAAGGTCACGCTCAACCCCGACGTGATGCCGCGCCTGCGCGTGCACGACGTCTACGCCAACGCCCTGCGCGCCAACCGCAGTGGCCGCGACAACGGTGGCGAGGCCGGCCACGCCGCCATGCAGCAGCGCCTGCAGGAGGCGCGCTGGTTCATCAAGAACATCCAGCAGCGCTTCGACACCATCCTGCGCGTGTCCTCGGCCATCGTCGAGCGACAGCGCAACTTCTTCATGCACGGCGAACTCGCCATGCGCCCGCTGGTGCTGCGCGAGATCGCCGACGAGCTGGGTCTGCACGAGTCCACCATCAGCCGCGTGACCACCGCCAAGTACATGAGCACGCCGTTCGGCACCTACGAGCTCAAGTACTTCTTCGGCTCCAGCCTGGGCACCGAGACCGGCGGCAATGCGTCGAGCACCGCGGTGCGGGCCCTGCTCAAGCAGTTCATCGGTGCCGAAAACACGAAGAAGCCGCTGTCGGACAACCAGCTGTCGGACCTGCTGAAGGAGCAGGGCATCGAATGCGCGCGCCGCACCGTGGCCAAGTACCGCGAGGCGCTGCGCATCGCACCGGCGAACCTCAGAAAAAGCCTGTAACCCTCCGCGCCGCTGCAGCTGCCTATCCGGGAAACATGCGCCGGGCCGACGCAGCCGGTGGGGCGGCATGGGTGAAGACGGGGCGCCGCCGCTGGCCCCGACGATGTCCTCTTGCGGCGCTGCATATCGACAACTGCCATGAACCAACTCAAACTTTTCCTTCCCTGCGCCGCCGGCGTGGAGGACCTCCTGGCCGACGAGGTGCAGCGCATCACCGGCGAGCCGCTGGCCTTCAAGGCCCGCGGTGGCGTGGGCGTGAAGGCTTCGTGGCGCGAGGCCATGCGCCTGAACCTGCACAGCCGGCTGGCGCAGCGCGTGCTGGTGCAGCTCTGGCACGGTGGCTACCGCAGCGAGCAGGACCTCTACAACGCGGCCAGCGAGATCGCCTGGGAAATCTGGTTCACGCCGAAACAGACCATCAAGGTCGAGATCACCGCCCAGCACAGCCCGCTGACCAGCCTGAACTTCGCCGCGCTCAAGATCAAGGACGCGATCTGCGACCGCTTTCGCGCCAAGCGCGGCGAGCGGCCCAGCGTCGACACCACCTGGCCCGACGTGCGCATCTATGCCCACGTCACCACCGACGAGCTCACGCTGTACATCGACACCTCGGGCGAGCCGCTGTTCAAGCGCGGCTGGCGCGAGGACAAGGGCGACGCGCCGCTGAAGGAAACCCTGGCCGCGGCCATGATCGCGGCCACCGGCTGGAACGGCGCCAGCGCCGAGACGCTGGACGACATCACCCCGCTGTACGACCCGTGCTGCGGCAGCGGCACGGTGGCCATCGAGGCGGCGCAGATCGCGCTGCGCATCCCGCCCGGCCTGCAGCGCCGCTTCGGATTCGAGAAGCTGGTGCCCTACCAGGCCCATGTGTGGAACGGCATCAAGGACCAGGCTGCGCGCGAGCGGCGCGACTGGCCCGAGGGCCACCCGCCCATCGTCTTCGGCAGCGACGTGGCCTTCCGCATGGTCGACTTCGCGCAGCGCAACGCCGAGCGCGCGGGCGTGGCCCATGCGCTGGAACTGCGCGGTGGCGACGCGCTGCAGCGCATGCCGCCCACCACCAAGCCGGGCATCCTGCTGCTCAACCCGCCCTACGGCGAGCGCATCGCCGCCGCCGGTGTGGCCGGTGAAAGTGCGCAAGTGCGCGCCAGTGCCCGCGCACAGCGCCTGGAGCCCCGCGCCCCACGCGTCTTCACCGCCGGCAAAGCCGCACCCCCCGCGCCCGGCCTGGGCCGCGAGAGTGCCCAGATGGCCGATGGCGGCGACGGCAGCGAATTCTTCCAGCAGCTGGCGGCGCACTGGAAAAGCCATTACGCGGGCTGGAGTGCCTGGCTGCTCACGCCCGACCTCAAGCTGCCGGGCAAGATGCGCTTCAAGGAATCGCGCCGCGTGCCGATGTGGAACGGTCCCATCGAGTGCCGGCTGTTCCGCTTCGACCTCACGGCCAGGCGGCGATGACCCACCCCCGCCGCGCTGCGCGCGACCCCCTCAAGGGGGCAACGCGGTGCGGCCCGGCGAAGCCGGTTCCGCCGCGTTCTGGATGGGACCTTGCGCTCCGATCACTTTGGCTGCGAACCTCCGACCCATGACATCTCCTGTGCTGGTGATCGACACCAACGTCGTGCTCGACCTGTTCCTGTACGAAGACCCGGCCACCGTGCCGCTGCGCGCGCTGCTGGCCGAACCGCAGACCCGGTGGCTGGTCACGCCGGTCATGCGCGAGGAGCTGCGCCGCGTGCTGGTCTACCCGCAGGTGGTCAGACGCATGGACGCCCGGTCGCTGACGGCCGACGCCATCCTGGCAGCCTTTGATGCGCGCGCGCAGCTGGTGGACACGGCCCCCAAGGCGCCTTACACCTGCAAGGACGGCGACGACCAGAAGTTCATCGACCTCGCTGTCGCACACACGGCGGTGCTGCTGAGCAAGGACAAGGCGGTGCTGAGCATGGCCAAACGTCTGTCCCGGCTGGGTGTGGCGGTGGTGCGGCAGTGGCCGCTGCCCCAGGCCCCGGTCAGCGCGGGCACAGCCGTTCGCTGAGAACCGCCGCGTCGGGTTGCTCCAGGGTGGTGTTGTGCCCGTCGGTCAGTGGGCCGCCTCCGGGCTCCGGCTGGCCCGACGCGGTGTAGCCCACCGCCTTGAACTTCCACACCGTGCCGATGCGCTTGAGATAGCCCACGTGCAGCCCGTTCGCGCCGCGGACGGCGAACACGTCGCTGGTCACCGGCTGGATCGACAGGGGGGCGAGCCGGTGCGTGTTCACATCAAGCCAAAACGGTCCGCCCGCGCTTGCGGCCAGTAGTAGGTGAAGACGTTCTGCAAGCCCTCCAGGGGCTCCCGCAGCAGCGCGCCGGCGGGGACTTCCGGCAGCAGGGTGGCGAGCAGGCGCACTTCGTTGCCGCTCACCCGCCGAACGATGTGGTGCGCCGTGATCTCCCCCGGGTGCTGCAGGCCGGCGGCCTGCACCAGCTCCTGCAAGGCGTGCAGCGTCTGCTGGTGGAAGTTGAACACCCGCGTCGCCTTGTCGGGCACCACCAGCGCTTTCTGCCGGATCGGGTCCTGCGTGGTCACCCCGGTGGGGCAGTGCCCGGTGTGGCAGGCCTGGGCCTGGATGCAGCCGAGCGCGAACATGAACCCCCGTGCGCTGTTGCACCAGTCGGCACCCACCGCCATGGCCCGTGCCACGTCGAAGGCGCTGACGATCTTGCCGGAGGCGCCGATCTTGATGCGGTCGCGCAGGTTCAGGCCGACCAGGGTGTTGTGCACCAGGCGCAGGCCTTCCTGCAAGGGGGCGCCCACGTGGTCGGTGAATTCCAGCGGCGCCGCGCCGGTGCCGCCTTCGGCGCCGTCGACCACGATGAAGTCGGGCGTGATGCCGGTCTCCAGCATCGCGCGGGCGATGGCGAACCACTCCCAGGGGTGACCGATGCAGAGCTTGAAGCCGGTGGGCTTGCCGCCCGAGAGCTCGCGCAAGCGGGCCATGAACTGCAGCAGCTCCATGGGTGTGGCGAAGGCACTGTGCGCGGCGGGGCTCACGCAGTCCTGCCCCACCGGCACGCCGCGCGCGGCGGCAATCTCGGGCGTGACCTTCGGGCCGGGCAGCACGCCGCCATGACCCGGCTTGGCGCCCTGGCTGAGCTTGAGTTCGATCATCCTGACCTGTGCGTCCAGCGCGTTGGCCTTGAACCGGTCTTCGCTGAAGCGGCCGGCCTCGTCGCGGCAACCGAAATAGCCCGAGCCGATCTCCCAGATCAGATCGCCGCCGTGCAGCCGGTGCCAGCTCGAGATGGAACCCTCGCCCGTATCGTGCGCGAACCCGCCACGCCGGGCCCCGCTGTTGAGTGCCTGGATCGCGTTGGCCGACAGGGCCCCAAAACTCATGGCCGAGATGTTGAACACACTGGCTTCGTAGGGTTGCCGGCAGGCCGGTCCCCCGACGGTGATGCGGAAGTCGTGCGACGGAATCTGCGTGGGCGCCAGCGAATGGTTGAGCCATTCGTGGCCATCGGCCTTGACGTCCAGCTGGGTGCCGAACGGGCGCTTGTCGGTCTCACCTTTGGCTCGGGCATACGCCAGGCTGCGCTGGCTGCGCGAAAACGGCGTGGCTTCGTTGTCGCTTTCGATGAAGTACTGGCGCATTTCCGGCCGGATCTTCTCGAACATGAAGCGCAGGTGTCCGATGACGGGGTAGTTGCGCAGCACCGAACTCTTGGTCTGGCTCAGGTCCCAGAAGCCGACGGCCGACAGCGCCGTGAACAGCAGGAACCAGAGGCCCCCGATGCCAAAGCCGATCAGGGTGAACAGGCTGAGCAGCGCCAGCAGGACGCACAGGCCCAGGGCGGTGTAGCGAACCGGGTAAATGGCATTGAGGCGATCGAGCATGGCGTCTTTCAAAGCCGCTGCGCGGCTACACTGGCCCGCATCTTAAGACGCTGCCCCATGAACACGAACAACGACAACCCGGAACAGGCCCTGGACGGTCCCGACTTCGACGAGCTGGAGGGCATCCTCGACGACCTGCGTGCGCGTGGCGAAGAGGTGCCCCAGTGGGAGTTCCTCGAAGGGGCCATGGCCGCGCTGCTGTGCACCCGCCGCCCGATCCTGCCCAGCGAATGCCTGCCGGTGCTGCTGGGGGTGGACGACGATGCGCCCGAGGCCAACCGGTTCGCCGACGAGGCGCAGGCCCGGCGCTTCTTCGAGCTGTGGACGCGGCGCTGGAACGAGGTGGCACAGTCCCTGAACGCGGACGTGCAGGCGCTGGACGATGACCGCGCCTACCACCCCGAGGTGATGGACGTGCGCGGTGCGGTGGCCATGCTGAGCGACGAGGCGCGGGCCGAATTGGCGGACCAGCCCCTGCCCGCGTACGGCCAGGTCTGGGCGCTGGGCTTCATGTTCGTGGTGGAAAACTGGCCCGAGGAATGGGAGCCGCCGCGCGACAAGGAAACCGCTGGCTGGATCGACGAGGCGCTGGATGCGATCGTGGTCCTGACGGAAGACGACACGGCCAAGCCCGCCTTCAACCTCCACGCCGAAGACGGGCCGCCGAGCGTGAGCGAGGAGCGGGCCAACGCCTTCGGATCGGCACTCTGGGCGGTGTAAGACCTGCGCCAGATCTGGCAAAGCCTGGGTGAACGTGTGGAACCGGTGCGCAAGGTCGCCGGGCCTGGCCGCAACGACCCGTGCCCCTGCGGCAGCGGCAAGAAGTACAAGAAGTGCCACGGCGTGTGAGTGTGACCCCCACGCTCCGCCGCTGGTGCGGGTCGCTGCCCCCCGAGGGGGCTGGGCCTGTCTGGGGGCGGCCCGGCGCCTGGCCCCGTGACCCCCACGCTCCGCCGCTGGCGCGGG
>CAYRWN010000049.1:0-27017 GCA_964428045.1 uncultured Hydrogenophaga sp. | reverse complement strand
GCCCGGCTCCAGCTGCGCGGCCAGCTCAAGGCCGATTCGGCCCTGTTCGTGCTGCCCGACGAGACCACACCCATGCTGAGCACCGATGTGGTGGTGCGCGGTGGCCGCAACCTGCAGGCCGTCACCAGCACCGTGGCCCGGGTGCAGCCCGATGTGTCCGTCCAGCTCGACCTGGGCGACCGGTTCGAGGTGCGCGGGCGCGGCCTGCAGACGCGACTGACCGGGCAGCTGAACCTGCGCAGCACGGTGGCCCAGCCGGCGCCGCGCGTGTTCGGCGAAGTGCGCACCGCCAGCGGCAGCTACCGCGCCTACGGCCAGCGGCTCATGATCGAAAACGGCGCCCTGGTGTTCAACGGCCCCTACGACGATCCGGCGCTGGACATCCTGGCCATCCGCCCCATGGGCAGCAACACCGACCAGCGAGTCGGCGTCCAGATCAACGGTACCGCGCAGGAACCCCGGGTGCGCCTGGTGGCCACACCCGACCTGCCCGACAGCGAAAAGCTCGCCTGGCTGGTGCTGGGTCGTCCCGCCACCGGTGGCGGAGCCGAAGCGGCCGTGTTGCAGCAGGCCGCGCTGGCCCTGCTGGCGGGCAACGACGGCGCGCTCAACGGCGGGCTGGCGCAGGCCCTGGGGCTGGACGAGCTTTCGTACCGCGGCGAAACCACCAACGCCGATGGCACGACCCGCGCCGCCGCCGTGACGCTGGGCAAACGGCTGTCCAACCAGCTGTACCTGAGCTACCAGACCGGCCTGGCCGGCACCATGGGCACGGTCTCGGTCTTCTACGACGTCTCGCGCCGTTTCACGCTGCGCGCCAGGGCCGGTGAAGAAAACGCCGTCGACCTGATCTTCACCCTGCAGTACGACTGAACAGCGCCCACTTACAATCCGGGCCTGCACCCGCCGCCATAGTTCAATGGATAGAACGAGCGCCTCCTAAGCGCTAGATACAGGTTCGATTCCTGTTGGTGGTGCCACACGCCTTCAGGCCCGCAGCATCGCCTTCCCGGAGACCCGCCATGCACCTGAACCGCATCCCGGCCCTGTGGCTGAGCCTGGGACTGGCATGGGCACCCGCCATGGCCCACGCCCAGGCTGTGGTGGTCCAGACGCCCTACAAGCAACCCAGGGCGCTGTTCGACATCTACCTGGACCACCCCGCCAAGATGGGCGCGGCCCTGTTCTGGCTGCGTGCGTTCGTGAACCCCTTGCAGGAGGCGCCTTACAGCCTGTTCAACGAAGACATGAGCGTGGTCGTGGTGATGCACGGCACCGAACTGGTGACCCTGGCGAAAAAGAACGAAGCCAAGTACGAGGATGTGGTGCAGCGCCTGCGCTTCTACGCCGACCAGGGGGTCAAGTTCAAGGTCTGCGGTCTGGCGCTCAAAGACTTCGGTTACACGGCGGCCGACCTGCAGCCCTTTGTGGAAGTGACGCCCTCGGCCATCACCGAACTGGTGCACTGGCAGAACCAGGGCTATGGGCTGATCACGCCGGTCGTGACCGACAAGAAGCTCTCGATCGAAGACATCCGCTGAGCGCCTTCAGCGCTAGCGCAGCGTGCGGCTGAGCAGGATGACCGGCCCCAGCCCCACCAGCACCAGGGTCAGCGCAGGCAGCGCGGCTTCGCCCAGGCGCTCGTCGCGCGCCAACTGGTAGGCCACCACGGCCAGGGTGTCGCTGTTGAAAGGACGCAGCACCAGGGTGGCGGGCAGCTCCTTCATGACGTCCACAAACACCAGCAAGGCCGCCGCCGCCGTGGAGCGCCGCAGCAGCGGCGCATGCACCCGCCACGCCAGACCCAGGCCGGTGGTGCCCAGCATGCGGGCTGAATCGTCCAGGCTGGCGGGCACGCGGGCATAACCGCTCTGCACCGACTGCAAGGCCACGGCGGTGAAACGCACCAGGTAGGCCCAGACGATGCCCAGCGCCGTCGCGGTGACCCAGTAGCCCACGCTGGTTTCGGGCCGCACCGCCTGCACCCAGCCCACCGGCAGCAGGATGCCGACCACGATCACCGCGCCCGGCACCGCATAGCCCAACCCGGCCAGCTGCACCACGCCCCGCGTGAGCGGGTTGGGTCGCGCGCGCAGGGAGAAGGCCAGGGCCAAGGCCAGACCCGTGGCCAGCCCGGCCGACAGGCCGGCCAGCCAGACGCTGTTGCGCGACCATTGCACGAACATGCCCCAGGGCAGTTCGTCCCAGCCGCCCACCAGCGGCCGCAGCATGAACAGCACCGGCAGCACGAAACCGAACACGACCGGCAGGGTGCAGACCGCCATCGCCAGCGCCGCACGACCGCCACGCAGGCGCACCGGCTGCGCCTCGGCACTGCTGCGCTGGCCGCGCAGCGCGGCAAAGCGCATGCGCCGCTGCGCGCGGTGCTCCAGCCACAGCAGCAGGCCCACGGTGGCCAGCAACAGGGTCGCCAGCTGGGCGGCAGCCAGGCGGTTGTCCATCACCAGCCAGGCCTTGTAGACGCCGGCGGTGAAGGTCTGGATGCCGAAGTAGCTGACCACGCCGAAATCGGCCAGGGCCTCCATCAGCGCCAGCGCCACACCGGCGGCCACCGCCGGGCGGGCCAGGGGCAGCGCCACCTCGCGGATGCGGCGCGACAGCGGCGCCCCCAGCAGACGGGCCGCCTCCATCAGCTGCGCGGCGCGCTCGGCCAGCGCGGTGCGCGCGAGCAGGTAGACGTAGGGGTAGAGCGAAAAGGTGAACACCCAGACCGCGCCGGGCGTGTTGCGGATCTCCGGGAACACCCGACCGCGCAAACCAAAGCTCTCGCGCAGCCACACCTGCAGCGGCCCGCTGAACTGCAGGAAGTCGGTGTAGGCGTAGGCCACCACGTAAGCCGGCATGGCCAGCGGCAGCAACAACGCCCATTCGAAATGGCGCCGACCGGGAAAGTCGAACAGCGTCACGGCACTGGCCGTGGCCATGCCCACCAGGCCCACGCCCAAACCCACACTCACACACAGCAGCAGCGAAGTCAGGGCGTAGTCCGGCAGCACCGTGCGGGCCATCTCGCGCAGGATGCCCAGCGCCACCGCGTCCAGCTGCAGCCAGGACGCGGCCAGCGCCAGCACCGGCAGCGCCAGCAGCAGGGCCAGCGTGATCAGCAGCAACGGGGGAAGCCAGCGGGGCATGGGGGGCGAAGGAACTTGAGGCGTGGAGGACCGAGTCGGGCAAGGCACACGGCCCCGGACAGGTCGTCCAACACAAATGAGAATTGTAGTTATCTACAATCCGAACCATGTTCCTTCAGGTTGCACAACTGAGCGTGCGGTACCCGGGCCAGTCGGCTGCTGCGGTGGATGGCGTCTCGCTGGGCCTGCGCGCGGGCGACATCGGGGTGCTGATCGGCCCGTCGGGCTGCGGCAAGACCACCTTGCTGCGCGCGGTGGCGGGGCTTGAACGCGCCAGCGGCGGCAGCATCCACCTCGGCGGCGAGCGGGTCAGCGACGGCCAGCACCACGTGCCTGCCGAGCAGCGGCGCATCGGCATGGTGTTCCAGGACTACGCCCTCTTCCCGCACCTGGACGTGGGCCGCAACGTGGCCTTCGGCATCCACCAGCGGCCCAAGGCCGAGCGCGCCGCGCGCGTGGCCGAAGTGCTCAAGCTGGTGGGCCTGGACGGCCTGCAATCGCGCTACCCGCACGAACTCTCGGGCGGCCAGCAGCAGCGCGTGGCGCTGGCCCGCGCGCTGGCACCGGCGCCGCGCCTGCTGCTGCTGGACGAACCGTTCTCCAACCTCGACGTGGACCTGCGCGAGCGCCTCGCGCACGAGGTGCGCGCCATCCTCAAGGCCGCCGGGGCGACCGCCCTGTTCGTCACGCACGATCAGCTCGAAGCCTTCGCGATCGGCGACGTGATCGGCGTCATGCACCAGGGCCACCTGCACCAGTGGGACGACGCCTACGCGCTCTACCACCGCCCGGCCACGCGCTTCGTGGCCGAGTTCATCGGTCACGGCGTGTTCGCGCCGGCCCAGATCCGCCAGCAACCCGGCGGCGACGTGGTGGTGCAGACACCCATGGGCGCGTTGACCGACATGGAGGAGTGCCCGCTGCCCAGCGCCTACGCGGCCGGCCTGTGCGACGTGCTGCTTCGGGCCGACGACATCGTGCACGACGACGAGGCGCCGGTGAAGGCGCAGATCACGCGCAAGGCTTTCCGGGGTTCCGAATTCCTCTACACCCTGCGCCTGGCCAGCGGCGAGACGCTGATGACCCACGTGCCCTCGCACCACAACCACGCACTGGGCGAATGGATCGGCATCCGCCCACAGGTGGACCATGTGGTCACGTTCGAGCGCGGCGGTGTGGCGTCGTCACCGCCAGCGGCCGGCGTCAACCGGCGCTGAGCGCAGCTCCTGCGCAGGGCCAGGTCTTGCCGGGCCTCATGGTGTCCATGGGTTAGACCAGCGCGCATCCGTGAGCAGCCGATGGTCGGTGAGGCTGTTCAGGAACGCCACCAGATCGGCCACCTCGGCATCGCTGACCTCGAACCCCATGACAAATTCGCTGCGCATGGGGCTGGGCGCTCCTTTGGCCGTGGTCGAGCGTCCGGCCCGGACATAGTGGCCACGAATCACATCCTCCAGCGTCGCGATCGAGCCATCGTGCATATAGGGCGCGGTCACCGCCACATTACGCAGGCTGGGCGTGCGAAAGCGTCCCCGGTCGCTGTCCTCGCCGGTGAATTCGACGATACCGGGGTTGTCGGCCGGGTAGCTGCCGCGACCATCCACGTTGTACAGCCCGGTGTTGTGAAACCCCCGCTCGGCAATCGGCAGGCGGCTGTGCTGGATGTTGTCGGTGAAGTTGAACCCGCCATGGCAGTGGTAGCACTCCATCTTTTCGCCGAAAAAGAGCTCTTCGCCGCGTCGGGCCGAGGTGCCGATGGCGTCGGGCTGACCGCCATAGCGGTAACGGTCATAGGGACTGTCGAACGACAGCAGGCTTCGCTGGAACGAAGCCAGCGATTTTGTCATGGTGGAGAGGCTGTAGAGCGCCTGAGGGCCCAGCCGCGCTTCGGCCGGGAAGGCGCGGGCGAACAGGTGCTGGTAGCGGGCATCGGCCTTCAGTCGGTCGAACAGCTCCTGCTCACGGCCGGCCATGCCCATTTCCACCGGGTGCTCGCCGAACAGCGGGATGAGCGCCTGCACCTCGAGCGAAGTCAGCTGCGGGTTGGCCCAGGTCAACGTGGGCAAGTAGGCCACGTTGGCCAGACCCATGGCGCTGCGTGTGCCCCGTTCACCGGTGACGCCGGCAGCCGTGGCCAGACCGTCGGTGAACGCCTTGTCCTGGTGGTGGCAACTGGCACAGGACAGGGATCCGTCGGCCGACAGGCGCGGGTCGTGGAAGAGGTGTCGCCCCAGTTCCACCTTGGCCGGGGTCATGGGGTTGTCGGGCGGCACCAACGGCGGTGGCACCCAGGCCGGCAAGTCCCAGAACCAGGCCTGGCCGCCCGCGCCGCTCAGGGCGAGGCAGGCCATCACCAGCGGGACAGCCGCGCCCCGGCGGAGCAGACGCCCGATGCTCATCGCATGCGGAACAGTTGCTGGGCGCCAGGGGCTGCAACCCCGTCGTAGGCCAGCCCTAGCGCACCCATCACCGGCGGGCAGTCGGCGTCTTTGGGGAAGCTCATGCAGCCGGGCGAGGTGTTGACAGCGTTGACGTCCACGTTGGCCCCCGCCAGCACACGACCGATGTCCAGCACCACGGCGTTGCGGGCCACATCAAAGCCCTTGAACTCGACGGTCACCCGGTTCGGGTTCTGGCAAGGCGCCGATGGCGCCGTGGTGCGCCCGGCCGAGGCGCAGACGGTGCTGCCCAGATGCACGGCATACCGGGTGACGGGGCCTTGTGCACTGGGAGCGGCGGGCTTTTCATTCGAGATGCCGCTGCTGGCAGTGTCGAACTTCAGGAACTTGTAGCCGCCCTGCCAGTTCCAGAACATGGCCGTGTTGTTCAGCGGCGCCGGGGCTACCGTGGGGTCGCCATGGTTGCGCTCAAAGGGCACGCCCAATGTGAAGCGCACTCCGCGGTAGTCACCTGCCGGCACCGTGCCGCGCACGGCGGTGTTCAGGGCGGGTGTGCCGTTGCGGCACGCGGCCGAGCCGTCTTCGAAATCGAGCAGCGCAAGGTTCTGCAACTGCCACACGCCATCCTGCGCCAGCGTCACCGGCACCGCCTGGCCATCGGCCAGCAGCAGGGTCACTTCGCTGATGTAGAAACGAAAATCCGAAGGCGTCAGCGTGGACTTCGTCGTGCCGACATCGGGATACGACTGCCCACAGGCAAACGGCTTGCCATTGATCTCAGCGGCGAAGTTCAGTGCAACCGACCGAGGCGTTGCCGAAGGTTGGGTCAATGTGCCGGAACAGGCGGCGAGCGCGCCGATCAAGGAAAAGGACAGGGCCAAGCGTTTCATGGGTATCTCCATGGGATGGTTGAAGGGATCGGTGGTTCGGTTCAGTGTTTGTGGGCAGGCGCTGCATGCGGGCCATGGCCATGGCCGTCAGCCCCTTCGCCCCCGACCTTGAGCACGCCTTCGAAAGAGTCGAACAGGGCTCGCTGCGCAGCCGTCGAGGCCGACTCGGCCTTCACCACCTGGCGGGCCAGGTCTGCCGCCTGGGTCTCGGGTACGCCCGCCAGGGTCAGAAAGTCGGGCTGCGTCGGACCCTTGCCCGCGCACACGTGGATGCTCCAGCCTGACCTTTCTTTGCGCAGCAGTGCGCGACCCCCACGGCCCTGCTGGACCCAGCTGGCCACGGCCGCATCGCCCAGCACCACCACCGGCTGGACCGTCAAAGGTGCATCAGGTCGCTCGAACTGCCGCTTCATCAGATGGGCAATTTTCAGGACATCGTCACCCTGGGATCCGCCGTGGGCCCATGCGGGCGCCGCGACGAGAGTGATGATGGCAAGGAGACATTGACGTCGATGGATCATGGTGGAGGCTCTTTCAGTGGTGCTTGTGATCGGACCTGGGCGTTTGCACTTCCAGACGTGCAGCGGGGAACTTCAACCCTCGCGCGTCCTGGCCGGCGGCGGGCACGTCCTTCCAGAGGTTGCTGCCTTTCTCGCAGACCTGCTCGACCGGCAACCACAAGGTGCCGGGCGCAGACAACACGCGCAGCTGCAGGACGAACTCGTCGTAGTGAGCGTCTTGCAGCGGACCACCGGTCCAGGTCACGCGGACCACACGCTCGCCCATCCGCTTGCCGTGCGAGTCGTAGGGCTGTGACAGGGCGCGCGTCTCGGTGCTGACCTGCCAGCCCGCCTTGGGCATGGGTTTGGCGCCGATCAAGCCTTCGTCGGGTAGATCGATCACCAGCTTGACCGTGGGGCTGCCTTCACAGCCGTGGCCGACCTTGAAGGCGGCCCGGTAGTAGGCGCCCTGGACCACCGACGGTTCCTGCAGGGTGACGTGGGCCTGAGCGCCCGTTGCAGCCAGCGTGAGCAACCAGGGCAAGAGACCTTTCAAAGCGTGTTGTTTCATGAGCGTTCCTGGAAGAGAAGTGATGGGTCAGTGCGTGTGTTTTTGAGAGGTGCGAGGCGTCTGTACCCAGACCTGCACCGTGTGTTCGCCCGCACGTTCAAAGCGCAGCGTCACCGGGAACCGGTCACCGTCCTTGAGCGGTGCTTTCAGGTCGAACAGCATCAGATGGTGGCCGTCGGGCGTGCCGTGTCTCATGGGAACCTGAGCCCCCACGGGGATGTCCAGCGCGGGAACCGCGCGCATGCGCATCACGTCACCCTGCATCTGCATGCGGTGGATTTCCACCGCACCTGCCACGGGCGAGCTGGCCGACAGCAGGCGGTCGCCCACCCTGCCTTGGTTGCGGATGTGGCGGAAGTACACCGCGCCCGTTTTCAGCCCGGGGCGGGACGGTGTGGCGTAGGGGTGGTCTATGCGCAGGTCCCCGGCCTTGAAGTCGTGCGCCATCGCCGTCGATCCCAACAACCAGATCCCCAGCAACAAAGCCGTCGGCCGACCCAACCGGGTGGCCGAGCCACCTGCCGGCCCCAAAGCCGTGTGCTCAAGCCGTGGGTTCATGCGACCGCTCCCTGCGGCAAACCATGCGGTGCCCAGGCAAGGGCCGGACGCATCCCGGCACCCCGGTCGACGGCGGTCTTGCGCACCGGGCCGCTCTTGCGGCTGCGCGGAGGCAGCAACTGCGCCAGCGCCCGGCAGACGGTTTCGGACTGGGCGTCCACCAGCTCGGCCACTCCGCGCAGACTGGGCAGAGCCTGGCGCACGGCGTCGGCCTGGTGCCCGGACAAGGAGCCGTGCGGACCTTGCCACGGCAGGCCGAGCAGACCCAGCAGATGGGCCAGGCGCTGCAACACACTGCCGGTCCTCAGCGTGGCCATGTCGTGACAGCGCCGCTGTTGCTGCAACAGAGCCTCGCGCAACAGGCTTTCGCGCTGAGCGTTGCCCTTTGCACCCTGGGGGTACAACCCAATCTCGACAAGTGCACACGAAGTGACGGCCTCGGCGCTGAACTGGTAGGGCTGCCCGCACAAGGCTTCCACGCCGACGAGATCGCCCGGCAACGCGAGCTGAACCGGCAGGCGAAGCGGGCCGCCCCGGCAGTCCAGGCGCACCACGCCGCGGACAACGCGCCAGACGGAACCGGTCTGACCGGCCTGAAAGATGAGGGAAGCGCCATCGCGCAGGCCATGGGGCTCAAAAAGAACAACAGACATGTTTGCTCCAGAATCGGGACTGGTCCAACGAACCGGCCTCGCATGCACGCGCGGCGGGTCGCCAACACCGGCCATTCGGGCCGGGAATAAAGATCAGACCTGGAGCGGCGGGCCGCGTGCCTGTGCGCCGCATAGCGGCGCCAGTGCGCTTGCCCACGATTTGATGGACGGCCGGACCGACGGATCGGCCAGCGCCGGGCAAACGCGCAAAACGGGCGCGAGTGGCGCAAAGCGTTCCGACGCCAGCGTGCAGTGACCGCAGAGGTCCAGGGCGTCGGGTTCGGCACCCTCCGCCAGGTGGTCACCGGGATCGATCTGCACCCACGCTGTGCCCTGGGAGGTGCACAGCTCCACCCAATGCAGGCCCAGACGGGCATCGGGCGACCCACCCGTGGACACCGACAAGGCGCGAGAAATGCCGGGGGCCAGCGTGGCCAGCAACAGCACAACCAGCAGCCAGGCCGACCCGCGTCGGGCCAGCCGTTGCCAGTTGCGCCATGCCATGTTGCGGTGCTCTCAGAAGTTCAGCCGCAACGATCAGTGCTTGTGTGCGCCGTGGGCCGGTGCCTGACTCATGCCCGGCATGTTGGCCAGCGGCCTGGCGGTGGCCTTGACCTCCACACTCTCGCGCTTGCCGTCCTTGCCCTCGAACACCAGCGTCACGGGCACGGTGTCGCCCTCTTTGACCTGGCCCTTCAGATCCATGAGCATGACGTGGTAACCCCCGGGTTTGAGCTCCACGGTCTTGCCCGCCGGCAGTGCCAGGCCGGGGATCTGGCGCATCCTCATGACGTCCTTGTCCATGGACATTTCATGGATCTCGACCACGCCAGCCACCGGCGATTTCGCCTCCACCAGTTTGCTGTCGTTTTTGGCGGTCAGCTGCATGAAGGCGCCGGTGGCCTTCTGCTGGGCCACGGTCGCACGGACCCACGGGTCCTTGATGTCCACGGCCACCTGGGCCACGGCAGCGGTAGAACTGGCGATCAACAGAAAAGCAAGCATGTGTTTCATGAAAACTCCTGGTTGGATGAAAAAAAGACTGAAAACCGGTCAACGGAACGGGCCAGCGGGCTTGCCGCTCAAGCGGATGACCGTGACGGTGGTACTTGAGCGCCGGACGGGTGGTGGTCCCGAGGCAAACCTACAAAACTGAAGCTGGATGGAGAGGCTGGGCGCCTCTTGAAACGGACAGCAACCGGTGCACCCTGCCGGGGCACCACGGCGTGAGGCTTCAGGCGATCAAGGGCGGCGCCCGCGACTGGGCTGGCGCCCAGACGGTGGCGGCCAGGGGGGCGCTGTAGAACGCGGGCGGCAGATCGGTCAGCCGCAGGGGAAGATCGATACCATGTTGGGCCGCCGGCAGACCGGCCACGCCGCCGTGCTGCGTGCACCAGGGGCAGTGCATGCTGGCGTCGCCAAAGGGGCTGCCGCCATCGGGTTGCTGGTCCCGCACCTCGCCGGTGTCGGCCTGCACCCAGACCATGCCGCTGACGCTGCAGACCGCCAGCCAGTCGGCCCGGTCACCGCCGGCCACCATGGCTTGCGTCACCGTGGGCGCGAGCGCGCCGAACACCAGGGCCAGCAGGGCGATCCAGGCGGAAACGCGGCGGTACAGGCGAGACAGCGGCATATCGGGCAGTTTACCAGCGCCGGGCATGCCCTCGCCGGACCGGACTGACCGGCCGCACCACCGTTGCGGGACTGCCTCAAACGCGTGGGCGAGCGCCCGACGGTGCAGAGCGTGAAGGCGGACCGCAAGACGAACACCGATCGGATCTTGTCACGGTACAAATAGGTTGGCCGCAGCGCGCGAACTTGTTGTTGGTTCAGCGCTGGCGCAGTTCCTCGATGGCGCTGCGCAGGTCTTGCGCCCAGACCCGTCGGTCACGGCCGTCGGCCGTCTGTGGCGTGCCGAAGTGCACCACCGCCTGCAGGCGGGTGGCGCGCAGGGTGGCCCAGATGGACTGCAGCAGCGTGGTGTCGCCGAAGAACAGCGGCGCATCGCTGCGCTGGCCGCCATCGCCCTCGACGAAGTCCAGCGCCACCGGCAGCACGGGCGCATGGGCGGATATGGCCGCCTGGATCAGGTTGGCGTGGAACGGCAACAGCTCGCGGCCATTGCCCGTGGTCCCCTCCGGAAACACGGCCAACGTGTCGTTCGCCTGCAACGCCTCGACCATGTGATGCACCACGCGCATGGCATCGCGCGGCTTCTCGCGTTCGATGTACAGCGTGCCTGCGCCGGTGATGAGGGCGCCCAGTACCGGCCAGTGTCTGACGTCGGCTTTGGAGACGAAACGCGCCGGGTGGGCCGCATTCATGACCAGGATGTCCAGCCACGAGATGTGGTTGGCCACCAGCAGGAGCGGGCCGCGGCCGGGCGTCGCGCCCTGGACCACGGGTTCGACCCCGAAAAGCTGGAGCATCTGCCGCGACCAGTCGCGCACCCGCAAGGCACAGGCATCGGGTGTGAGGCGGCCAAACTCCGACCGGATCACCCACAGGCCACGCAGCACATGACCGATGATGCGCACCAGGCGCCAGGCCGCCGCCAGGTGCGAACGGCGCGCGGCGCTCACACCACGGCCCGCCGGGCCTCGTAAGCCACTTGCCCGGCCACCAGGGTGGTGCGCACGCGCACGGGCAGTTCATGGCCGTCAAACGGCGTGTGCTTGCCCTGGCTGCGCAGGTCGGCGGGCACCACGCGCCAGCTGTCGTTGGGGTCGAAGATGCACAGGTCGGCCTGGCCGCCCACGCCCAGCTGCCCCACGCTGTGCTGCAGCGTCCCCAGACGGGTGCCGAGCACCGACTGCGGCCCCGACGTGAGCACCGCCAGCGCCCGCATCAGGCCCAGGCCGTCCTGCTGCGCCCATTTGCAGGCCAGGCCCAGCAGCAGCTCCACCGCGGTGGCGCCGGGCTCGGCCTCGGCAAACGGCAGCACCTTCGCGTCGGCATCCACCGGGTTGTGGTCGGACACCAGGGCGTCGATCGTGCCATCGGCCAGACCGGCGCGCAGGGCGTCGCGGTCGCGCTGCTGGCGCAGCGGCGGCTGCAGGCGCGCGCGGCTGTCGTAGAAGCCGATGTCCACATCGGTCAGGTGCAGGTTGTGCACGCTCACGTCGCAGCTGACGGGCAAGCCCTCGGACTTGGCCTGGCGCACCAACGCCAGACCGGCGGCGCTGCTGATGCGGCACAGGTGCACGTGCACGCCTTTTTCGCCCGAGGCCTTGACCGCGCCGTGAATGCCGCGCAGCAGCTCGAACAGGGTGTGCAGCGCGATGGTCTCGGCCGCGGCCGGCACGCCGGCCAGGCCCATGCGCGTGGCCAGCGGGCCGCTGGCGGCCACGCCCTTGCCCAGCCAGAAGTCCTGCGGACGCAGCCAGACGGTGTAGCCGAAGGTGGCGGCGTACTGCAGGGCGCGCTGCAACACCTGGTGGTTGATGATCGGCAGCTCGGCCTGACCGAAGCCGATGCAGCCGGACTCGGTGAGTTCGGCCATTTCGGTCAGCACCTCGCCCTTGAGGCCGCGTGTGAGTGCGCCCAGCGGGAACACGCGCGACTGGTGCAGCTTCTCGGCGCGGAACTTGAGCATGTCCACCAGCCCCGGTTCGTCGAGCACCGGATCGGTGTCGGGCGGGCAGACCAGCGACGTGACGCCGCCGGCCACGGCCGCGGCCATTTCGCTCTCCAGCATGCCCGCGTGTTCCTGCCCGGGTTCGCGCAGACGCACCGAGAGGTCGACCAGGCCGGGCGCCACCACGCAGCCGGTGGCGTCGATGGTGCGGTTGGGGTGGAAGTCGGGTGCCACTTTGCCGATGGCGATGATGCGGCCGGCCGCGATGGCGATGTCGGCCAGCTCGTCACGGCCGCTGGCCGGGTCCATGACGCGGCCGTTCTGGATCAGGATCTTCATGGGTGGGTCTTTCTCGCAGAGAACCGGCGGCCGCAGCGCAGGGCCGTCCCAAGCAAGGCCAGCCTCCTCCGGGGGGCAGCGACCCGCGCAGCGGTGGAGCGTGAGGGTCATGTTCATGCTTCATTCCCCGCGACGATGCCCAGCACGGCCATGCGGACCGCGATGCCAAAGGTGACCTGCGGCAGGATCACGCTTTGCGGCCCGTCGACCACGGCGGATTCGATTTCGACCCCGCGGTTGATCGGGCCCGGGTGCATGACGATGGCATCGGGCTTGGCCCAGCGCAGGCGCTCGGTGGTCAGGCCGAAGCTCTTGAAGTATTCCTGGCTCGACGGCAGCAGCGCGCCGCTCATGCGCTCGTTCTGCAGCCGCAGGGTGATGACCACGTCGCAGTCCCTGATGCCTTCTTCGAGCGTGTGGCACACGCGCACGCCCAGGTGCGACAGGTCGCTGGGCACCAGGGTGCGCGGGCCGACCACGCGCACGTCGGGGCAGCCCAGCGTGGTCAGCGCGTGGATGTCGGAACGCGCCACACGCGAATGCAGCACGTCGCCCACGATGGCCACCGACAGGTTGCTGAAGTCTTTCTTGTAGTGCCGGATGGTGTACATGTCCAGCAGGCCCTGCGTGGGGTGCGCGTGGCGGCCGTCACCGGCGTTGACCACGTGCACGTGCGGGGCGACGTGCTGTGAGATCAGGTAGGGCGCACCCGATTCGCTGTGGCGCACCACGAAGATGTCGGCCGCCATGGCCGAGAGGTTGGCAATCGTGTCGAGCAGCGATTCGCCCTTGGCGGTGGAGCTGCGCGCGATGTCCAGCGTGTAGACATCGGCCGACAGTCGGGTGGCCGCGATGTCGAAGGTGGTGCGCGTGCGCGTGCTGTTCTCGAAGAACAGGTTGAACACGCTCTTGCCGCGCAGCAGCGGCACCTTCTTGACCTCGCGGTCGCTCACACTGACGAAGCTCGACGCGGTGTCCAGGATCTGCGTGAGGATGGCCTTGGAGAGACCCTCGGTGGACAGCAGGTGGATCAGCTCGCCGTGCTTGTTGAGTTGCGGGTTGTGGGCCATGGGTTCAGGCTTTCGTCTTGTTTTCCAGCACGAAGCTCAGGCGGCCGTCGTCGGTGCGCGCCAGCTCCAGCGTCTGGTTGTCGGCCAGGGTCACGGTGGCGGCGCAGACATCGGCCTGGATGGGCAGCTCGCGTCCGCCCCGGTCCACCAGCACGGCCAGCTTCACGCAGGCCGGGCGGCCGTAGTCGAACAGTTCGTTGATGACGGCGCGCAGGGTGCGGCCGGTGTAGAGCACGTCATCGACCAACAGCACCTGGGCATCGGTCACGTCAAAAGGCAGTTGCGTCTGCGCCGTGATGGCCAGGCCGCGGCGGCCGAAGTCGTCGCGGTGCATGGACGAAGAAACCACGCCCGCGGAACCCGGCAGTCCCAGGTCGCGCTGAAGGCGCTCGGCCAGCCAGGCGCCACCCGAGGTGACACCGGCAATGCGCACCGGTTCACCCAGGCTCGCCAAGAGACCACGCACCCCGCGCAGCAACTGGGCATACAACTGTTCCGCATCCAATGTCAGTGGGCTCAATCGAGACTCCTGAAAAACTGTTCCAGGATGATCGCGGCCGAAGCCGCGTCCGCATCCTGCGCGCCCAGGCTGTGGGCTTCGGTGGTGCTGTAGCGCTCGTCCACCTCGAACACCGGCAAACCATGGCGCCCACGCAGCTGGCGCGCGAACTTCTGCGCCCGCACGGTGTTTTCGTGGGCCGCGCCGTCCGGGTGGAAGGGCACGCCCACCACCAGCGCGTCAGGCGCCCATTCCCGGATGCGTTCGGCGATCTTGGGGAAGCGGGCATCCCCTTCGGCGGCGATGGTGCCGCGCGGCGTGGCCGTGCCGGTCAGGCGGTTGCCGCTGGCAAAGCCGGTGCGCTTGAGGCCGTAGTCAAAGGCCAGGAAGGTCTGGCAGCTCGCTGGGACTTTCGTCATCGGACCGCCCCAGACGGTCCGCCGCAGGGCCGCCCCAAGGCGGACCAGCCCCCACGGGGGGCAGCGACCCGCGCAGCGGTGGAACGTGGGGGCTCTGTGTTCATGCGTGGCCCGCGTCCGGCGACAGCATCCAGGGCTGCAGACCCAGCAGCGCCATCGCCTTCCCGTAGCGCTGGTCCACCGGCGTGTCGAAGATCAACGACGGGTCGGCCTCCACCGTCAGCCAGCTGTTTTCGGTGATTTCCGACTCCAGCTGCCCCTTGCCCCAGGACGCGTAACCCAGGGTCACGAACACCCGGCGCGGGCCACCGCCGGTGGACATGGCTTCGAGCACGTCCTTGGAGGTGGTCATCTCCAGCCCCCCCGGGATTGTCATGGTCGAGGCGTAGACCGGCTCGCCTTCGCTGCCCGCGTCGATGGCTTCGTGGAGCACAAAACCGCGCTCGGTCTGCACCGGCCCTCCCTGGAACACCGGCTGCTGCGCCAGGTCGGTGCGGCCCAGCGGCAGGTCCACTTTGTCAAACAGCCGGGGCAGCAGGATGTCGCTGGGTTTGTTGATCACCAGGCCCAGGGCGCCCCGTTCGCTGTGCTCGCACAGGTACACCACGCTACGACCGAAAAGCTCGTCGCTGAGGCCGGGCATCGCAATCAGGAAATGATTGGTGAGATTGATGGAGGCAGAATCAGCAGACATGCGGTCATTTTAAGCGGCCGCCCCCCGACGCCGGCCCCGCGACCGTGCATTCCCTGCCCCACCCACTGCCGCGCATGAACACCTACGACCAAGGCCTGATGTGGTTCCGCCGCGATCTGCGCACGCAGGACAACGCGGCCCTGCATCACGCGCTCAAGGCCTGCCGACGTGTCTGGTGCGTGTTCGTTTTCGACACCGACATCCTCGACCCGTTGCGGGCGCGGGGCCTGCAGGCTGACCGGCGGGTGGAATTCATCCGCGAGTCCCTGGTTCAGCTGGACGAGCAACTGAAGGCCCTGGGGCTGGAACACGGGGTGCAGGGCGTGGGATTGGTCGTCCAGCATGGCCGGGCACAGCGGGTGGTACCCGCGCTGGCGCAGGCGCTGAAGGTGCAGGCGGTGTTCGCCAACCACGACGACGATCCCGCCGCCCGTGCGCGCGATGCCCGTGTGCTGGGCGAACTGGCCCACGCCGGCATCATGTTCCACGGCTACAAGGACCATGTGATCTTCGAGCGGCGCGAAGTGTTGACCCAGGCGGGCCACCCCTATGGCGTGTTCACGCCGTACAAGAACGCGTGGCTGCGCCAGCTCGATGACTTCCAGCTCAAGGCCTATCCGGTGCAGCGCTACGCAGGCGCACTGGCGCCGGTGCCCGCCGCGCTGGCCTCGCCGGTACCCTCGCTGAACGACATCGGCTTCATGCCCACCAATCTGTCGCAACTGCCGCTGCCCACCGGCAGCCGCGGCGCCACCCGGCTGCTGGAAGATTTCGTGGAACGGATCGACCGCTACCGGGAAACGCGCGACTACCCGGCGGTCAAAGGCCCGAGTTACCTGAGTGTGCACCTGCGCTTTGGCACCGTCTCGGTCCGCCAGCTGGCCCGGGTGGCCTATCCGATCCACTTGCAAGGCCATCCAGGGGCAAGCACCTGGCTGAGCGAGCTGATCTGGCGCGACTTCTACCACCAGATCCTGGCCAACTTCCCGCACGTGGCGCACAAGGCCTTCAAGCCCGAGTACGACCACATCCGTTTCGAACACGGCAAACACGCCGAAGCCCTGTTCACCGCCTGGTGCGAAGGTCGCACCGGCTACCCGCTGGTCGACGCGGCGATGGCCCAGATCAACCAGACCGGTTACATGCACAACCGGCTGCGCATGGTGGTGGCCAGTTTCCTGGTCAAGGACCTGGGCCTGCACTGGCAGCGCGGCGAACAGTACTTCGCCGACCACCTGATCGACTTCGACCTGGCGGCCAACAACGGCGGCTGGCAATGGGCCAGCTCCAGCGGTTGTGACGCACAACCCTACTTCCGCATCTTCAACCCCGTGAGTCAGAGCGAGAAGTTCGACCCGCAGGGCAAGTTCATCCGCCGCTACCTGCCCCAGCTCGCGGCCTTGCCCGACCACGCGCTGCATGCGCCCTGGAAGGCGACCGAACTCGACCTGGCAGCCGCTGGCTTGACCCTGGGTCGGCACTACCCGCGGCCGGTGGTGGACCACAGCGAGGCGCGCGATCGCACCCTGCAGCGATACGCGGTGGTCAAGAAACCGGGTGAGACGCCCAACAAGTGAGAACCCCGGCGCGCGGGCCGGGGTCAATGGGAAACCAAGCAGGCACTCAGGCTTCGGTGGCCAGCTTGGCGTAGTGCCCGATCAGCGCGAGCAATTCATCTTCCGAGTACGGCTTGCCCAGGTAGTGGTCCACACCCAGCTCGCGCGCATGCTCGCGGTGCTTCTCGGCGATGCGCGAGGTGATCATGATCACCGGCAGATCGTTCAGGCGCGGGTCGCTGCGGATGTTGCGCACCAGGTCGAAACCGTCCATGCGCGGCATTTCGATGTCGGACAGCACCACGGTCGGCCGCTCGGCCTGCAACCGCTCCAGGGCCTGCAAGCCGTCCGCAGCCAAGGACACGCGGTAGCCTTCGCGCTGCAACAGACGCTGGGTGACGCGCCGCACAGTGATGGAATCGTCCACCACCAGCACCAGCGGCACACCGCTGACCGCCACGTCCGCCACCGGCGCGGTCACATCGGCCGCCAGTGGCTTGGTGCGGTGGGCCTGGGTGGACACCCAGTCGTGCACCTGCGCGCCGTAGACCGTGGCCAGTGCCACCGGGTTGTAGATCAGCGCCACCGCGCCGGAGGCCAGCACCGACATGCCGGCCAGACCCGGCAGACGCGAGAGCTGCGGGCCCAGGTTCTTGACCACCACTTCCTGGTTGCCGAGCACTTCATCGACGTGCATGGCCACACGCTGCGCGGCCGAGCGGAAGATGACCACCGGAAGGGTGCGACCCTTGGTCTCGGCGGACTGCGCCGAGGACTGCAGCAACGCCCCGGTCCAGTAGAACGGCACCGCTTCCCCGGTGACGGTGATCTGCCCCTGTGCATAGGCCTGGGCCAGCTCGGCCGCGCTGAGTCGGCGCACCACCTCCACCAGATTGGACGGCACGCCCAGCGTCAGTGCACCGGCACGCACCATCACCACCTGCGTCACGGCCGTGGTCAAAGGCAGCACCAGCTTGAACCGCACGCCCTTGCCGGCACGCGAAGCGGTCTCGATCCGGCCACCGAGGGCCACCACATCGTTGCGCACCACGTCCATGCCGACGCCCCGGCCCGCCAGAGACGACACTTCACTGGCGGTACTCAGGCCCGCTGTGAACACCAGTTGCGCGGCTTCGTCGTCACTGAGCTGCGCGCCCGGCGCCACAAAACCCTGGGCCAGCGCTTTCTCGCGCAGGCGGTTGAGGTCCAGACCGGCACCGTCGTCTTCGAACACGACCGACACGTCGTTGAGTTCCTGGCTCAGACGGATGTCGATGCGGCCCTCGGCCGGCTTGCCCTTGGCCAGACGTTCTTCCGGCGACTCGATGCCGTGCACCACGCTGTTGCGCAAGAGATGCTCGAACGCGGCGGTCATGCGGTCGAGCACGCCGCGGTCCATTTCGATCTGGCCACCCGAAATGTCCAGCCGCACCTGTTTGCCGGTTTCCTTGGAAGCCTGGCGCACGACGCGGTACAGGCGTTCCGAGATGCCTTCGAATTCCACCATGCGCGTGCGCAGCAGGTCGCGCTGCAACTCGCGCGTCTGGCGCGCCTGCGCGGCCAGCCCGTCTTCCGTGGATTCCACCGCACGCTGCAGGTTGCGCTGCACGGTGGCCACGTCGTTGACCGACTCGGCCATCATGCGGGTCAGTTCCTGCACACGGGTGAACCGGTCGAACTCCAGCGGATCGAACGACTGGTCGGCGTCGCGGGCCTGCGCCAGCCGAGACTGCATCTGGGTCTCGGCCTGCAGTTCCATGTCGCGCAGTTGCTGGCGCAAACGGTCGAGGTTGCCCGTCAGCTCCTTGAGCGAACCACGCAACGCGATCAGTTCCGACTCCATGCGAGAACGCGAAATCATCACCTCACCGGTCTGGTTGACCAGGCGGTCCAGCAGCTCCGGACGGACGCGCACGGCGGCACCGGCGCGCGTGGGCGCCGGCACCGGCGCCTGCGGCAGGGTCAGACCAGCCAACCCGGCGCCGGTCAAGGCGATGGGCACGACCACTGGCGGCGCCG
This sequence comes from uncultured Hydrogenophaga sp., assembly GCA_964428045.1. Classification (GTDB taxonomy): domain Bacteria; phylum Pseudomonadota; class Gammaproteobacteria; order Burkholderiales; family Burkholderiaceae_C; genus Hydrogenophaga. The sequence goes on along the minus strand of CAYRWN010000049.1, from coordinate 8,121 downwards.
CAGGTTAGGGCCCGGCCGGTCCAGCCGCCGGTTCGCCCACCGTGTCGGCAACGGCTTCTTCGGTCGCCGCAGGCGTCACGACCGGCGGACGCAATTCATCCAGCGGCATCTCACTGACCGGCGCCAGTTCCGGCGCCGTCTGGACCACGCCGTGCGAGGTCAGATCGGTGTGTCGCAACAGGTCGAAACGCGCGCCAATGGCGTCGAGCGCCGTCACCAAGGGTTCAATGTCGGCACTGCGCAGGTTGTCCGAACCCAGGCGCTCCGCATCGGTCTCCATGCGGTGGGTCATTTCACCCAGCCGCAGGGCACCGGCCAGGCGCGCACTGCCCTTGAGGGTGTGCAGGTTGCGCAGCACTTCGGCCCGGGCGCTGGCGTTGTCGGGTCGGGCCACCCACTGACGCAGGGCACCGGCCAGCTGCGGCAGCAGTTCCTGCGCTTCGTCGGCAAAGATCGGGAACAGGTCGACGTCGATGGTGTCCAGTGCATCGATGTCGTCGTCGATGTCCTGCACAGGTGCCTGGCGGGCCTGTGGCAAGGGGGCGAACGCAGTGGCATCGCTGCCGAAGGCCGAAGGTTCAAAGTCGGGCGGCGCGAATGCCGAGGGCGTCGCATCGGGTTCCAGCGTCCCCACCAGGGGCTGCGCGGGCAGCGGCTCTACACCCCACTGGGTGTTGAGCACGATGTCCGGGCTGTCGTCGGTCATCGGCACCGGTGCATGAATCACCCGGTCCAGCGCTTCCAGCAATTCGGGATGGGGTTCCTTGTAGAAGCCAGCCGCGAACTGGTGCAACAGGCGTCGGATTTCTTCCGATGCTTCCACAAACAGTTGCGCCTGTTCGGCACTGGCCGGCTGGCCCGCCTGCTGGTGCAGGCTCACGGCCCCGATGGCGTTTTCCAGCGCACGGGCGATGTCCGAGAGCGGCTGGAATCCGACCGTGGCCGAGGCCCCTGCCAGCGAATGCGCCAACGCTTCGGCCTGTTCGTTCACCGGCTCATGGCATTCCATGGCCCACTCGACCAGACCGGTGCACAGGCGCCGCGACCATTCATCGGCCTCGTTGAGGTACACGTTGTAGAGTTTGATGCCGATGCGCAGCGGACCAATGACCTTGGTCTGCTCATCCACCAGCTCTTCCGCCCCGCCCGCTGCCACGTCCGGCGCCGAGGTCGGTACATCCAGAGGCTCAGGTTCCGGGGACGCTGCGCTTGCCAGTTCCGGTGCAGCCGCCTCGACTTCGACGACCTCTTCGTGCGTGGGCGCAATGTCCACAGGCTCCACCGGCTCGGCAGCGCTCACATCCAGCGGCGCGTGGTCGCTGAGCACAACGTCCAGGGCGGGATCCGGGGCCACGTCGACCAGTTCAGAGGCCTGGGGCAACACCGCATCCAGATCCAGCGGCACATCGTCGAACATCGACGGCACGCGGTCCGGATCCACCGCTTCGCGGGACGCTCCGACCGGGCCCTGGCCGGCATCGGTGGGTTCTGCAGCCGTGTGCGCCTCAGCCGCCGCATGGCCTGCATTGGAAACCTGGGCCAGGCTTTGGAAATCGATGTCGGCCAGCAGCGGCGCGACTTCCGCGGCAAGGTCAGGCGTCGGCGCTGCGGCAGCCAGGTCGAAATCGATGTCCAGCGGCGCGGTTTCCGCAAAACCTGGCCGGTCGGCTTCGTCCGGAAAGGCTTCGGGTTCGAACGTATCGGCTGGTGCCCCGTCCAGAGAGACGCTGATCGCTGCGGACTCGACCTCGGGCGGCGCGTCTGCCAACAAGGCCTCCTGAGCTGGCTCGGTGGGCGCCTCGTTCAAGGCGTGATGCAGAGGCTGCGTGTCGGGTGCCGGCACTTCGACCAAGGGTGCGGGCTGCGTTTCCGGTTGAGCCACCGGCAGGTAGCGACCTTCGTTGCGCCAGGCTTCGGCACTGGCGCGGAAAGCTTGTGCCTTCCAGGCGCCGTCCCGGTGGCTGGCGATGTCGTCCACCCACCGGCCAAACGATTCAAGCGCGGACTGGGACAGCTGCAGCAAGCCCTTGGCAGCCGGGCGTTGCTCGGCGAGCACGGCGTTGAGCACCTGTTCCATGGCCCAGCCGGCGTCACCGAACTCGCTCAAACCGACCATGCGGGAGCTGCCCTTGAGCGTGTGGAATGCGCGGCGCAATGTGGTCAGGTGCTCCAGATCGGCCGGCTGTTCCTGAAGCTGACCCACCGCAGCCAGACCGTTGTGCGCGACCTCGCGGGCTTCTTCCAGGAAGATGGCCAGCAGCTCGTCGTCTCCATCGTCCTCCGCCGGCACAGCGGCGGGCGCCGGTGGCGGCGGGGATGCCACCGTTGCACCGGTCTGTGACAGATCGACCAGGGCCTGGGCTCCCGCTGCCGCATCGTGATGCACCAAGGCCTGGGCGGCTTCGCGTGCGGCTTTGGCCACACCACCCTGCTCGGCGAGCGAAGCACGATCGGCCAGGGAATCGAGCTGCTGGCTGAGATGGGCCAGATCGACCGCAGACTGGGCCTCTTCGACCACCAGCTGCACGTCGTGGCTGATGGCTTGTGCTTCGTCAACGGGTGCAGACGGGGGCACGCTGGCCTGCACCGCACGTCCCATGAGCGGCACCAGCTCGCCCTTCGCCTCGTCGAACACGAACAGCTTCTTGGCCAGCGAAGGCTGGTAGTTGAGCATATCGACCAGGAAGCTCAGTGCACTCAGGTTGTTGCCCAGGCTCTGGAAAGTGCCTGCCTCCCGCGCCAAGGCCTCGTCAACCTCGGTGTCCAGGATCTGTTCGACCATGGTGCGCATGCGGGTGACGGTCTGCACCGCCTGGTCGAGCCCGAGCACGGACAGCACGCCACGCATTTGCGCCAGCTGGGAGACGGCCACATGCAGGCCCGCTTTCTCCTGGGGTGCCCGGAAAAACTGGTCCAGCGATTTCTCGGCTTCGCCCAGCGCCACCTTGAGCTCGCCCACGACGCTGCCCAAGGTCTGGCGATCGCTCACGCGGCGGTAGAGCTGCTCCATCCAGGTGTCCAGAGGCTGGGCAGGCTCGCCGGCGAGCACGTGGTCCAGGCGCGTTGCCAGGGACTGGGTCCGTTCGTTCAGTTCCTGCTGGGCGGGGTCGAAGTCTTCAAAGGCCGCCTCCAGGTACAGCGTGGTGGTCGCCACCTCCATCGACAACTCGGGGCGCAAGGCGCCGGGTTCACGCGCCGCATGATCGGCTGCACGGACCAGCGTCTGTGCCAACGGCATGCTGGCCGGATGCAACTTGATGAGCGAGTCACCGATCAGGCCGAACTGGTCAACCACCTGACGGGCGCGGTTGACATCACCGCCAGAGAACAACGACCACGATTCCTTGGCTGCGTTGATGCGTTTGCGCGCCTGGGCCAGCAATGCCGGATCGAACCGACCCAGCGAGGCCTGCAGGTAATCCACAGGCGAGCCCTCGCCCAGCCCGAACACCTCGCGCACGACCGCCAGATTCGGGGCCTTGCCTTGCGGTGCGGTCCTGGCCTGGGCACAGAAGAACAGCAGATCGTGCAGCAGGGTCTCGGACACATCGCCAGCCGTCTTGGGCTGGCTCAGCGCCGCATACTGCAGCAGGATGCGCGAGGCCGCGCGTTTGACATAGGGGTCGGTTGGCAGGAGGTCGAGCGCTACCGCCTCGAAGTAGGCGGACGCTACGCGCCAGAACGTGGCGACGCGTGGCCCCTGGGCCCCGGCGGCGAGTCCGACGCTCAGGCGTGCCAGCTGCTGCGCCGCCGCATGGCTCTGGGTCTTGACCAGCAGCAGCACCAGACGGTCCAGCATGAAGCGCAGGGTCGGGTTGACCTGCAGGGGCTTGGTGTCGGCAGGCGCCGGAATGTTCAGCGCACGCTGCTCGAAAGGCCACAGGTCCGCAGGGTGCACCCGCTCAGCCGCAGCCAACTCCTGCACGTCACGGTACTGGGGAAACAAGGCCACCGGCTGCACCGGCTTGTTGCGCAGCACGGCTTCCAGGTATTCGACCAGCGCAAAGCCGGCCCGCTCCACCTTGACCGCCGCCTCATCGGTGCAGTGTTGCGGCTTCTGGACGAAACGCTGAACAGCGGCTTCCATGGCGCGCAGTACCTGGGCGGGGGCGCCCAGGCCCACCATCTCCAGCGCGCCCACAGCCTGGTGCAACTGCTGGCGCGCCACCCGCAGCGAGGCCGTGTCGACCGCCTCGAGATCGTTGTGGCGCGACTGTTCGCTTTCGCGCACGAAACGCTTGATCGCCTTGGTGGCGCCATCGAGCGACTTGCGCAACTCGTCGAACACCCAGGCCAGCGGCCCGAGGTCCTCCAGAGGCGCATCCGGGGTCAGGGAACCGGGGCGGGTGTCGAGCATGTTGTGGGAATGTCAGCGCCTTGGACGTCAGGCGATTTTGAATCGGGCCACCGACTGGTGCAGTTCTTCGGCCATGGCCGAGAGTTCACGCACCTGCTGGGCGGTGGAACGCGTGCCTTCACCGGTCTGTTCGGTCACCGCAAAGATGTGCTGGATGTTGCCGGCCACCTCGTTGGCCGATTCGGCTTCACGCGAGGCGGAGACAGAGATCTGCTCAATCAGCTCGGCAAGGCGGCGCGACACGCGGTCGATCTCGGTCAGGGCGTTGCCGGCGTTGTCCGACAGCTTGGCCCCTTCGACCACACCCTGCGTGGAACGCTCCATGGCGGCCACCGCGTCCTGGGTATCGGTCTGAATCGCCTTCACCAGCGCCGAGATCTGACGCGTCGCATCGGCCGATCGTTCGGCCAGTCGCTGAACTTCTTCCGCCACCACCGAGAAGCCGCGACCTGCTTCACCGGCCGACGCGGCCTGGATGGCGGCGTTCAGGGCCAGTACGTTGGTCTGTTCGGTAATGTCCGAGATCAGCTCCGTGATTTCGCCGATCTCCTGTGACGATTCGCCCAGGCGCTTGATGCGCTTGGAGGTTTCCTGGATCTGGTCGCGGATGGCGTTCATGCCACCGATGGCGTCTTCCACGGCCTGCAGACCGGACTCCGCCGCCTGCAGAGAAGCACGGGCCACCTGGGCCGATTCCTGGGCCTGACCGGACACCTGGTTGATGCGCTGGGCCATGTCCAGCACCGACTGGCCGGTTTCGCGGATCTCGCGCAGCTGTTCGGACGAAGCGGCCAGCAGCTCGGTGGAGGTGCTTTCCACCGCCGACGTCGTCTGCGCCACCCGGGTCGCCGTGGCCTGCACGTTGCCCACCAGCGAACGCAGTTCTTCCACCGTGTAGTTCACCGAGTCGGCGATGGCGCCGGTGATGTCCTCGGTCACCGTCGCCTCCTGCGTCAGATCGCCTTCGGCCACCGTCTGCAGTTCGTTCATGAGGCGAAGAATGGCGGCCTGGTTGGCGTCGTTCACCCGCTTGGCGTCCTGCTCCAGCGATTCGGCCGCGAGCTTCTGGACTTCGGCCGCCTGCTGGCGCTGACGGCTTTCCTGCAGCTGCACGAAAGCCAGTCCGCCGCCGCAGGCCAACGCGAACAGCGTGGACAGCAGCAGGGCCAGCAGCTGCCCGCCGCTCAGACCGGCGCGACCCGAGAGCCGGTCCTGCAGTCCCTGCAGACCCACTCGCAGCGGTTCGCTGTCGCTCACGATGGAAGCCTGCGCCTCACGCGCGGACACCAGGCCCTGCAGGTTCCCCAGGATGGCGCTGGCCTGTGTACGCGTCTCCTCATACAGCTTGAGCAGGGCCTCCAGGCGCTCCTTGACCTGACCGTCGGTGGTGGGGGACAACCTCAGTTCGGCGCTGCCTCTGAGCATGCCTTCGGCGATTTCCTTGAAGGTGTTCAGGTCTTTGCCGAGCAGGAACACAGCCTCGGGGCTCACGCCTTCCATGGTGAGAAATTCGTTGGCCGATTTGCCGATGCGCTGGGTCAGCATCACCAGCTGGCCGGCGGCGGAGATCTCGGCGGCCGGCGCGTTCTGCTGCAGCTTGAGCGAAGACACCGTTTCAGCAATTTCCAGCAGATCGGACGACTGGCGGTTGATCACCCGCAGGGCGGAACCCACCTGGGTCAGGATGCCCTGCTGAGTCAGCACGATGGCGGCCTGCCGGTCGGCCGAAGCCACCCTGGGAAGGATCGCATCGAGGTCGGCATCGAATGCAGCACCGAGGGCATCAATGTCCAGGCTGCTGTCACCGCTCTTGAGGCCCCGCACCGAACGGGTCAGCACATCGGCGCTTTCCCTCACTTCGGGGAAGGCGGCCTCGTTGCCCACCAGCGCCTGGGACACACTCTTGGCCAGGCGCTGCGACTGCATCAGCGCCTGACCGCTGGCCGCCAGCTGCTGGCTGGCTTTGCCGGTCTGGTTCAGCACGAAGAAGATCACACCCACCAGCACGAGCACGGACAAACCCAGCAGCGTCGCCAGCACGCGGCGATGCTGATCGGCGGGCTTGCGGCCCAGAACGGGCAGCTCGACCAGGTCGGAGCCCTCGTCGAGCTGGCTGTCCGGGTCCACCATCCGGCTCTCGGCGAATTCCCGGTCGGACGCTTCGGGCGCCAGGCGGGCCGCCGCGAGCTCGGCCAGGTCCTGGTTCGATGCCTGGCTCAAGTCGGGCTCTTCGGCTCGGTCTTTCTTGAACAGTCCCTGGAATCGATCAAGCATGGCCATTTACAAACCTTCCAACTGATGAGCAACGTGCAAAGTCAAACGAAACACCGCCCAAGCAGCATGGCTGCCAGACAGCGACTCCCTCAGACCGCAATGGCGAGGAAGCTCGGATGGGTAACCAGAGCCTGCAGATCCAGCTCCTGCCAGACCTGCCCCTGTCGGTCGATCAGACCACGGGCGAAAAACGGAGGTGCCGCCGGCGGGCTCGGCGCAAGGGCACTGAACATGGACGCGTTGCGCAGACCCAGCAACCGGTCGATCCAGAGCACGGCGTTGACGCCCAGCGCCGCGTGCAGGCTCACCAGACGTGTTTCGGAAGTCACCCGCTCCAGCGCCGGGCCGCCCGTGGCTGCGGATCGCCCGATCAGCCCCGCAAGGTCCACCACACCTTGCAGCCCGCCACGCAAGCTGGCAACGCCCGCGTACCAGGGCTTGGTGTAGGGCACAGGCTGCACCGCCGTCCAGGGAAAGATTTCGCCGGACTGCACCAGCGGAACCAGGTAACGTTCACCACCGGCTTCGACCGCCAGCCAGGACGCCGAAACGGCTTCGGATTTGGCGGCGGTCAGCCGTTGCGCCAGACGCTCTTGAAGCTCCTTGAGTGACTGACGTTTGGCCATGCTCTGGGTGGACGGTGTGCGGCTGCCTCACTCAACCGAGTGCGCGGATCTTGGACAACAGTTCTTCGGCGTTCACCGGCTTGGTCACGTAATCGCGTGCGCCCTGGCGCATGCCCCAGACCCGATCGGTTTCCTGGTTCTTGCTGGTGCACATGATCACCGGGATGTTGGAGAACTGCGGATCGCGGGTGATGGCCCGCGTCAACTGGAAGCCATTCTGACCGGGCATCACCACGTCCATCAGGATCAGTTCCGGCTTTTCCTCACCAAGCCGACGAAAGGCTTCTTCAGCGTTCTCGGCGGTGCGCACGCTGTAGCCATTTTTTCCCAGCAGATCCGACAGGACCATCAACTCGGTCTTCGAATCGTCCACGACGAGGATGTTCTTGATCGGCATCACGCTGCTCCGGTGAGATGAACGCCAAACTGCTGCACGGCCTGCAGCAGCTGGTCCTTGGTGAAGGGTTTGGTCAGGTATTCCTGCGAGCCGACCATGCGGCCGCGGGCTTTGTCGAACACACCGTCCTTGGAAGACAGCATGACAACCGGAATGCCCGCAAAGCGGGCGTTGCGCTTGATGATGGCGCAGGTCTGGTAGCCGTCCAGCCGAGGCATCAGGATGTCGCAGAACACCAGATCGGGCTGGTAATCGTTGATCTTGGCCAGTGCATCGAAACCATCTTCGGCCAGCAGGACGTCGTGACCGCCCTGCTTGAGGAAGATCTCGGCACTGCGGCGGATGGTGTTGCTGTCGTCCACCACCAGGACTTTCAAGGCAGGCGTCGTGCTCACGGCAGTGGGGCTCCAGACATCGGGTCAGGGTGGATGGGGGACGTTGGTGACGGCGGGTGGCTCAAAACGGTG
>CAYRWN010000048.1:0-28185 GCA_964428045.1 uncultured Hydrogenophaga sp. | reverse complement strand
GCCTCGATCATGCATGCCTCGCGTCACTTCTGGACTTGTTCAGCGTAGCCTTAACATGCGGGTCCACGCCCCTTCCGGGCGCCCGGCCCCCGCATGAAGCTCCAGATTCAGCACACCACCCGCTACCGTTACAGCCAGCCACTGCTTTACACGGTGCAGACCCTTCATCTGTGGCCGGTCAGTGGTGCGTTGCAGATGGTGGAGCAATGGGACCTGCGAACGCCGGGCACGCTCACCCGGCAGCCCGACATCGAAGGCAACCGCGTGCACGGCTTCAGCCTGGTGGCCCTGCCCGGCAAAGGGCCGCGCGAACTGGTGGTGACAGCCCAGGGAAGCGTTGTCACGCACGGCAAGGCCGAGTTCGCTGACGTTGGCGCTGAGGCGCCGCCCGGGCTGTACCTGCGGTCCACCGCGCTGGCCGAGCCGCACCCGCGCATGGCCCTGTGGGCGCTGCAGGTGGTGCCGGCGCTCATGGCTTCACGCGCCCGTGGCGAAGGCCCGGGGCTGGCCGACCTGCTGGCGCTCACCCATGCGGTAGCCGACAAAGTGCGTTACCGGCCAGGCCAGACCGGCGTGGAGACCACCGCGCTGGAAGCCTTCGACTGGGAGCTCGGTGTCTGCCAGGACCAGGCGCACGTGATGGTGGCCGTGTGCCGCAGCATCGGTCTGCCGGCGCGTTATGTCAGCGGGTACTTCTACGCAGAAGGCGAACCCGAGCTGGCCAGCCATGCCTGGGTGGACGTGTGCCTGGACGAAGGATCGCGCCGCTGGATCAGCCTGGACGTGACGCACCGCTGCGCCACCGACGAACGCCACATCCGCCTGGCCGCCGCCACCGACTACAGCGCCTGTTTGCCGGTCAAGGGGCTGCGGCGCGGCGGGGGCGAGGAGATCATGGATGTGGATATCCGGATCGGGCCTTGGGAAGTGGCCGGCTACTTCCCCTCCACCAACCCCTGAACCGCCTGCCCCAGCTCGATCACCGCGAGCGCGTAGTAGCTGCTCCAGTTGTAGCGGGTCACCACGTAGAAATTGTCGGTGCCGGCCAGGTAGCTGGCGGGGGCCTGGCCGTTCTGCAATTCGATCAGTGCGAGCTTGCCGGTGTGCTGCAGGGCAAAGCCTTCGAGAACCGCGCCCTTGGCGCTGAAGCTCTCGACGCTGAAACTGGGCAGGATGTCGGGGGCGAGCAGGGCGTCCATGTCCAGCCTGGCCGCATCGAACGCCACCGGGTAATGCGTGGGCTGGCCGGGCTGCCAGCCATAGGCCTTGAAGTAATTGGCCACCGAGCCGATCACGTCCACCGTGCTGTTGAACAGGTCGACCCGGCCGTTGCCGTCGTAGTCGACCGCGAAGCGCTGCCAGCTGCTGGGCATGAACTGTGGCCAGCCCATGGCGCCTGCGTAGCTGCCGCGCAGGGCTTGCGGGTCCAGGCCTTGTTGCTCGGTGAGCTTGAGGTAGTGGCCCAGTTCGTCGCGGAAGAACTGCTGGCGCGTGGCTGCGCGGGGGTGTTCGGCCGGGAAGTGAATGGCCAGCGTGGTGAGCGCGTCGATGACGCGGAAATTGCCGGTGTGCCGACCGTACAGGGTTTCGACGCCGATCACGCCGACGATGAGGCTGGCGGGCACGCCGTATTCGGCTTCGGCGCGGGCCAGGGTGTCGCGGTGGGCTTCCCAGAATGCCTGACCGGCCCTGAGGCGAATGGGCTCGATGAAGCGGGCGCGGTAGGCGGCCCAGTTCTTGGGCGTGCCGGCCGGGGCGGGCAGCATGAGGCGGGCCACGCTGGGCAGGCGCTGGGCAGCGCCGATGTGGCGGCGCACCCAGGTGGCGTCCAGTCCGTGCTGCTGCGCGATCTGGTCGGCCAGTGCCATGGCTTCGGGCGTGTCGGCGTACCGGGCCGGGGCGGGTGTCTTCGCGGTTTTGGCGGTTTGGGCGGGCTTCGCGGGCCTGGTCATGGCGGGCGAGGCCCAGGTGCTGGCCGCGATCAGCAGGCCTAGCGCGCACAACGCGGCGCGGTGGAACAGGCGGGGGCTCGGCAGGGGTGCTTTCACGAGGGGGCGTCCTTGGGCCAGGGCAGCTGGCGGAATTCGCGTTGCAGTGTAGCCAGCGAACCGGGATTGCCAGGGGCGTAACGCAGGGCTTCCAGGCGGATGAGCCAATCCGTCACGGCGCGGGTGGTGTCGGTGTGGCCCCAGCGCTGCACCATCCGCCGGGCCAGGGCGCGCGGGGGCAGCTGCGCGCTGCCTTCCAGCCCCTGCTGGTGCAGGCGTTGCCGGCAGCGCTGCAACAGGCGCAGCCACGGGTCGTGCTGCTGGCGTTCCCACAGCTGCCAGGCCGCGCCCGCCAGGCTGACCAGCACCACCACGCCGATCAGCACATAGGCCAGGTCGGTCCAGCTCGGGCTGGCAAAACCCAGGCCTTTGAGCAGGTTCAGCTGCTGGCCCTGGGTGTAGTTCAGCACCCACTGGTTCCAGCCGTTGTTGATGGCCTCCCAGGTGGCGCGCAGCTGCGCGGCCAGCGTGGGGTTGAGGGTGCCGATGGCGCCGATGAACGCCCCGCCCGGCGCGCTCAGCCGCTCCAGCGAGCCGGTGCGCGCGGGCGCCACGGCAGACGTCGGGTCCACCCGCACCCAGCCCTGACCCTGCAGCCACACTTCGGCCCAGGCATGGGCGTCGCGCTGGCGCACCGTCCAGAAACCGTCCACCGAGTTGAGTTCGCCGCCCTGGTAACCAGTGACGATGCGCGCCGGGATGTCCATGGCCCGCAGCAGGATGACGAAGCCGCTGGCGATGTGTTCGCAGAAGCCCTCACGCTTGTCGAACCAGAATGCGTCGGCGGTGTGCTGTCCGTAGGTGCCGGGTTCGAGCGTATACCGGTAGCCCTCGGTGCGCAGGCGGTCGAGCACCGCCTGCACCAGCGCGGGCGCGGCCTGGGGGCCGGCGCCGTAGCGGGCCCGCAGTTCGACCGCCAGCGCCAGGGTGCGGGGGTTGTAGCCCGGTGGCAGGGTCAGTTCGTCCTGCAGCGCCACCTGGTTCTGCAGCGGGCCGTGACGGAAGCGGGTGTGGCTTTGCGCCTGGTAGCGCAGCAGCTGCGTGACCGGTGCATCGGACAGCCACTGCAGTTCGGGCGTCATGCGGGCGCTCAGTCCGCTCGCCGTGGGCGCCTGGACGGTGGCGTCCAGCGGCAGCAGCCAGCGCCGCTGGTGGGGCTCCAGCGTCACTTCGTAGCGCACCGGCTCGCCGGCCACGGCCAGCTCCGGCGCCAGCGCCATGCCGGACGGGAAGCTGGAGCGCAGCGGCCGCCATTCGATGCCGTTGTAGTCGCTGAGCACGGGACCGCGGAAATACAGCTCGCGCTGCGGCGGGGGCGCGCCCTCGAAACGGATGCGCATGGCGATCCGGTCGTCCAGCACCAGCTGAGCGATCTGCCCGACCTGCATGCTGTTGGACAGACCCGAACGGCCGGTGTTGGCGTCGCTGGGCAGGCCCCACAGCGGCGCCATGCGAGGAAACAGCAGGAACAGCACCAGCATGATGGGCGCGCCCAGGGCGGCCATGCCGGCGGCCGTGCGCGCCGATTGCATCAGCGGCGGGCGCCCCACCGGCAGGTGGGCGTTGACCAGGGCGGTGAGCAGGCCCAGCAGGGCGAGCAGGATGCCGGCCGCCGTCAGCAGCGACTGCGAGTAGAAGAAGTGGGTGAGCAGGGTGAAGAAGCCCAGGAAGAACACCACGAAGGCGTCGCGCCGCGCGCGCAGCTCCAGGGTCTTGAGCGCCAGCAGCACCACGATGAGGGTCACCCCCGCATCGCGTCCGAGCAGGGTGCCGTGCGACATCCAGGTCGCGCCCAGCGTCAGAACCAGCAGGCCCAGACGCCAGGGCCACGCGGGCAGCGGCTGGCCGCGCAGCGTCAGCGCGGTGCGCCAGCCCAGCACGCCGGCAGCCAGCGCGCTGCACCACCACGGCACGTGCGGGATCTGCATCGCCGCGATCCAGCCGATGACCGCGAGCAGGAACAGCGTGTCGCGCGCGTCGCGCGGGAGGGTCGTGGCGGCGAAACCCTTGGCTTTGTCGGAGCGTTTCTTGTTCAGCACAGGGCAAGGGCCTCCAGGCAGCGGGCCTTGTGGGTGGCGCCCTGGTCGGGCGGAATCTCGCGGCCCGGCAGGCGCAGGCCGTAGTCCAGTCCCAGGCGTTCGGCCACCAGCACCCAGGCGGTCAGGCGGGACAGGCGCGCCTCCACCGCCGGCGTGCCGGTGTGCGCAAAGTCCAGCCACAGCTGCTGGCGCTGGGAGCTCAATGCGTCGCGGCTGACCAGGTCGTCGCGCCCGGCGGCGAAGGCCTGTGCCGCCTTCTTCCACACCACGTTCTTCTGCGGGTCGCCGCGGCGGTAGGCGCGCACCCCGTCGAATTCGCCGGTGGACTGGACGCGGGCGCTGCTGCCCGCATGACCGGGCTCGGCCTGACCCGCCGGCAGCGGTGGCGGGTGCGCTTCGGGGGCGGGGTAGACCAGCAGCTGGGCCGCAGGCCGCCACACCGTCCAGACGCGGAACGTGCCCAGCGGGTAGAGCGTGAGCGCGGTCAGCGCCGGCAGTGCGTGCCAGCCGCGCCGGGGCGGGGCCCAGGCCACCTGCACCGGGGTGCTGCCCTGGGCCGGCACGTCGGCCCAGCCGAGGTGGGTGTGGGCCAGGCCGCCCTCGGCGATCACGCCCAGGCCGATGCCGTGGCGGGCGGACTTGCGTTCGCTCGTCAGGCGCAGGTCGAGCACGGCGGCCTGGCCGGCGTGGACCGGCGCAGGGGGCATCAGGTGCAGGGTGAGGCCGCGCAGGTTGCCGTGGCACACGTGCATGCCCACCACCGCACAACCCGCCAGCAGGAACGTGAGCAGGTAGCCCAGGTTGAGCTGGTAGTTGATGCTGCCGACCAGCAGCACGAGCAGCGTCAGGCCGAGCATCCAGCCGGCCCGTGTGGGCAGGATGTAGACATTGCGCTGGGTCAGCGTGAGCGTGTCGCTGCGCGGCAGGCGGTCGAGGAACCAGCGGCGCAGACGCTGCCGGAGGGCGCGCAAAGGACTCACGGGAGCGGTGTCGCTTCCAGCATGGCGCGGACCTGTTCCACCGACCCGCGTCCGGCATCGCTCACCGGTACCAGCCGGTGGGCAGCCGTCTGCGGCAGGATGGCGGCGATGTCGTCGGGCGCCACGTAGTCGCGCCCCTGCAGATAGGCCTGGGCCTTGGCGGCGCGCACCACCGCCAGCGCGGCGCGCGGCGACAGGCCCTGCGAGAACCAGCGGCCCGAGCGCGTGGCGTTCACCAGGTCCTGCAGGTAGTCCAGCACCGGCTCGGCGGTGTGCACGGCGGCCACGGCCTGCTGCAGCCGCGCCAGGTCATTGGGCGTGAGCACCGGCTGCAGGTGCTCCAGCATGTCGCGCCGGTCCTGGCCGCGCAGCAGCGCGCGTTCGGCGGCGCGGTCCGGATAGCCCAGCGACAGCCGCATGTGGAAGCGGTCGAGTTGCGATTCGGGCAGGGCGTAGGTGCCCAGCTGGTCGTGCGGGTTCTGCGTGGCGATGACGAAGAAGGGCTGGGGCAGGGCGCGTGTCTCGCCTTCGACCGTGACCTGCTTTTCTTCCATGGCTTCGAGCAAAGCGCTCTGGGTCTTGGGGCTGGCGCGGTTGATCTCGTCGGCCAGCAGCACCTGGGCGAACACCGGGCCGGGGTGGAAGGCAAAACTTTCCCGCCCGCGTTCGTAGATGGATACGCCCACGAGGTCGCTGGGCATCAGGTCGGCGGTGAACTGCACGCGCGAAAACTGCAGGCCGAACGAGCGCGAGAGCGCATGGGCGAGGGTGGTTTTCCCCACGCCGGGCATATCCTCGATGAGCAGGTGACCACCGGCGAGCAGGCAGGCCACGCAGTCGGAAACCTGGGCCGCCTTGCCCACGATCACCGTGTTAAGCTGGTTCAGCAATTTTTGGATTTTTGGATCGGCAGTCATGCCGCGAACCTTACCGTAAAACGCACGATGGGCCAGGCCACCGGATATTTCACCCACCCGGATTGCAAGCGTCACGAGATGGGCCAGGGACACCCCGAATGCCCCGAACGGCTGGACGCGATCGAAGACCGCCTGCTCGCCAGCGGACTGGGCGCGGTGCTGGACCGCCGCGAGGCCACCGCCGCCGCGCTGGCCGACCTGGAACTGGCGCACGGGCGCATGCACCTGGCCGCACTGCGTGGCCTGAGCGACGCACTGCGCGATGACATTGCGGCCGGTGGCCCCGGCCGCGCTCAGGTGGACCCGGACACGTCGATCAACGTGCATTCCTGGGATGCGATCCTGATGGCGGCGGGGGCCGCCATCGATGCCACCGACGCCGTGATCGCGGGCGAGATGGAAAGCGCCTTCTGCGCGGTGCGCCCGCCCGGTCACCACGCCACCCGCAACCAGGCGATGGGCTTCTGCTTCGTCAACAACGTGGCGGTGGCGGCCAAGTACGCGCTGGAGCGGCATGGCCTGCAACGGGTCGCCATCATCGACTTTGACGTGCACCACGGCAACGGCACCGAAGACATCGTGGCCGGCGACGAGCGCATCCTCATGTGCAGCTTCTACCAGCACCCGTTCTACCCGGTCTGGGACCACGCGAGCGCCCCCAACCTCGTGAACCTGCCGGTCCCGGCCTACACCCGGGGCATGGCGGTGCGCGAACTCGTGGACATGATGTGGCTGCCGCGGCTGGATGCGCACCGGCCGCAGATGATCTTCATCAGCGCCGGCTTCGACGCCCATCGCGACGACGACATGGGCCAGATGGCGCTGGTGGAGCAGGACTACGTCTGGATCACCGAACGCATCAAGGAAGTGGCCCGGCGCCACGCCCAGGGCCGCATCGTCAGCTGCCTGGAAGGCGGCTACGACCTCGATTCGCTGGCGCGCAGTGTGGAAGCGCACATCCGCTCGCTGGCCGATCTCTGAACGGCGCGGGGACCGAACCATGAGTGAACCCATCCTGCTGCACAGCCGCGACGACCGCGGCGTGCACACCATCACCCTCAACAGCCCCAAGACGTTCAACGCCCTGTCCGAAGCCATGATGGCCGCGATCCAGCAGGCGCTCGGTGCGGTGGCCGCCGATCCGCAGGCGCGGGTGCTGATCGTGGCCGCCAGCGGCAAGGCCTTCTGCGCCGGGCACGACCTCAAGGAAATGAAAGCCAGGCCCGAACGGGCCTACTACCAGGCCCTGTTTGCCACCTGCTCCCGGTTGATGATGGGCATCCGGCAGCTGGATGTGCCGGTGATCGCCCGCGTGCACGCGCTGGCCACGGCGGCCGGCTGCCAGCTGGTGGCACAGTGCGACCTGGCCGTGGCGGCTCAGGGCGCGCGCTTCGGTGTCAATGGCATCGACGTGGGCCTGTTCTGCGCCACACCCGGCGTGGCCCTGTCGCGCAACATGGGACCCAAGCAGGCCATGGAGATGCTGCTGACCGGGGACTTCATCGGCGCCGACGAGGCGCAGCGCCGCGGGCTGGTCAACCGGGTGGTGTCCGAGGACGCGCTGGACGCCGAGCTGGCCTCGCTGGTGGACCGCATCCTGGGCAAGCCGCGCGAGGCGATTGCCATGGGCAAGGCGCTCTTCTACCGCCAGCTGGAAACCGGCATTGAGGCGGCCTACCAGCTGGCTGGCCAGACCATGGCCTGCAACATGGCGCATGCCGTGGCGCAGGAAGGTGTGCAGGCCTTCATCGACAAGCGCAAGCCGGTGTGGTGAGACCCGACAGGCCGCTCTGCAACTTCTGCCACGTTCACACATCCTCTCACGCATGACCGTACCCACGCTCGCCACCGCCCCCCCGCCGATTGCCGATTTCTCCGGCTGGCTCGCCGGGTTCCAGCAGACCACGGTGTGGGTGGAGCTGGCCGCGCTGGCGTTGTGCATTGTGTTGGCCTGGGGGGTGGGCGCCGGGCTGCGTCGTGCGCTCAACCGGGAAGGCGACACCAGCTCCATCCTGTTCGGTCGCCGCGTGTTCGATGGCGTGCTGTTCCCCCTGTGGCTGCTCGCTCTGGCCTATGTGGCGCGTGCCGTGCTGGCCGGGCAGGTGTCGCTGGCGGTTTTCAAGGTGGCCATACCGGTGCTGGTGTCGCTGGTGGTGATCCGCCTGGGTGTGAAGGTGCTGCAGGCGGCCTTCTCGCAGGCACCGTGGGTGCGGGTGCTGGAGCGCACCATTTCGTGGGTGGCCTGGGGGGTGATGGTGCTGTGGGTCAGTGGCTTGCTGCCTCTGGTGCTCTCAGAAATGGAGCAGATCACGTGGAAGATCGGCGCCAGCACGGTGAGCCTGCGCACGCTGATCGAAGGCGCCCTGACCGCCGGTGCCATGCTGATCGTGACGCTGTGGATCTCCGCAGCGATCGAGGCCCGACTGCTCAAGTCGGCCGAGGGCAGCGACCTCTCGCTGCGCAAGGCGCTGAGCAACGCCACGCGGGCCCTGCTCATGTTCCTGGGGCTGATCTTTGCGCTCTCGGCGGTGGGCATCGACCTCACGGCGCTGTCGGTGCTCGGTGGCGCGGTGGGCGTGGGCATCGGCTTTGGCCTGCAGAAGCTGGCGGCCAATTACGTCAGCGGCTTCGTCATCCTGGCCGAGCGCAGCATGCGCATCGGTGACAACGTCAAGGTCGACAACTTCGAGGGCCGCATCACCGACATCACGACCCGGTACACGGTGATCCGTTCGGCCACGGGGCGCGAATCCATCGTGCCCAACGAAATGCTGATCACCAGCCGGGTGGAGAACCTCTCGCTGGCCGACCCCAAGGTGTGGCAGTCCACCGTCGTCTCGGTGGCCTACGACAGCGACGTGGATCTGGTGCGGCGCCTGCTGGTCGATGCGGCACAGTCCCAGGGGCGGGTGCTCAAGGATCCATCGCCCAGCGCAGCGCTGTCGGCCTTCGGTGCCGATGGCCTGGAGTTCACGCTGGGCTACTGGATCGCAGATCCGCAGAACGGTCAGCTCAACGCGCGCTCCGAGGTCAACCTTGCGATCTTGCGTGCCCTGCGCGAGCACGGTGTTCAGATCCCCTATCCGCAGCGCATCGTGCACATGAAGCCGGCGAGCTGATCGCGTCCGGGCGGCTTATCGCATCAAGCCGGGCAGCCACAGGGCGATCGCCGGGAAGGCGATGAGGATGCCCAGCCGCACGATGTCGGCCATCACAAAAGGCCACACGCCGCGGTACATCACGCCCAGGTTCACGTTGGGCAGCAGGGAATTGATGACGAACAGGTTCAACCCCACCGGGGGCGAGATCATGCCGATCTCCACGATGGTCACGATCAGGATGCCGAACCACACCGGGTCGAAGCCCAGGCCCACGATCACGGGGAAGAACACCGGGATGGTCAGCAGCACGATGGCCAGTTCCTCCATCACCATGCCCAGCACCAGGTAGATGCCCATCATCATCACCACCACCATGATGGGACTGGGGCTCATGTTCACCACGAAGTCGCGCAGGTCGCCCGGCATGCTGGTGAAGTTGATGAAGTTGGTGAAGATCATCGCGCCGATGAGGATCATGAACAGCATGGCCGTGGTGCGTGTGCTCTCGACGAGAATGTCCAGCAGCACGCGCGGCCGCAAGGTGCCACGCAGCAGCGCGAACAGGAAGGCGCCCGCTGCGCCCACACCGGCGCCTTCGGTGGCGGTGAAGACGCCGCCGTAGATGCCGCCGATGACCAGCGCGAACAGCAGCGCCACGCCCCAGATGCCGCGGACGGCCGCCAGGCGCTGGCGCCAGCTGAAGCGTTCGGCCGGCGGGCCGGACGCCGGGTCGCGCCAGGTCACGAACACCACCGCCAGACACAGACAGGTGATCGCCACGATGCCCGGCAGGATGCCGGCGATGAACAGTTTGCCGATGTCGGTTTCGGTGATGATCCCGTAGATCACCAGGATGGTCGACGGCGGGATCAGGATGCCCAGCGTCCCGCCGGAAGCGATGGCGCCGGTGGCCAGGGTGTCCTTGTAACCGTGCGCCTTCATCTCGGGGTAGGCCACGCGCGTCATCGTGGCGGCGGTCGCAATCGATGAGCCGCAGATGGAGCCGAAGCCGCCCGAAGCGATGATGCTGGCCATGGCCAGGCCACCCCGCTTGTGACCCACAAAGGCGTTGGCGGCGGTGAACAGTTCCTTGGCCATGCCGGCCCGGGCCACGAAGTTGCCCATGAGCACGAACAGGGGGATCACCGACAGCACGTAGTGGAAGCCGGTCTCGAAAATGGTCTGGCTGGTGCTGGCAAAGGCCGGCTGCCAGCCCCGCATGAGACCCAGGCCCACCAGGCCGGCGATGGACATGGCCACCGCCAGCGGCACCCGCAGGAAGGCCAGTGCGAAAACGGCAAGGAATCCCAGCAGTGCTTCGATCACGGCTGCACCCCCGGAGCTTCTGTCGTCGCATGCCCGGCGGCCGGTGCCTGCAGGAAGACCAGCAGCAGGTGCGCCAGCCCGGTGAGGGTCAGCAGGGCCGCCATCAGCCAGGCGACCGGTGCGATCGACAGCGCCAGGTACACGGTGGTGTCACCGTACTCGGCAAAACGCTGGGCGCGCATCACCATCAGGCGCCCCAGAAAGACGAAGGTGCCGGCACACACCAGGTGGATCAGTCGCGCCTGGATGCCGCGCAGCCAGTCGGGGACCATGGCGTCCAGCGTGTCGAACACCACGTGTTCGCCCCGCCAGGACACCAGTGGCAGGGCCGCGAAGATGACCACCACCATCAGCATCTCGGTGAGCTCCAGCCCGCCGGGTACCGAGTTGGAGAAGAACTTGCGACCCACCACATCCACCACGGTGAGCCACATGATGGAAAACAGCGCCATGGCGGCCACGACGCCGGTGGACCAGAACAGCAGGCGGTCGATCTTGTTGTGCATGTGGGCTTTCTGCAAGTGGACGGGGCCGGTCGGGGCAGCTCGATCACTGACCCACCGGCCCCGCAGCGTAGCCTGCGGCCACGCCATCTGGCTGACGACGGCTTACTTCACTTTCTTGATTTCAGCGCGGAATTCGGCCAGCACCCTCTTCGGGTCCTTCAGGCCCTTGACCATGGCCGAGGCGGCCCACTTGGTCTCGAGGTAGTCCTGCTGGTCGGCCACAGCCTTGACGAAGGCCTTGTCGGCCTGGATGCGGGCCACGCCCTGGGTCTTCTGGGCGCCATCGCGGCTGGCGGCGTCCACCCGATCCCAGCCTTCGCCGAACATCCGCGCGGCCACTTCACCCGAGAGCTTGTCCACCACCGCCTTGTCCTGGGCCGACAGGGCGCGGTACTTGTCCTGGTTCATCATGAACACGAAGCTGGTGTTGTAGAGGCCGCCCGGGAAGGTGGTGGCGTGCTTGATCATGCTCAGTTTGAACGAGGCCACCGATTCGTCGGGGAAGAAGGTGCCGTCCATCACGCCGGTGGACAGCAGTTCGAACGACTCCGGTGCCGGCTTGAGCGTGGTGTTCCAGCCCATGGCCTTGGAGAGTTCGTTGATGTTGCCGCCACCGATGCGGAATTTGAGCGTGCTCGCTTCGGCCGCCGAGGTGACGGGTTTCTTGGTGTTGAAGATGATGCCGGGGCCGTGGGTGAAAACGGCCAGGGCCTTCACGCCGCGGTGTTCGCCCAGCGGTGCGAAGTGTTTGTTGTAAATCCGCTGGTAGGCCACCGAGGTCTGCACCGCACTGTCGCCCAGGAAGGGGAATTCGGCGACCTGGGTGTTGATGAAACGGCCGGGCGTGTAGCCGTCGACCGTGTAGGAGATGTCGGCCAGACCGTCCCGCACGGCGTCGAAGGTGCCGGGTGCGGCCACCACGGCTTTGGGCAGGATGTTGCACTTCATGCGGCCTGCGCTTTCTTTCTCCAGCAGGTCGCACCAGTTCTTCTGCACCGTGGACAGGGTGTGGGCCGGGGGCAGCCAGCTGGAGACGGTGAACACGGTCTGTGCCTGGGCCGTGGCGCCCATGAACCAGGTGGAAGCCGCGATGGCCAGAGCGGGAAAACGGAAACGCATGGGTGGACTCCTGTGGTGGAAATGTCGTTACGCAAGATAATCAAAGGGTCTGAGTCCACTATAGGCGAATACCCTCAAGCGCACGCTCCAGACTTACCCGAATTCACCGACCGAAAGGTCGGTTAACAAGGAAATCCCTTGCTTTGTCGTCAAGGCGGCAGACGGTCGCCCGCGTGTGGATGATCATGCGCGTCTTGTTCTATAATTAAAAAAGCACGACCGTTCGATTTTGGATTCTGATGCTCCGCTTCGCCTTGTCCGGGAGGCGGCCGGTTCTCAGACCTACAATCCAAGTTGACGTGCACGTCAATTCGGGCACCCGTTTCAACCCGCTTTTCCATTCACCAGGAGCAACCGAACATGAAGGTCATCGTCCCCGTCAAGCGCGTGGTGGACTACAACGTCAAAGTGCGTGTCAAGAGCGACGGCACCGGTGTGGACATCGCCAACGTCAAGATGAGCATGAACCCGTTTGACGAGATCGCGGTGGAAGAAGCCGTGCGCCTGAAAGAAAAGGGCGCGGCCACCGAAGTGATCGCCGTCTCGTGTGGTGTGGCCCAGTGCCAGGAAACGCTGCGCACGGCCATGGCCATCGGTGCCGACCGCGCCATCCTGGTCGAGACCGAGGTGGAACTGCAGCCGCTGGCCGTGGCCAAGCTGCTCAAGGCCCTGGTGGACAAGGAACAACCGGGTCTGGTCATCCTGGGCAAGCAGGCGATCGACGACGACGCCAACCAGACCGGCCAGATGCTGGCCGCGCTGGCCGACCTGCCGCAGGCCACCTTCGCCTCCAAGGTGGAAGTGGCCGGTGACAAGGCCAAGGTCACGCGCGAGATCGACGGTGGCCTGGAAACCCTGGAAATCACGCTGCCCGCCGTGGTGACCACCGACCTGCGCCTGAACGAGCCGCGCTACGTGACGCTGCCCAACATCATGAAGGCCAAGAAGAAGCCGCTGGAGACGGTCAAGCCCGAGGACCTGGGTGTCGATGTGGCGCCGCGCCTGAAGACGCTCAAGGTCGCCGAACCGGCCAAGCGCGGCGCCGGCATCAAGGTTCCTGACGTGGCTGCCCTCGTGGACAAGCTCAAAAACGAAGCCAAGGTTCTCGGATGACAGATGACGCCGCGCTGCGCGCGGGCATGACACATGACCGCCGCGGTCCTGTCTGTCATGCCAGCGCAGCGAAGTCATTCGTCATTTGTCATCACCCCCAGGAAATCACACCATGACCGCACTTGTCATTGCCGAACACGACAACGCCTCCCTCAAAGGCGCGACCCTCAACACCGTGACCGCCGCCGCTGCCTGCGGGGGTGATGTGCACGTGCTGGTGGCCGGCCACAACGCCGCCGCCGCTGCGGCCGCTGCCGCCCAGATCGCCGGTGTCAGCAAGGTCATCCACGCCGACGGCGAAGGCTTCGCCCACGGTCTGGCCGAAAACGTGGCGGCCCAGGTGCTGGCCGTTGCCTCGGGCTACAGCCACATCCTGTTCCCCGCCACCGCCGGTGGCAAGAACGTGGCCCCGCGCGTGGCCGCCAAGCTCGACGTTGCGCAGATCAGCGACATCACCAAAGTGATCAGCGCCGACACCTTCGAGCGCCCGATCTACGCCGGCAACGCCATCGCCACCGTGCAGAGCGGCGACGCCACCAAGGTGATCACCGTGCGCACCACCGGCTTTGACGCCGCGGGCCAGGGTGGCTCCGCCGCCGTGGAAACCGTGGCCGCTGCCGCCGGCAACGGCAAGAGCGCCTACCTGGGCAGCGAGATCGCCAAGAACGACCGCCCCGAGCTGACGGCCGCCAAGGTCATCGTCAGCGGTGGCCGTGCGCTGGGCAGCAGCGAGAAGTTCAGCGAAGTGATGACCCCGCTGGCCGACAAGCTGGGCGCGGCCATCGGCGCCAGCCGCGCCGCGGTGGACGCGGGCTACGCCCCGAACGACCTGCAGGTCGGCCAGACCGGCAAGATCGTGGCGCCGCAGCTGTACATCGCCGCCGGCATCTCGGGCGCGATCCAGCACCTGGCGGGCATGAAGGATTCGAAGGTGATCGTGGCGATCAACAAGGACCCCGAGGCCCCGATCTTCTCCGTCGCCGACTACGGCCTGGAGGCCGACCTGTTCGCGGCCGTGCCGGAACTGGTGTCCAAGCTGTAAGCCACTGCGCTCCCCAAGGGCATCGTTCGCGATGCCCTTCTTGTATCTGTACCTTCCCAAGACGCCTCCGGAGACTCACGAATGAGCTACACCGCACCCCTCAAGGACATGCTGTTCAACATCGAGCACCTGGCGCGCATCGATCAGGTGGCCCAGTTGCCCGGCTTTGAAGACGCCGGCCTGGAAACCGCCCAGGCGGTGCTGGAGGAGTGTGCCAAACTCAACGAAGGCGTGATTGCGCCGCTGAACTGGGAAGGCGACAAGTACCCGTCGTCGTTCCACGACGGCAAGGTCACGACCACGCCGGGTTTCAAGGACGCCTACAAACAGTACGCCGAAGGCGGCTGGCAGGGGCTGCAGCACCCGGTGGACTTCGGCGGCCAGGGCCTGCCCAAGACCATCGGCGCGGCCTGCGGCGAGATTCTCAACAGCGCCAACATGAGCTTCGCGCTGTGCCCGCTGCTGACCGACGGTGCGATCGAGGCGCTGCTGACGGCCGGTTCCGACCAGCTCAAGGCGACGTATCTGGAGAAACTGGTCAGCGGTGCCTGGACCGGCACCATGAACCTGACCGAGCCGCAGGCCGGTTCCGACCTGGCCGCCGTGCGCAGCCGCGCCGAGCCGCAGCCCGACGGCACCTACAAGGTCTTCGGCACCAAGATCTTCATCACCTACGGTGAACACGACATGGCCGAGAACATCGTCCACCTCGTGCTGGCCCGTGTGACCGGCGCGCCCGAGGGTGTCAAGGGCATCAGCCTGTTCGTCGTGCCCAAGTTCATGGTCAACGCCGACGGCTCGCTGGGCGCGCGCAACGACGTGCACTGCGTGTCCATCGAACACAAGATGGGCATCAAGGCCTCGCCCACCGCCGTGCTGCAGTACGGCGACCACGGCGGCGCCATCGGCTACCTGGTCGGCGAGGAAAACCGCGGTCTGGAGTACATGTTCATCATGATGAACGCGGCCCGCTATGCGGTGGGCGTGCAGGGCATCGCGATTTCCGAGCGGGCCTACCAGAAGGCCGTGGGCTACGCCAAGGACCGCGTGCAGAGCCGACCGGTGGACGGCAGCTTCACCACCGCCGCACCCATCATCCATCACGCCGACGTCAAGCGCATGCTCATGACGATGCGCGCCGCCATCGAAGGCTGCCGCGCCATGGCCAGCGTGGCCGCCGCCGCTTACGACGCTGCCCACCACCACCCAGATTCTGAGATTCGCAAGCAGAACGCGCTGTTCTACGAATTCCTGGTGCCGCTGGTCAAGGGCTACAGCACCGAGATGAGCCTGGAGATCACCAGCCTGGGCGTGCAGGTGCACGGCGGCATGGGCTTCATCGAAGAGACCGGCGCGGCCCAATACTACCGCGATGCCAAGATCCTGACCATCTACGAAGGCACGACGGCCATCCAGGCCAACGACCTGGTGGGCCGCAAGACCGCGCGTGACGGTGGCCAGAGCGCCAAGGCCATTGCCGCCCAGATCGAGAAGACAGAAACCGAACTCCAGGCCCGCGGCAGCGCCAACGCGCTGGCGGTGGCCAAGCGCCTGGGCGCCGCACGCCAGGCCTTTGTCGACGTGGTGGCCTTCATCGCCGCCAATACCAAGCGCAATCCGAACGCGGCCTTCGCCGGCAGCGTGCCCTACCTGATGCTGGCCGGCAACCTGATGGCGGGCTGGCAACTGGCACGCGCGCTGCTGGTGGCCGAAGACCTGTCCGCCAAGGGACAGGACGTGCCATTCATGCAGGCCAAGATCACCACCGCGCGCTTCTACGCCGACCACATCCTCAGCCGCGCGCCGGGCGTGCGCGACGCGGTGGTGGAAGGTGCCGAGGCCGTGACAGCACTGCCTGCCGAAGCGTTCTGACCTTCCCGAAGAAAACACTGGAGACGACATGACCCCACGCCAACGCCATCTGCCGCCGGTGCTGCAGAACCTGCCGTTCCCGGTGATCGGTTCACCGCTGTTCATCATCAGCAACCCCAAGCTGGTCATCGCGCAGTGCAAGGCGGGGGTGGTGGGGTCCATGCCGGCGCTCAACGCACGCCCGGCCTCGCAGCTCGACGAGTGGCTGGCCGAGATCACCGAAGCGCTGGCGGCGCATGACAAGGCCAACCCGGACAACAAGGCGGCGCCGTTCGCGATCAACCAGATCGTGCACAAGAGCAACGACCGCCTGGAGCACGACCTGCAGCTGTGCGCCAAGTACAAGGTGCCGATCGTCATCACCAGCCTGGGCGCGCGCGAAGACGTGAACCAGGCCGTGCACGGCTGGGGCGGTGTGGTGCTGCACGACGTGATCAACAACGTGTTCGCGCACAAGGCGATCGAGAAGGGCGCTGACGGCCTGATCCCGGTGGCGGCTGGCGCCGGTGGTCACGCCAGCGTCAAGAGCCCGTTCGCCATGGTCCAGGAAATCCGCGAGTGGTTCGACGGCCCGGTGGCGCTGTCGGGCTCCATCGCTTCGGGCGGCGCCGTGCTGGCCGCGCAGGCCATGGGCGCCGACTTCGCCTACATCGGCTCGGCCTTCATCGCCACGCACGAAGCGCGTGCCGTCGAGGGCTACAAGCAGATGATCGTGGACAGCAACTCCGACGACATCGTCTACAGCAACTTCTACACCGGCGTGCACGGCAACTACCTCAAGGGCAGCATCCGCAATGCCGGCATGGATCCGGACCACCTGCCCGAGAGCGACCCGAGCAATATGAACTTCGGCACGAGCAACGAAGCCGGTGCGGCCAAGGCCTGGAAGGACATCTGGGGCTGCGGCCAGGGCATCGGCGCCATCCGCGAAGTGGTGCCGGCCGCCGAGCTGGTGGCGCGCTTCAAGCGCGAGTACGCCGAGGCCAAGGCCCGCCTCTGCGGCGGCTGAACCGGCTCACTTGAACAGTTCGCGGATCGCGTCGATCAGGGTCGGCGGGCCGGCGTATTCGGTGCCGACGCTGTCTTCGATGCGCGCCACCGCACCGCCGTTGGCCCATTCGGCGTAGAGCCAGTCGTCGTTGTAGTGGATCAGGCCCTCGGGTGCGTCGGGGGCGGGTGCCACAGGCACACCCTTGAGCGCTGTGCCCATGTAGTCCATCCAGATCGGCATCGCCAGCCGCGCGCCCGATCCGTGGTCGCCCAGACTGCGAGGCTGGCTGTGACCCATCCACACCACCGCCGCCAGGCCGGGCTGGTAGCCGGCGAACCAGGCATCGACCACGTCGTTGGTGGTGCCGGTCTTGCCAAAAAGGTCGGATCGCTGGAGCACCGACTGCACCCGTGCCGCCGTGCCGGCCTGCGTGACGTCGGCCAGCAGGCTGCTCATGACATAGGCGTTGCGCGCCGGGATGGCGCGGTTGTCTTCCGTCAGCACCGGCTTCGGGCCCGCCTCGAAAAGAATCTTGCCTTTGGCGTCGGTGATCTTCTCGATCACCACCGGGTCGAGCGACCAGCCGCCGTTGGCCAGGGTGGCGTAGGCGCGCACCATCTGCAGCGGCGTCACCTGGCCGGTGCCCAGTGCCAGCGTGAGGTTGTCGGGCTGCTTGGCCACATCCAGCCCGAAGCGGCCCAGCCAGTCGCGGGCACGCGCGGTGCCGGTGTGCTGGAGCACGCGCACGCTCACCAGGTTGTTCGACTGTGCCAGGGCCTGCCGCAGGGTGATCACACCTTCGGCCGAGCCGGTGCCACTGTTGCCGGGGCTCCAGCCATTGGCGGCCCGGAAGGGGCGGTCCTCGACCAGGGTGCCCGGCATCACACGCGCTTCCAGGGCGGCCGAGTAGAGCAGGGGTTTGATGGTGGAACCGGGCTGGCGCCAGCCTTGCGTCACGTGGTTGAACGGCTGGCGGGAAAACTCGAAGCCACCGACCAGGGCGCGGATGCGGCCGCTGTGGGTGTCCATGGCCACCAGCGCTGCCTCGGCTTCCGGCCATTGGGTCAGGGTCCAGGTCTTGCCGGTTTTCATCACGCGGATCACCGATCCGCGCTGGATCTTCAGCGTGTCCTTGGCCTTGGCGGACAGGCCGGCACGCGCCCATTGCAGGCTCTCGCCGCTGATGCGCACCGGTTCGCCGCTGGCCAGCTGTGCCTGCACTTCCTTGGCCGACGCCGACAGCACGATGGCGGCGCGCAGCAGGTCGTCGTCGCGCACACCTTTGAGGGCCTCGGCGGCGGCCTGTTCGAGTTCGGTACCCTGGGCGTCCGGCAACTTCTCCAGCGCCTCCGGGCCGCGCCAGCCGCCGCGCCGGTCCTGGGCCAGCACGCCGCGTTGCAGGGCCACCGTGGCGGCACGCTGGTCGGTCGAGAGCAGGGACGTGGTGACGCGAAAGCCCCCCGAATAGGCGGCTTCGCCGAAGCGCTCGAACACCGCACGCCGCGCCATCTCGGCCACGTGCGCGGCGTCGATGCTGCGCTGACCCGGTGGCCGGATCACCAGCTTCTCCGCCCGGGCGGCCGCCAGCTGCGCGTCGTTGATCACGCCGACTTCGCGCATGCGTTGCAGCACCACCCGCTGGCGCTGGGTGGCGCGTTCGAAGTTCGCCACCGGGTTGGCGTAGTAGGGGTTCTGGGGCAGGCCGGCGAGCATGGCGATCTCGGCCACCGACAACTGGCCCAGCGACTTGCCGAAGTATGTCTGTGCGGCCGCTTCGAAGCCATAGGCGCGCTGACCCAGGAAGATCTCGTTCATGTAGATCTCCAGGATGCGGTCCTTGGTCAGCGCCTTCTCCACGTCGAAGGCCAGCAGGATCTCCTTGGACTTGCGCTCGAAGCTCAGCTCGCGCGTGAGCAGCATGGTGCGCACCAGTTGCTGGGTGATGGTGCTGGCACCCTGCTTGCGGCCACCGGTGATCAGGGCCAGTGCGGCGCGCGCCATGCCCTTGGGGTCCACACCGCCATGCTCCCGGAAGCGGGTGTCCTCGATGGCCAGCAGGGCATCCTGCATCAGCTTGGGCATCTGGGCCAGCGGCATGTAGATGCGCCGCTCGGCGCCGAACTGCGCAATCTCCACACCGTCGGCGGTGTACACCTGCAGCGGCAGCTTGGGCTGGTAGTGGGTGATGCGGTCGATCGGGGGCAGGTCGATCAGGGCGGCCTGCGAGGGAACCGGCACCGCCACCAGGGCGATGGCCGGAACCAGGGTCAGCACCGCGATCGTTCGGCGCAGGAAGTGAAAACGCATGGCCCCGGATTATCCCGGGCGCGGTTGAAGCTGGCGTGAAGTCCGGCGGGAAGCTGTAACGCCTTGTCAGGCGTTCGCGGCGGCGGGCGGAACGGTTTCACGGGGCAGATGGATCACCGGACGGCGCGCGTCCTCGCCCGGCTCGTCCAGCGCGCGCTGCAGCCGATCAAGCGCTCGGCGCGATTCCCGGCTCTCTTCCTCTTCGGCCGCGGTGGGCTGGTCGCCGGGCAGCAAGGTGGTGCCAGCCGGAAGCGCAGGCTGGTGTCTTCGGGCAGCAGGGACCCGGGCTCCAGCCCCTTGGCCACCATGTGCTGGGCCAGCAGGCGCAGCTGTTCGTGGCGCAGCGGCCCTTCCACCAGCACGGCGAAGCGGGTGTCGGTGATGCGGCAGACCGTGTCCACATCGCGCACCACCCGCGTCAGGCGGGCGGCCGCCACGACCAGGCCGCGGTCGGCGGCTTCGCGACCCAGGCGCAGGCGCAGGTCGGCGTGGTTGGCCAGTTCAACCACCAGCAGGCCGCAGTGGTGGTCGTACCGGCGCGCGCGGCGGATGGCGTCGCGCAGGCGCAGGTTCAGCACGGGCGGCACGGTCAGTCCGGTCAGCGGGTCGCTGCTGTCCAGGGCGCGCAGGCGGGCGCGGTTCTCGCTGGATCGTTTGGCACGCTGGTGCAGGATGAACAGCAGCAGGGGGATTTCGATGGCCGAGCCGATGAGCACGGCGTACTGGCTGGCCCAGCTGTCGGGCAGCAGCCCGGCGGCCCGCAAGGCGGGGAAGGGGTAACTCAGGTGCACCGGCAGAAAGCCCAGCGCGATCCATCCGGCGTAACGCTCACCCCGGCGCCAGGTCCACACGCACAGGCCGATGCTCAGCAGCACCGACAGCAGGCCGTACAGGTTCAGCAGCGCGTAGGCGGTGGCGCTCTGCCAGGCCAGGTACAGCGGCGGGTAGAGCAGGCCGAAGCCGCACCAGGCGAGCACGCAGCGATCCAGCCACCGGCTGTGGCGGCCCAGCCGGCTGACCTCGCGCACGAACCAGATGCCCGATGCGGTGAGCCAGAGCATGAACACCGACGGGGCGGCGCTGTTCCAGGCCGCCGAATGGGGCCAGAAGAAGAAGCCACCGATGCCAGTGAACGCGGCCTGGAAACCCAGCATGGAGCCGACATAGACGAGGTAGGCCACAAAGGCGCGGTCGCGGTAGAGCCGCGCGTGCACCCCGCCGATGAACATGACCAGCAGGCCGAAACCGAGGTAACCCCCCACCAGCAGCAGGGTCCAGGCACGCGATTGCTGCAGCGCGTCGGCTGGCAGCACCTGCAACTGCGCGCTCAGCGGCGCCGGCCGGTTTTCCAGCCGCAGCAACACCTCGCGCGGCCCGGTGGTGCTGTCCAGGGCAAACACCGGCGAGCGGTCGGGGCGGGACCATTGCGCCACCGGGATGTGGTCGCCCGCGTGCTGCCCGACCCAGGCTCCCGCGCGCCACTGGTACAGGCTGGCCCGGTCGGTGAAGGCCGAGCTGTCCAGCAACACCACGTGCGGGGTGTCGGCGGGCAGGTCGGGCAGGTTCACGATCAGCCACAACGCGCCGGTCGGCAGCGCAAAACTGCGCTGCTGCAGCAACGGCCTTTCGGAAGCGGGCAGGGCGGCCACCTGCTCGGCGGTGGCCGTTCCGGTGGCGTCGATCCAGTAGCGCACTTCTTGGCCGGTGGAGGGCAAGGGCTGGGCGCTGGCCGTTGCCACCAGGCACCAGAAGGCAACGATCGGAAAAAGGCGAAGCAGGGCGCGCGACATCGGCCCCATCGTACCGAACCGGGCTGACAGCCGGGCTTACTGCGCCGAGGTGTTCAGCGCCGCGTAGAGGGTCACGAAGCGCGCATGCCGCTCGCGCAGCCAGGCGCCGCGGGTTGCGTCGGGTTCAAAGCGGCGCACCACCGGCGGCGTGGTGCAGACCGTGTCGATGGCGCCGCCGCAGGCCAGCCAGGCCAGCCGCGCCGCGCCCATGGCACCACCGGTCTCGGCGTCCCGGTGGCGGGTCAGCGCCAGGTCGAAGGTGTCGGCCAGCAGCTGGGCCCAGCCGTCGCTGCGCGAGCCGCCACCCACCAGAGACAGGCTGTGCAGCGGCGGCTGCATGGGCGGGATGGTGTTCAGTCCGTCGAGCAGGCCGAAGCCCACGCCTTCTGCCACCGCATAGGCCAGGTGGGCGCGTTCGTGCATCGCGCGCAGGCCCACCCAGGCGCCGGTGGCCAGCGGGTTGTTGTGCGGTGAGCGTTCGCCGCTGAGGTAGGGCAGGAACAGTGGCGCCTGTTGCTGTTCTTCCTCGCTCAGGGCGCATGCGGCATTCAGCAGGGCGGCTTCGTTTTCGTAGCCCAGCTGGCGCGTGGCCCAGGTCACGGCGCTGGCGGCGCTGAGCATCACACTCATCACATGCCAGCGGTCCGGCAGGGCGTGGCAGAAGGCGTGCAGGGCCTGCGCGGGGTTGGGCTCGAAGGCCGCGCCGCTGACGAAGACCACGCCCGAGGTGCCCAGCGAGACGAAACCTTCACCCGGCCGCACCAGGCCCATGCCCACGGCGCTGGCGGCGTTGTCACCGGCACCGCCGGCCACCGGCACCTGGGCGGGCAGGCCCCAGCGCCGGCACAGCCCGGGTTTGACGTGGGCGGACACCGCACTGCCTTCGACCAGGCGTGGCATGTGGGCACGGCTCAGGCCGGTGGCGGCGAGCATCGTGTCGGACCAGTCGCGTTGGCCCACGTCCAGCCACAGGGTGCCGGCGGCGTCGGACATCTCGCTGACCGCCTCGCCCGTGAGCATCAGGCGCAGCCAGTCCTTGGGCAGCAGCACCCGCCGGGTTTTTGCGAAGGTGTCTGGCTCGTGTTCGCGCACCCATTGCAGCTTGGGCGCGGTGAAGCCCGGCATGGCGAGGTTGCCGGTGATGGCCGCGAGCTGGGGCACGTCGCGCGTGAGCTGCTCGCACTGGGTGCCGCTGCGTCCGTCGTTCCAGAGAATGGCGGGGCGCAACACGTCGTCGTCCTCGCCGAGCAGGGTGGCGCCGTGCATCTGGCCCGACAGACCGATGCCTCGCAGCCGCGCCAGTGACTGTGGGTGCGCCTCGTGCAGCGTGTCCATCACGGTTTCGAGCGCGCGCCACCAGGCGGCCGGATCCTGCTCGGACCACAGCGGTTGGGGGCGCTGCACCGAGAGCGGGGCACGGGCGGTGGCCATCACCTGGTGCTGGTCGGACAGCAGCAGGGCCTTGAGTTCGGACGTGCCGAGGTCTAGACCGAGGAACATGGCAGTGGAGTGGGAAGAAGAGAACGATCCGGCGCCGGGCCGCCCCAAGCCGGATCAGCCCCCTCGGGGGGCAGCGACCCGCGCAGCGGCGGAGCGTGGGGGCTTCATACGGCTCCGCGGAAGCGGGTCAGCGATTGCTTGCGGAATTCGGTGGGCGTCATGCCCTTGATTTCCAGGAAGCGGCGGTTGAAGTTGGCGACGTTGTTGAAGCCGACCTCGTAGCAGATGTGGGTGACCTGCTGGTCGGTGTCCATCAGCAGCTGGCAGGCGCGGCTGATGCGCACGCGGTTGACGAAGTCGGTGAAGGTGTTGCCGGTGGCCTTGCGGAAGAAGCGGCTGAAGCGGCTCTCGCTCATGCCCAGCTCCGCAGCCAGGGCACCGGCCGAGTGGTCGTCGGCCAGGTGGTCGGTGATGCGGCTGACCACGGCGTGGATCTGGTCGATGGAGGCGTCGTCGTCGTCGCTCTGCAGCTGCACGCTGGAGAGCAGGCGGTAGTCGGTGCAGGCGGCCAGATCGGCGAGGTAGTCGCAGAACGCCGTGAGGCGGCGCAGGCTGCGGGCGGTCTTCACGCGCTTCCAGTGCCGCTCGGCGGTTTCGGACAGTCCGAAGAACTCGATGCCGTGTTTGGCCCGCTCCAGCAGCGGCAGCACATCGCGCAGCTCCGGAATGGTCTCGGCGGCCTTGACCAGGGGCTCGTGCGGGAACTGGATCACCAGGTCGCGCTGGGTCACGCCGTGCTCGGGCATGTCCATGCTGACCCAGTTGTGCGGCAGGCGCGGGCCGGTGAGCACCAGGTGCCCGGCCTGGAAGGGGCCGATCCAGTCGCCCACGAAGGCCTTGCCGCTGGTGCTGGTGATCAGGTGCAGCTCGTACTCGTCGTGGTAATGCCAGCGCGCCAGCGGCGTGGGGTAGCCGTGTTCCAGGCAGCGCACGAAGCCGACTTCGTCCGGCGGTTCGTAGCCCAGCGCGGGGGAGCGGCTGAAGTCGCGCTCCAGCTCGGGCTTGAGCTGGCGCGGTGCGGCAGGTGTTCGGACGGTCATGGCAACCCCAGATTACACCGCTTCAGCCCGGGCTGCGCGCCGCGACAAAGGCCTGCACCCGGGCGTATGCCCTGCGCAGGGCGTCGACCAGTTCGGTGCGGCCCGCCATCTCGCCCCAGAGCGTGGGGTCGGCGGCGTAGGCGGCCACCGGGTCGGTGGCCTCGCAGATGGCGTGCGCCACGGCCGGGTCCATGGCCTGGTCCTGGTAGGTGTAGGGGATCTGGCCTTTGTGCCAGCGCTGCAGGTAGGCCAGGAACAGCGCGGGCAGCAGGGCCACGCTGTCGAAGCGGCCGCCGCGGGCCAGCTGGTCGCGGATGGTCGGTGCGATCATGCCGGGGATCTTGGAGAAGGCGTCCATGGCCACGCGCTGGTTGGTGTCGGCGATGGCCGGGTTGCCGAAGCGGTCGAGCACCACGTCGCGGTACTGTTCCAGGTTGATCGGGCAGGGCAGCAGCACCGGGATGGCATCGTCGGTCACGTAGTCGTAGGCCATCTGGCGGATCTGTGGGTCCAGCGTGCCCTCGTGGATGTAGCGGTAACCGGCCAGGGTGCCGGCCCAGGCGATGCAGCTGTGCGTGGCGTTGAGCAGGCGGATCTTGGCCTCTTCGTGGGCCTGCACCGAGTTGACCATCTCGACCCCGACCTTCTCCCACTCGGGGCGGCCGGCGATGAAGTTGTCCTCGATGACCCACTGGATGAAGCTCTCGCCCATGACGGCCGCCTGGTCGTCCCAGCCGGTCGCGGCCTTGACGCGCTCGGCCACGTCGGGCGTGGGGCGCGGCGTGATGCGGTCGACCATGGCGTTGGGGCTGCGTGTGTGCTCCAGCACCCAGTCCCTGAGCGTGGTGTCGCCCAATGCGTCGATGAACTGCAGCAGGCCGGCGCGTGAACGCTCGCCGTTGTGGCGCAGGTTGTCGCAGTTCATCAGGGTGACGGCGCCGACGCTGGCCCGCATGCGCGCGCGCAGGATGCTGACCAGGCCGCCGTAAACGGTGTGGCCGGCCTGGCCCGCCTTCACGGCGGCGAGGTCGGCGCGCAGGTCGGGGAAGGTGGCCCAGTCGAGCTGGTTCTTCGCGTCGAGGTAGTAACCGGCTTCGGTGACGGTGAAGGAAATGATGCGCGTGGCCGGATCGGCGCCGGCGGCGATCAGCGGCGCCAGGTCGTCCTGGTAGGGCACCACGCGCTGGATCGATTCGATGACGGTGTAGCTGCGCTGGCCCTGGGGCGTCACGGTTTCCAGCGTGTAGCGGCCGTTCTGCGCCTGCAGCGCGGCGATGGTCTCGGCCATGTCGGGGCGCAGGTTGCCGCCGGTGATGGTCCAGCGCGTGTCCCCCTGCTGACGCAACTGGTGGACATAGACCGCCTGGTGGGCGCGGTGGAAAGAGCCCAGGCCTAGGTGAAGGATGGTGTACATGGTGAAGCGGGGCGAAGAATCAGAGGTCGAAATTCGTGGGCATGAGCACGACGTCGCGGACGGTCGTGCTGCGAGGGCGCGTCAGCATGAACAGCAGCACCTCGCCCACTTCGGACGCCTCGATCAGGCTGTCGCTGGCCTTGGCCTCGGCGAGCTTGTGTGCCGGCCAGTCGGCCAGCAGGCCGGTGACGACCGGCCCGGGCGAGACCGAGCCGACGCGGATGCCGTGTTTGAACATCTGGCGCCGCACGGTCTGCACGAAGCAGTCGATGGCCCATTTGGAGGACGCGTAGACCGGCTCCCACGGCGTGGGGTAGTGCGCGGCCAGCGAGCTGGTGACCAGGATGTCTCCCGTGCCGCGGCCGACCATGTGCGGCAGCACGTTGTGCACGTTCTTCATCACCACGTTGACGTTGAGGTTCAACATGCGGTCGATGGCCTCGGGCGTGGTGTCCAGCAGGTCGCCGCCCACGTAGAGGCCGGCGTTGGCGTGGAAGATGTCGAGCTTGCCCAGCAGCGCCAGCGTGTGTTCGAGCAGGCGGTTGCACAGGGCCGGGTCCAGCAGGTCCAGCACCAGGGGCAGCGCGTTCGCGCCGATGGCGGCGCAAGCCTTGTCCAGCGCGTTTGTGTCGCGGTCGATCAGCACCACGCGCGCGCCGGCCTCGGCCATGGCCTTGGCGCTGGCAAAACCGATGCCCGAGGCCGCACCGGTGACGGCGGCGGTCTTGCCCTGGAGAGCTTGTGCTGCAGCCATGGCGTCAGGCGGCACGCGCAGCGACCACGCGGCCGGCGGTGTCGAACCAGTGGGCTTGCGAGGCGTCGATGTCCAGGCTGACAGCGTCGCCGGCGTGCAGGCCGGTGCGCTCGTTCTGGCGCGCCACGAACTGCGCACCCGAAGGTGTGCTGACGTAGATCAGGGTCTCGGCGCCCAGGGCCTCGACCAGGTCCACCTGGCCGGGCACGGGCGTGCTGCCGCTGGCGCGCACGCTCACGTTCTCCGGTCGCAGGCCGATGGCGCCGCCCACCGCACCGGCAGGGGCCTGCTGGGCCACCAGCGCCGGCACCTGCTGCAGCGGCAGCACGTTCATCTGTGGCGTGCCGATGAACTGGGCCACGAACTGGTTGGCCGGCTTGTCGTACAGCTCCAGCGGCGTGCCCACCTGCTCGATGATGCCGTCGCGCAGAACGACGACCTTGTCGGCCAGCGTCATGGCCTCGACCTGGTCGTGCGTCACGTAGATGGTGGTGGCGCCCAGGTCGCGGTGCAGCTTGGCGATCTCCACCCGGGTCTGGCCACGCAGGGCGGCGTCCAGGTTGGACAGCGGCTCGTCGAACAGGAAGACCTTGGGCGAACGCACGATGGCGCGGCCGATGGCCACGCGCTGGCGCTGGCCGCCGGACAGTTCCTTGGGCGTGCGCTGCAGGTAGGGCGTGAGGTTGAGGATGCGCGCCGCGTTCTGCACCTTCTCGTCGATCACCTTGGCATCGACCTTGGCCAGCTTGAGCGCGAAGCACATGTTCTCGTACACGCTCATGTGCGGGTACAGCGCGTAGCTCTGGAACACCATGGCCAGGTCGCGCTTGGACGAGGGGGCCTGGGTGATGTCCTTGCCGTCGAGCACCAGCTTGCCGCCGTCGATGTGCTCCAGCCCGGCGATCAGGCGCAGCAGGGTGGACTTGCCGCAGCCCGACGGGCCGACGAAGACGATGAACTCGCCCTTCTCGATGGACAGGTCGATGCCCTTGATGGCGCGGTGGTCGCCGAAGAACTTTTCAATGCCTTGGAGTTGCAGGTAGGCCACTGGAATGACTCCTCAGATGTTCGATGCCGCAGCGGCGCTGCGAGCGAAGGTGATTGGGTCGGGGCGACCGCGGAACCGGCTTTGCCGGGCCGCCAGTCGCGCCCCCTGGAGGGGGTCGCGCGCAGCGCGGCGGGGGTGTGCCGTCATTTGACGGCACCGAAGGTCAGGCCTTGCACCAGCTGCTTCTGGCTGAACCAGCCGAAGACCACGATGGGGGCGATCGCCATGAGCGAGGCGGCGGACAACTTGGCCCAGAACAGGCCTTCGGGGCTGGAGTAGCTGGCGATCAGCGTGGCCAGCGTGCCGGCCTTGGCCGAGCTGAGGTTCAGGCTCCAGAACGCTTCGTTCCAGGAGAGCACCAGGCACAGCAGGCCGGTGGAGGCCAGACCGCCCATGCCCAGCGGCAGCAGCACCTTGGTGGCCTCCTGCCAGAGCGTGGCGCCGTCCATGCGCGCGGCTTCCAGGATCTCGCGCGGGATCTCCTTGAAGGACGAATACAGCATCCACACCATGATGGGCAGGTTGGACAGCGTGAACACGATGATCAGTCCCAGTTGCGTGTCCAGCAGCTGGCTCTTCTGCGCCAGCACGTAGATGGGCACCAGGGCGCCCACGGCCGGCATCATCTTCGTGGACAGCATCCACATCAGGATGTCCTTGTCGCGCGGGCCCTTGTGGAAGGCCATGGCGTAGGCGGCGGGGGCGGCGATGGCCAGGCCGACCAGTGTGGACACGACGCTGGTGACCACGGAGTTCCAGGCGTAGTGCAGGTAGTCGCTGCGTTCCTGCACCTCGTGGAAGTTTTCCAGCGTGGGCTCGAACAGGAACAGCGGCGGCACGGCGATGGCCTGCAGCTCGGTCTTGAACGCGGTCAACAGCAGCCAGCCCAGCGGGAAGAACAGCAGCAGGGCCACGGCCCAGGCGGCCACGGTGCGCACCAGGTAAGCCGGTGTGTAGATGGAGGCTCTCATGCGAAGCAATCTTTGAGCGAAGTGTCTGGTCGAGGGGTGCCGCGGAACCGGCTTTGCCGGGCCGCAGGCGCCGCCCCCTTGAGGGGGACGAGCGGAGCGAGGCAGGGGTGGGCCATGTTCACTTGTCCAGGTTCTTGCCGACCATGCGGATAAGAAAAATGGCCGCGATGTTGGCCAGCAGCACGGCGAACAGGGCGCCCGCGGAGGCCACGCCGGCGTCGAAGTTCAGCAGCGCCTGCTTGAAGATCAGGAAGGCCACGTTGGTGCTGGCATCACCGGGGCCGCCACCGGTGGTGGTGTAGATCTC
>CAYRWN010000047.1:0-28278 GCA_964428045.1 uncultured Hydrogenophaga sp. | reverse complement strand
GAGTCTCAGCCATGACCGTCGGTGGCGGTCAACATGGGTTCGCCGGGCGCTTACGGCCGATCTGCGCCTGCCGGTGGCGGTCTATGTGGGCGCCATCGGCTGCATGGCCGCCCAGGCGGTCGGACGGGCCACGGTGCTGCGCGACCCGGCCGCGTACGTGGTGGCCTCGGGTGCATTGCTATTCATGGCGAGCGACGCCCTGCTGGCCTTCAACCGCTTCGTCGCGCCGCTGCCCGCGTCGGACCTGTGGGTGCTCGGCAGCTACGGCGCGGCGCAGTGCCTGCTGGTCCTGGGGCTGCTGCGCAGCGCCGCGCCCCGGGGCTGATCCCCCCACCCCTGCGCGCTCAGGCGCCGAACAGCTGGTCGCCGCTGCTCGGCGGCGCAACGCCCAGGTGGCGGTAGGCCGCCAGCGTGGCGGTGCGCCCGCGCGGCGTGCGCTGCAGGTAGCCCTGCTGGATCAGGTAGGGCTCGATCACGTCTTCGATCGTGTCGCGCTCCTCGCCGATGCTGGCCGCGATGTTGTCCAGCCCCACGGGGCCACCGTCGAAGCGGTGGATCACGGCTTCGAGCAGCTTGCGGTCCATCAGGTCGAAGCCCTGCGGGTCGACATCGAGCATGGCCAGCGCGCGGTTCGCGATGTCGCTGGTGATGCGGCCGCTGCCCTTGACGTCGGCGTAGTCGCGCACGCGGCGCAGCAGCCGGTTGGCGATGCGCGGCGTGCCGCGCGAGCGGCGCGCGATCTCGAAGCCGCCGCTCTCGTCCATCGGCGCGTTCAGCAGGCCCGCGCTGCGCGTGACGATGCGCGCCAGTTCTTCGGCGGTATAGAACTCCAGCCGCGCCACGATGCCGAAGCGGTCGCGCAGCGGGTTGGTCAGCATGCCCGCGCGGGTGGTGGCGCCCACCAGGGTGAAGGGCTGCAGGTCGAGCTTGATGCTGCGCGCCGCCGGTCCTTCACCGATCATGATGTCGATCTGGTAGTCCTCCAGCGCGGGGTAGAGGATTTCTTCGACGACCGGGCTGAGCCGGTGGATCTCGTCGATGAAGAGCACATCGTTGGGTTCGAGGTTGGTCAGCAGCGCCGCCAGGTCCTTGGGCTTTTCCAGCACCGGCCCGCTGGTCTGGCGCAGGTTCACGCCCAGCTCCTGCGCAATGATGTGGGAGAGCGTCGTCTTGCCCAGGCCGGGCGGGCCGAACAGCAGCACATGGTCCAGCGCCTCGCTGCGCTTCTTGGCGGCGCCGATGAAGATCTCCAGCTGCTCGCGCACCTTCTGCTGGCCCACGTAATCATGAAGCAGCTTGGGCCGCAGGGCGCGCTCGATCGCTTCTTCCTTGGGCGAAATGGGCGCTGCCGACACCACGCGCGGCGCAGGAGCGAAATCGTCGGTCTGGATGCTCACGGGCGGGCCCTGGCGAATGGGTGAAGTTGGGAAAGCTGGCGTCAGATACTGACTATACACACAGTGGTTTGAGGCGGGCCGATTCAAGTCCTGTCGCCACCGGGCCGATACGAAGCCATCCGCCCCCTTGATGCCGAGGTTCCACCGTGCCCTTGACCGATGCACCGAATCGCTCCGCCTTTCTGCGGGCCTGTGGGCTGGCCTGCGCCCTGGTGGCGGGGCCGGCCAGTGCGCAAGACCCCAAGCCCCCACCTGCGGCAACGGCGGTCGCGCCGGCCGTGGTGAGTTCCCAGGCGGTTCCCGCGCCGGGCGATCCCCATGCCGTGGTCGACCGCATCCGCGCCGCCCTGGCCAAACAAGACAGCCAGAACCGTCTGCATGTGCTGGTGGGCGACGATCCGATCACACCGCCCGGTATGTCCGGCGCACCCGCCAGCGGTGCCCGCAGCCGCACGCGGCCCAAGGCACCGTCGAGCCAACGGAGCACCGCGGTCACCGACGCCCGCGCAGCCGCGTGGTCCTACGCCGGGCCCAACGGTCCCGAGGCATGGGGCCGGATGCAGGCGGACTTCGGCACCTGCGCCAGCGGTCAGCGTCAGGCACCGATCGACATCGACACCCGGCAGACCCTGCAAGGCCCGGCCGAGCCTTTGCAACTGGCCTATGGCAGCGGTGGCGGCAGCGTGGTGCACACCGGCCATGCCATTGAGGCGGACGTGTCGGGCCCTCAAACCCTGACGGTGCGGGGCAGCACCTACCGGTTGCAGCACTTGCGGTTCCACCACCCGGCCGAGGTGCGCATCGACGGCAAGACCCACGCCATGGCCGTCCACCTGGTGCACCGCAACGATCAAGGCCAGACGGCGGTGCTGGTGGTGCTGCTGGAGCCGGGTGAGGTCCACCCCGAGATCCACAGACTCTGGACCCACATGCCCCTGGAGGTGAAGGACCGCGTGCCGCTGCCCGATGGGCTGCTGAACCCGAAGGCCCTGCTTCCCGCCGACACACGCTATTTCCAGTTCATGGGTTCGCTCAGCGCGCCGCCCTGCACCGAAGGGGTGTTGTGGCTGGTGATGAAGCAAGCCGTCACGATCAGCCCGGAACAGCTGCGCCTCTATGCCCAGCTGTTCCCGATGAATGCGCGCCCGGTGCAGGCGCTCAACGGGCGGTTGGTGCGGGAAGGCATGTAAAGAACGACAGACCCCACGCTCCGCCGCTGACGCGGGTCGCTGCCCCCCGAGGGGGTGCGAATCCGGCTTGGGGCGGCCCGGCGCCGGATTCCGCGCCCTCGCACCGGCGCTGCGCAGGCGGCTATTTCGCCAGCGACTTCAGCGCCAGCTTGATGCCTTCGCTCACACCCACCCCGGCCGGCAGGGCCTTGAGCGCCACGGCGGCGTCCTTCTCGTTGTAGCCCAGCGCCATCAGCGCCTGCTGGATGTCGCTGGCCGCGTCGCCCACGGCGGCAGCGCCACCGGTCAGCGGCAGGTCGGCGCCGAGCTTGCCCTTGAGTTCGAGCAGCAGGCGTTCGGCCGTCTTCTTGCCGATGCCGGGCACCTTGACGATGCGGCCGGCTTCCTGCGCCGTCACGGCCTGGGCCAGCTCGGTCACGGAGAGGCCCGAGAGCACGCTCAGCGCGGTGCGCGGGCCGATGCCGGAAATCTTCACCAGCTGACGGAAGGCCTCGCGCTCGGCCGCGGAGCCGAAGCCGTAGAGGATCTGCGCGTCCTCGCGCACCACGAAGTGGGTGAGCAACGATACTTTGTCACCCACCGCGGGCAGGTTGTAGAAGGTGCTCATGGGCACATCCACTTCGTAACCGACGCCGTGGCAGTCGATCAGGATCTGGGGCGGGTTCTTTTCCAGCAGCGTGCCGGTGAGCTTGCCTATCATTGGGAACCTTTGTTCAATCTGTCCGGGATTATCCGTTTTGATCCTCCGCCACACCTTCTCGCCGCCCGACAACCAGCGCATGAGCCACCTCTGCGGCCCGATGGACAGCCACATCCGCGCCATCGAAGCGGCCTTGCAGATCAAAGTGGCGCACCGCTTCGAGCAGTTCCGCATCGAAGGCCCCAAGGCCAGGGCGAACCAGGCGCTGGAAGTGATCCAGGCGCTGTACGAGATGGCGAAGAAGCCCATTCCCGCCGAAACCGTGCAGCTCATGCTGGCGGGCGACACCGCCCTGCCCGAGACCGGACCCGACGCGCTGGCCATGCACACGCGCCGTGGCGAGGTGAAGGGACGAACGTCCAACCAGGCGCGCTACCTGGAGAACATGGCCACGCACGACATCACCTTCGGCATCGGCCCCGCCGGCACCGGCAAGACCTACCTGGCGGTGGCTTGCGCGGTGGACGCGCTCGAACGCAGCGCGGTGCAGAAGATCGTGCTGACCCGCCCCGCCGTCGAGGCCGGTGAGAAGCTGGGCTTCCTGCCCGGCGACCTGGGCCAGAAGGTGGACCCGTACCTGCGCCCGTTGTACGACGCGCTGCACGACCTGATGGGCTTCGAGAAGGTGCAGAAGGCGTTCGAGCGCCAGCAGATCGAGATCGCACCGCTGGCCTTCATGCGCGGGCGCACGCTCAACCACGCTTTCGTCATCCTCGACGAAGCGCAGAACACCACGCCCGAGCAGATGAAGATGTTCCTCACCCGCATCGGCTTCGGCAGCAAGGCCGTGGTGACGGGCGACGTGAGCCAGATCGACCTGCCAGCCACGCAGCTCTCGGGCCTGATCGACGCGGAGCGCATCCTCAAGCGCGTGACCGGGATCGCCTTCAACCGTCTGACCAGCGCCGACGTCGTGCGCCACCCGCTGGTGGCGCGCATCGTGGACGCGTACGACGCGCGCGGCGGCGATGCCGATGCATTGCCGCCCCTGCCCAAACGCCCCCGCCGCACCACCCGCTGAAGTACCGCCATGGCCCTGCCCGCCCTGACCCTGTCCCTGCAGTTCGGCGATCTGAAGGACGCCGCCCGCCACCGCGCCGCGCTGCCGCGGCACACCGTCGTCCGCTGCATCCGCCACGCGCTGGACGCCGACGCCGAAATCACGGTGCGCATCGTCGATGCCGAAGAAGGCCAGGCGCTCAACCGCGACTACCGGCAGAAGGACTACGCCACCAACGTGCTGACCTTCGACTACGCGACCGAACCGGTGGTGATGGCCGACCTGGTGCTGTGCGCGCCGGTGATCGCCCAAGAGGCGAAGGAACAGAAGAAACCCCTGGCCGCCCACTACGCCCACCTGCTGGTGCACGGCACCCTGCACGCCCAAGGCTGGGACCACGAGACCAGCGAAGAAGACGCCGAGGCGATGGAAGCGCGCGAGATCGAAATCTTGGCCAGGCTGGGGCTGAGAAACCCGTACCGCTGAGTACACAGGACGATCCGGCGCCGGGCCGCCCCAAGCCGGATCAGTCCCCGGGCCCGGCGAGGACCGGGGCCCCTCCCGCTCCCGGGGCAGCGACCCGCGAAGCGGTGGAGCGTGGGGTTTCTGAGCGAAGCGGAATCGTCACCGGCCCGTCGTTGGTCAGATGCACCTGCATGTCGGCACCGAAGCGGCCGGTCTGCACCAGCGGGTGCTGCGCGCGCGCCAGCACCACGAAGCGGTCGTAGAGCGCCTCGCCCAGGGCGGGTGGCGCGGCGCCGGTGAAGCCGGGCCGGTTGCCGCCCGAGGTGTCGGCCGCCAGCGTGAACTGGCTGACGATGAGCAGACCGCCGCCCACGTCCTGCACGCTGCGGTTCATCTTGCCCTGCTCGTCACCGAAGATGCGCAGCTTCAGGATCTTGGCCAGCAGCTTCTGGCCCACGGCCTCGGTATCGTCGGGCTCGGCACAGACCAGCACCAGCAGGCCGTGACCGATCTGGCCCACGGTCGCGCCCGCGATGTCCACGCGGGCCTGGCTCACGCGCTGCAGCAAAGCGATCATGACAAATCCTTGGGGTCGTCGAAGTGCGCTTCGACATCGCTGGGCAGCAGCTGGATCGACGCGCGCAGGCCGGGCACCGCGCCCATGAGTGCCCGCTCGACGCCTGCGCGTGCCTCGGCCGCCCGCCCCAGTGCCCAGGCCGCCGGCATGTGCATGTGCAAATCCACATAGCGGCGCTGGCCGGCCCGACGGGTGGCCACATGGTCGAAGCGGACGATGGCTGCGCCGCCGTGCTGCTGCGCGATGCCGTCCAGCGTCTGGTGGATGGTGGCCAGCACCTCGGGCTCCACGGCTTCGTCCATCAGACCCTGGGCAGAGCGCCAGATCAGGCGAATCCCTTCCTTGAGGATGTTGGCCGCCACGCCCATGGCCACCAGCGCATCGAGCCAGAGCCAGCCGGTGACATGCACCAGCGCGATGCCGATCACCACGCCCACCGAAGTCCAGACATCCGTCACCAGGTGTTTGGCATCGGCCTCCAGCGCAATCGACCGGTGTTGCCTGGCCGCGCCGAACATGACCCAGGCCAGCAGGCCGTTGAGCACGGAACTGGCCACCGACAGCGCCAGACCCCAGCCCACCTGCTCCAGCGGTTGCGGTTCGAACAGGCGCTGACTCGCGGTCCAGAAGATGCCCAAGGCGGCCACGATGATCAGGATGCCTTCAAAACCCGACGAGAAGTACTCGGCCTTGTGGTGTCCATAAGGGTGGTCGTCGTCGGCCGGACGGTCGGCAATGGTCACCATCCACAGGCCAAACACGGCGCTGGCCAGGTTGACCAGCGACTCCATCGCATCGGACAAGAGACCGACCGAATCGGTGACCCGCCAGGCCAGGGTCTTGAGACTGATGGTGATGAGGGCCACGACCACCGAGGCCATGAGCAGGCGCCGGGGCGTGAGAAATCGGGCGGCGAAAGTCATGGGCACATTGTCGCCCGCCGCCGGCATGAAACCCGATCGCTGGAATCGTGTAATTCAGTAACCACGCGGTACCCGTTCGGTGCCAGAATGGCTACGGAAAATGACCCCCATGACCCCACCCATGCTGCCCGCGGACACCTTCTGGATCGGCGAGACCGACGCCTGGTTGCTGGCCGAGGGCAAGCACCTGCGCCCCTGGCAAAAACTGGGCGCCCATCCGACCACCCTGCATGGCGAGGCCGGCGTGGCTTTTGCGGTCTGGGCCCCCGCGGCACGGCTCGTGGCCCTGTGTGGCGACTTCAACGGCTGGCAGCCCCGGCCCATGCGCTTGCGGCCCGAATGCGGTGTGTGGGAACTGTTCGTGCCCGGGGCTGCCGTGGGCCACTGGTACAAGCTGGCGGTGCAAGGCGCCGACGGCCACACGGTGATGAAGACCGACCCGTATGCGCGCCAGACCGAGCTGCCACCGGGCAACGCCGCCTGCGTGTGCGAGCCGCTGCGCGAGACGCCCGCACCACCGGGGCCCCACCGGCGCGACAACGCGCCGATGGCCATCTACGAAGTGCACGCCGGCAGCTGGAAGCGTCCGGGTGGCTGGGACGTGATGCCCACCTGGGACGACCTGGCCCGAGAACTGGTGCCCTACGCGGCCGGCCTGGGCTTCACCCACATCGAGCTGCTGCCGGTCAACGAACACCCGTTCTACGCTTCCTGGGGCTACCAGCCCACCGGCCTGTACGCGCCGACCGCGCGCCACGGTTCGCCCGAGGCCTTCCGCCGCTTCGTGGACGCGGTGCACGCGGCCGGTCTCAAGCTGATCCTGGACTGGGTGCCGGCCCACTTCCCGACCGACGAACACGCGCTGGCCCGCTTCGACGGCACCGCCCTGTACGAACACGCCGACCCGCGTGAAGGCTTCCACCGCGACTGGAACACGCTCATCTACAACTTCGGCCGCCACGAGGTGAAAAACTTCCTGGTCGGCAACGCGTTGTTCTGGATCGAACAGTACGGCATTGACGGCCTGCGCGTGGACGCCGTCGCGTCGATGCTGTACCGCGACTACAGCCGGCCGGCCGGCGAATGGGTG
This sequence comes from uncultured Hydrogenophaga sp., assembly GCA_964428045.1. Classification (GTDB taxonomy): domain Bacteria; phylum Pseudomonadota; class Gammaproteobacteria; order Burkholderiales; family Burkholderiaceae_C; genus Hydrogenophaga. The sequence continues at coordinate 20,936 of CAYRWN010000047.1, read as the reverse complement.
CCCAACCGCGACGGCGGGCGCGAGAATTACGAAGCCATCGCCTTCCTGCGCGAAGTGCACGAGGTGCTGCACCGCGAGGCACCGCAGGCCACCACCCTGGCGGAAGAATCGACCGCGTTTCCGCGGGTCACCGGCCCGGTGCGCGAAGGGGGTCTGGGCTTCGACCACAAGTGGAACATGGGCTGGATGCACGACACCCTGGCCTACTTCGCGCTGGACCCGGTGCACCGCCGCTGGCACCACAACAAACTCACTTTTGCCCTGATGTATGCCTGGAGCGAAGACTATGTGCTGCCGCTCTCGCACGACGAGGTGGTGCATGGCAAAGGCTCGCTGCTGGGCAAGATGAGCGGTGACGACTGGCAAAAGCGAGCCAATCTGCGGGCCTTGCTCGGCTGGATGTACGCGCACCCGGGCAAAAAACTGCTGTTCATGGGCGCCGAGCTGGCCCAGCCCACCGAATGGAACCACGACGCCGAGCTGCCCTGGCACCTGCTGGCCGACCCGCAGCATGCCGGCGTGCAGCAACTCGTGCGCGACCTCAACCACGGCTACCGCGAAGCACCGGCCCTGCACGCGCGCGACAACGACCCGCACGGCTTCCAGTGGCTGGTGGTGGACGACGCCGACCACTCGGTGCTGGCCTTCGCCCGCTACGGCCAGCACGAGGCCGACACCGTGGTGGTCATTGCCAACCTCACGCCCGTGGTGCGGCATGGCCACCGCATCGGTCTGCCACACGGCGGCGCCTGGCGCGAACGGCTGAACACCGACGCCGGCGCGTACGGCGGCAGCAACGTGGGCAACCACGGCCGCGTACTGGCCGGGCACCCGCCCATGCACGGCCAGCGATGGTCTGCGGACTTCACACTGCCACCGCTGTCGGTGCTGTGGCTGGAAAAGGAATGAACCCCCTGCGCCCATTCTTGCGTTCGCCCCGACTGCGGGACGTGGCCTGTGGTCCGTCGCAGCCGATGCCACGGCGGACCTGGCGCGCACCGACCTGCTCCGGGGTCGCCCGATGAGCAATCTGGGCGCACAACCGTGCCGCCAGGGCGACGTCGATGGCGTGCGCTTTGCCGTCTGGGCGCCGCAAGCCGACGGCGTGGCGGTCTGCCTGTTCGACTCCGCCACCGGCCCCGAGACGCGGCGCATCCTGCTGACCGACGCGGGCGACGGCCTCTGGCAGGCTTTCGTGCCCGGCCTGTCGGCGGGACAGCTCTACGGCCTGCGCGCCCGGGGGTTGTGGCAACCGGCAGAGGGTCACCGCTTCAACCCCGCCCGCCTGCTGCTGGACCCCTGGGCCCTGGCCCTGGCGGGCGACACCGAACGCCTGGCGTTGCAAACCGGTCACGCCGTCGACGACCCGCTGCACCCCACGCAGGCCTGGCACGAACACCAGCCCGCCCCCGACGACAACGCCGCCCAGATGCCCAAGTGCGTGGTGGTCGACGCAGACGCCGAACGGGCGGCAGGCGCCGCCCTGGCACCGCGCCCGGCCATCGAAGCCAGCCGACGCGTGCTGTACGAAGCCCATGTGAAGGCCCTCACCCGCCTGCACCCGGCCGTGCCTGAACACCAGCGCGGCTCCTACGCGGCGCTGGCGCACCCGGTGGTCATCGGCCACCTGCAGCGCCTGGGCATCACCACCCTCTGCCTGCTGCCGGTGCACCAGCACATCAGCGAACGCCACCTGCTGGCGCGCGGACTGGTCAACCACTGGGGCTACAACACGCTCAACGCGTTCGCGCCCGACCCCGGCTACGCAGCAGCCACCGGCGGCACCGACGCTCAGACCGCCGACCAGGCCACGCAGGTGCGCAACGAATTCCGGCTGGCGGTGGACGCCCTGCACCGTGCGGGCATCGAGGTGGTGCTCGACGTGGTGTTCAACCACACGGCCGAAAGCGACCTCGACGGCCCCACGCTCAGCTGGCGGGGGCTGGGCCAGAACGCCTGGTACGCCATGGACGCACGCGGCGTGCCCCACGACTTCAGCGGCTGCGGCAACAGCCTGAACGTGAGCGAACCGCGCGTGATCCAATGGGTCATGGACAGCCTGCGCTGGTGGGTCCAGGCCTACGGGGTGGACGGCTTCCGGTTCGACCTGGCCGTCTCGCTCGGCCGCGACGCGGCACAGGGCCACGCTTTCAACCCGCGCGCCGCCCTGCTCAGCGCCATGATGCAGGACCCGGTGCTGCGCGGCGTGAGCCTGATCGCCGAACCCTGGGACCTGGGGCCCGACGGTTACCAGCTGGGGGGCTTCCCCAATGGCTGGATGGAGTGGAACGACCGCTTCCGGGATGGCGTGCGCGCGTTCTGGCTCGGCCACCACACCAGCCGCGGAGAACTCGCCCGGCGCGTCTGCGCCAGCAGCGACCGCCTGGCCCACAGAGGACGCTCGCCCTTGAGCGGCGTGAACCTGCTGACGGCTCACGACGGCTTCACCCTGCACGATGTCACGTCCCATGTGCTCAAGCACAACGCGGCCAACGGGGAAAACAACCGCGACGGCCACAGCCACAACCTCAGTGCGCACGGTGGCGCCGAAGGTCCGACCGATGACCCCCAGATCCTGCACCGGCGCGACCTGTGGCGCCGCGCCCTGCTGGCCACCCTGTTCTGCGCACAAGGCACGCCGCAACTGCTGGCGGGCGACGAGATCGGCCACAGCCAGCAAGGCAACAACAACGCCTATTGCTAGGACAACGCCCTCACCTGGCTCGACTGGGCCCGGGCCGACACCGACCTGACGGCCTACGTCGCCGGCCTGGCCGCGCTGCGCCGCCAACACGCCGGCCTGCGACCCACCCGATGGTTCCAAGGCAACGGCGACATCGCATGGCGTGGTCTGGACGGTCTGCCGATGAGCGTTGCCGACTGGCAGGACGGTTACCACCTGGGCCTGACGGCCCGCATCGAGGCCGGCGAAGGCGATGCCGCCCCGACCGAACGCCTGCTGATCGCGTGGCACTCCGGGCAAGGCACCGCGCTCCTTTCGCTGCCCCCCGGCCCCTGGCGCTACCTGCTGGACAGCACCCGCGCGCAGGTACACCCCGATCCCGCCGAAGCCCCCAGCGTTGAAGGCTCGCTGGTCATCCAACGGCCAGGCGTGCATGTGCTGGCCCAGCCCTTGCGAGGCAGCGCGGCATGAACCCGCACACCCACCCCCTGCTTGCCCGCCGCACCAGCGGCGTGCTGCTGCACATCACCAGCCTGCCCGGGCCCAATGGCTCGGGCGATCTCGGCGCCGGTGCCCGGCACTTCGTGGACTGGCTGACAGCGGCCGGCCAGTCGCTGTGGCAGGTGCTGCCGCTTTCGCCCGCCGGACCGGGCAACTCGCCCTACCAGAGCGTGTCGGCCTTTGCGGGCAGCCCGCTGATGCTGGACCTGGACGACCTGGAGCGGCAAGGCTGGCTGCCCTGGATGGCGCGCAGAGGTTTTGACGACCACCGCTGCGACTTCGCCCGCGTGGCCCCGTACCGCATGGCCTGCCTGCGCAAGGCCTGGGACGGGTTCAGCCTGCGCGCCACCGACGCCTGCCGCCACGAACTGGCCGCTTTCTGCGAACAGCAGGCCCACTGGCTGGACGACTACGCCCTGTTCATGGTGCTCGACGAGCGCCATGGCGGACCCTGGTCCCTCTGGCCGGGCCCGCTGGCGCGGCGCGAGCCGGCTGCCCTGGATGCGGTGCGCGAGCAGTCGGCGCACGCACTGGGCTTCTGGCGCTTTGTGCAGTGGCGCTTCTGGGTTCAGTGGCAGCGCCTGCGCGGCTATGCCCACGAGCGGGGCATCGCCATCGTGGGCGACGCGCCCATTTTTGTGGCGCACCACAGCGCCGACGTCTGGGCCCATGCCGACCAGTTCCTGCTGGACGAACAGCTGGAGCCCAGCGTGGTGGCCGGCGTGCCACCCGACTACTTCAGCCCCACCGGTCAGCGCTGGGGCAATCCGCTGTACAACTGGGGCGCCATGGCCCACCACGGCTTCCGCTGGTGGAAAGACCGCCTGGCCCACCTGTTCCAGCAGGTGGACGTGGTGCGGCTCGACCACTTCCGCGGTTTCGAAGCGCACTGGGAAATCCCGGCGAGCGAGCCCACCGCAGTGGCTGGTCGGTGGCAACCCGGCCCGGGTCTGGCGTTTTTCCAGGCGGTGGAGGCCGAGCTGGGGCCTTTGCCCATCATCGCCGAAGACCTGGGCCTGATCACCCCCGAAGTGACCGCGCTGCGCCAGGCCTGCGGCTACCCGGGCATGCGCATCCTGCAGTTCGCCTTTGGCAGTGGCCCGGCCAACCCCTACCTGCCGCACAACCTGGAGCGCGCGTGCGTGGCCTACACCGGCACACACGACAACGAAACCACGGTCGGCTGGTGGAACAGCGCACCCGCCGGCGAAAAGACCGCGGCACGGGCCTACCTGGGGCCCTGCATCGACATCGAACCCCACTGGACGCTGATCAACGCGCTGTCGATGTCGGTCGCCAACACCCTGGTGGTGCCGTTCCAGGACGTGCTCGGCCTGGACACCCGGCACCGCATGAACACCCCTGGCCTGGCCACGGGCTGCTGGGAATGGCGCTTCCAGTGGAGCCAGGTCAACCACGAACCGGCCGAGCGGCTGGCCGTGATGACGCGCGCCCACGGCCGCGCCAGGCCATGAACAGTCCGCCCCACACCGATGACACAGACCCCGGAACCGCAACACCGAACTGGAGACAGCCCATGGAAAAGAACTCACCCCAACAACTGGCCCGGCGCACCATCGCGCTGGTGCTTGCGGGCGGCCGGGGCTCGCGCCTGAAAGCCTTGACCGACCGGCGCACCAAACCCGCAGTCTACTTCGGCGGCAAGTTCCGCATCGTCGACTTTGCACTGTCCAACTGCCTGAACTCCGGTGTGCGCCGCATCGGCGTGCTGACGCAGTACAAGTCGCACTCGCTGCTGCGTCATCTGCAACGTGGCTGGAGCTTCCTGCGCACCGAGTTCAACGAGTTCATCGACCTGCTGCCCGCGCAGCAGCGCATGGACGACGAAAGCTGGTACCTGGGCACGGCCGACGCGGTCTACCAGAACCTGGACATCCTGCGCGCGCACAACCCCGAATACATCCTGATCCTGGCCGGCGACCACATCTACAAGATGGACTACGCCGAGCTGATCGCCGACCACGTGGCGCAGGGCAAGCAGTGCACCGTGGCCTGTATCGAGGTGCCGGTCGCCGAGGCCAGCGCCTTCGGCGTGATGGCCATCGACGACCAGCGCCGCATCGTCGAATTCGTCGAGAAACCCGCCCAACCGCCTGCCATGCCCGGCAAGCCCGACGTGTCGCTGGCCAGCATGGGCATCTACGTGTTCGACGCCAAGGCGCTGTTTGCCGCGCTGGAGAAGGACGCGGTCACGCCCGGCTCCAGCCGCGACTTCGGCAAGGACGTCATTCCTACCCTGGTGGCCGCCGGCCAGGCGTTGGCCCACCCCTTCGGCATGTCCTGCGTCAAGAGCTCGCCCGAAGCGCCGGCCTACTGGCGCGACGTCGGAACGGTGGAAGCCTACTGGGCCGCCAACCTGGACCTGACCAACACCATCCCCGAGCTGGACATGTACGACCGCAACTGGCCGATCTGGACCTACCAGGAGCAGCTGCCGCCGGCCAAGTTCGTCTTCAACGACGACGGCCGCCGCGGCATGGCAGTGGACTCGCTGGTCTCGGGCGGCTGCATCATCTCGGGCGGCTCGGTCAACCGCTCGGTGCTGTTCTCCAAGGTGCACATCCATTCCTTCGCCGAGGTCGAACAGTCGGTGCTGCTCCCGGACGTGAATGTGGGTCGCGGCTGCAGGCTGCGCAAGGTGGTGGTCGACAACGGCTGCGTGATCCCCCCCGGCATGCAGATCGGCCACGATGCCGCCGAAGATGCCATGCGCTTCTACCGCTCGGAAGGTGGCGTGGTTCTGGTGACGCGCGACATGCTCAAGGCTTTGGAATGACCCCTGCGCCACTAGCGGCTTCCCCCTGGAAGGGAGGCCGCACTGGCGGCCCGGCAGCGCCGGTTCTGTGGTGCGTGCCGACCGAATGTCTCCCCGGGCGATTGACCTCTGCTTATTGATCTGTGCATGAACGCTCCCAAAGTCCTCTACGTCTGCGCCGAGGTTTTCCCGCTGCTCAAGACCGGTGGCCTGGCCGATGTCAGTGCCGGGCTTCCACCGGCGCTGGTGGCGGCCGGGGCCGAGGTGCGGCTGTTGCTGCCCGCCTTTCCGTCGGTGGTCGCCGGGGTCACGCCCGAAGGCGTCACGCTGCCGGTGCCGGCCGGAGACAGCGCCGGACTGCCGCCGGGTCTGGGCCCGCGCCCCTGCAACGGCCCACCACCCCGGTTGCAACGCGGCCACATCACCGCAGGTGCCCAGCCGGTCTGGTTGCTGCATGCGCCCGGCCTGTACGCGCGCCCCGGCAACCCCTACCACGACGAGGCCGGCCACCCCTGGCCCGATGCGGCGGAACAGTTCGCCTGGCTGGGCTGGGCGGCCGCCTTGCTGGGCAACGGACTGGATGCCGACTGGCGCCCCGACGTGGTGCACGGCCACGACTGGCACGCCGGCCTGGCCTTCGCCTACCTGCGCCAGCTGGTCCAGGGCGAAGGGGAACGACCGGCCACGGTGTTCACCATCCACAACCTGGCCTACCAGGGCGTGTTCCCGGCCGGCGTGCGCGAGCGTCTGGGCCTGCCCGACACGCTGTTCCACCTCAACGGGCTGGAGTACCACGGCCAGGTCAGCTTCATGAAGGCCGGCCTGAAGTACAGCGACGCCATCACCACCGTCAGCCCCACCTACGCCCAGGAGATCACCGGGCACGAACAGGGGTGCGGACTCGACGGCGTGCTGCGCAAGCGCCACAGCGTGCTGCACGGCATCCTCAACGGCGTGGACAACACGGTGTGGAATCCGGCCAGCGACCCGCTGGTCCAGCCCGGCTACGACGCCGACCACCCGGAAGGCAAAGCGCAGGCCAAGGCCCGGCTGCAAAAGACCATGCACCTCAAGCCCAGCAAGACCCGTTTGCTGTTCTGCGTGGTCAGCCGCCTGACCGAGCAGAAGGGCCTGCACCTGCTGCCCGGCGTGGTGGACGAACTGGTACGCCGCGGCGGCCAGCTGGTGGTGCTGGGCACCGGCGATGCCGGCATCGTCAACGCGCTGCAGGCCTGCGCCCAGCGACACCCCGGTCAGGTGGCGGTGCACATCGGCTACGACGAGGCGCTCTCGCACAGCGTCATCGCCGGTTCGGATGTGATCCTCGTGCCCTCGCGTTTCGAGCCCTGTGGACTGACCCAGCTGTACGGCCTGCGTTACGGCACGCTGCCCCTGGTGCGCGCCGTGGGCGGCCTGGCCGACACCGTGACCGATTGCAGCCTCGAGAACCTGGAAGACGGCAGCGCCAGCGGCTTCGTGTTCCGCCACCTCGACGAAACCGACCTGCTCGCGGCGGTCCGTCGCGCGTTTGCCCTGCACCGCCGCACGGCCGACTGGCGCGCCGTGCAGCGCCACGCCATGGGTTTGCGCTTCGACTGGGCCCGCGCCGCCGCCGACTACCTGCGGGTCTACCAGCTGGCCGCCGCCCACCCCAAAGACCGATGGCACGGCTGATGCTTGTGCCGCTCCACTTTCACCGACTCCCCGTCACCACCATGCCCAACACCCCACTCGCCTCCACCGTCGGCACCGCCAGCGCACCGTTTGAGTACGACCACCTGGACAACACCGTGGCCGCCTTGCGCAAGTCGATTGCCAACCGGCTGGTCTACGCCGTCGGCAAAGACGTGCGCTCGGCCACCCGGCGCGACTGGCTGTTCGCCTTGTTCCACGCTGTGCGCGACCGCACCATGGACCGGTGGCGCGAAACCCTGGCCGTGACGCAGGACACCGACGCCAAGCGGGTGTACTACCTGTCGATGGAGTTCCTGACCGGCCGCACACTGACCAACGCCCTGCTGTCGGTCGGCATCTACGACGCGGCCCGGGAAGCCTGCACCCAGCTGGGTGCCGACTTCGATGCCCTGATCGACCTGGAATCCGACGCGGGTCTGGGCAACGGTGGCCTGGGCCGCCTGGCCGCCTGCTTCCTCGACTCCATGGCCACCCTGGGCGTGCCTGGCATGGGTTACGGCATCCGCTACGACTTCGGCATGTTCGCGCAGAAGATCGTCGATGGCCGTCAGGTGGAGGAACCCGACTACTGGATGGTCAACGGCAATCCCTGGGAGTTCATGCGCCCCGAATTCAGCTACGCCGTGCGGTTCGGTGGCCGGCTGGTGCAAGAGGGCGACCATGTGCGCTGGACCGACACGGACGACGTGATCGCCACCGCCTACGACAGCGGCGTGCCCGGTCACGAACTCAGCAGCGTGTCCACCCTGCGGCTGTGGACCGCGCGCGCCACCAGCGGCATCAACCTCGACGCCTTCAACAAGGGCGACTACATGCGCGCGGTGGAAGCCAAGAACGAGTCGGAGAACGTCTCGCGCGTGCTCTACCCGGACGACAGCACCGAGCACGGCAAGGAGCTGCGTCTGCGCCAGGAGTACTTCTTCGTCAGCGCCTCGCTGCAGGACATCGTGCGCCGCTTCCTCAAGAACCATGGCAGCTTCGACCAGCTGGCCGACAAGGTGGCCATCCACCTCAACGACACCCACCCGGCGCTGGCCGTTCCCGAGCTGATGCGCATCCTGGTGGACGAGCACCGGCAGGACTGGGACACCGCCTGGGCCCTGTGCCAGCGCATCTTCAGCTACACCAACCACACCCTGATGCAGGAGGCGCTGGAGACCTGGCCGGTGGACCTGCTGGGCCGCCTCCTGCCACGCCACCTGCGCATCGTCTACGACCTCAACGCCCGCTTCCTCGCCGAGGTGCACGACCGCTTTCCAAACGACAACGAACTGCTGCGCCGGGTGTCGCTCATCGACGAACGCGGCCAGCGCCGCGTTCGCATGGCCTCGCTGTCGGTGCTGGCCAGTCACAAGGTCAATGGCGTGTCGGCGCTGCACAGCAACCTGATGGTGGAAACCATCTTTGCCGACTTCGCCCGGCTCTGGCCCGAGCGCTTCTGCAACAAGACCAACGGCATCACACCCCGGCGCTGGCTGTCCCAGGCCAACCGTCCGCTGTCGGCACTGATCGACGCGCGCATCGGCACCACCTGGCGCCGCCACCTCAACGAGCTCAGTGCCCTGCGCCCCCTCGCGCTCGACGCCGAATTCCAGAACGCCTTTCGCTTGGCCAAGGCCCAGAACAAAAAACGCCTGGCCGAACGCATCGCCACAGAGACCGGCATCGTCGTCAACCCCGACAGCCTGTTCGATGTGCAGATCAAGCGCATGCACGAATACAAGCGACAGCTGCTCAACGTGCTGCACGTGGTCACGCGCTACCAGCAGATCCTGGCTCGGCCGAACGCCAACTGGGTGCCGCGCACCGTCATCTTCGGCGGCAAGGCGGCCTCGGCCTACTACATGGCCAAGCTGGTCATCAAGCTCATCAACGACGTGGCGCGCACGGTCAACAACGACAAGCGCATCGGCGACAAGCTCAAGGTCGTCTTCATGCCGAACTACCGCGTCTCGCTGGCCGAGGTCATCATCCCCGCGGCCGACCTGTCCGAACAGATCTCCACCGCCGGCACCGAGGCCTCGGGCACCGGCAACATGAAGTTCGCGCTCAACGGGGCGCTGACCATTGGGACCTGGGACGGCGCCAACATCGAGATCGCCGAAAACGTGGGGCTGGACAACATCTTCATCTTCGGCCTGCGCACCGAACAGGTGGCCGCCCTGCGCGCCAGCGGCTACAACCCGCGCCGCTACTACGACCACGACTACGACCTCAAGACCGCCATCGACCGCATCGCCGAAGGCGCCTTCAGCCCCGAAGAGCCGGGTCGTTTCCACGACATCACGCGCACCCTGCTCGAATCCGACTACTACCTGCTGCTCGCCGATTACGCCGACTACATCGCCACCCAGCAGAAGGTCGACGAGCTCTACCGCCGCCCGACCGAATGGACGCGCCAGGCCATCCTGAACGTGGCGGGCATGGGTGCGTTTTCGTCTGACCGCACCATCCGCGAATACGCCGAGCAGATCTGGAACGTCAAGCCGCTGTTCGAGTGATCGGTCCGCATGCGTTGCTGATCCACGCTTCTTCGTGGCTTGAAGCGGTAGGGCGGACCTGCGCAGCCGATCCGGGGGACACGAACGGAACAGAGCGTGCTGGCGCCCCGATCCCGCGAGGTTCCGGCTTACGACAGTGTGACGCGAGCAAACTTGCGCTTGCCCACCTGCACCACATACACGCCAGCGCCGAGCTTCAGGCCCTTGTCGCTGACCACCGACGAGTCGATGCGCACACCGCCGCCATCGATCAGCCGGTTGCCTTCGCCATTCGACGCCACCAGACCAGCGGCATTGAGCAGCGCGGCCACACCCATCGGCGCGCCCGACAGCGCCACCTCGGGAATCTGATCCGGCACACCGCCCTTGCTGCGGTTGATGAAGTCCTGCTCCGCCGCGTCGGCCGCCGCCGCGCTGTGGAAACGCGCGGTGATCTCCTTGGCCAGCATCACCTTCGCGTCCTTGGGGTTGCGGCCACCCTCCACGTCCTTCCTCAGCGCCTCGATCTGTGCCATCGACTTGAACGACAGCAGCGTGAACCAGCGCCACATCAGCGTGTCCGAAATCGACAGCACCTTGGCGAACATGGTGTTGGGCGCTTCGGTGATGCCGATGTAGTTGTTCTTGGACTTGGACATCTTCTCGACGCCGTCCAGGCCTTCGAGCAGCGGCATGGTCAGGATGCACTGCGGCTCCTGGCCGTACTCCTGCTGCAGGTGGCGCCCCATCAGCAGGTTGAACTTCTGGTCCGTGCCGCCCAGCTCCAGGTCGGCCTTGAGCGCCACCGAGTCGTAGCCCTGCATCAGCGGGTACAGGAACTCGTGCACACTGATCGGCGTGCCGGCCTTGAAACGGTCGTGGAAGTCGTTGCGCTCCATCATGCGCGCCACCGTGTACTTGGCGGCCAGCTGGATCATGCCCATCGAACCCAGCGGCAGGCTCCATTCGCTGTTGTAGCGGATCTCGGTTTTCGCCGGGTCCAGCACCAGGCTGGCCTGCTGGTAATAGGTCTCGGCGTTGGCCTTGATCTGCTCGGGCGTGAGCGGCGGGCGCGTGCTGTTGCGGCCAGACGGATCGCCGATCAGGCTGGTGAAGTCGCCGATCAGGAAGATCACCTGGTGCCCCAGGTCCTGCAGCTGGCGCATCTTGTTGAGCACCACCGTGTGACCGATGTGGATGTCCGGCGCCGTCGGGTCCAGGCCCAGCTTGATGCGCAGCGGCACACCGGACTTCTCCGATTTCGCCAGCTTCCTCACCCAGTCGTCCCGAGGAATCAGTTCTTCGCAGCCCCGCAGGCTCACGGCCATCGCCTCGCGCACACCGTCCGTCAGGTCCCCCTCCATATCGGCTGGTCGGGTATTACTTTCGGTTTCGTTTGGATTGCGATTCATACGGGTTTCTTCAGATGTCGGAGAGGTCCTGCCCATTAAAATGGCAGACGCTGCTGGCGGATTCTAGAGTGCTGCCCCCGTGCCACCGAATCGCCGCGTGGCTCAGCTTCCAGCCGGCCCCGGAACTTGTCCGGACCCGCCAGCTCACAACCCGAATTGTGTTTTCGTGTGGCCCCTCGGGCGGCACCGAACGGAACCGTCTTGTATGCGTGAAATTCTTACGTCCCTGAGCCTGCTGGCCAGGACCGTCGCCCAGAGCCTGCAGAGCCACCCCAGGCGTGTCATGGCAGGCATCGGCACGGTGCTGCTGGGCACCGGGGTGACCGCCTTCGGCATTGCGCCGCTGGCCCCGGATGCGGCCGATCTTCCCGTGAGCCAGGTGGTGGAAAGCGTGACCATGGAACCCTTGGTGCCCGCCGACCTGTCGCTGAGCGTTCCGCTCAACCTGTTCCGCAGCGACGCGGTCCGGCGTGACGATACCGCCCAAAGTCTGCTGCAGCGCTTGGGTGTGCGCGACAGCGAGGCCCTGACTTTCTTGCGGGATGACGTCCTCTCCCGCCAGCTTTTCGGTGGACGCCCCGGCAAAATCGTGACGGTTGAGACCGATGACCGTCACCGGCTCCTGCGCCTGAGCGCCCGCTGGCTGCCCGACGACGAACGCAGTTTCAACCGGCTCGTTCTCGAGCGCGGCCCCCAAGGTTTGTGGGGCAGCCGCCTGGAAACCGGAGAACTCACGCCCTCCATCCGGCTGGGCAGTAGCGAGATCCGCAGTTCGCTGTTCGCGGCCACAGACGCGGCCAATCTGCCCGACAGCGTGGCCGTGCAACTGGCCGAGATGTTCTCCAACGACATCGATTTCCGACGCGACCTGCGCCAGGGTGACCGCTTCAGCGTGGTCTACGAAATGCTCGAGGCCGACGGCGAGCCGATGCGTGCCGGCCGCGTGCTCAGCGCCGAATTCGTGAACGCCGGACGGCGCCACGATCTCGTCTGGTTTGAGGAACCCGGCCAGAAGGGCGCTTACTTCGGCTTTGACGGCCAGAGCAGCCGCAAGTCCTTCCTCGCGTCGCCCCTGGCTTTCACCCGTGTGAGCAGCGGTTACGGGATGCGGTTTCACCCGGTATCCGGCCAGCGCAAAGCCCACCTCGGTGTGGACTATGCCGCTCCCACCGGCACCCCGGTTCGCACGGTGGGTGACGGGCTGGTCACCTTCGCCGGCGTGCAGCGCGGGTATGGCAACGTGGTTGAAATCAGCCACAAAGGCGAGCAGTCCACGCTCTATGCCCACCTCAGCCGCATCGACGTTCGCAAAGGACAGCGCGTTGAACAGGGCGAACTCATTGGCGCAGTGGGCTCCACCGGGGTTTCCACCGGACCGCACCTGCACTTTGAGTTCCGCGACAAGGGGGTTCATCTGGACCCTTTGACGATCGCACGCAACAGCGAGAGCATCCCCGTCAATCCTGCCGTGCGGGCCCGGTTCGATGCTGTTGCACAAACCCGGCGCCAGCAGCTTGATGCCGCCTTCAGCCTGCAACAAGCCAGCGCCGAGTGATACTCTAAACGGTCGCGCCAGCGGCCGAGCATAAAAAAAGGAGCGCCGTGGCGCTCCTTTTTGTTGTCATGGCAGCAGGTCAGACGCTGAAGCTGGAACCACAGCCACAGGTGGTCGTGGCGTTCGGGTTGCGGATCACGAACTGGGCCCCTTCCAGATCTTCCTTGTAGTCGATCTCGGCGCCCACGAGGTACTGGTAGCTCATGGCATCGATCAGCAGCGACACGCCGTTCTTGCTCATGGTCGTGTCGTCTTCGTTGACCACCTCGTCAAAGGTGAAACCGTACTGGAAACCCGAACAACCGCCACCCTGCACGAAAACGCGCAGCTTCAGGTCGGGGTTGCCCTCTTCGGCCACCAGTTCGGCCACTTTGGCTGCGGCACTGTCTGTGAAGACCAGGGGTGCGGGCATTTCGGTCTGGACGTTTTCGGCAACTGCGCTCATGGAGAATTCCTTCAAGGGGTCGGCGTCGCGGAGCATTCACTCCGGGGAGGGCCAATGCTAGTGCAATTCGCCCGGAACGGCGATCAACCGTTGTTTGCCGCCAGTTTCAGTGTGGGTTTGTCTTCCGCCGAGGTGGCGCTCGGCTTGAGTTGACCGGCGATGGTGGCGCCCTGGTGCATTTCCAGCGCCTTGTAGGACACATCCCCCTCGATGCAGGCCTTGGGCTGCAGTTCCAGCAGTTCGAACGCGTGCACGGGGCCCCTGACGCGGCCGTTGATGATCACATGGTCGGCGTGGATCTGGCCGGTCACACTGGCCGATTCGCTGATGACCAGGATGCTGGCTTGCTCATCGCTGGCGCGGATGTCTCCCACCACGTCGCCATCCACCCGCAGGCCATCGTGAAACAGCACGCTGCCCTCGATGCGGGTGCCCTGGGCGATCAGACTCTTGATGGGGGGTTGCTTCTTGTTGCCAAACATGTTGTTCTCCAGACGACGGGGCTACAGCTTGAGGACCTGAACCGACTTGACCGCGCCGCCTTGCAGGATTCTCGCCGTCACGGTTTTTACCACGGCCTGCGCGGGCACGTCCACGAGACCCTCCTGCCGCAGATAGCTGCGGACCAGCACCGGCTGCGCCGTGGGCGTGGCGCTCAGCGACCAGGGTTTGCCGTCCAGCGTGCCCACCAGGGCCAGCTCCAGCGTGCCCTTGAAGTCCGGAGCGTTCTTCAGGGCCTGGATGATGAGCACCTGCCACTTGATCTGGCCTTCGGCCACGCGCTCGACCTGCAGGCCACGGATGCTCAGTGCGTCGCTGCCGGTCCCCGGGATCAGCCGCTCGAAAAAGCCCAGGTCGCTGCGCAGGAGCTGGTTGTCGGTTTCCAGCTGACGGATCTGCAGCATCAGCTGCTCCTGGGCCGCCTTTTCGGCCATCAACAGGCTTTCGGATGTGTTCGAAACCGACTGTGACTTGACCAGTTCGGCGCGCAACTGCTGCACTTCCGTACGCAACTGGGCCAGCTCTTGCTTGGCGTTGCGGTCCAGTCCGGCGATGTCTTTGCCGAACTCGAAAGCCCACAGCGCCAGCGCACCCGAGAAGCCGAGCAGGACCGCACCGAGCAGCCAGCGCACCGTCCATGGCAGTGCGCTGCGCACGGACATGCGCGGTGCACTGACCGTCAGCCGTCGCTTCAAAAGGCGCAATCTCACTCAAAAACCTTTCAACATGCAAGAACTGCAAGCAGAAGCAGCCCCAGAAAACAAAAACCGCCCCAAGCGAACTTGAAGGCGGCTTTTGCGGCAGAAGCCAACGCGGTTTAGCGCTTGCTGAACTGCTTGGCGCGGCGTGCGGAACGCAGACCGACCTTCTTGCGTTCGACTTCGCGGGCATCGCGGGTCACGAAGCCAGCCTGCGACAGGCCGGACTTGAGCGTTGCGTCGTAGTCGATCAGGGCGCGGGTGATGCCGTGGCGGACGGCGCCGGCCTGGCCGGATTCACCACCACCGTGGACGTTGACCTGGATGTCGAAGGTCTCGGCATGGTTCGTCAGCAGCAGGGGCTGCTTGGCGATCATGATGGAGGTCTCGCGGCCGAAGTAGGCCTGGATGTCCTTGCCATTGACCGTGATCTTGCCGGTGCCTTTTTTCAGAAACACGCGGGCGACGCTGGATTTGCGACGGCCGGTGCCATTGTTCCATTCACCAATCATCTCGGCTCCTTAGATGTCCAGCACTTGCGGCTGTTGGGCGGTGTGCGGGTGCTCGGCGCCGCCGTACACCTTGAGCTTCTTGATCATGGCGTAGCCCAGAGGACCCTTGGGCAGCATGCCCTTGACGGCCTTCTCGAGTGCGCGGCCGGGGTGCTTGGCCTGCATGTCGCGGTAGCTGGTGGCGTAGATGCCGCCCGGGTACCCCGAGTGACGGTAATAAACCTTGTCGGTGGACTTGGTACCGGTCACGCGCAGCTTGGCTGCGTTGATGATGACGATGAAGTCACCGGTATCGACGTGAGGCGTGTAAATGGCCTTGTGCTTGCCGCGCAGACGGAGGGCCACTTCACTGGCGACCCGTCCGAGAACCTTGTCGGTGGCGTCAATCACAAACCACTCGTGCTTCACGTCAGCGGGTTTGGCGCTGAACGTTTTGGTCATGAGTTTTCTCTTGGAAAGAGTGGGTTTGGCGGGCTCTTTTCCACGGTCGGTGGTTCTCTGGCGGAACCCTCTTAGGTGGTGGTGTGCGCTTCGCCGCGGAGCCACAAAATCGCTGCGAAGCCCTCCATTGTACGAAATTCGGCCAAGGGCTGGCAAGTTTATGGCAACCCGGGTGTGCGGGCGCTACCATCCCGGGATGTTCAGTTACCGACACGCCTTCCACGCCGGCAACCACGCCGACGTGCTCAAGCACACCATCCTGATCGCCGCCCTGCGGCATCTGATGCGCAAGGAGCCCGCGATCACGCTGGTGGACACCCACGCGGGCGCCGGTCTGTACCGGCTGGACGGTGACTACGCCGAAAAGGGCGGCGAGGCGGCCGACGGCATCGTCAAGCTGATGGCGGCTCTGCGCCCCGCCAGCGGCACACCGGGGGCGTCCAGCCCCGCCCTGGACGACTACCTGGACCTGATCGAAGGCTTCAACCCCAGCGGCAGCCTGCGCGTCTACCCGGGCTCGCCGTTCGTCATGCAATCGCTGATGCGGACCGAATCGCGCGACCGGCTCAGACTGTTCGAGCTCCACCCCACCGACAGCCGTACGCTGACGGCAAACATCGGCCAGCTGGAGGCGGGACGCCAGATCACCGTGGCGCAGCAGGACGGCTTTGAAGGCCTCAAGCCCCTGCTGCCGCCGCCGCCCTCGGCCACCGGCTCCAAACGGGCCTTGGTGTTGATCGATCCGAGTTACGAACTCAAGAGCGATTACGCGAAAATGAGTGCCTGCATACAAGAATGCATCAAGCGCTTTCCCACGGGCACCTACCTGGTCTGGTACCCCATCATCCCGCGCGCCGAGGCGCACGACCTGCCGCGCCGCCTCAAGACCCTGTGCAACAACGCCAAGCGCCCCTGGCTGCACGCCACGCTGAACATTGGCCAAAAAGACCTGGGACCCAACGAGCGCCAGGGCCTGACGGCCAGTGGCATGTTTGTGGTCAACCCCCCACACACGCTCAAAGCCGAACTGCTCGCCGCGCTGCCGCTGCTGGTGAATGTGCTGGGGCGTGGGCGCGGCAAGGCCCAGACACTGGAAAACGGTGGCACCTGACCTGCTGGCGGGCAGCACCCACGGGTAAATCCCGACCCGGGCGGACCGAATTAACCAACCGATCGGTCGGTTAATTTTTTATACTGCGCATCCACCCCGCCTCAGGGGGTGCAGGAGACGCACATGTACACCCAGTCTTTCTCTGTCGCCGACGGTGACGCCAAGGACCAGCCCAAGACCGGTGCCAAGCCCATCCGCGCCGAAGACGCCGCCCTGCAGGCGCATTTCGACACCGTGATCGACGCCGACGGCAAGATCGAGCCGCGGGACTGGATGCCCGAGGCCTACCGCAAGACCCTGGTGCGCCAGATCAGCCAGCACGCGCACAGCGAGATCGTCGGCATGCTGCCCGAGGGCAACTGGATCAGCCGCGCCCCCAGCCTGAAACGCAAGGCCATCCTGATCGCCAAGGTGCAGGACGAGGGTGGACACGGCCTTTACCTGTACAGCGCCGCCGAAACCCTGGGCACCAGCCGCGACCAGATGCTGGACGCGCTGCACACCGGCAAGGCCAAGTACAGCTCCATCTTCAACTACCCGACGCTCAACTGGGCCGATGTGGGCGTGATCGGCTGGCTGGTCGACGGCGCGGCGATCATGAACCAGATCCCGCTGTGCCGCTGCAGCTACGGGCCGTATGCACGCGCGATGATCCGCGTCTGCAAGGAAGAGAGCTTCCACCAGCGCCAGGGCTACGAGGCGCTGCTGGTGATGATGCAGGGCACGGCCGAGCAGAGGGCCATGGTGCAGGACGCGGTCAACCGCACCTGGTGGAAGTGTCTGGCCATGTTCGGCCCGCCCGACGCCGACAGCCCCAACAGCGTGCAGGGCATGCGCTGGGGCATCAAGCGCATCAGCAACGACGACCTGCGCCAGAAGTTCATCGACGCCACCGTGCCGCAGGCCCAGGTGCTGGGCGTGACCCTGCCCGACCCCGACCTGAAGTGGAACGAAGCACGCGGCCACTACGACTACGGCCCCATCGACTGGGACGAGTTCTGGGCCACCGTCAACGGCCACGGGCCGATGAACAAGGAGCGCCTGGCGACCCGGGTCAAGGCGCATGAACAGGGCGCCTGGGTGCGCGAGGCCGCGCTGGCCCATGCCCGCAAGCAGCAGCAACGTCAACAGAAGGAGGCCGCATGAACGCGCCCGCTTTGAAGGAATGGCCCCTCTGGGAAGTGTTCGTGCGCAGCAGGCAGGGCCTGGAGCACAAGCACTGCGGCAGCCTGCACGCCAGCGATGCGCGCCATGCGTTGCAGATGGCGCGGGACGTCTACACGCGGCGCCAGGAGGGGGTGAGCATCTGGGTCGTGCCGTCGACCGCCATCACGGCCAGCGAGCCCGACAGCAAGGACAGCTTCTTCGATCCGGCGGCCGACAAGGTCTACCGCCACCCGACCTTCTACGAGATCCCGGACAAAGTGGGGCACATGTGATGAAGGCGCCGGTCGACTATTTGCTGCACCTGGCCGACAACGCCCTGGTGCTGGGCCAGCGCAACGCCGAGTGGTGCGGCCACGGCCCCATCCTCGAAGAGGACCTGGCCCTGGCCAACAACAGCCTGGACCTGATCGGCCAGGCGCGCCTGCTCTACCAGCACGCGGCCGAGCAGATCAACGGCGACCCGGCGCTGGCCCAGCGCTTCGCGCACCTGCAGGGCGCGCGCCAAGACGGCCGCGTGACCGAGGACACCCTGGCCTACTTCCGCGACACCGCCGAGTTCCGCAACCACACGCTCATGGAACTGCCGCACCACGGCCCGCTGGTGGGCTATGCGGTCAGCGAGCGCAACTACGCGGTGACCATCGCGCGCAACTTCCTGGTCAGCGCGCTGATGGTGCTGGTCTGGGACCGGCTGCAGGCGTCGAAGGATGCGCAGCTGGCCGGCATCGCGGCCAAGTCGCTCAAGGAGGTGCGCTACCACCTGCAGCACGCCGGCGACTGGCTGGTGCGCTTCGGCGACGGCACCGAGGAGTCG
This sequence comes from uncultured Hydrogenophaga sp., assembly GCA_964428045.1. Taxonomy (GTDB): domain Bacteria; phylum Pseudomonadota; class Gammaproteobacteria; order Burkholderiales; family Burkholderiaceae_C; genus Hydrogenophaga. The sequence goes on along the minus strand of CAYRWN010000047.1, from coordinate 2,145 downwards.
CACCGCCGCGCCCAGGCCGCCGTCGACCACCTGCTGCCCTATTGCGAGGCCTTCTGGCAGCCCGGCCCGGCCGAGCGCGCCGCGGCGCAGGATGGCTCCGGCGTGGACATCACGGCGCTGCGCGAGCCCTGGAACCTGCTCGTGAACGAGACGCTGGCCGAGGCCACGCTGACGCGCCACGACCAGCCGCACCAGGGTTATGTGGCGCAGGGCCATGTGGGCGTGCATTCGGAGCACCTGGGCTTTCTGCTGGCCGAGATGCAGAGCCTGGCCCGCGCCCACCCGACCGCCGTCTGGTGATGGAGATGACCGAGGCATCGCTGCAGGCGGTCGCGCAGGCCGTGGCCCACCTGGCCGACCCGGAGATTCCGGTCATCAGCCTGAGCGAACTGGGCATCCTGCGCGAGGTGCGGGCGGGCAGCGACGGCGTGCCCGAGGTGGTCATCACACCCACCTACAGCGGTTGCCCGGCCATGGGCCAGATCGAGGACGACATCGTCGCCGCGCTGCGGGCCGCCGGCCTGCCAGGCCGGGTGGTGACCCAGCTCTCGCCCGCCTGGACCACCGACTGGATGAGCGAGGCCGCCAAGGAAAAGCTGCGCGCCTACGGCATCGCGCCGCCGCAGTGCGGCAGCCAGCCGCCACCAGCCACCGGGGTGCTGCAGTTCAGCCGCCATGCGGCCAAGCCGGTGGATGTGCCCTGCCCGCAATGCGGCTCGCACAACACCACGCAAACGGCCCCCTTCGGCTCCACGGCCTGCAAGGCGCTGTACCGCTGCCTGGACTGCCTGGAACCTTTCGATTACTTCAAACCGTACTGATGCCGCCATGAGCACCGCCGCCCCCCGCTTCCATGAACTCACCGTGGCCCGCGTCGATCCGGAAGCGGCCGGTGCGGTCGCCGTCTCGCTGGCCATTCCCGACGCCTTGCGCGAGACCTTCGCCTTTGAGCCCGGCCAGTTCCTGACCTTGCGCGCCGACATCGGCGGGCAGGACGTGCGCCGCAGCTACTCGATCAGCAGCCCGCGCAGCCGGCTGGCGAAGCACGGCGAGGTCACGTTGGGCATACGCCCGGTGGAAGGTGGCGTGTTCTCCAACTGGGTCGCCACGCAGCTCAAGGCCGGCGACACCGTGCGCGTGATGCCGCCGGACGGGCGCTTCACCATCCACAAGCCGCGGGCCATCCACCGCGTGGGTTTCGCAGCCGGATCGGGCATCACCCCCATCCTGTCGATCATGACCACCACGCTGGAGGAGTCGCCCGACGCCAAGTTCACCCTGGTGTATGGCAACCGCCGCATGGCCAGCGTGATGTTCAACGAGGCGCTGCAGGACCTCAAAGACCGCTACCCGGACCGGCTCACGCTGATCCACGTGCTCTCGCGCCAGGCGCTGGAAGTGCCGCTGCTCGAAGGCCGCATCGACGGCGACAAGGTGCGCCAGATCATCGACGCGCTGCTGCCCGTGGCCAGCATGGACGAGGTCTTTGTCTGCGGCCCCGAGGCGATGATCGAATCGACCGAGAAGGCCTTGCTGGAAGCCGGTGTGCGGCCCGACCGCATCCACACCGAACGCTTCACCTCGCCGACGCTGGAAGCCCTGCCGGCGGGGCAGCGCCAGGCCGCGGTGCTGGGCCACCCGGCGGTGCGCGAGAGCGGCGAGGTGGCACTGACCGTGGTGCTCGACGGCAAGCCGCACCCGCTGTGGATGAACAAGGACGAACACGTGCTGGACGTGGCCCTGAACGCCGGCCTGGACCTGCCCTGGTCGTGCAGGGGTGGCGTGTGCTGCACCTGCCGCGCCAAGGTGATGGAAGGCGCAGTGACCATGGACAAGAACTTCACGCTGGAACCCTGGGAAACCGAAAAGGGTTTCGTGCTGTCCTGCCAGGCACGCCCCACCACCGACAGGCTGGTGATGAGCTACGACGAACGCTGAGCACCCGCCGTTCGGGCGGTTTGGGCCTGCTGCCCGAACCGGGCCATCAAGGCGCCGGGCATTCCGCTCGGCACGCAGCGGCAAAGGCTCGCCCTCGGGCGCGCCGAGGCAGGGTCTTCAGGGGTGGGCACGTGTCGCCGGTGAACGCCGGAACAGGACCTGAAGCCGGAGAACTCGCTGGCGCTGGGCGCTGGGAACTCCGCTGCG
>CAYRWN010000046.1:0-28888 GCA_964428045.1 uncultured Hydrogenophaga sp. | reverse complement strand
GCCCTTTGGCACGCCGGGTCACTCGATTTGGCTACTTGTTCAGCGTAGCCTTAGTCGCGATACCCTACACACGGCCGGGTGCCGCGCCGTACATTGATTTCACGGCACGGCTTTGGCTGCTGCCAACCGTCCCACCCCCACCTCTTCAGGAGTTCGACCATGGTCAAGAAAGTGCAGAAATCCACCGCATCCAGCGCCGCTGCCGGTGCATCCCCGCTCTCAGGCGCCATCAAGGATTCGGCCCAGCAAATCTGGCTGGCTGGACTGGGCGCCTTCTCCAAGGCGCAGGCCGAGGGTGGAAAGGCTTTCGAAACCTTGGTGAAGGAAGGTCTGTCGATCCAGCGCAAGACCCAGGCGGTGGCCGAAGAGCGCATCAACGAAGCCACCAGCCGCATGAGCAGCATGGCCAACGACATCGGTAGCAAGGCAGCCGGCCAGTGGGACAAGCTGGAGAGCATTTTTGAGGACCGCGTGGCCAAGGCGCTGGGCAGGCTCGGCGTGCCCACGGCGCGCGACATCGAGACCCTGATGGAGCGCATCGACGCCCTGAACCAGCAGGTGCACCAGTTGAGCCCTCTGGCCGCAGCGGCCAAGCCGGCCCGCAAGGCCGCCGCCAAACCGGCGCGAAGAGCCCCGGCCAAGGCCGCCGAGAAGGCGCCTGCGGCACGCAAGACCGCGCGACGCGCCAAGGCGGCCTGACGGCGGCGGCCCTGAAGGGCCCGCCTTTCCACACACCTGCAACGGGGCGCACGGCGCCCCGTCGTGCCGTCTGGAGACCGTGCTGCAATGCAACAGATCACCCCGCCACCGAGGTCTACACTCGACACCATGACGCGCCGCTCCCGCCCCTCCTCGCACCCCGCGAAGCCTCGCACCGCGCTGGCACTGGCTGGTGGTGGCCCACTGGGGGCCATCTATGAGATCGGTGCCCTGTGCGCACTCGACGAGTCGCTCCAGGGCCTGGACTTCAACGCTTTCGACCACTATGTGGGCGTGTCCGCCGGCGGATTCATCGTGGCAGGCCTGGCCAATGGACTGAGCCCGCGCCAGCTCTGCGAAGCCTTCATCGAAGACCGCGCCACCGAACACACCTTCGATCCCGCCTGGCTGGTCAAGCCGGCCTGGAACGAGTTCGGCGGACGCCTGCAGCGCCTGCCGCAGCTCCTGGGCGCCGCGCTGTGGTCGTGGCTGGTGGAAGGCAAATCGGCCACGCAGGCGTTCGAGCGCCTGGGTGCGGCACTGCCCACCGGCGTGCTCGACAACGAAGGCATCCACCAGCAGATCCAGCGCCTGTTCAGCCAGCCTGGCCGCAGCAACGACTTCCGCAAGCTGGGTGCGCGCCTGACCCTGGTTGCCACCGAACTGGACACCGGCGACGCCGCACCGTTCGGCCGCCCGGGCTGGGACCACGTCCCGATCTCGCGCGCCATCCAGGCCAGCGCGGCGCTGCCTGGCCTTTTCCCGCCGGTGATCATCAACGGCAAGCACTATGTGGACGGTGCGCTGAAAAAGACCCTGCACGCCAGCGTGGTCCTGGACGAGGGGGTGGACCTGCTGCTGTGCCTGAACCCGCTGGTGCCTTTCCACGCCGACCCGGCGGCCAGTGGCCGGCAACGCATCCCCTCGCTGGTGGAGGGTGGGTTCCCGGCCGTCATGAGCCAGACCTTCCGCTCGCTGATCCATTCGCGGCTGGAACTGGGCTTCAAGCAGTACGAGCGCAGCTACCCGGACACTGACATCGTGCTGATCGAGCCGGACCAGCGCGATGCCGAACTGTTTTTTGCCAACACCTTCAGCTACCGCCAGCGCCGCGAGCTGGCCGAACACGCCTACCAGCAGACACGCGCCATGCTGCGCGAGCACCAGCAGGCACTGGCTCCCCGTCTGGCCCGCCACGGCGTGCGCATCGACACCCTGGCCCTGAACGATCCCGAACGGCATCTGCTGCGTCCGCTGGCCAGCGCCAACGTGGTGGCGCAACGCCTGCACGCCACGCTGGACGAATTGCAGGCCCGGCTGCAGCCGCTGCACACCGCCACCTGAGTCCCCATGGCCAAGAAAGCGCCGCGCCGCACCGCCGAACGGATCCTGGAGGTCACGCTGGACCTGTTCAACCGGTTTGGCGAGCCCAACGTCTCGACGACGCTGATTTCTGCCGAGCTGGGCATCAGCCCGGGCAACCTGTACTACCACTACCCGGCCAAGGACGAGCTGATCAACTCGCTGTTCGAGCGCTACGAAAAGGCGCTGAGCGAGCTGCTCGGGGCGTCCGACGGCGTGCGCAATGTGGAGGACGCCTGGTTCTTCCTGCACTCGCTGTTCGAGATTCTGTGGGAGTACCGTTTTCTCTACCGCGACCTCAACGACCTGCTGTCCAAGAACCGCCTGCTGGAAACGCGCTTCCAGGGTGTGCTCAAGAACAAGACGCGGGCGATCCGGACCTTGCTCTCGGGCATGAGCCGCAGTGGCGCGCTGGACATCGACACCCGCGAAGTCGAGCCCACCGCCAACTGCATGGTCGTGGTGCTGACCTACTGGCTGAGCTACGAGTACGTGCGCGATCCGCGCCATGCGCTGGAACCCGACAACGCGCAGCAGGCCCTGCTGCGGGGTGCACAGCATGTGCTCAACCTGCTGGCGCCCTACCTGGAATCGGGCCAGCGGCAGCACCTGATGCAACTGGCCGGCGTCTACCAGAAGTCCGCCTGAAGAACCTTGCCATGAGCCTCTGGACGCCTTGCCGCCATGCCGGCCCCCATCTGCAGTCGGACAACCTGCTGACCCACTGGGCGCGCCTGCACCGCGGAGATGCCGAGCCGCCACCGGCCGATCCGGGCCTGGCCGAAGGCTGGCTGCTGTTCCACAACGGCGAATTCGAAGCCGCCGCGCGCTGCGGGCAGCGACTGGGCGGCGCGGGGCTGACCCTGGCCAACAAGGCCGCCTGCATCCACGCCAGTTACGTCGAAGCCCACGAACCGGTGCGGCTGCAGCGCTGGCAGGCCGCCGCCGAACAGGCGCGCGTGCAGCAAGCCAGCGACCCCGACAACCCCAACGCCTGGTACTGGCAGGCCTACGCCCTGGGCCGCTACAGCCAGGGCATCAGCGTCACCAAGGCGCTGGCTCTGGGGCTTGCCGGGCAGATCCAGCGGGCCCTTCAGCGCGCGCTGACCCTTGCGCCCCACCACGCCGATGCCCACCTGGCTGCGGGCAGCTTCCACGCCGAAATCATCGACAAGGTGGGCGAGCTGATCGGGGGCATGACCTACGGGGCCCGCAAGGGCGAAGGTCTGGCGCACTACGACCGCGCGATGGCGCTGAACCCGGACTCGGCCATCACCCTGGCCGAAGTGGCCCAGGGCTGGGTCATGCTGGACGGAGAGGCCGCGATCGACCGGGCCACGGCGCTGCTCGAACGGGCCGCCGCCTTCGAGCCGCTGGATGCGATGGAGCGCCTGTACGTGGCGTCCGCGCGCATGGCCCTGCAGAACTGAAACCGCCGGGCTTCAGCCGCTCAACCCGTCGGCGGCCTGGTACATGGCCTGACGGGCCTGCACCACCACCTGCGCACGCCAGTCGTCGGTATCCACGTAGAAGGCGTCGCGCACCTGCTGACGGATCGCCTCGCGCAAGGCTTCGGACGCCTGCGGATGGCGGTGCAGCCAGTGGTCGGCCCGCAGGGCCTGCAGCACCTCGGCAAACGGCCGGGTCCCGTATTCCAGTGGGATGCCGGTGTACTCGGCCTGCGGACATTCTTCGTATACCGCGTTCCACATCAGACCTGTCAGAAGCGCGGAACTGGAGGTTCCGTCGTAGATGGACGTCACTGCTCCGAGACCATCCGCCCCCCACCAGTCGCGCGCACGCTGCAAGGCAGCCGCATCGTCGCGACAGGCGAAGATGCGTTCGCCCAGGCCGCAGGGGCCCAGTCCCGTGTGCAGGTCGATCCAGCCGATCCGCCTGGCCCGCCCGGCATGCAGGCGCAACACGGCGCGCAAGGTCTGGTGGCTCCAGGTGGGCGCCCGCCCGCCGTAGAACAGGCCATCGGCGTGCCGGTACTGGCCCTGCGAAACCGCCACCTGGAAGGCCGCCTCCCCATGCAGCTCGACCCAGAGCGCGATGGCCGATTCCACCTCCGGCACGGGCGGCCAAACCTCGGGCAGCAACAGCGGCTGCAGTTCATCGTAAGCCGGGTTGTCGGGCAGGGGTCGGGCGAAGTCCTGGAAGTTGCGGTTGAGGTCCACGTTTTCGTGGGTCACCCGCCGCTGGAACGAAAACCCGTGCGGATTGATCGCGTGGATGTAGAGCACCGAAACCCCGGCAGCGCGCGCATGGGCTCGCCACGCGGTGTCGTGGGTGGCGAACACCTGCACGCCCGAGCCGCAGAAACCCTCCACCCCGTGGCAGGCGCTGCTGACGATCAGCAGGCGCTCGGCATCGGGCGGACCATCGAGCGCGACGTCCATGGCCAAAGTCTCGCCATCCCGTCCGGGCAGCGGGTGGTTGTGGCTGCGGATCGCCATGCCCGCTGCCGCAGCGCCTTCCAGGAACATCACCCGGGCCCGCGCGTAGTGGGGCGCGAAGGCTTCGGTCGGCGCGATCATGCAGCGCCCTGCGTGCGGCCCGCCTGCGCCAGCCACTGTTCGGCCAGGCGCACCCAGAAGGTGGCCCCCAGGGGTATCAGATCGTCGTTGAAGTCGTAATGCGGGTTGTGCAGCATGCAGGGGCCCACGTCGTGTCCGCCCCCTTCGTAGCCTGCGCGGTGGGCGCCGTCGCCGTTGCCGATGAACAGGTAACAGCCCGGCTTGGCCTGCAGCATGTAGGCAAAGTCCTCGGCCCCCATGGTCGGCTCCTGGACCAGAACACGGTCGGCGCCCACGATGTCGGCGAGCACCCGTTGCGCGAACGCGGTTTCGGCCGGTTGGTTCACGGTGGGGGGATAGTTGCGCTTGAAACGGAATTCGACCGTGGCGCCGAAGGCGGCGGCCGTGTGTTCGGCGATCTCGCGCATACGCCGCTCGATCAGGTCCAGCACTTCAAACGTGAAGGTGCGCACCGTGCCCTGGATCACGCAACTGTCGGGCACCACGTTGGTGGCTTCGCCGGTGTGGATCATGGTCACGCTGATCACGCCGGCGTCCACCGGCTTCTTGTTGCGCGTGATGATGGTCTGGAAGGCCTGCACCATCTGGCAGGCCACCGGAACCGGGTCGATGCCGTTGTGCGGCAGCGCCGCGTGCGCGCCCTTGCCGCGGATGGTGATGTGAAACTCGTTGCTCGAAGCCATGACGGGGCCTGCGCTGGCGGCAAACGAGCCGACCGCCATGCCCGGCCAGTTGTGCATGCCGAACACCGCATCCATCGGGAACTGGTCGAACAGGCCGTCCCTGATCATCTCGCGCGCGCCGCCGCCGCCCTCTTCGGCCGGCTGGAAGATCAGGTAGACGCTGCCGTCAAAGTCCCGGTGCTTCGCCAGGTGCTGCGCGGCGGCCAGCAGCATCGCGGTGTGGCCGTCGTGGCCGCAGGCGTGCATCTTGCCGGCGTGCCGGCTGGCGTGCCCGAAGGTATTGAGCTCGGTCATGGGCAGCGCGTCCATGTCGGCCCGCAGACCGATGGCGCGGCCGCAGGCGCCCCCGTCGCGCCCCTGCACGATGCCCACCACACCCGTGGTACCCAGGCCACGGGTGACCGGGATGCCCCACTCGGTCAGCTTCTGCGCCACCACGTCGGCGGTGCGCACCTCTTCGAAACAGAGTTCGGGATGGGCGTGGATGTCTCTTCGCACGGCGGCCAAGGTGGCCGCCTGGGTCAGGATGGAGTCGATGAGTTGCATGGGTTGTTCCGCCCCTTCGGCGCACCAGCGCCGGTCGTCAGGCCAAGATTCATGTTACCCAAGTCGGGCGCCGTGCGCCTGTTCCGCCCATGCAGCCCCTCAACCGTTGGGGAAAGGCCAGCACTCAGCGGCGCACGCGCCGGACTTCGGTCGGCGGGGTCCGCCCCACGAAGCGGAAGCCCAGCGGCTTCGTCGCGGCAGGGAGTCCGCAAGTCCAGGGCGCGGCTCCCTTCACATGGACCGACCGATGCCACGCATTGACGGCGCTGCGTGCGCAGCCTCCTGCTATGCTTTTGCGAAACTGCCGTGGTGCGCCCCCGGAAAGGCGACCACGGGCAAGCTGCCACAACCCCTGGGTTCTCCATGCAACAACCGACCTCCGGCGGCCCCGAACCGACGAACCCTGGCCGGACCGTGCGCGGCGCCTGCCCGCACGACTGCCCCGACACCTGCGCCCTGCTCACCACGGTCGAGAACGGCGTGGCCGTGCGGGTGCACGGCAACCCCGAGCACCGCCACACCGACGGCGCGCTGTGCACCAAGGTCTCGCGCTACACCGAGCGCACCTACCACCCCGAGCGCATCCTCACGCCGCTGCGCCGCAGCGGCCCCAAGGGCAGCGGCCAGTTCACGCCCGTCGGCTGGGACGAGGCGCTGGATGAGATCGCCACCCGGCTGAGGGCCATTGCGGCCCGCGACCCGCAGGCCATCCTGCCGTACAGCTACGCCGGCACCATGGGGCTGGTGCAGGGCGAGGGCATGGCCGCGCGCTTCTTCCACCAGCTGGGGGCCTCGCGCCTGGACCGCACCATCTGCGCCGCCGCCGGTGGCGAAGGCCTGGTGCACACGCTGGGCGGCAAGCTGGGCATGAAGCTGGAGTTCTTCGCCGAATCGAAGCTCATCCTGATCTGGGGCAGCAATTCGATCGCCAGCAACCTGCATTTCTGGCGCCTGGCCCAGCAGGCCAAACGCGACGGCGCGCGCCTGGTCTGCATCGACCCGCGACGCAGCGAGACCGCAGAGAAATGCCACGAGCACATCCAGCTGCGCCCCGGCACCGACGCGGCGCTGGCGCTGGCGCTGATGCACCAGCTGATCGTCAACGACTGGCTGGACCACGACTACATCGCCCGCCACACCCTGGGCTGGGACGCCCTGCGCGAACGCGCCCTGCAATGGCCGCCCGAACGCGCGGCCGAGGTGTGCGGCGTGCCGTTGCCGCAGATCGTGGACCTGGCGCACGCCTACGGCCGCACAAAGCCCGCCGCCATCCGCCTGAACTACGGCATGCAGCGCGTGCGCGGCGGCGGCAATGCGGTGCGCGCCGTGGCTTGCCTGCCGGCGCTGGTGGGCGCCTGGCGCCACCGCGCGGGCGGCCTGCTGCTGTCGGCCTCGGGCCATTTCCCGGTCAACCGCGCGGCGCTGCACCGGCCCGACCTGCTGGCCGCACGCGCACCGCGCACCATCAACATGTCCACCATCGGCGACGACCTGTTGCGCGAAACCTCACCCGGTTTTGGCCCGAAAGTCGAGGCGCTGATCGTCTACAACAGCAACCCCGTGGCGGTGGCGCCCGAGTCGGGCCGGGTGGTGCGGGGCTTTGCACGCGAGGACCTGTTCACCGTGGTGCTGGAGCACTTCCAGACCGACACCGCAGACTTCGCCGACATCGTCCTGCCGGCCACCACGCAGCTGGAGCACTGGGACATCCACACCAGCTACGGCCACACCGACGTGCTGCTCAACCGACCGGCCATCGCGCCGCTGGGCCAGGCGCGGACCAACACCACCGTGTTCCGCGAACTGGCCCGCCGCATGGGCTTTGACGACCCCTGCTTCGCCGACGACGATGAAACCCTGTGCCGCACCGCGATGGGCGATGCGGTGGACTTTCAGAAGCTGCTGGACCAGGGCTGGGCCACCCTGCCGGTGCCCGAAGCGCCTTTCGCCAACGGTGGCTTTCCCACGCCTTCTGGCCAGTGCGAGTTTTTCAGCGCCGCCCTGGCCGCACAGGGCCTGGACGGTCTGCCCGACCACCTGCCCAATTTCGAAGCCGCCGGCAGCGACCCGGAACACCCACTGGCGATGATTTCGCCACCCGCGCGCAACTTCCTCAACTCCAGCTTCGTGAACGTCAAAAGCCTGCGCGACATCGAAGGCGCGCCGCTGCTGGAGATGCACGCCGGCGACGCGGCCACGCGAGGCATCACCAGCGGCCAGATGGTGCGGGTCTTCAACCAGCGCGGCGAATACCGCTGCAAGGCCGAGGTGTCCCGACGCGCCCGCCCCGGCGTGGTCAACGGCCTGGGCATCTGGTGGCGCAAGCTGGGGCCTGATGGCACCAACGTCAACGAAGTCACCAGCCAGCGCCTGACCGACCTGGGCCGCGGGCCGACGTTTTACGACTGCCTGGTGCAGGTGGAGAAAGCGTGACCCCCCTGCGCCGCTTCGCGTCTTCTCCCCTGTGGGGGGACCGCTCCAGAGGCCCGGCGAAGCCGGTTCCTCGGCGCGTGCTGGCCGTCGTCGCCACCGCACTGGCGCTTGGCGGGTGCGCCGGCCCCACCACCGGCGTGGGCTATTACTGGCAATCGGTCAGCGGACACCTCCAGCTCATGCAGGCGGCACGACCGGTGCAGGACTGGATCGACGACCCGCAGACCCCGGCGCCGTTGAAGGACCGGCTGGCACTGGCGCAACGCATTCGCCACTTTGCCTCCACCGAACTGGCTCTGCCGGACAACGCCAGCTACCACCGCTACGCCGACCTGAAACGCCGCGCTGCGGTCTACAACGTGGTGGCCGCGCCCGAGTTCGCCCTCACGCTGCAGACCTGGTGCTTCCCGGTGGCCGGCTGTGTGGGCTACCGCGGCTACTACGCCGAGGCCAACGCGCAGGCCTTCGCGGCCAGCCTGCCCGACAACCTCGAAGTGACGGTCTACCCCGTGCCCGCCTATTCCACGCTGGGCTGGATGAACTGGGCCGGCGGCGATCCCCTGCTCAACACCTTCATCGGCTACCCGGAAGGCGAACTCGCGCGCCTGGTGTTCCACGAACTGGCCCACCAGGTGCTGTATGTGAAAGACGATACGCCCTTCAACGAGTCGTTCGCCACCGCGGTGGAGCGGCTGGGCGGTCAGCGCTGGCTGGCCCGGGCGGGCGAGTCGGCGCGCAACGAATACGAACGCTTCGACAGCCGGCGCCGCAGCTTCCGCGCGCTCACCGCAGCCACGCGCCAGAAACTGCAGAACCTGTACGCCGAGCCCGGTCTGGACATTCCGGTCCGGCGCGCCCGCAAAGCGGCGGTGATGGCCGAATTCCGGCGCGACTACGAAGCACTCAAACTCGGCTGGGACGGCTTTGCCGGCTACGACGGCTGGGTCGAACGCGCCAACAACGCCAGCTTCGGCGCCCAGGCCGCCTACGACCAGTGGGTGCCGGCGTTTGAGAGGCTGTTCGACATGCAGGGGCGCGATTTCGTCCGCTTTTATGATGCGGTACGCGCCCTGTCCCGCGAGCCCGCGACCGAACGCCGCGCCGCCCTGCAGGCCCTGCTGCCCGATGCGGCCCCTTCCGTTGCATCCGGCAGCCCCTGAAACCCGTTGCGCCCCGCAGGAGACCCCCCATGGCCCAGATCCACATCCAACGCAAACACCAGCTGGGCCTGACCGGTGCCCGCAAGATCGCCTGGCAATGGGCCGAGCAGGCCGAAGCCGACTTCGACATGGCCTGCATCTACGAAGAAGGCGACGACTGCGACGAGGTGCGGTTCAGCCGGTCCGGCGTGAGCGGCACGCTCAAGGTCTCGGGCGATCACTTCGAGCTCGATGCCCAGCTCGGCTTTCTGCTCGGAGCGTTCAAAGACCGCATCGAAGGCGAGATCGTGAAGAACCTCGACGAACTGCTGGCCAGCCAGAAGCCAGCCGCCGCGAAAAAGAAAAAGGCCTGAACGCGTGGGCGTCCAGGCCATCGATGCAGTGTCCGTTCCGGCGCGAAAGGTCTGATCCGGAACGTGGTGAAACCGGCTCCGCCGGGCCGCACGCGTTGCCCCTTGATAGGGTCGCGCGCCGCGCGGCGGGGGTGGTCAGGACAGCGACTCGATCAGATCGATGTACTGCTGCTTGGCGTCGTCCGCTGACGTGCCCTTGCACTGGTTCCAGGCGTCCCACTTGGCGCGACCGACCATGTCGGCAAAGCCCGGCTTCTTCTCGGTGTTGTCGCCCACGGTGGCCTGCTTGTACAGGCCGTAGATCTTCAGCAGCGTGCTGTTGTCGGGGCGTTCGCTGAGCTTTTTGGAGTTGGCCACGGCGGCTTCGAAACGGGCATCGAGTTTGGACATGCGGTTCTCCTGATAAGGTGGGCCTGCGCAAGGGGTACGCCGGCGTGTAGGGACTGGCCTAATATCTTATCGGGCCAGTCCCCCGCCAAAATAGACCTTCTCACCCAACCCGCGAAGGCGCCCGTCCAGGGCGACCAGGAGACACCATGGTCCAGCGCATTTCCAAGGCCAAGCCGCCCGGCGTCCCGTCGGCCAGCGAAGCTCCGAGTCTTGAGAACTGGAGCCACGGCCTGGCGAGTTCGCTCGGCCTGGAAGGCGAACGCATGAGCAAGGTGGACACCGCCTGGCTGCGCATGGACTCGCCCACCAACCTGATGATGATCGTGGGGGTGTGGGTGTTGCGCCCGGGCATCACGCTCGAGGCGCTGCAGGCGCGGGTTCAGACGTCTTTGCTGTGCTACCGCCGCTTCGTCCAATTGGCCCGCGAAGACGCTGCGGGCGCGCACTGGCTGGACGACCCCGACTTCCGGCTGGACCGGCATGTGTGCACCCACACGTTGGAACGTGCCCGCGGCCAGAGCGAACAGGTCGCGCTGCAGGAGCGGGTCGCACAACTGGCCGTGCAACCGCTGAACCCGGCGCACCCGCTGTGGAGTTTCGAACTGGTCGAGCACTACGAGGGTGGATCGGCCCTGATCGCGCGCATCCACCACTGCATCGCGGACGGCATCGCGCTCATCAGCGTGATGATGAGCCTGGTCGACGGCGGGGCCGGGCCGCCGCGCCGCGCGCGCCACGACGGGCCGCACCGGGTCGGCCTGGAAGCCGCCGAGGACTGGCTGGCCGACACCGTGATCCGCCCTTTCGGCGACCTGGCCGCCCGCGCGCTGGACCTGGCCGGCGGTGGCGCAGCCCGGTCCCTGGCGGCGCTGAGCACGCCCCAGCAAAGCCTGGGTGACACGCTGGGTCAGGCCATGGACCTCGCCCGCACGGGCGGCCAGCTGGCCAGCGACCTGGGTGCCCTGGCGCTGATGCCCGACGACTCGCACACCTCGCTCAAGGGCCAGCCCGTGGGGCGCAAGCGGGTGGCCTGGTGCGCACCGATTCCCCTCGAAGAGGTCAAGGCCATCGGCAAAGGGCTGAACTGTTCGGTCAACGACGTGCTGCTCAGCTGCGTGGCCGGGGCCATGGGGCAGTACCTGCGCGCCCGGGGCGAGGACACCGGCGGCAAGGAGATCCGCGCCATGGTGCCCATCAACCTGCGCCCCATGGAGGATGCCTGGAAGCTGGGCAACCGCTTCGGGCTGGTACCGCTGGTGCTGCCGATCGGCGTGACGAATCCGATCGAGCGCGTGTACGCGGTGCGCGCGCGCATGCACGATCTCAAGGGCAGCCTGCAGCCGCTGCTCACCTTTGGCCTGCTGTCGGTGGCCGGGCTGCTCATCAAGCCCGCGCAGGATGCGCTGCTGGCGCTGTTCGGCCGCAAGACCACCGCCGTCATGACCAACGTCCCCGGACCCGCCACGAAGCTGCGGCTCTGTGGTGCCACGCTGGAACAGTCCATCTTCTGGGTGCCACAGACCGGCACCGTGGGCATCGGTGTGTCCATCCTCAGCTACGGCGGAGGGGTGCAGTTCGGCCTGATCGCCGACGAAGCCCTGTGCCCCAACCCGCAAGCCATCATCGACGCGTTCGAACCGGAGTTCGCCCAGCTGCTGACCGTGACGCTGATGCTGCCCTGGGGACTGGACTGACCCCCCGCGCCGCCTGCGGCGTCACCCCCCCAAGGGGGCGATGCGAGTGGCCCGGCAAAGCCGGTTCCACCGCATCCTATAAGCAGGCACGCCCCGCCGGAGGGGAAGTTGGTCCAGGGCACCCGCAGAACCGGCTTTGCCGGGCTGCTGGGTGCGTCCACCCGCGCCGCATGGGGGAAGCGCCGTCAGGCGCGCAGGGGGGTCAATCTCTTGCTAGCGATTTCCAGCAGGCCGTCGAAGATCAGACTGTCGACCAGTTCGCAGGGGGTGGACATGCTGGGCGCCATCTTCCAGCCCGCGCCGCCGGTCATGAACACGGCCGGTGGTTCGCCGCTGTGGCGCTGCAGGTTGTCGACCATGCGCTGCACCGCACCCGCAATGGCAAAGGTGCCGCCGCTGGTGAGCGCGTCGCTGGTGTTGGTGGGAAAGTCGCGCACCTCCCCGGTGGGTACGTGCAGGCCGGCGGTACCCGATTCGAGCGCGCGCAGCATGATGCCGTGGCCGGGCAGGATGATGCCCCCCAGGAACCGGCCCTGCGCATCGATGGCTTCGACGGTCACCGCCGTGCCCACCATCACCACCACGCAGGGCCGCGCAGGGCCCTGGGACAACAAGCGCTGACGCGCACCGATCATGGCCACCCAACGGTCCGACCCGAGCCGGGCGGGGTGGTCGTAGCCGTTGATGAGCCCGGCTTCGCTGCTGCTGGAAACCACCCACTGCGGGCTGACGTCCCAGAGCTCCAGCTGCTCTTGCACGCGGCGCTTGACGGCGTCGCCCGCCACCACACAGCCCACCACCCAGCGAGGGCTGGGCAAACCGGCCCAATCGCCGTCGGCCAGTTTCTCGATGTTCTCCAAGAACTGCGCACCGTGGGCCAGCAGCCGGGCCCCGACCTGCGGTGCATCGTAAAGCGCCCATTTCAGGCGGGTGTTGCCAACGTCCAGGGCCAGGAAACTCATGCAGGGATTATGACCAAGCCGGCACCGGGGCCTTGCGGCCGCGCAGCAGGCACGGGGAATGAGACGGCTCCGGCGCGACAAGCCTGGGCCCAGGGCACCGCGGATCCGGGTTTCCCGGCCCGCCAGTGCCGCCCCCTGGAGGGGGTGAGGCGCCACCGGCGCGGCGCGGGGGTGGCTTATATCAGCCCGATCCGGCAAGCGCGCTGAACCGCCGAGAGCTTGTTGTCGGTCTCCAGCTTGGCCATGGCGTTGGCCAGGTGGTAGTTGACGGTGCGCTCCGAACAGTCCATCAGTACCGCAGCTTCGCGTGCGGTGAGACCTTCGAAGGCGAGGTTCAGGCTCTCCTGCTCGCGTGGGCTCAGGCTCAGCCGCTGCTCGGCAATCGCGCGCCTGAGCATGGGCCAGACGTTGAAGGCCGACCAGGCCAGCGTGGCCGCCTCGGCCCGGTCGGCGAAGGCGCGCGGGCTGAAGAGAAAACACTCGAAGGCGCGTCCGGCCGGCAGCGTGAAGGCGACCCGCACCAGGGTCTGGTGTCCATGGGCCAGCCACAGGCGGCGCCAGCGACCGGCCTGGTCGGCAAAGGCGGACTTGGAGATGTCCTGCCAGGCGACCAGCGGCGCGTCGCTGTCGCGCCAGCCAGCACCAAAATCGCGGCTCTCGGCCAGCGCCTGTGCGGGCCCGAGCAGACGCGGCGGATGCACCGCCAGCACCTCGCGATCGTCGCGACCGCCCGAGGGGGTGGGCCCCAGCACCACGACCGCTTCCACGCCTTGTTCTGTCAGGGCGCTCACCCAGTCGGCCAGGATGGCGTCCACGCTCACGCTGTCAAAGTTGACAGGCAGCGTCATGCGCGGCTCCGCCGTGAAACTGGGACAATCACGCTTGGGGTCGCGCACCCCACCGGATGGCGATACCGCATGCGCCGATGGCTGAAGGAGAACATATTGCCCATGGACCGGATGTGGGTTCGCAGTGCACGCGCCAGACTCTGGCGCTGGCTGGTGGACGAAATCGTCCACGCACCGCTGGAACCCATTTTGCACCCATCCCGGGCACGCCTGCAGTGGCTGGGTGCATTCACGGTCGCCGGGCACCTGACGTTCGCCTGGATATGGGGCCACCTCATGCCGCAGCCCTTCGAGAGCGTGCCCCTGCGCATGGCGGTGGCCTGCCTCGGCATTCCGCTGCTGCTCAATGGCATCAACCGCGACCTGGCCTCGCCGCTGACCGGCTGGACCTTCAGCCTCGTCAGCTGGCTGCAACTGCCCCTGTTCTTTTCCTGGATGTACTGGATGAACGGCGGCAATGCGGTGTGGTTCTCCAGCGTGGCCTGCATGCTCGTCATCTACTACCACCTGACCGACTGGCGACTGGCAACGGTGGGCGCAGCGGCCGGCTTGGGACTGGGTTACCTGCTGGCTCCCAGCCCTGCGCCGGCGCCCGACACCACCACGGGACTGGACCAGGTGGTGGTGCTGGCCTTTGCCTGGGTATCGGCCATTCTGCTGGGGTCATCCAGCGCCAACCTGCGCCGCACCCGGCTGATCAACACCCTGAGCACCATGGGTGTGATGGCGCACGAGCTGCGCACGCCTCTGGCCACGGTCAACCTCATGGGGGACGTGCTGCGCAACCTGGCCCAGAACGACCTGCCCGAAGGCAAACGCAAGAAGCTGGACGAGCTCGCCACCCGCCTGCAGAGTCTGGTGCGCAGCATGAACCGCCAGATCGACACCCAGATCTCGAACGCCCAACTGCTGCGCCTGCCCCGCGAACGCTCGCCGATCATGGCGGCCGACCTGGCGCACGAGGTCGTCGCCGGCTATCCCTACCGGTCCTCGCGGGAGCGCGACTGCGTGCAGGTGCACCTGCAGCAGGACTTCTGTTTTGTCGGTTCGCGCCCGCTGTTTGCCCAGGTGCTGGCCAACCTCATCAAGAATGCCTTGCACGCCCTGGCGGCCGGCGGCACCGCCCTCCAACCGGGCGACCTGCGCATCGACGTCGGCCTGCACCACGGCAGAGGGCGCATCGCGGTGTCCGACCGGGGGATTGGCATTCCCCACGACAAGCAGGCCCGCGTCTTCGAGCCCTTCTATTCCACCCAGATCGGCGCTGGCAGCGGCCTGGGCCTGACCTTCTGCAAGAACGTCGTCGAAACCGTGCACGGCCAGATCAGCGTGCATTCCGAACCGGGCGAAGGCACGGTTTTCATGATCGACCTGCCCCTGGACACAGGCGCGCACCCCTGAACACTCACCCCATTTCGCCATGGCCTTTCACCTGCCCTTGTTCCATCGCGGCGGCAGCGTCCTGTTTCTGGACGACGACATCGACTACCTGGACATGCTGGGCATGGTCATGCCCATGCACCTGCAGGTGGAACTGTATTCCCGCCCTCACACCTTTTTGGAACGCATGCGCGATGAACCCGCCCGCTGGGAAACCGACGCGGCCCTGCAACTGCAGATGGTGGAACGCTGGCGCCAGGGCCACCCGCTTCTGCCCCAGGTCCTGCGCTACTGGGCCAACAACCCGGCGCGCTACCAGCTGGCGCAGACCTGCGTGGTCGACTACGCCATGCCGGGCACCGATGGCCTGAAGGTGCTCAACACCCTGCTCGACTGGCCCGGTTCGCGCATCCTGCTGACCGGGCAGGCCGACGAACGGATCGCCATCCAGGCGTTCAACAGCGGCCTGATCGACCAGTTCATTCCCAAGCAGGCCCCCGACATCGCCGGCCGTGTGCTGACGGCCCTGAACAAGCTGGCGTGCACGCCCCACCCCAGGCTCAACACCCTCTGGCGCGCCGTGCTGCAGCCCAGCCAGCAGTCGGTGCTGCAGGTGCCGGTGGTCACCCGGGCCCTGCAGCAACTGGCCCAGCAGCGCTGGATCGAATACGTGGTGCTGGGCGAGCCCTTTGGCGTGCTCGGACTGGACGCCCAGGGGCAGTGCCAGTGGCTGCAGCTCGAACCCACCGGAACGCTGGACGAACTGACCGAACTGGCCAGCACCGCAGGGCTGGGCCCGGACGTGGTGCGCGCCATTCAGGCGGGGCAGCTGCTGCCTGGGGTGGAACTGCACCAGCAGCTGCATCTGCAGGGTCCGATCCGCACCGCCCCCGCCTTCGATCTGGGTGGCGAAGGACTGCTGACCGCAGCCCTGTTCGAGCTGCAGCCGCACGACCTGCCCCAGGCCATCTATGCCTACCGCAACTTTCTGGAGGGACAGGGCCTGCGCACGGTTCAGGACGCCTGAGCTTCCGCCACCCGGGCGCGACGGGCGATCGGCCACTCCCAGGGTCGCACCATCGGGGCGATCTCCTGCGCCACAGCGGCCACATGGTCCAGCTCGGCATCGGTCAATGCCGCGCTCATCGTCAGGCGCACCAGCGTGCGGTTGCGGCTCGTGGCCGGCGCACAGAACACCGCACCGAAGACCCCGCGCTCCTCCAGCAGGTCGCGCAACACCATGGTGGCCGGTTCGGTGCCAGACTCCAGGGCAATGATCTGCTCGGTGCCCTGGTGGATCGGGTAACCCAGTTCGGTCAGCCGCTCGCGCATGCGCCGGGTGACCGTGTGCAGGCGTTGGCGTTGCGCATCGCTGCCCTGGATGACGTCCAGCGTCGCGTCCAGCGCGGCCACCTCGTGGGGCAACAGGCACGAACTGAACATGTTCGGGTAGCTGGTGCTGAGCACGTAATTGCGCATGGCCGTGGGCACCGTGAGAAAGCCCGCACGACCCGCAAAAGCCTTGGCCAGGCTGGCGGTGATGAAGTGCACACGTTCGCTCAGCCCCAGCGCGACGCACAGGCCCGCGCCTTGCGGACCGTGTGTGCCCAAGGAGTGCGATTCGTCCACCACGATCATGCAACCCCACTTTTCGCACACCGCCACCATCGCTTCGAGCGGACAGACGGCGCCTGTCGTGCTGTACACCGAGTCCACCACCACGATCCCTGCCCCGTGGCGCTCGATCATGCGGTCCAGGTGCTGCGGGTCGTTGTGGCGGAACGGGTGGGCCGATGCCCCCGCACGGCGGGCACCTTCCCACAGGGAGGTGTGGGCCAGGCTGTCCAGGTACACGACGGTCTGCTCGTCGGCGATCGATTGCAGCAGCCCCAGATTGGCCGAGTAGCCCGACTGGCAGACGAGCCCGTCCTCCTTGCTCAGCAGACTCGCCAGCCGGAATTCGAGTCGACGGGCCGGGTGCTCGTCAAGCAGGAACACACTGGACTGGATGACGAACTCGGCATCGGTCTTGATGGCCTCGGTCTGCGCCCGCACGATGTCGGGGTGGCCGGTCAGGCTCAGGTAGTCGTTGCCGTTCAGGCGCACCGCATCGGGGCCGGCTTCGCGCCCGTGCAGCAGCGAACGACCACTCCACAACGTGTCCCAGCGGGTGGTGAATTCGCGCTGGATGCGGGCCGCCAGGTGCGCGGAGATCGCGGGGTTGACGGGTGGGCGGGCACAGGTCGTGGCAAGCGTTTCCATGGAAATCTCCTTTGAGAAAAGAAGATTCCATTGAAAAAAGGAATGCACCCCGGGGGGATGTCCCCCTGTCAGGCCTGACAGGGTCTGTGACGCTTTTTTCTCAAGTTTCGCGCCGTTGCGCCGATGAGCGGCACGCTCGCGCAACAAAGGCACCCCGTGTGTGTCAGTTCTGGCGCCAGGGCAGACCGCGCAGGCGCCAGCCGCCGCGATGGCCCCGCTGGGCCTGGCCGTCCGGGTCGCCCTCGAAACCTTCGAGGATGTTGTAGGCCTGCAGACCCAGCTCGGTGGCGCGCCTGGCTGCGGCGATGGAGCGCACCCCGCTGCGGCACAGCAGCACCAGTTTCTGGCCGCCCGCCGCGGCCTGGCGGATGCCGTCGTCGAAACCGGGGTTCAGCGCCATGCCCGGCCACTGCTTCCAGGCCAGTCCCAGGGCGCCCGGCACGAAACCCACCCATTCGCGCTCGGCGTCGGTGCGCACGTCCACCAGCACCGCCTCGCCCGCCTGCACCCATTGCCAGGCCAGCTCGGGCGACACGTCGCCGGCGTACCCGCCCTGGCCCGGCCGGGGCTGCAGGAGCTCGGCGCCGTCGGCGTCGTGCCGGATGCCCGATGTGAGGTTGGCCGGCACGGCTTCGTCGATGCGGCGCGGCTTGGGCAGGTTCAGCCCGTCCATGATCGCGACGAACTCGGCCTCGGTCTTGCCGGCCACGCGGGCGTTGGTGGCTTTTTCGTGCCCGATGGTCGAGTGCGTGCGCCCGTGGTAGTCATGCCCCGGCCAGACGGTGGTCGCGTCGGGCAAGGCAAACAGCACCTGCGTCAGGCTGCGGTACAGGTCCGCCGCGCTGCCCGACTGGAAGTCGGTCCGGCCGCAACCGTTGATGAGCAGCGTGTCACCGGTGAAGACGTGGTCGCGCCAGACAAAGCTCATGCTGCCGGCGGTGTGCCCGGGCGTGTGCAAGACCCGCAAATTCTCCCCACCGAAGCGCAAAGTGTCGCCGTGCGCCAGCTGCACCGCGGCGGTGCCGATGCCGCAGCCCGCCGGTGCCGCCGTGCGCGCGCCGGCCAGCTCGGCCAGCTTG
Organism: uncultured Hydrogenophaga sp.; assembly: GCA_964428045.1. Classification (GTDB taxonomy): domain Bacteria; phylum Pseudomonadota; class Gammaproteobacteria; order Burkholderiales; family Burkholderiaceae_C; genus Hydrogenophaga. The sequence continues at coordinate 10,497 of CAYRWN010000046.1, read as the reverse complement.
CCCGCGCTGGTGATGTGATCGGCGTGCGCGTGGGTTTCGACCGCCCAGACCGGTTTGAGCCCGTATTCCCGCAGGGTGTCCAGATCGCGTTCGATCTGCTCGTCCACCGGGTCGATGATCAGCGCCTCGCGTGTGTTCACATCGAACAGCACGTAGGTGTAGGTGCTGGAGGCGGCATCAAACAGCTGGATCGGTTTCATGAACGAGCCCGCCGCTTCACGAGAACCGCGAGAGCATGTCGGCCACGTCGTCGGGCGGCACATCGCCCTGGGCGATCACGCAGCCGACCATGGCGAAGAAGGTCTTGTCCAGCGCCTTGCGGGCCGCCGCCAGTTGCTGGGCAACTTTCTCGCAGTCCGAATCGGTCTCGATCAGCTTCTGGATACCGCGCAATTGGCCTTCCACCCGCTTGAGGCGAAGCACCAGGGCGCGTTTGCGTTCGGGATCGTGGACAGTGGTCATCGGGGCTCCGGGTCGGGACGTGTTGACGGATTGTAGAAGTCCCCGATTCGTCCACACGCGGCCGGGGGGCGCGGTCGCTGCTGACTTTTCGGGTCAAACGGGTTAGCATTAACGTTTACGTAAACGTCAATCAGAACCTGTCGGCGCTCCGAGCGACCGGCTTCGCGGAGACCGTCCATGTCGCAAGCATCCCGGCTGGAACTGCCTTTTCCTGTGGCGGCGCTGAAGGCGGCCGGCAACGGCCGGGCGCGGCCCTGGCGCTTCGACCCCGATGCGCCGGGTGGCCTGAAAGCGCTGGACCCGGCGGCCAAGCCGTATTCCAGAGGCAACAAAGCCGAAGACCAGGCGCAGGTCCTCGCGCTGGCGCAGGAGATCGACGCGCTGCAGAACGTCTTCTACGCCGATGGCCGCTACAAGCTGCTGGTGATCCTGCAAGGCACCGACACGGCGGGCAAGGACGGCACCATCCGCGGCGTGTTCGGCCAGACCAGCCCCCTGGGCGTTCACACCGTGGGCTGGAAGGCGCCCACCGAACCCGAGCGCGCGCACGACTACCTCTGGCGCATCCACCAGCAGGTGCCGGCGGCCGGCCACATCACCGTCTTCAACCGCAGCCACTACGAAGACGTGCTGGTGCCGGTGGTCAATGGCTGGATCACACCGGCGCAGCAACAGCAGCGCTTTCGCCACATCAACGACTTCGAGCGCCTGCTGGCCGAGACCGGCACGGTGGTGCTCAAGTTCCTGCTGCACATCGGCTTCGACGAGCAGCGCGAGCGCCTGCAGGAGCGGGTGGACGACGTGACCAAGCACTGGAAGTTCAGCCTGGGCGATCTGGAAGTGCGCCAGCAGTGGGCGCAGTACCAGCAGGCCTACCAGGACCTGCTGCAAGCCACCAGCACCGACTGGGCGCCCTGGACCGTGGTGCCCGCCAACTCCAAGACCCACCGCAACCTGATGATCGCCACCCTCGTGCGCGATACCCTGAAAGCGCTGGACCTGCGATTTCCCCCCGAAGACCCGGCCCTCAAGGGCCTGCGCATCGCCTGAACACACCCCGAACGATAGAGAGAGACCCATGACCGACCTGTCCGCCGACTTCAAGGCCCTGGCCAGCTACCGCCCCACGAACAAGGTGCGGTTCGTCACCGCAGCCAGCCTGTTCGACGGCCACGACGCCGCCATCAACATCATGCGGCGCATTCTGCAGGGCATGGGCGCCGAGGTGATCCACCTGGGCCACAACCGCTCGGTGGACGAAGTGGTCACCGCCGCGCTGCAGGAAGACGTGCAGGGCATCGCCATCAGCTCCTACCAGGGCGGCCACGTCGAGTACTTCAAGTACATGGTGGACCTGCTGCGCCAGCGCGGCGGCGAACACATCCAGGTCTTTGGCGGTGGCGGCGGCGTGATCGTGCCGGCCGAAATCCGCGAGCTGCACGCCTACGGCGTGGGTCGCATCTACAGCCCCGAAGACGGTCAGCGCATGGGCCTGCAAGGGATGATCGGCGAGATGGTCATGCGCTGCGACCGCGACATCAGCGCCTACGCGCCCAAGACCATCGACGCCATCCAGGGCCATGGCGAGATGCACTGGCGCGCGCTGGCGCAGCTGATCACGGCGCTGGAGAACGGCCAGGCCGATGCGGCCCTGGTCGAGGCGGTGCGCACCGCAGCGGCCGGCAAGACCGTGCCCGTGCTGGGCATCACCGGCACCGGCGGCGCGGGCAAATCCAGCCTCACCGACGAACTGATCCGCCGCCTGCGGCTGGACCAGGACGATGCGCTGCGCGTGGCCGTGATCTCCATCGACCCGTCGCGCCGCAAGAGCGGCGGCGCCCTGCTGGGCGACCGCATCCGCATGAACGCGATCGGACCGTGGGCCCCCACGCTCCCCGCTGCGCGTGGTTCGCTGCCCCCCGAGGGGGCGCCCGCCGGCTTGGGGCGGCCCGGCGCCGGCGGCGGACCTGGCAACCGGCAGCGCGTCTATATGAGGAGCCTGGCCACGCGCGACACCAGCAGCGAGATCAGCGCCGCCCTGCCCGACGTGGTGGCCGCCTGCAAGGTGGCGGGTTTCGACCTGATCGTGGTCGAGACCTCGGGCATCGGCCAGGGCGACGCCGCCATCGTGCCGCACGTGGACTTGCCCGTTTACGTGATGACGCCCGAGTTCGGCGCCGCCAGCCAGCTCGAAAAAATCGACATGCTGGACTTCGCCGAGTTCGTGGCGATCAACAAGTTCGACCGCAAGGGCGCGGCCGACGCGCTGCGCGACGTGGCCAAGCAGGTGCAACGCAACCGCGAAGCCTTCACCACACCGACTGAGCAGATGCCGGTGTTCGGCACCATGGCCGCACGCTTCAACGACGACGGCGTGACCGCGCTGTACCAGGCGCTCAAGGCGCGCCTGATCGAAAAGGGCCTGAAGCTGGCCGAAGGCCGACTGCCGCTGGTGGCCGTGCGCCACAGCACCAACCAGACCCCCATCGTGCCGCCGGCCCGCACCCGCTACCTGGCCGAGATTTCGGACACCGTGCGCGGCTACAAGCAGCGGGCGCGTGAACAGGCGAAGCTGGCGCGCGAGATCCAGCAACTGCGCGCCGCGGCCGTGATGCTCGCCGTAGGAAAGCCAGACCGTCCCAAGGCGTCCGAAGCCGCCATCGACCTGGCGCAGACGCGCGAACTGCAGCAGGACCCGGCCGCGCGCAAGCTGCTGGCCCAGTGGCCCGACATGCAGAAGGCCTACGCGGGCGACGAGTACGTGGTCAAGATCCGCGACAAGGAGATCCGCACCGCGCTGACCACCAAGTCGCTGTCCGGCACCACCATCCGCAAGGTGGCGCTGCCGCCCTACGAAGACCACGGCGAGATCCTCAAGTGGCTGATGCTGGACAACGTGCCCGGCAGTTTCCCCTACACGGCGGGCACCTTCGCCTTCAAGCGCGAGGGCGAGGACCCGACGCGCATGTTCGCCGGTGAGGGCGACCCCTTCCGCACCAACCGCCGCTTCAAGCTGGTGAGCGAGGGCATGCCGGCCAAGCGCCTGTCCACCGCCTTCGACTCGGTCACGCTCTACGGCAACGACCCGGACCTGCGCCCCGACATCTACGGCAAGGTGGGCAACAGCGGCGTGAACGTGGCCACGCTGGACGACATGAAGGTGCTGTATTCGGGCTTTGACCTGTGCAACCCGACCACCTCGGTGTCCATGACGATCAACGGCCCCGCGCCGTCGATCCTGGCGATGTTCATGAACACCGCCATCGACCAGAACCTGGACAAGTTCAAGGCTGAGAACGGCCGCGAGCCGACCGATACCGAGGCTGCCAAGATCCGCGAATGGGTGCTGGCCAATGTGCGCGGCACGGTGCAGGCCGACATCCTGAAAGAAGACCAGGGCCAGAACACCTGCATCTTCTCCACCGAGTTCTCGCTCAAGGTGATGGGCGACATCGCCGAGTACTTCGTGCACCACGACGTGCGCAACTTCTACTCGGTCTCGATCTCGGGCTACCACATCGCCGAGGCCGGCGCGAACCCGATCAGCCAGCTCGCCTTCACGCTGTCCAACGGCTTCACCTTCGTCGAAGCCTATCTGGCGCGCGGCATGCACATCGACGACTTCGCGCCCAACCTGAGCTTCTTCTTCAGCAACGGCATGGACCCGGAATACACCGTGCTCGGTCGCGTCGCGCGCCGCATCTGGGCGGTGGCCATGAAGGAGAAGTACGGCGCGAACGAACGCAGCCAGAAACTCAAGTACCACATCCAGACCAGCGGCCGCAGCCTGCACGCGCAGGAGATCCAGTTCAACGACATCCGCACCACGCTGCAGGCGCTGATCGCGATCTACGACAACTGCAACAGCCTGCACACCAACGCCTTCGACGAGGCCATCACCACGCCGACCGAAGACTCGGTGCGCCGTGCCATGGCGATCCAGCTGATCATCAACCGCGAGTGGGGCCTGGCCAAGAACGAGAACCCGAACCAGGGCGCGTTCATCATCGACGAGCTGACCGAGCTGGTGGAAGAAGCCGTGCTGGCCGAGTTCGAGAAGATCGCCGAGCGCGGCGGCGTGCTGGGCGCCATGGAGACCGGCTACCAGCGCAGCAAGATACAGGAAGAGAGCATGCACTACGAGATGCTCAAGCACACCGGCGAGTACCCCATCATCGGCGTCAACACCTTCCGCAACCCGCACGGCGACACCACGCCCGAGACCATCGAGCTGGCGCGTTCGACCGAGGAAGAGAAGCAGAGCCAGCTGCAGCGGCTGGCCGACTTCCATGCCCGCCACGCCGCCGAGGCCCCGGTGCAGCTGGCGCGCCTGCAGCGGGCCGTGATCGAGAACCAGAACGTGTTCGCCGTGCTGATGGACGCGGTGCGCTGCTGCTCGCTGGGCCAGATCACCCGCGCGCTGTTCGAGGTGGGTGGTCAGTACCGCCGCAGCATGTAGCCGCGACCCGGGGTTCCGTCGGCGGCGGGCCGTTCGGGCAAATATGTCATGGTTTTCCGGCGCTGATGGCAAGCTCAGCGCCAGGGCACGCTGCTAGACTGAAAAAGGAAGCCAGCCAGCCCCCACACCCCATGCCGCCCACCTCCAACGCCGCCCTGGCCGGTGAACCGCTCGCCCCGGCAAACGCCACCCCACCGCCTGCGTCCGCCGCGCCTGAGACTCAGCGCGCCTGGCTGCGCGTCCTGTCGGGGGTTGCCATCGGGCTGTTTCTGCTGCTGGCCCTAGGCCTGCTGATGACGCAGCGCCAGGCGGCGCTGGACATGGCCGAGGCGCAGGCGCAACGCGAAGTCAAGCGCCTGGCGGCCGAACTCCAGCAGTCGCTGCGGGTGGCGCGGGCCAGCATGGAGCTGGCGTACTTTTCGCCGAACTTCGACAGTGTCCAGCTGCTGGACGACCACCGGCCCATGGTGGAAGCGCTGCAGCTGCCTTTCGTTCTTCGAACCACTGGTCCGAACTCGGCGGGGCAACCCACCGACCAGTGGCTGCCCGGGCTGGCTCGCCAGGAAGCCGGGCGCTGGGTGCTTCCCTTGTCCTGGAACGCCCCTGCGGCAGAAGGGGGGCTGACCACCGAATTGCTGCTGGACCGGCAGGCCTTGCTGGACCGGTTCGCTTCCGAGGGTCTGCCCGCCGGCGGCAGCATGAGCCTGTTTCGCATTGAAGCCGATGGCGCCACCACCGTCCTGGCACGCCACCCGCTGGTCCAGAGCGAACAGGGCCACACCTTCCGCGGTCACGTGGCCAGTGCCTTGCAGCAGCGGACTCACGGGGTCCTGCAGGCGAAGGCGGTGATCGACGGCGTCGAACGCATCGTGGGCTACCAGCGCCTGGACGGAACCGCCGGGCGACTGGCCGTGGTGTACGCCTTGCCCGTCGAAGGCGTGCTGGCGGCATGGACGGCGCAGTTGCCCCTGGCCGTGACGCTGAGCCTGCTGGTGGTCGGCGTCATGGCCTACGGCGCCTGGCGCCTGGACCAGGCAATCGAGCAGCGGCGGCGCAGCGAGCGGCATTTCCAGACCCTCAGCGACCACCTGCCCGATGTGGTGGTTCGCTGCGACAGCGCCGGCCGGGTGCTGTATGTCAACCCGGCGGTCGAGGCGGCCAGTGGCCTCAGGCCCGAAGCCATGCTGGGCCGCAGTTTCGCGGAATTCGGCACGCCGCCCCACATCGCCGCGCAGTGGATGGCCTGCCTGGGGCGCGTGTTCGCCACCGGACAAGGCGAAACCCTGTACTTCACCTACCAGGGCCCGCGGGGCGAACGCCACTGGGAGGCCCAGGCCTGCCTGGAGTCGGCCACCGCTGGCGAAGCGCCCACCGCGCTGGTGATCAACCGCGACATCACCGAACGCCACGAGGCGGAGATCCGCCGCCTGGCGGCCCAGCAACTGTTCGAGTCGGTCTTTCTCGCAGCGCCCGAGGCCATGTCGCTGGCCGACTGGGACAGTGGCCGGCTGCTGCTGGTCAACGACGCGTTCTGCACCCTGTTCGGTCGGCCGCGTGAGCAGTTGGTCGGAGCCACATCGATCGAACTCGGGCTCTGGCGCTCGATCGGGAACCGGCTGCACCTGCTCGAAGCCCTGGAGAGGGGCGAGAAGGTGCAGGACGTTCGGGGCCAGAGCCAGCGACCGGACGGCGCCGAAATCCACGTCCGCTACAGCGCCGAGCGGGTCATGGTGGACGGGCAGGCACGCCTGCTGCTGATGTTCCGCGACGTCACGCAACTGGAGCAGGACCAGCGCGCGCTGGCGCGCAGCGAACTGCGCTTCCGCCTCGCCGCGTCGCACGGCCAGGTGTGGGAATGGGACTTTGGCCGAGGCTTTGTCACGCCCAGCGACGAGTTCTTCGTGGCGCTGGGCCACCCTTCGCCGCCGCAGGACCAGTTGGGCGACCGCTTCCTGGACCTCATCCACCCGGAAGACCTGCCGCGCCTGCGCATGGTGACCCTGCGCTTCTACAAGGGCGAGGGCGACTACCAGCTGGAGTTCCGCGCGCGCGATGCGCAGGGGCGCTACCGCTGGTTCGACACGCGCGGCAACGGCCTGCGCGACGCCAGCGGCCGCGTCACCTACATGGCGGGCACCACGTTCGACATCTCCGACCGCAAGGCGCTGGAAGAAGCGCAACGGCAGACCCTGGCGCGCCTGGAGACTCTGACCAACGCTTCGGAAGCCCTGCTGTGGACCAGCGGTGCCGACGGTGTCTGCGACTGGGTGAACCAGCGCTGGCTGGACTTCACCGGGCAACCGCGGGACGACGTGGTGGGCGATGGATGGACCACCCACGTGCACCCGGACGATCTGGCGCATGTGGTGCGCGCGTATGAGGGCGCGCGTGAGGAGCGGGCGTCCTATTCGAGCGAGTTCCGGCTGCGCAACGCGGCGGGCGAATACCGCTGGCTGCTGGAGCAGAGTTACCCCCGGTACGACGCCGACAACCGCTTCATCGGCTACATCTGCTCGTGCCTGGACATCACCGACCTCAAACAGACCGAAGCCACCGCCCGCGAGCGCGGCGCGATGCTCGAACAGGTGTTCGACGTGCTGGAGGACATGCTGTTCGTGGTCGACGCGCAGGAACGCTTCGTGCATTTCCAGGCCGGGCAGACCGACCGGCTTTATGTCCAGCCCGATCAGTTCCTGGGGCGCAGCTTCGCGGAGGTGATGCCGCCGCAGATGGTGCAGATGCAGCGTGAGACCATGGCCCGCGCGCGCACACACGGGCCCCAGGAAATGGACTACAGCCTGGACCTACCCGTGGGCCGGCGCGATTTCAACGCCCGCCTGGCCTGGCTGGCCGAGAGCGGACACTGCATGTTCCTGGTGCGCGACGTGACCGAGCGTCGAACGGCCCAGCGCGAACGCGAGCGCCTGAACGATTTCGTGCTGCTGCTGTTCAGCCTGGCCAACCGCTTCATCAACCTGCCGGTGCACGAGGCCGGCCACGCGATCAACGAGGCGCTGGGCGACATGGGCCGCTTCGTGGACGCCGACCGCGCCTACCTGTTCGACTACGACCTGGCCGCCGAAACCGCCTCCAACACCCACGAGTGGTGCGGGGAAGGCGTGAGCCCCGAGATCCACAACCTGCAGCACATTCCGATCGCCCTGATCCCCGACTGGATCGGGCAGCACCGCCTGGGCCAGGCCATGCACGTCCCGGACGTGCGGGCCTTGCCTCCCGGCAGCCTGCGAGACCTCCTGGAGCCGCAAGGCATCCGGAGCCTGATGGCTTTGCCACTGATGCATGGCGAACGTTGCCTGGGGTTTGTGGGCCTGGATTCGGTGCGCAACGTCCACCACTACGGCGAGGAAGAGACCACCCTGCTGCAGCTGTTTGCCCAGATGCTGGTGAACATCCGCCTGCGGGTGGAGGCAGAAGCCAAGATCCAGGCGCTGACCGAAGGACTGGAAGCCAAGGTGACCGATCGCACCGCCCAGCTGGAAGACAGTGTGCGGCAGCTCCAGACGGTCAATCGCGAGCTCGAAGCCTTCACCTACTCGGCCTCGCACGACCTGCGCACGCCGCTGCGCGGCATCGAGGGCTTCAGCTCGCTGCTGCTGGAGGAACACGCGAGCCAGCTGGACGAGCAGGGGCGGGAATACCTGCGGCGCATCCAGAAGGCGACGCTGCACATGTCGCAACTGGTCAGCGACCTGCTGGCCTATTCGCGCCTGCAGCAGCTGACCGGGCTGGCGCAGCCGGTGAACCTGTCGGCCAGTGTGCAGGCGGTGTCGGCACCGTTCCACGACGAGCTGGAAACGCGCCGCGGGGAGCTGACGGTGCAGATCGCCGACGACCTGGCGGTGCAGGCCAATCCCCAGGGGCTGGCCATCGTGCTGCGCAACCTGATGGACAACGCCCTGAAGTTCACGCCGGCCCAGGCGGCGCCGCACATCCGCATCGAGGCCCATGTCGAGGGCGACCGCGTGCGGCTGAGCGTGAGCGACCAGGGCATCGGCTTCGACATGAAGTACCACGACCGCATCTTCGGCATGTTCCAGCGCCTGCACCGGCAGGATCAGATCCCGGGCACCGGCATCGGGCTGGCGCTGGTGCACAAGGCGGTGCAGCGCATGGGCGGCCAGATTCGCGCCGAAAGCGCGCCCGGTCAGGGCGCCACCTTCCACATCGAACTGCCGCGGGCCTGAACCCGGTCAGGCCGCCGCCGCCAGCGGCAGGTTGATCAGCAGGTTCTGGGGCCTGAGCTTGAGCAGGCACCCGGCCGTCATGGCCAGGCCCAGGCGGACCGGCTTGCCCTGCAGGTCACTGCGCATCTGCAGCGGGTCTTCCAACCGCAAGCGAAACAGGCCGATCAGCCGGTGACCGCAACGCACTGCGAGGCCATCGGTCAATCGGTTGTCGGTCAGAGCCGCAGCACGCTCCACAATAGGGGCATGCACCCCACCATCAGTCTCATCGGCGCCCCGACCGACATCGGGGCCGGCACGCGTGGCGCCTCCATGGGGCCCGAGGCCCTGCGCGTGGCGGGCATCCAGGCCGTGCTCGAAAGCCACGGCCTGCGGGTGCTCGACCGCGGCAACATCACCGGACCGGCCAACCCCTGGCACCCTGCGACGCAAGGCTACCGCCACCTGCCCGAAGTGGCGGCGTGGAACAACGCCCTGCACGATGCGGTGCATGCGGAGCTGACCGAGGGCCGCATGCCCGTCGTGCTCGGCGGCGACCACTGCCTCGGGCTGGGATCGATCAGCGCGGTGGCGCGCCACTGCCGCGAGACCGGCAAGGCGCTGCGCGTGCTCTGGCTCGACGCCCACGCGGACTTCAACACCGCCGCGCTCACGCCCAGCGGCAACATCCACGGCATGCCGGTGGCCCTGCTGTGCGGCATGGGACCGGCCGCGCTCACCGGCATCGGCGGTACCACCCCGGCCATCGAAGCCAGCGTGGTGCGCCAGATCGGCATCCGCAGCGTGGATCCGGGCGAAAAGCGGCTGGTGCACGAAGCCGGGCTGGAGGTGTTCGACATGCGCTACATCGACGAGATGGGCATGCGTCACACCATGGAGCAGGCGCTGATGGGCCTGGACGACAACGCCCACCTGCACGTGAGCTTTGACGTGGACTTTCTCGACCCCGAGATCGCCCCGGGCGTGGGCACCACCGTGCCCGGTGGCCCCACCTACCGCGAAGCGCAGCTGTGCATGGAGATGATCGCCGACACCGGGCGGCTCGCTTCGCTGGACGTGATGGAACTCAACCCGGCGCTGGACGTGCGCAACAAGACCGCCGAGCTGGCGGTGGACCTGATCGAGAGCCTGTTCGGGAAATCGACCCTGATGAGGAAGAAATGACACCCCCCGCGCCGCCTGCGACGTGCCTTGCAGGCCACGCCACCGTCAGAGCCGGTGTCACTTCGGGCCGCCCAAGTCTGCGCAGGAGGCGATGCGAGTGGCCCGGCAAAGCCGGTTCCTCCGCATCACTGGATCAGGCACGCGCGCCGGATGCTTTAGGGCTACGCTGAACAAGTAGCCAAATCGAGTGACCCGGCGTGCCAAAGG
>CAYRWN010000045.1:0-29150 GCA_964428045.1 uncultured Hydrogenophaga sp. | reverse complement strand
CTAACGCAGTTGCGCGAAGCAGCGTCCTCGGGTCCCGACGGCTTTGTGGTTTCTCGCGACTTTGTTCAGGCCTTGCAAACCGCGTGCGGCACGACAACCGAGTGCACCCAAAGCTTCAACCCTGAAGTGGCCGCAGTGCCGGTCCCGGTCGGGCAGACCGCTGGCATCGATGCCGTCAGGGCACTGTTCCAGGACCTGCGCAACACGCTGCTTGCCTTCTCCAACGACCAAGGCACCGGCGATCTGGACTTGGCTGGGAACCGCATCGACGAAGCCTTGCAAGCCGCCGTTCAGCCCATCGATGACGAGCAGATCAAACTGGTGGCTCTCACCTTGGATGCGGACCAAATGTTCCGCGACTTCAGGGCGGGTGACACAACACAACGCCGTCGCAATTTTGGTGATGCGTTCGGGCGCGTCGCGACCACAGGTTTTGACGGCAGCCCGGCGCCTATGAGCTGGCTGCCACAGTTCCGTTGTGAAATGGGCTTGGCTACGTTCACCACCACCGCTGGCGGACAGCAGGACATCCGGACCATCACAGCTGCAGATGCCGAGGTGACACCCGCCAATGCCAATGCGGTTTCCTGCTTTGGCATCGGCACCGTCGGCCGCTTGGTACCCGGTCGGGGTGACGGCTATGGCTACTACCACTCGCTGATCTTGATTCCGCAGGTAGGTGGTAACTATGCATATGTGCACCAGGTGCGTCAGCAGACTTACGACAGAACCGGTCTGACGGTGGTGCCTACCTCCCGCGTGGGCTCTGCCGTGTTCGGCTCCCTCACGATGACCCGTGACACCACCGGTGATGTGACCGGTGTGGCCCTCAACGGCAGGCTCAAGCCGGGCTTCAAGGGCCATGGGCCAGGTGTGTATGCCACGCTGGATCGGGTGGATGCCACGCTCAATATCTCGACAGCCCAAGGGACATCCACCGCCAGCCTGAACGTGACGGGGGCCTTGGTGCTGATGAAGACCGACGGCACGGAAGCTTCCAGGGTGGCCATCACCAGTGGCAGCTTTGCCGGCAGGACCGACATTCCGCAAAGCTACTACGACGTCATCAACGTGGGCGACGACGCCTGCCCCACCGGGTATGCACCTGCCTTTGGAACAAACCGACCCTTCCTGTGGTGTGGCGGAACGGTGATGGGCACCACAGCAGGCTTGGGCTCCATGTCGCTGGACGTCAGTGTCTCGGCCCCGGGTGTCAGGTTCCAGGGCAACGCGACCGCCGCTGAACCTGCCTTTGACAGCTCACGAACCGTTTACCTGCCCACCGTGATCACGCTGCGTGGGCGCCTGTCCGAAGCGGACGGAGCCAGCGGCTACCGTGTGCTGCTCGATGGTACGGCCACAGCGAGACTGACGAACTTCAGCACCCACAATGCAAGCTCGGACGCCCAGGCTCCCCTGCGAGTCACGTTCGACGGGCGCATCCTGCTCAGGAACCGACCGGCCATGGGCTTCACCTTTGACGTTAGCCGGACTGCCGCCGACGTCAGGTCCGGTGCGGGCACATTCTTCTGGAATGGACGCCTGCTGAGGTTTGCCGCTCAACCGGACACGAACGCGCTGGTGGTGAGCAACGACGATGGAATGACCTTCACGATTCCACGCCATGGGAGCGCTCAGTGGCAGCCCATCCGCCGATCGGGCGTGCTGGTCGGGCGTATCAACCTGGACTTGCAGCGTATTGAATACGCGGACGGTACCTTCGAACAGTTCTGAAGGCCGAATGGCCAATAAAGGGCCAATGAGCAAGGGGCTGGGCAACCAGCCCCTTTTTTCTGCTTGAAAGACATGCCCATGGAAAGAAGGCCATTTTCATCCCGGTTTTGGTGCGCCCCTCTTCTGGGCCTTTTCGCAGTGATCGCGCAAGCGAAGGAACCGCTGTGGGCCGTGGAACTGGAACAGGCACGGCTGTCTGCCGTGATCAACGGCGACCTGCTGGACGATGAACGAACGCTCACGGCAAGCGGCACCGATTCAGCGCGTTCCTGGGCGCGGAACTCGCTCCACCTGCGCCGGTCTGCCGAGGCGCCAGGGCGGCGCGCTTCCGAATGGTCGGCCTTCATGGTGCAGGAAGCGCATGTTCGCGGGAGCGGGGTGCAGGCGGGCGTGCGGCTGAACCAGGACAGTGGATCGCCGGGCACTGCTTACCCGTTCGCCTTGAGCAGTGTTCAGCACCGCCGGTGGGGCCTGTCGTGGCGTCATGAGGCGGCCCAGGTGAGGGCGGCACCGCTGGTGGGCCCCGTTCAATGGCATGTGGGCGCGACAGCTTTCGTTGTCGACCGTTTCAAGTCCATCACGGCCGGCGGTGTGCTGACCGACGACGCCGCTGGCCGCCTCGGTTTGCAGGGGCGCACCCGTGAAGACGAGTTGGGCGGCACCAGCAGCTTTGTTCAGCCCGACAAGCCCCTGGGCTGGGGTGCGACGCTGGATGCCGGCGTGCGAGGTGGTGAAACGGGTTCGCTGCAGTGGTCACTGGAAGTGCGCGAACTGGGGCCAAAGGTCCGCCTTCGACATGTGCTGGGCGAAGACAAGACCATAGACACCGACACGGTGACGTTCGATGCGGACGGATACATCAACTTTGCGCCAGCCGTTCGAGGGCGCTACACCGATCGGGCGGCCAAGCTGCGCATAGAACCCGAATGGCGGGCTAGTTTTTCCCATCCCCTGGGTGCGCGAGGACAGATCCAGTCCGCCCTGGTGCTGCACGGTGCTCGGCGAGAAGGGAGTCTGGGGTATGCCTACCCGGTGACGGTGAATCAGCGCATCACGGTCACCGGTTTCGCACTGGGTGACATGCCGGCGTCCCTGGGCGTTCGCTGGGACACCAGACACGGCAGTCTGGCTTGGCGGGGAGATCGGCTCAAAGCCAGCAAGGCCCGTATCTGGGTGCTGCAGGGCGGGCTGCGTTTCTGATGGGCAAGTGGCCACTTTTCCTCCAGGAGGAAAAGGTACTGCTCACGTCTACCGTGTGCGCTTGGTACAGCCTGGCGCCCGAAGCTGGGGTGTCTGTGGTTTTGGCATGGGCAACGGCCTCGGTCAAGCCTTTTGACCCGGCCCTGTGAAGTCAATGGCGGATTCAGGTGGGCGACAAGAGATTCATGCGCATAGAATGCGCATGAAAGGAGCGTCCGCCATGCCTGTACCCACTTCAACGTTCAAGAAGCCGGTGAACCTCTCGCTCAACGATGAGTTGGTGCGCGAGTCGCGCGCTTATTGCGGCAACCTGTCGGCCAAGGTGGAGGAGATGTTGCAGGCCTATGTGGTGGCGGAGCGTTTGGCCCGCCAGTCGCACCGCCAGCAGGTGCAGCAGGCGGTGAGCCACTGGAACGCCTTGCACGATGCAGCGGGTTCCTATGCCGACGGGCACTCCACGCTCTGACCGCGCTCATGGGGCAGTTTGATGTGCACCTGAACCCTGGCCCCATGCAGGGCACGGTGCCCATGGTGGTGGTGGTGCAGTCTTCGCTGTTTGACGGTTACCGCCGCCGGGTGGTGGTGCCGCTGGTGCTGCGCTCTGCCTTGCCCAAGGGTTCCAACGTGGCGGGCACGCGCATGAACCCGGTGTTCAAGCTCAGGGGGCAGACGCTGGTGCTGCACCCGCTGGACATGGTGTCCGTGGCCAACGACCAGTTGGGCCCCTGCGTAGGCAGCCTGAGCGAACACGGCCAGGCCATTGCCGATGCGCTGGACGAGCTGTTGACGCGCAGCTGGGGCTGAGGGTGACGTCCGCTTCAGTGCTGGGCTGCCAGCGCACTGCTGAAGCATTTGCTGGACGTCCCCATGGCCATTTGCGTCATCCGGTGTCGCCGAGGTCAGGCTCATAGGCCAACGAGGCAACTTATACAATTCACTTTTTTAATTGATCGATTTGTATAAATGCTGCCCCGATCTATCACCCCGACGCTCCACCGCTTGGCGGCCAGGTTTCCGGTGCTGGCCATGACCGGCCCACGCCAATCGGGCAAGACGACGCTTGCGCGTACCGAGTTTGCCGACAAGCCCTACGTCAGCCTGGAAGACCCTGTAGAACGCGCCTTTGCCTTGGAGGACCCGCGTGGTTTTCTGGCCCGCTTCAGCCAAGGTGCGGTGTTTGACGAGGCGCAGCGCTGGCCCGATCTTTTCTCGCACCTGCAAGGCATGGTGGATGCCGACCGCAGGCCCGGCCGCTTCATTCTCACCGGGTCGCAGCAGTTTGGCCTGGTGGCCGGCGTGACCCAGTCACTGGCCGGCCGGGTGGGCATGACGCGCTTGCTGCCACTGGCCACCCCTGAGATACCCGCCGTTTTGCAGCGCAAACTGTCTTTGGATGGTCTGATGCTCAAAGGTGGCTATCCGGCCTTGCACACCCAGCCGGTGGAGCCCGGCGACTGGTTCGCCAGCTACATCGCCACCTATGTGGAGCGGGATGTCCGGCAGGTGCTCAACATCCAGAGCCTGCCCACTTTTCAGCGCTTTCTGCGCCTGTGCGCGGGCAGGGTCGGGCAACTGCTCAACGTCTCCGCGCTGGCGAGCGAAGCGGGCATCACCGCCAACACCGCCAAAAGCTGGCTGGCGGTGCTCGAATCGAGTGACCTCATCCACCGTCTGCCGCCTTACTTTCGCAACTTTGGCAAGCGGCTGGTGAAGATGCCGAAGCTGTATTTTCTGGACACCGGCCTGGCCTGCTGGCTGCTCGGTATCCGCAGCGAAGACGTGCTGGCCTTGCACCCACTGCGCGGTGCCCTGTTTGAAAACTGGGTCGTGGGTGAATTCATCAAGGCCCGTTGCAACCGGGGCCAGCCGGCCGATCTGTATTTCTGGCGGGACAACAACGGCCTTGAAGCCGACCTGATGTTTGAGCAAGACAACCGGCTGCAGATGGTCGAGATCAAGTCCGGGCAAACCATCACGAGCGACACGGTGCGTGCCGGACAACGCGCCACCCGCATGGCCGAAGACGAGGCACTGGTGCCATGGCTGATTTATGGTGGCGACGAAACCTACGAGCGCAGCGGCGTCAAGATGTTCGGCTGGCGAGAGGTGCATGCGGCCATCGGCAGCGGCTGATGCTCATGCAGAAAATCGGCAAAACGGGGAGCTGAATCCGGGAGCTATGCCAAAAGCGCTCCAGCGGTCAGCAGTTCACGGGCCACTTCCGCCACGGCTGCGGGCGAGCGGTCTGCCAGCACACAGGGCAGGGCATTGTCGTACTGCCTGAAATGGCGCTCGATCGACTGGGCGTACATCGGGTCGTAGTGCTCGGTCAGCAGTTCCAGTACCACCTCCGGCGTTGCCCCGGAGCGCACTTTCGCGATCCATTCCCCGACCACGGCCTTGCCGCGCAGTTCGGTCAGTGCCTCCAGCCGCTGGCAGAAAAAGGCCGGGTCTTTCACGAAGAAGTCGTAGTCTTCCAGCAGCAAGGCCACGCGTTCTTCGTCGGGCAGCTGCAGGTCGATGCAGGGGCTTTCGCGCATGGCGTCCATCAGGGCGTCGGGCACGCGCACATTGCCCACCTTCCTGCTTTCACTCTCCACGTACACCGGGCGAGCCGGGTCGAAGCCTTGCAGTGCGTTCCAGATCAGGCTGTCAAAGGCCTTCTGGCTCGGCTGCGGCACGCCAGGAATGTGCCCCAGCACCGAGCTGCGGTGCTGGGCCAGGGCTTCCAGGTCCAGCACCTGGGCGCCCTGTGCCGCGAGGGCCTGCAGCAGGCGGGTCTTGCCGCTGCCGGTGGGGCCGCAGACCACGCGGTACTGCAGCCGTTGCGCCAGTCGGGGGATGTCGTCCACCAGCGCGGCGCGCCAGGCCTTGTAGCCACCCTCGATGAGGGTGACCTGGAAACCGATGGCGCCCAGGATGGTGGCCAGCGCACCGCTGCGGTTGCCGCCGCGCCAGCAGTACACCAGCGGTTTCCAACCCTTGGGTTTGTCCAGCACCTCGCGTTCGATGTGGGCTGCGATGTTGCGGGCCGACAGGGCTGCGCCACGCTTCTTGGCCTCGAACGGGTTCACCTGCTTGTACATCGTGCCGATGGTGATGCGCTCGGCGTTGTGGAGGGTCGGCCAGTTGACCGCACCGGGCACGTGGTCGAGGGCGTATTCGTCTTCGGTGCGGGCGTCGATGACCGTGTCGAAACTGGTCAGGCGCGTCAGTGCCTCGGAGGCGGGCAGGGTTTGAACAGGCATGCGGGCATTATCGTGGGCGCCCTTGCTGCGATCACCTGGGCAGCAGCTTGCGCAGTTCGGGCCAGACGTTGGCGAGCATCAGCGGGTGGGCGGCTTCGTTGGGGTGGATGCGGTCGCTCTGGAAGTACTTCAGCGGTTCCGGTCCATCGGCCACGCCCTTGAGGAAGAAGGGAACCAGACCCGTCTTCTCGGCCTTGGCCACGGTGCTGAACACTTCGCGGAATTCCTGTGCGTATTTGGCACCGTAGTTGGGGGGCATTTCCATGCCCACCAGCAGCACCTTGGCACCGGCCGCGCGCGCGGCGCGGGTCATGGCGGTGAGGTTCTCGCGCGTCATGTTCAGGGGCAGGCCGCGCAGGGCGTCGTTGCCGCCCAGCTCGATCACCACCACGGCCGGCTGGTGCTGTTGGAGCAAGGCCTGCAGGCGCGAGCGGCCGCCCGAGGTGGTGTCGCCACTGACGCTGGCGTTCACCACCCGGACAGGCTGCTTCTCGCGGGTCAGGCGCTCCTGCAGCAGGGCGGCCCAGCCACTGCCGCGCTTGAGCCCGTATTCCGCGCTCAGCGAATCGCCGACGATGAGCACAACGGCTTCTTTGCGGGCCTGTGCCCAGGCGCTGGGGTATGCCCCCATGCACAGGGCCGAAGCGAACAGGGCGTTAAAGTCACGTCGTTCCAAGTCTCATCCTTCCAGTTCATACATCTACATGACCGCAGCCAACCCAGCGCCGATGATCGAGGTGCAGCACGTCTTCAAGTCGGTGAGCGACGCCACCGGCACCCTGGACATTCTGCGCGACATTGACTTCACCCTGCGCCGGGGGGAAACCGCCGCCATCGTGGGTGCGTCTGGATCGGGCAAGAGCACGCTGCTGTCCATCATCGCCGGTTTGGATACACCCACGCGCGGCACAGTTCATGTGGGTGGTACCGATCTGTTTGCCCTGGACGAGGACCAGCGCGCCGCGCTGCGGGCTCAGAAGGTGGGTTTTGTCTTCCAGAGTTTCCAGCTGCTGGGCAACCTGACCGCGCTGGAGAACGTGATGCTGCCGCTGGAGCTGGCAGGCCGGCGCGATGCGCGCGCCGCCGCCACCGCCATGCTGCAACGCGTGGGCCTGGCCGAACGGCTGGGGCATTACCCCAAGGTGCTGTCGGGCGGCGAGCAGCAGCGTGTGGCGCTGGCGCGGGCCTTTGTGGTGCAGCCGGCCGTGCTGCTGGCCGACGAGCCGACCGGCAGCCTGGACTTTGCAACCGGCGAGCGGGTGATGGAACTGATGTTCGAGCTCAACCGCGAGCAGGGCACCACGCTGGTGCTGGTGACCCACGACCGTGGCATTGCGGCACGCTGCGAACGGCGCATCACCATTGAAGCGGGACGGGCCAGCGAAGTGGCGGACGCCCCGGCCTGAGCCGGGCGCGCGACCGCCCGGGCGGGCCGAACCCGAGCGGGCGGGGTGGGTGGGCAAGGGATAATCCGCTCATGTCTTCCCCCAAAGTGCTGTTCGGCTTCCACGCCGTGGGCGTGCGTCTGAAGACCGCGCCGCAATCCATTGTCGAGATCTATTTCGAGCCCACGCGGCGCGACGCGCGCATGCGCCAGTTCATTGACCGCGTCAAGGAAGCCGGCGTGCGCCTGATCGAGGCCGATGGCCTGCGCATCGCCAAGCTGGCCGGCAGTCACGGCCACCAGGGTGTGGCCGCGCGGGTGCAGGAACTGCCCCAGGTGCGATCACTCGACGAGCTGCTGGAGGGCCTGGAGGCCGACGGCAAAGCGCCGCTGCTGCTGGTGCTGGACGGCATCACCGACCCACACAACCTGGGCGCCTGCCTGCGCGTGGCCGACGGCGCCGGCGCACACGCCGTGATCGCCCCCAAGGACCACGCTGCAGGCATCAACGCCACGGTGGCCAAGGTGGCCAGCGGCGCGGCCGAGACCATGCCGTACTTCATGGTGACCAACCTGGCGCGCACCCTGAACGAACTCAAGGAGCGCAACATCTGGGTCGTCGGCACCAGCGACGATGCGTCCAGGACGCTGTACCAGGTGGACCTGAAGGTGCCGGTGGCCCTGGTGCTGGGCGCCGAGGGCGACGGCATGCGCCAGCTCACGCGCAAGACCTGCGACGAACTGGTCGGCATCCCCATGGCCGGGGCGGTGGAAAGCCTGAACGTGTCGGTGGCCAGCGGCGTCTGCCTGTACGAGGCCCTTCGTCAACGCACAGCCTGAGTCGCCCATGAGCGGCACGGTGCGCCAGTGGATCCGCGAGGCGCGCCACATCGCGGTGCTGACCGGCGCCGGCATGAGCGCCGAGTCCGGCGTACCGACTTTTCGCGACGCGCAGACCGGCCTGTGGGCGCAGTTCAACCCGCAGGACCTGGCGACCGAGTCGGCATTTCGGTTCCACCCGCAGCGCGTGTGGGACTGGTACCAGTTCCGGCGCGGCGCCATCGCGCACGTCCATCCGAACGCGGGGCATGTCGCGCTCGCCGCCTTTGCACTGCGCCACCCGGGGCGGCTGAGCCTGATCACCCAGAACGTGGACGATTTGCACCAGCGCGCTGGCGGCCACGACGCTATCGCGCTGCACGGCAGCATTCTGAAAGACCGCTGGCTGGACGAGCCGCGACCCTGCTGTGGCGTCCATGCCCTGCTGGAGGGGCGCCCGCCCCGCTGTCCCATCTGTGGCAACCTGCGCCGCCCGGCGGTGGTCTGGTTCGGGGAGCACCTCCCGGCGGACGCGCTGGCCGCGGCCGAGGCCGCCGTGCACCGCTGCGAGCTGATGCTGGTGATCGGGACCTCGGGAGTGGTGTACCCGGCCGCTGGCCTGGTGTTGGGTGTGCACCAGCGCGGTGTGCGGGTTGTCATCATCAACCCCGAGCCGACGGGCCTGGACCCGGTGGCCGACGCGGTGCTGCGCGAACGCGCGGCACAATGCCTGCCACCATTGCTGGAGGATTGAATGAGGAACACGAACACCCGCCGCCTTGCGCTGGCCTGTGTGGTGCTGGGCGCCACGGTGCTGGCGGCCTGCACCCAGGAGCAGCAGAACCAGATCAGCCGCGACATCCAGAACTGGACCGGCACCAACGGCGTGCTGGAGGTTTACGCCGGTGACAAGATCGTCCGTCGCTTTCTCAAGGTCGACAAGATCAGCACCGCGCTCGGCACGGACGACGGCAAACCCCGCGCCTACCGCTATGGCTACGGCGTGCTCGACGAAAACCTGAACATGCAGGCGGACGACGGCGAGAAGAAGGTCTATTTCGAGATCAGCGACTACACCAACACGGTGTTCTTCGAGAGCCCGCGCTGAACCGGCTCAGACCCAGCCCAGCCCGCCCAGCAGGGCGCCGGTACCGATCAGCCACAGCATGTGGACCCTGGTGCGCCAGACCAGCAGGGTGGCGCAGACGGTGAGCAGCCACAGCGGCCAGTCGCGCGCCGGCTGGTCGTGCACGGCGCTCAGCAGCCAGCCGGTGGCCACCAGCAGAGCGATCACGATGGGCGCCATGCCGGTCTTGAAGGCGCGCACGGCGCGCAACTCGCGGTGGCGGTGCGCCCAGCGGGTGGCGGTGTAGGTCAGCACGGAAGAAGGCAGCATGATGGCGACCATGGTCACCAGCACGCCCAGCAGGGCCATGCCCCAGGCCACGGCACCGGCCGCCGGGCCACCACCCGCGTTCAGCCCCACGTTCCAGCCCAGCAGGGCGACGAACAGCACGTTGGGTCCGGGTGCGGCCTGCGAGAGGGCGATGGACGAGTTGAACTGCGCGTCGCTCAGCCAGCCCTGTTCGGCCACCAGGTAGCGGTGCATGTCGGGCGCGGTGGTGATCGCCCCCCCCACCGCCAGCAGCGACAGCGAAGCGAAGTGGGTGAACAGGTCCAGCCACTGGTCCGGTGTGGGCGTCATGCTCATGGCCGGGCCGCCTCTGCCCGCCCGAGCACGTGGTAGGCCCAGAGGCAGGCGCTCCCACCCAGGCCCAGCAGCACCCAGGCCAGCGGCCAGCGCAGCAGGGCGATGGCCACGAAGGTCGCCACGGCCAGTGCGATGCAGACCGCCAGGCCCATGGCGTTTTTGTCCAGCGCGGCAACCAGCTTGATGCCGGTGGCGGTGATCAGGCCGGCCGCCACGGCGCCCATGCCGCGCAGGGCGCCCTGCGCCGCGGGGTGGTCGGCCACTGTGCCGTAGAGCGCGGCCAGCAGCAGCACGATGACCAGGGGTGCGGCCAGCATGCCGGCCAGGGCCGCGAGGGCGCCGGGGAGTCCGAAATGGCGCCCCCCGATCATGAGCGAGAGGTTCACCACATTGGGGCCGGGCAGGATCTGCGCCACGGCCCAGTCTTCGACAAACTGCTCGCGCGTGATCCAGCGCTTCTTCTCAACCAGTTCGCGCTGTACCACGGCCAGCACGCCACCGAAACCCTGCAGCGCCAGCCAGGTGAACGAGAGGAACAGGTCGGTCCTGGAGCGTGGCCGGTTGGGCGGCCCATCGGGTGCTGCGCGGGTTGGGTTGGACATGGCTGGAATTATCGATGTACCCGCCGAAGGGGGCTGTCCCGTGCGGTCTGTGTCTGCAGACGCCAGGGAATTCCTCTCCGGCGACGCTGAACCAGTTTCCGAGGATGCGATCACCTGTTGTCGGGGTGGGCTGCAAGGTGTAGCGTGTTTTGGCTATTGCATGGAGGAAGCGTGGCATGAAAGGTGAGCGCTGGAGAATCTGCCCCAGCGACGACCGGCCAGCGGTCTGGCCAGGCAACGCGCTGGGCGTACACCTGGAGACGCCGGGTCTCCATGCGCTCGCCAGGGCCGTGACGGGCGGCGTTGCCGAGCCTCTGGGACAGGCGTTGGCCCTGTTTGATCGTGTCTCGCAGCTGCCGTTCGAGGTTTCCGATCCGATGCTGCGCACCCGGCCAGAGGCGCTCCACACCCTGCGCGCCGGGGACGGCTACTTCAAGGCCACACTCTGGCTGCACCTGCTGCGGGTCTGTCACATTCCGGCCCGCCTGCACTGGGTCGAGCTGGACCCAACCCCGGTGACCCACGGCCTCTGGGATTTCTCGCGCCTGGCCGGCATGCGGATTTCTCGCGCCTGGCCGGCATGCCTTTTTTCCATCCGCTCGCCGAGGTCTGGCTGAGCGGATCATGGCAAACGGTGGATGCCTACGCCATGGGCCCGCCGCTGTTCGACGCGGTGATGTCGGAGATCGTGCAGCGCGGGCTGCCGGGCGGATACTTCGTACACCGCCATGGCACCTGTTCGTGGGGTGGCCAAGGCGATGCCCTGCAGCGGCTCAGTCCTCTGGCCCCCCGCAGCCGCCCGCCGCGCGACCTGGGCTGCCACCACAGCCATGCGGACTTTGTGCGCCACCGGGGACGTCTGGTGCCTGAGACCGCAGTCACCCATCTGGCCTACGGGAACCAGGCGCGCTTGATGAACCAGAGCTCTGCCCGGATGCGCGTCGGCACCTGAGGCGCAACGCTGCGTCACAGCGCAAGTTCCCAGTGCTCCTCGATCAGGTCCTGCCCGTAGCTGTGGTGGGGGGCGCTGTTCACCCGTGCAAAACCCCGACGCGCGTAGAGTGCGCGCGCCGCCTCCAGGTTGCGGTGGGTCCAGAGCACCATGCGGCGGTAGCCTTTCTCGCGCGCGAAGGCGATGCACTCGTCCGCCAACCGGCCGCCGAGTCCCTGGCCCCGGACGCTGGGTGCGAGGATCAGCAGCCGCAGCTGTGCCACGCCTTCGCTCTTGCGCACCACGAACGCCGAGCCGACCCGTTCTCCATGCCGCTCGGCGATCCAGCCGCGTTCCCAGGCCGGATCGTGCCGCTTCATCATGTCGGCCACGATGTCTGCCACCAGGGCCTCGAACGCAGCGTTCCAGCCATGCTCGCGCCAGTAGAGCTCGCCGTGCTGCTGGATGACCCAGCCCATGTCACCGGGCTGCGGGGCGCGCAGCGCGATGTCCGGGTGCAGCGGTTGCGGCGCCATGTTCAGACCGTCATGCCACCCGAGACCTCGAGCACCGCGCCGTTGACGTAGCTGGCCTCGTCGCTGGCCAGGAAGGCGTAGACGTTGGCGATCTCTTCGGGCTGGCCCAGGCGGCGCAGCGGCACGCGGTGCCCCATCTCTTCGATCACCTTGCCCGGGATGGTGCTGAGGATGGGCGTGCTGATGAAGCCGGGTGCCACGGCGTTGACGCGCACACCCTTGGGGCCGAGCTCGCGGCTCCAGGTCTTGGTGAAGCCGATCACGCCGAACTTGGTCGCGGCGTAGTTGGTCTGGCCGAAATTGCCGTAGATGCCCACCACGCTGGAGGCGTTGAGGATCACGCCGCTGCCTTGTGCCGTCATGGTATCGGCCACCGCCTGGGCGCAGTGGAAGACACCGCGCAGGTTGACGTCGATCACCTGGTCGAACTGTTCCAGCGTCATCTTCTGCAGGCGCGCGTCCTTCGTGATGCCGGCGTTGTTGACCAGCACGTCGATGCGGCCGAAGCGTTCTTTGACCTGGGAAACCACGGCATCCACCATCTCACGCTGCGTCACGTCCATGACGAATCCGACCGCTGTGGCACCCTCGGCCTGGCACTGCTTCACCGCCTCGTCCACCGCCGCCTGTTTCACGTCGCAGACGATGACGGTGGCGCCTTCGCGCGCGAACTTGAGCGCGGTGGCCAGGCCAATGCCTTGCGCCGCGCCGGTGACGATGCTGATCTTGCCTTCGAGTCGTTTCATGGGTGCTGGTGAGGGTGGTGAAAACAGGGGAGTCAGTATGTCGGGCGATGCTGGCGAATGGCTGACTTGACGGCGTCGCTGAGTGCGAAACCGGTGCCGTATGTCACGGCCAGTTCGCTGCAGCGCTGCTCGAAAGCCTCGATACCCATGCCGTAGATGAACTGCAGCGCGCCCCCGGTCCAGGCCGGGAAGCCGATGCCGAAGATGGAGCCGATGTTGCCGTCGTGCACGCTGGTGAGCACGCCTTCGGCCAGGCAGCGCGCGGTCTCGACGGCCTGGCGGTAGAGCAGGCGGTCTTTCACGTCCTGCAGGTTCCAATCAACGCCCGGGTTTTCGTACAGCGTCTTGAGCTGGGGCCACAGCTGCTTCTTGCCGCCCTCGGGGTAGTCGTAGAAGCCGCCGCCGGCTGCGCGGCCACTGCGGCGGTGTTGCTTGACCATCTGCTCGACCAGGGTCTCCCCCGGCGTCGCCACGTACGGCTTCCCTTCCTTCTGGAAGTCGATGCGGGTCTGTTCCAGCACGTGCACCGACAGCGACAGCGCGGTCTCGTCCAGCACCGCCAGCGGTCCGACCGGCATGCCGGCCTGCATGGCGGCGTTTTCGATCACCGGTGCCGGAATGCCTTCGCCCAGCATGGCCGCGCCTTCCATGACGAAGGTGCCGAAGGTGCGGCTGGTGTAGAAACCGCGCGAGTCGTTGACGACGATGGGCAGCTTGCCCAGGGCCTGCACGTAGTCGTAGGCGCGGGCGATGGTCTCGTCGTCCGTGGCCTTGCCGCGGATGATTTCCACCAGCTTCATCTTGTCCACGGGGCTGAAGAAGTGGATGCCGACGAACTTGGCCGGCTTCGCGCTGGCCTGGGCCAGACCGGAGATCGGCAGTGTGGAGGTGTTGCTGGCGAAGAAGCCGCTGAACTCGGGTGTCTGGGCCAGCATGGGCTCGGCTTCCTTCGTCACCATGGCCTTGAGTTCGCGCTGCTCGAACACGGCCTCGATGATCAGGTCGCAGCCCTGCAGGTCGGCGGCGCTGGCGGTGGGCGTGATGAGGGCCAGGATGCCTTGCTGCTTCTCGGCGCTCATCTGCCCCTTGTCGACCCGCTTCTGCGTGAGTTTGGTGGTGTACGACTTGCCCTTTTCGGCGGCCTCGATGCTCACGTCCTTGAGCACGGTGGCGATGCCCTTGGTCGCCTGCGAATAGGCGATGCCCGAGCCCATCATGCCGGCGCCCAGGATGCCGACCTTCTTCGGCTGGTACTTCGGCACATCCTTCGGCCGCGACTGGCCGCCCTTGATGGCGTTCAGGTTGAAGAAGAAGGTGTTGATCATGTTGCGCGCCACCCCTCCGGTCATCAGCCCGGCCAGGTAACGGCTTTCCACGCGCATGGCGGTGTCGAAGTCCACCATCGCGCCTTCGACCATCGCGGCCAGCGCGGCTTCGGGCGCAGGGTAGAGGCCGCGCGTCTTTTGCTTGAGCACCGCAGGCGCGACGCTCAGCATGCCCGCGACCTTGGGGTTGCTCGGCGTGCCGCCGGGCATCTTGTAGTCCTTGCGGTCCCAGACGTGCTGGGCAGCCTCGGGCTTGCCTTGTGCCGACTCGATGAAGGCCAGCGCGCGCGGCATCAATTCTTCGGCCGTGGCCACCAGTTCGTGCACCACGCCGATCTTCAGCGCCTCCTCGGGGCCGAACAGCTTGCTCTCCAGGATGTAGGGCTGCGCAGCCATCAGACCCAGCACGCGTGTCATCTTGGTGATGCCGCCACCGCCAGGAATGAGACCCAGGGTGATCTCGGGCAGGCCGAACTGGATCTTGGGGTTGTTCACGGCGATGCGGTGGTGGCCGACCAGGGCCACTTCCCAGCCACCGCCGAGCGCCGCGCCGTTGAGGCAACTCACCACCGGCACGCCCTGGGTTTCTAGGGTGCGGAAGTTCTTCTTGATGCGTTCGATCTCGCGGAACACGCGCGGGCCGTCGGCCTCGGTCGAGCGCATCACGCCCTTGAGGTCGGCGCCAGCAAAGAAGGTGCTCTTGGCCGAGGCCAGCACGATGCCCTTGAGCTGGGCTTTGTCTTTCACCACCTGCGCCGCGATGGTGTCCAGGTCGTCCTGCCACTGCAGGCTCATGGTGTTGACCGGCGAGCCTTGCTCGTCGAAGGTGATGGTGGCAATGCCGTTGGCGAGGTCGTAGCGGATGGTTTGCGTGATCATTTCGTTCTCCACGGGTTCTGTTCCAGAAACACCGCGGAACCGGCTTTGCCGGACCGCTGGTGTTGCCCCCTTGTAGGGGGTGACGCGCAAAGCGCGGCGCGGGGGTGGGTCTTCAGACCCTTTCGATGACTGTGGCGATGCCCATGCCGCCGCCGACGCAAAGGGTGGCGAGGCCGTAGCGCTGGCCCGTCCGGTGCAACTCGTCGACCAGGGTGTTCAGGATCATGGCGCCGGTCGCGCCCAGCGGGTGGCCCAGCGCGATGGCGCCGCCGTTGACGTTGACCTTCTCGTGCGGCACGCCCATCTCCTGCATGAACTTCATGGGCACGGCGGCAAAGGCCTCGTTGACCTCGAACAGGTCGATCTGGTCGATGCTCAGGCACGCCTTGGCCAGTGCCTTGCGCGCGGCGGGCATGGGGCCGGTGAGCATGATGGTCGGGTCGGCGCCCGAGAGGGCGACCGAGACGATGCGGGCGCGCGGCGTGAAGCCGTGCATTTTGCCGGCGGCTTCGCTGCCGATCAGGATGGCCGCCGCGCCGTCCACGATGCCCGACGAATTGCCCGCGTGGTGCACGTGGTGGATGCGCTCGACCTGCGGGTAGCGCTGCAGGGCCACGGCGTCGAAGCCCATGGCGCCCAGCTGTTCGAAGGCGGGCCTGAGGCCGGCCAGGCCTTCCAGGGTCGTGTTCGGCTTGATGAACTCGTCTTTGTCGAGAATGGTCAGGCCCATCGGGTCTTTCACCGGCACGACCGAGCGGTCGAAACGTCCGGCTTCGCGGGCGGCAGCGGCGCGTTTCTGCGATTCGAGGGCGAAGGCGTCCACGTCCTGGCGGGAGAAGCCGTTGAGGGTGGCGATCAGGTCGGCGCCGATGCCTTGCGGCACGAACAGGGTGGCGCTGTGGGTCTCGGGGTCCTGCGCCCAGGCGCCACCGTCCGAGCCGATGGGCACGCGGCTCATGCTTTCCACGCCGCCGGCCACCACCAGGTCTTCCCAGCCGCTTTTGACTTTCATGGCGGCCATGTTCACCGCCTCCAGGCCCGAGGCGCAGAAGCGGTTGAGCTGCACGCCCGCGCAGCGCCAGTCCCAGCCGGCCTTGAGCGCCGCCACCTTGGCAATGACCGACCCTTGTTCGCCGATGGGCGAGACCACGCCCATGACCACGTCGT
The DNA here is from genome assembly GCA_964428045.1 of uncultured Hydrogenophaga sp. Taxonomy (GTDB): domain Bacteria; phylum Pseudomonadota; class Gammaproteobacteria; order Burkholderiales; family Burkholderiaceae_C; genus Hydrogenophaga. Next base: position 12,868 of record CAYRWN010000045.1, on the reverse strand, counting down.
CCACCGCGGCGGTGTCCAGGTCGTTGCGGCGCTGCAGTTCGCTCAGCAGACCGGCCAGCAGGTTGACCGGCTTGACCTCGTGCAGGCTGCCGTCCTTTTTGCCCTTGCCGCGCGGCGTGCGGATGGCGTCGTAGATGAAAGCTTCACTCATGGTGTCTCCTGCGGAACGGCCCCGGTGGCCGGATCAACCGGATCAGTATAGACTTTTGCCAAGCATCTGCTTTGTAAAAATCCATTCACTCGTCCGAAAGGTGACAGCCATGATCGACCGCACGCTCTTCAACGCCGACCACGAGGCCTTCCGCGACAGCTTCCGCCGCTTTGTCGACAAAGAGGTCGTGCCCTTCCACGACACCTGGGAAGAGCAGGGCTATGTGGACCGCGAGGTCTGGCGGTCGGCCGGAGCCAACGGCTTCCTGTGCATGACCATGCCCGAGGCCTACGGCGGCGCCGGGGCCGACAAGCTGTATTCGGTGGCGCAGATGGAGGAAATCGCGCGGGCCGGCACCAGCGGCATCGGCTTTGGCCTGCACAGCGAGATCGTGGCGCCCTACATCCTGCACTACGGCACCGAAGCGCAGAAAAAGAAGTACCTGCCGCTGCTGGCCACCGGCGAAATGGTGGGCGCCATCGCCATGAGTGAGCCGGCGGCGGGCAGCGACCTGCAGGGCGTGAAGACCACGGCCATCAAGAGCGCCGACGGCTCGCACTACCTGCTCAACGGCAGCAAGACCTTCATCACCAACGGCTGGCACGCCGACCTGGTGATCGTGGTCGCCAAGACCGACCCGGCCGCAGGCGCCAAGGGCACCAGCCTGTTCCTGGTCGAGCGCGGCATGGAAGGCTTCAGCAAAGGCAAGCGTCTGAAGAAGCTGGGCATGAAGGCGCAGGACACCTCGGAACTGTTCTTCGACAACGTGAAGGTGCCGGCGGAGAACCTGCTGGGCGGCGCAGCATTCGAAGGTCGGGGCTTCATCTGCCTGATGGAACAGCTGCCCTGGGAGCGGCTGCAGATCGCCATCGGCGCCGTGGCCTCGGCCCAGGCCGCCATCGACTGGACGGTGCGGTACGTCAAGGACCGCAAGGTGTTCGGCCAGGCCGTGGGCAGCTACCAGAACACCCGTTACACCCTGGCCGAGCTGCAGACCGAGGTCCAGGTGGCGCGCGTGTTCGTCGACAAGTGCTGCGATCTGGTGAACATCGACAAACTCGACACGGCCACCGCCAGCATGGCCAAGTACTGGTGCTCCGACCTGCAGTGCAAGGTGATGGACGAATGCGTGCAGCTGCACGGCGGCTACGGCTACATGTGGGAATACCCCATCACCCGTGCCTACGCCGACGCGCGCGTGCAGCGCATCTACGGCGGCACCAACGAGATCATGAAAGAGGTGATCTCGCGTTCCATGGGGCTGGGCGGTCGCTGACCCACAGGCCCAGGTCTGCGTGGGGCCAGGTCATGAAGAGCCTGGCTGGGACAGCAGGACCGTCTGCGCGAGCGGAACACCGTCGGGCGCCGCGTGGTCGGCGATCAGCCAGGCCCGGCTGGGGTGATCGGCCACGTCCTGCAGCAGTTCGCGCAGGAAGCGCATGGCCGGTCCGTCCAGCGCGGCGAAGGGCTGGTCGATCAGGGTCAGCGCGGCGCCGGCGGCGAAGGCCGACGTGAGCCACACCTTGCGTTTGCTGCCGCTCGAGAGCATGTACAGCGGTTTGTCCCGGTGCGCGTTCAACCCGAAGCCCTCGGCCAGCTCGGACAAGGCTTCGGCCGAGCAGCGGGGATGGCGAAGGTGCAGGCTCTCGAAGAAGCGGTTGGCGCTGATGTCGTCGTGGGCCTGGGTCTGCGGGTCGATCCAGAAGACGTCGGAGCGCCAGTCGCTGTGAGTCGGCAAGAGGGCGCGGCCATTCAGTTGCAGGGTCCCGCTGTCGGCCGGTTGTTCGCCCGCCAGCAGGCGCAGCAAGGTGCTCTTGCCGCAACCATCTTCGCCGGTCACGAGGCTCAGGCCCGGGGGCAGATCGAAGCTCAGAGCCTGAAACAGCGGCTGGCCCGGCCAGCCCAGGCCAAGGTTCCGAACCTGCAACACAGGGGTGCGGGCGGTCATGGCGTCGGTCCCCGGTGTGTGCGCCTGCCCGTGGGGCCAGGTGTGGTGATCGGGCGCGCCGCTGCTCGCAACCGCAGGTTCCTTGGATCCATCGCCACGATCAGTAGCCGATGCTGTAACGCATGCCGCGGTGGTTGAGCACGGCGCTGCGGGGGCCGATCGTTTCCAGCTGCAGTCCCGGGGCGATTTCGGCGCCTTCCTGGAGCACCTGGCCGTTGACGATCAGCATGCGGTGCACCGGGTTGCTGGAGTAGGTGGAGCCCGACACATTGACCTGGGGCAGTTGGGCGCGGACTTCGGGGGGCAGCGCCGCGAAGCTGCGGACTTCCCCCTTGGCCGGGGCGGCCGCTTTCGCGTCGGCCTGTGGGGCCGTTGCGGGTTTGCCGGTGCTGGCCGGGCCTGCGCCTGATGCCGCCGGCTCGCCAACCGCCACCGGTGCCGGCTGGGGAACGGGGGCCAGGATGGGCAGCACCGGCGCGGCGGTTGCGGCGGGAGCTTCGGCGACCACGGGCGGTGCTGTCGGGCGCTCTTGCGGGGTGGGCGCAGCAGCGGGGGCCGGCAGGGCGTTGTCTGGCGACGGAGCGGGAGCGCGCCCGTCCACCCACCACCAGGCGGACAAGCCCGCGACCACCAGCAGCGCCCCCAGCCCGGTGGCCACGGTGAGGGCGCGGTGCCTTGGCGGCCATTCGCCGGACGGCGTGGCCAGGGCGGACGGGCTCTGGCTGTGCAGGCCCGGCACCTGCCCGCGTCCGCGCTCGGCTTCGGCCCGTTTGAGTGCGTCAAGGATGTAGGACATGGCCGGGCCGCGTTCAGGGGGCGGTGAGGCGGGGTTCGTCCACACCCGTCACCCGGTTGACCTGCATGAAAGTCACAGGACCGGCCTTGCCGTCGACCTCGATGCCCTGGGAGCGCTGGAAAGCCGCCAGACGGGTCGCTAAGGTGGAGGCTGTGGCGTCCAGCTTCCCCTGGGCCTGCAGTTCCGTCAGGCGCTGGTCCAGCCATTGGCCCGCCTGGCCCTGTGTGCCCGAGCCGATGCGACCTTGCACGCCTTCGGGCTGGCGCCACAGCGTTGCGTAGTCGCCCCGCCAGACATCGGCCAGGGCCGTGAGCGGCAGCAGCCAGCGACGATCACCGGCCTGCAGGGTCACGGCTTCCGATGTCATGGCGGTGACCAGTGCCCGGCGAGGGCCTTGCCCGGGCAGTTGCAGGCTGAGGACGCCAGGCCGGTCGAGCTGGCGCAGTCCCGTCAGGGTCATGCGCTGGGTGCTGTAGCACTGCAAGCGGTTCTGCAAGGCCTGCGTGCAGGGATCGCCCGCGCCCAGGGTAAGGCCCCAGAGCGGGCCCAGCTCGCGCCAGGCGGCCGCGTCGGAACGCAGCAGATCCTCAGGCGCCGGGAAGGCCGTGAGGAGCGGGGGCTGGGATGGGGAGGCGGCCTCGCTCCCGGAAGCGGGCGGCGGGGCGGTTGTGGTGGCGCTGGCGGGCACACTGTCATCGCCCGACGCCGTCGCCGAGGTGACGGGCTGGGTGGGCACGGGGGAGGCGGGTTCTGCGGGCGGGGTGGATGCGACCGGCGGTGCAAGCCCAACCGCCGGTGATGTACCCGGCGGCCACACGAACACGGCCACCAGGCCCGCCAGCACCGCACCGGCCAGAGCGCCCATGCCCAGCGTGAGCCAGGGTCGGCGCGCCAGCCACGGCGCCGGTGGGCCAACCGTGGTCTTGTGTCCGGCGGGGCGCTGGTCGAACACTTCCCCGGCGGCCTTGTCCACCATGGAGGCGCCGATCTGGCGACTCTGGGTGGCGTAGGCCCCGAGCAGGGCGCGATCGCACAGCAGGTTGATGCGCCGGGGCACGCCGCCCGTGAGCGTGTGGACGCGGGCCAGCGCCGCGTCGCTGAAGGGCAGGGGCCCTTTGTGGCCGGCCACCTCCATGCGGTGGCGCACGTACTGCCGCGTTTCCGCTTCGCTCAGGGCACCGAGGTGAAAGCGCGCAATCACGCGTTGCGCCAGCTGCTCCAGTTCGGGGCGCGCGAGCACGGCGCGCAGCTCGGGCTGCCCGATCAGCACGATCTGCAGCAGCTTGCGCTCGCTCGTCTCCAGGTTGGTCAGCAGGCGCAACTGCTCCAGCACGTGCGGCGTGAGGTTCTGCGCCTCGTCGATGATGAGCACGTTGCGCTGACCCGCCGCGTGGCTGCGCAGCAGGTAGTCGTTGAGCGGGTCGAGGTGGTCCTTGATCGTCGCGGGCCCGATGCCTTCGTGCCGGACCTCCAGCTCGAACTCGTGACAGATCGACTTGAGCAGGTCGGACACGGTGAGCTTGGGGTTGAAGATGTAGGCCACCCGGCAGTTGTCGGGGATCTGCTCCAGGAAGCAGCGGCAGACCGTGGTCTTGCCAGCGCCGATCTCGCCCGTGAGCAGGACGAAGCCGCCGCCGCCCTGAACACCATAGAGCAGATGCGCCAGCGCCTCGCGGTGCCGCTCGCTCATGAAGAGGTAGTGCGGGTCGGGCGCGATGGAAAACGGGGTCTGCTGGAGACCGAAGTAGCCGGCGTACATACCCAGAGGATAACGGGCCGGCCGGCAGGCGGGCAAATGAGCGCCGCCGGCACAGGACGCGGCGGCGCGTACAGACGGGTGCAGAAGGCCTGGGATCAGGCTGCCAGGGCCACCGGCTGCTTGCCGGTTGCCCGGGCCGCTGCGGGCGCGACCGTGCATTCGATGTCGCCCGAGAGCTGGCCGCCTTCTTCGATCACCACCTTGCCGTAACGGATCTTGCCAGTGACTTTGCCGGTGGCGTAGATCACCAGCTTCTGGCGCACCGTGAGGTTGCCGTCGAACACGCCATGGATCTCGGCGATGTCGATCTCGGCCGATCCCTTGAACGCCCCCTGTTCGGCGATCTGGATCACGCGCGAGTCCATGGTGGCTTCCACCAGGCCTTCCACGAACAGCGTGTCGCAGTCGGTGATTTCCACGCCCTTGAGTTTGATGTTGGGCCCCACGGTCAGCTTGCTGCCGCCTTCGGACTGCACGGGAGCGCTGGTGGTCGGGGTCTTGGTGACCGGTTCCGCCTCGGCCTGGGCGGGCGTCTGAAGCGGTGTCGCGGCACTGCCCGTGGCGGTGCCGTAGCGCTGGGCGGGCGAGCCCGCGTTCAGGGGTTTGACGGGTTCGATTTCGCGTTTTCCGAAGTGCAGTGCCATGGGTCAGCTCCTTTCAAAAGTAGAGCACCCATGCTAGGGGTCTGGCCGCTTACATTCTGGCGGGCACCGTAAGAGCCGTAACGGGATGCACGACCCTGCGGGTGAACCGAACGTCAGCGGCTGCGGTTCACCGCCGCTTCCCAATCGGCCATCTTGGCCTGGGCCTGGTCGCGGCTCCAGGTGGGCTCGAAGGTGCGCTCGATGGCCATGCGGTCGCGCAGGTCGTCCGGGCTGGCGAAAACCCCTTGTTGCAGACCGGCCAGCAGGGCAACCCCCAGCGCGGTCGTTTCCAGGGTTCTGGGGCGCAGCACGGGCAGGCCCATCAGGTCGGCCTGCAGCTGCATCAGCAGGTTGTTCGCGCAGGCGCCGCCATCCACCCGCAGGGCCTTGACCTGCAGTTGCGGGTCGGTTTGCGCGTCGCGCTGCATGGCCTGCAGCAGCACGGTGCTCTGCAGGGCGATGCTCTCCAGCGCAGCGCGTGCGATGTGGGCCATGGTGCTGCCCCGGGTCAGGCCCTGGATGCTCCCGCGCGCGTTGGGCAGCCAGTAGGGGGCTCCCAGGCCGGCAAAAGCCGGGACCAGCACCACACCCGCGCTGTCGGGCACGCTGGCGGCCAGGTCTTCGATGTCGGCGCTCGACTCGATGGCCTGCAACCCGTCGCGCATCCACTGCACCACGGCGCCGCCGATGAACACGCTGCCTTCGAGGGCGTACACCGGCATCGCGTCCGCGCGCTGGTCGGGCTGGGCCGCACACGTGGTGATCAACCCGTTGGCACTGGACAGCGCCTGGTGGCCGGTGTGCATGAGCATGAAGCAGCCGGTGCCGTAGGTGTTCTTCACATCGCCCGGCCGCAGGCCGGCCTGGCCGAGCAGGGCCGACTGCTGGTCGCCAGCCACGCCGCCGATGGGCAGCGCGGCGTCGCCGGGACCGAGCAGTCCCGGCGTCACCCGACCGAAGTCCGACGCCGAGGCGCGAACCTGCGGCAGCAGGGCGCGCGGAATGTCGAACAGGGCCAGCAGTTCGTCGTCCCACTGGCCGGTGTGGATGTTCAGCAGCAGCGTGCGGCTGGCGTTGCTGATGTCGGTGACGTGCGCCCGCCCGCCGGTGAGCTGCCAGATCAGCCAGCTGTCCACCGTGCCGAAGGCCAGCTCACGGGCCTCGGCCCGTGATCGGGCGCCGGGCACGTGGTCCAGCAGCCAGCGCAGCTTCGTGGCCGAGAAGTAGGGGTCCAGCCGCAGCCCGGTGAGGGCCTGTGTGCGGGGCTCATGCCCTTGCTCGCGCAGTTGCTGGCACAGCGGCTCGGTCCGGCGGTCCTGCCAGACGATCGCGTTGTGCAGCGGCAGGCCGGTGCGGCGGTCCCACAGCACCGTCGTTTCGCGCTGGTTGGTGATGCCCACCGCCCGGATGTCGTGGGGCGACAGCCCGCCCCGGCCCAGCGCCTCGCGCGCGGTCGCCAGCTGGCTGGCCCAGATCGCGATGGGGTCGTGTTCGACCCAGCCCGGCTGCGGGAAGATCTGCGCAAACTCCTGTTGCGCCATGCTGTGCACGCTGCCATCGTCGCGGAACACCAGGGCACGGGAACTGGAGGTGCCCTGGTCGAGGGCCAGCAGGTAACTGGGCGGGTTCAAGGGTGGGTCTCCTTTCGGGCTGGGTCGTCGTCGGCCACCACGCAACGCACGTCCAGGTCGCGCAGCAGGCGCTCGAAGGCGGCGTCGGGCCGGGTGTCCGTGAAGAGGGTGTTCACCGCCTTCAAGGGGGCCATCTCGATCATGGCGGGCCGTCCGAACTTGCTGTGATCGGCCACCAGCCACACCTGGCGGGAGCATTCCACGATGGCGCGCGCCACCATCACCTCGCGCAGGTCGAAGTCGCGCAGCGTGCCGTCGGCGTCGATGCCGCTGATGCCGATCAGCCCGATGTCGACCTTGAACTGGCGGATGAAACCCAGTGCCGCCTCGCCCACCACCCCCAGGTCCTCGTGTCGCACGGTTCCCCCGGCGATCAGCACCTCGGCGTTGGGGTTGGTGGCCAGCGTTCGCGCCACGTGCAGGTTGTTGGTGACGACGCGCAGGCCTTCGTGGTGCAGCAGTTCGCTGGCCACCGCCTCCACCGTGGTGCCGATGTTCATGAACAGGCTGGCGCCGGTCGGCACTGCCGCCGCCACCGTGCGTGCGATGCGTTGCTTGGCTTGCGCCTGGGCATGCTGCCGCTCGGCGTAGGCGCTGTTGCGGGTGCTCGAGTCGATGGACCGCACGCCCCCATGGAAACGGGCGAGTGCGCCCGCCCGGGTGAGGGCGTGGATGTCGCGGCGTGCGGTCTGCAGGGTCACGCCGAACTGTTCGGCCAGGTCCTCGGTCTTGAGGTGACCCCGCTGGCGCACGGCGTGCAGGATCGCGAGTTGCCGGGGGTTGAGTGCCATGGGGTGGCGGTCTCCACGCTGAGGAATTGAGGGTAAGCGAGGATAAGCGATCGGGATCGATTCGCGGTATAAACACCAAAACGAAAACAAAGTATCAGATAGTTGGTTTCGTTTGATCATCTTATATGAACCATTCACCCATCTTCCAGCTGGATGCCTGCACCTTCGATGTGCTGGTGGTCGGTGGCGGCGCCACCGGCCTGGGCGTGGCCGTGCAAGCCGCGCTGGAAGGCTACCGGGTGTTGCTGGTGGAGGCGCGCGACTTCGCCAGTGGCACCTCGTCGCGCTCGACCAAGCTGTTGCACGGCGGGGTTCGTTACCTTGCACAGGGTCGGTTGGGCCTGGTGCGCGAGGCCTTGCACGAGCGCGCGGTGGTCATGCGGACAGCGCCACACCTGGCGCAGCCGTTGGCTTTCCGGGTGGCCGAGCGCCGCCGCTGGGCCTTGCCCGGTACCGCGATCGGACTGAAGTTGTACCAGTGGCTCGCCGGCGGTTTGAGTCTGGGCGCCACCGAGTGGGTCTCAGGCACCGAGGGTCGAGCCGGCGGTCCGGGGACGGGCGTGCGGTATTGGGACGGACAGTTCGAAGACGCCCGCCTGGCGCTGGCCCTGGCGCGCACCGCAGAGGCGGCGGGTGCCCGGGTGCGCAACCACACCGAAGTCCAGGCGCTGTCGCCGGATGCGGACGGCTGGCGCATCGAGCTGACCGATGCGATCGACGGCCACCGCGCGGTCGTGCAAGCCCGTTGTGTGGTGAATGCCACCGGGGTGTGGGTGGACGGCCTGCGCCGTGCCGCCCTGTCGCCGCAGGCCGAACCAGCCCCCCTGGTGCAGCCCAGCCAGGGGGTGCATCTGGTGGTGTCGCGCGCGACCCTGCCGCTGGAAGAAGCCGTGCTGGTTCCTCACACCGACGACGGGCGCGTGCTGTTCGCCGTGCCCTGGCTCGGTGCGACCGTGATCGGTACCACCGACACGCCACGCACCGACGCCCCGCGCGAACCGCTTCCGATGCCTGAAGAACTCGACTTTCTGTTCAGCCAGACCCGCCGCTCGCTCGGCGTGAATCTCCAGTCGGCCGATGTGCGCAGCGTGTGGGTGGGCTTGCGACCGCTGGTGGGGGCGGGCGGACGGGGTGCCACCAGCCAGATGTCGCGCGAGCACACCATCTTGCGCGAGGCTCCGGGTTTTCTGACCGTGACCGGCGGCAAGTGGACCACTTACCGCAGCATGGCCGACGAGGTGATGCAGCGCCTGCGCAGCGGGGGCGACCTGGGCCCGGCGCCCGTGGCCGGCGTGAACACCGCGAAGCACCCGCTGCACGGTGCGCCGTCCGGCACCGAAATCCGGCACAGCCTGCGCGACGCACCCGGTGCCCACCTGTTCGGCACCGATCAGACGGCGCTGCGCACCTTGCCGGGTGCAGACCGTGAACTTGGCTTGGGCCTGACCGAAGCCATGGTGCGCTACAGCGCCCGCCACGAATGGGCGATCACCGTCGAAGACATGCTGGCGAGGCGCTGGCGTGCCCTGTTTCTGGACGCACGGCGGGCCGAAACCATGGCACCGGTGGTGGGCGAGCTGTTGCGTGAAGAAACCGGCATCGATCCACAACTGCAGGTCTTTCTGGACCTGTGCCAGCAATACCGCCTGGACGCCGGAGCAGATCCGGCCGCTCCAGTCCCCTCTGAAACCCAACCTTCGGACAGTCTGGAGACCGCCTCGTGAGCAATTCGGTTCGTTACGGCATCATCGGCTGCGGCATGATGGGCCAGGAGCACTTGCGCAACATCGCCTTGCTGCCCGGTGCCTCGGTGACGCGCATCTTCGAGCCCGATGACGGCATGGCCCAGGGCAGTCTGGCCTTGGCACCCGGTGCCCAGCGTGCCGCCAGTCTCGCCGAAGTGGTGGGTTCGGCCGACGTCGACTGCCTGCTGATCGCCAGCCCCAACTTCTGCCATGCCGCACAACTGCAGGACATCGCGGCGCTGCGACCGCTGCCGGTGCTGCTGGAAAAACCGGCCTGCACGTCGCACAGAACACCGGCCCGGTGACCATGATCGCGATCCGTGAACACCGCTTCCCGTTCCTGGTGAAGGTGGGCGACTGGAATCCCATGATCGCCTCCCTGTCGCGGCGACTTCGGCGTGCGGCCCACGTCATCGAACTCCAGGATGCGTGCTCGGGGGCATAAAACCCCAGGCGACAGTACGGGGTGCTCGTGAGGCCGCGGCTCCAACTGACATACGGGTTCTTCACGCCAAGTGAGAACCGACCTCTTTGCCGGACGCCGCACTCCCATTGGACCCCCGTTTCATGCGTCGCAGTTCGCGCGCAGCGCGGTGGAGCAACTGACATGAGCCACAACGCCACGACAAACACCCTGACGGTCCCCGGCCTGGAGCAGGTCTACGACCGGCTGGCCACCGCCATCGACGTGGTCGGCCCCGACAAAACCGAGCTGTTCCTCGTCAAGCTCGTGCTGCTGAACGCCAACGCCCTGGCCGACCCGGCCGTTTTCCAGGCCCACATCGAGGCGGCGCAGAAAGACCTCTGAGCCGATCAGCCTTACACACCTGCGGGGCGGGGGGCAAACCGTACACTTGGGGATTACCCCATAAGTGCCCCATGAACGCGCCCATCGACGTCTCCTTTTTCGCGCGCAAGGCCAAGCCGCTGACCAGCTACCGCCCGTACTGGGCCAAGCGCTTCGGTGTCGCGCCATTCCTGCCTATGAGCCGGGCAGAGATGGAGCAGCTCGGCTGGGATTCGTGCGACATCGTTCTGGTGACGGGCGACGCGTATGTGGACCACCCCAGCTTCGGTATGGCCGTGATCGGCCGCGTGCTCGAAGCGCAGGGCTTTCGCGTCGGCATCATCGCCCAGCCCGACTGGCAGAGCGCCGAGCCCTTCAAGGCGCTGGGCAGGCCCAACCTGTTCTGGGGCGTGACCGCCGGCAACATGGATTCCATGATCAACCGGTACACGGCCGACCGGAAGATCCGCAGCGACGACGCCTACACGCCGGGTGACGTGGGCGGCAAGCGCCCCGACCGCGCCGCCATCGTCTACAGCCAGCGCTGCCGCGAGGCCTACAGGGACGTGCCCATTGTCTTGGGCGGTATCGAAGGCAGCCTGCGCCGTATCGCCCACTACGACTACTGGAGCGACAAGGTGCGCCGCAGCATCGTGGTGGACGCCAAGTGCGACCTGCTGCTGTACGGCAACGCCGAGCGCGCCTTGGTGGAAGTGGCGCACCGCATCGCCGCGCGCGAACCGATCGAGCAGATCACCGACGTGCGCGGCACCGCTTTTGTGCGCCGCCCCGGCGACCCGACGGCCGAGGGCTGGATCGAGCTGGATTCGACCGAGGTCGACCAGCCCGGGCATGTCGAAGACCACATCAACCCCTACCTGACCACCAGCGAACAGGCGCAGGCCCAGGGCCAGAGCTGTTCGAAGGAAGAGGGTGCCGCGCCGGCGGCCGACCCCGCAGTCAAAATCATCACCATCCACCGCCCGCAGGGCCCGGGTGGCGTGGCCAAGCTGCCGCGCGAACGCACCGTGATCCGCCTGCCCAGCTACGAGCAGGTCAAGAGCGATGCCGTGCTCTACGCCCACGCCAACCGCGTGCTGCATCTGGAAACCAACCCCGGCAACGCCCGAGCGCTGGTGCAGGCGCATGGTGAAGGCGCGACCGCGCGCGACGTGTGGATCAACCCGCCGCCCATCCCGCTGACCACGGCCGAGATGGACTACGCCTTCGATTTGCCCTACGCCCGCAGCCCGCACCCGGCCTACGCCGACGAACACGGCCGCCACGACGGCGCGACCAAGATCCCAGCCTGGGAAATGATCCGCTTCAGTGTGAACATCATGCGCGGCTGCTTCGGCGGCTGCACCTTCTGCTCCATCACCGAGCACGAAGGCCGCATCATCCAGAGCCGCTCGGAAGAGTCGATCATCAAGGAGGTCGAGGACATCCGCGACAAGGTCGAAGGCTTCACGGGGGTCATCAGTGACCTGGGCGGTCCCACCGCCAACATGTACCGCCTGGGCTGCCGCAGCCCGGCCATCGAAGCGGCCTGCCGCAAGCCCAGCTGCGTCTACCCCGGCATCTGCCAGAACCTCACCACCAACCACGAGCCGCTGATCAGGATCTACCGCCGGGCGCGAGCGCTCAAGGGCATCAAGAAGGTCCTGATCGGCTCCGGCCTGCGCTACGACCTGGCCGTCAAGAGCCCGGAGTACGTCAAGGAACTGGTGCAGCACCACGTCGGCGGCTATCTCAAGATTGCGCCCGAGCACACCGAAGGCGGGCCGCTGTCCAAGATGATGAAGCCCGGCATCGGCAGCTACGACAAGTTCAAGCAGATGTTCGAGAAGTACAGCGAAGAGGCGGGCAAGAAGCAGTTCCTCATCCCGTATTTCATTGCCGCGCACCCCGGCACGAGCGACGAGGACATGATGAACCTCGCCCTCTGGCTGAAGAAGAACGGCTTCCGCGCCGACCAGGTGCAGACCTTCTACCCCAGCCCCATGGCCACCGCCACGGCCATGTACCACAGCAACCTGAACCCGCTCAAAGGCATACACAGGGACGAGCGGGCCGAGCGCGTGGACATCGTGCGCGGCGAGAAGCGCCGCCGGCTGCACAAGGCCTTCCTGCGCTACCACGACGCCAACAACTGGCCGCTGTTGCGCGAAGCGCTCAAGACCATGGGCCGCGCCGACCTCATCGGCAACGGCAAACACCACTTGATCCCCACCTTCCAGCCGGTCACCGACGGCAGTTACCAGAGCGCGCGGCGCAAGAACAGCACGCCCGTGAGCGTCAAGCCCAGCGAGCGGGCGGCAGCGGTGGTGAAGCCGGGTGGGGCGGGGAAGACTTCCTCGGGTACTGAGGCGAAAGCGCCGGTCAAGGGACGCATCCTCACCCAGCACACCGGCTTGCCGCCGCGGGCGGGGGTAAAGGACAAGGGGCGATAAAGCCCTGACTTCGCAGGTATTGCACGCCAGGGTGGTGTGAAGCCTGCAACGCAACCTCCCGGAAAGCAAAAAAGTCAGCAGGCGCCAACCTGCTGACTCTCGTGTTTCTTGGCTCCCCGACCTGGACTCGAACCAGGGACCTGCGGATTAACAGTCCGTCGCT